>NZ_JBFBBT010000028.1:0-113595 GCF_040682815.1 Amycolatopsis sp. NPDC051102
GCGCAGCTCGACCGCCGCCGCGCCCGCCCGGAGGGCGACGGCGGTGAGGCGAGTTCTAACTCGCCTCACCACTCACGACCCGTCAGGGCGTGGGGAGGCGGGGGAGGATCGACGCCGCCGCGGTGCGGGCCAGGGCGCACGTGCCGTCGCCCGCCGTGCCCGCCGTCTCGACCACGCTGATCTCCGCCAGTTCGCGGCGGCCCGGCAGGCCCGGGGCCGGCTGGGTGGTGTCGACCAGGCAGAACGCGCCGGCCGCCCGGACGCGGGCGTCGCGGCCGCCGAGCTGTTCGGCCGGGCCGCCCGGCTCCGTCGTCTCCACCGTCAGCTTCAGGCTCACCTTGCCGCGGATGCAGCTGTGCCCGGACAGGCCGGTCGCGGTCTGGCTGGCGGGGCCGGCGGCCGCGTCGAGGTCGTGGTCGTCGAGCAGGGCGCAGGGCGCCACGCGGCCCCACGAGCGGTCCGGGAAGGTCAGCCGCCCGACCTTGCCCGCGGTGATCGCGGCCAGCGCCGAACCGACGGCGGCGTCCGCGACGCCGCAGCGTCCGTCCTGGTCGGAGCCGTCGTCGGTGACCGACAGGTCCAGCCGGTTGCCGTCGGCGAAGGTGATCGCGCGGGTGCACGCGCTGCGGTCGTTGAACATCGACTGCTGGATCGCGACGCCGTCGGGCACCGGCCCGGGGTAGGCGTAGGGCTTGATGTTCGGGTCGGAGTCGAAGGCCAGCGGCCCGACGAGGATCGTCCGCGGCCCGGCCTGGGCGTGGCAGTTTTCGAACGTCGGGACGGCGACGGCGCCGGGCGCCACCGCGGGCACGTCGAGCAGGCTGCAGTAGTCGACGTTGCCGAAGTCGCCGAGCGCGCCGGCGGCGGTCAGCGGCGAGGGCCCGGAATTCGGGTCGGGCGCGGCCTGTGGAGCGGCGCAGCCACCCGCGAGCAGGGCGCAGAGCATCGCGACGGCCAAGCTTTTCGGACGCGGGTACACGGGGTGCAAGTATCACCACATCGCGCGGAAAAACCAGCCCTGACGGGGACATCTCTCAATATTCTCCGGATCGCCGCGAATGAACCCGCAGTTCAGGCGGATTTCGGAGGACGCACGGGGGTTTCACCGAAGTCCTGAACGATTTTCGGCTTTGCTGTCCCCTAAGGGAGCGATCCTTCCCGCGAGCGATGCGGAAGCGGGTACTCCGGTGGTGAAGTGGAGCTATCGGAAGTTCGAGGAAAGGGAAAGACGATGAGCGCACCGGTCACACGACGGCTGTCCCGTCCGCGCCACGGCCGCATGATCGGCGGCGTCTGCGCCGGCCTGGCCCAGCGGTACGGCATGAAGCCCGGCACCGTGCGGCTGCTGGCCGTGCTGTCCTGCCTGCTGCCCGGGCCGCAGTTCGTGGCCTACCTGATCCTGTGGGCGGTCATCCCGTCGGAGTGAAGTGTTTCGCGGAAGATCGTTCGCTGCGCCGGTGATCCGAGGAGATCACCGGCGCACTGCTGTCCGCACGGGGGTGTGACCGAAGGCGGCGCTTTCTGCGTCAGGGGCGCCAGCAGGACATCGCTTCGTCGACCTCGTCCACTCCCAGCGGCGGCCTCGGCAGCTTCGACGGCTTGCCGGGTTGCGCGCGCAGGCCGTCCAGGAGCATCGCCAGGCAGCGGCGCCACAGGTCCGGCTCCACCGCGGAGGTGAACTCGATCACCGAGCCGATCATCATGTGCAGCAGCGGGGTGTCCGTCGGGGAGAAGTCGGCGCGCAGGCCGCCCGCCTCCTGGGCCCGCTCGACGAGCCGTGTGATCAACGGCACCAAGCGGGCTTTCTCCTCGGCCACGTGCTCGTGGCCGAACTTGTTCGACAGCATGATCTCGCGCAGCCCGCGGTCGCCCGAGTGAAGCTCGATCGACTTCCAGGTGAAGTCGACGAACGCCTGCCACGCGTCCTCGGCCTTCAGTGCCTCTTCGGCGAGCGTGCTGATTTCCTCCATCCGCTCGGCGAACATCGCTTCGACCAGGTGTTCCTTGCTGGGGAAGCGGCGGTACACCGTGCCGACGCCGAGGCCGGCGTGGTGGGCGATGTCGTCCAGCGTGGCGTCGAGCCCGCGCCGGCCGAACACCTCGCGGGCCGACGCGAGGATGCGACGGCGGTTGAGTTCAGCGTCACGCCGCAGCGGCCGCGCCGGTGCGGCGGGACCAGCGTCCCGTGCCATGCCTCCAGTCTAACCCGAGAAGTAGAGGCGTCCTCTCCGGTTCTTGTGTACCTTGGACCGCGTAAGGGGAGATACCTACTCCACATAGTCTTCTGATCACTTTCTGTGAGGACACTCCATGCCCGAGTCCACGCTCGCCGTCGCGCCGTCGGGGGACACGCGCGCCGCCGAGAACCCCCACCACGCCAGACGCTGGCTGATCCTGGTGATGATCGGCATCGCGCAGCTGATGGTCGTGCTGGACGCGACCGTCGTGAACATCGCGCTGCCCTCGGCCCAGGTCGACCTGGGCTTCTCCAACGACGCCCGGCAGTGGGTCGTCACGGCGTACGCGCTCGCCTTCGGCAGCCTGCTGCTGCTCGGCGGCCGGCTCGCGGACCTCTTCGGCCGCAAGAACACCCTCCTCGTCGGCCTGGCCGGCTTCGCCGCGGTGTCCGCGCTCGGCGGCTTCGCGACCAACATCGAGATGCTCCTGGTGGCCCGGGCGGCACAGGGTGTGTTCGGCGCGCTGCTCGCGCCCGCCACGCTTTCGCTGCTGACCACGACGTTCACCGACCCGAAGGAACGCGGCCGCGCGTTCGGCGTGTTCGGTGCCATCGGCGGTGGCGGCGCGGCGGTCGGGCTGCTGCTCGGCGGCGTGCTCACCGAGTACCTCGACTGGCGCTGGTGCATGTTCGTCAACATCATCTTCGCGGTGATCGCCTTCGTCGGCAGCTCGGTCCTGCTGAGCAACCAGAAGGACGCGGGCCCGCGGCCGAAGCTCGACCTGCCGGGCACGGTGACGGCGTCGGCCGGCCTGTTCGCGCTGGTCTACGGCTTCGCCAACGCCGAGTCGGACTCGTGGTCGGCGGTCTCGGTGTGGGGCTTCCTCGCCGGCGGTGTGGTGCTGCTCGGCGTGTTCGTGTGGCTGCAGCAGCGCGTCGAACACCCGCTGCTGCCGCTGCGCGTGCTGCTCGACCGGGACCGCGGCGGCTCGTACCTGGCGATGTTCCTGCTCGCCATCGGGATGTTCGCGATCTTCCTGTTCCTGACGTTCTACGTGCAGCAGAACCTGCAGTTCACGCCGATCCAGAGCGGCGTCGGGTTCCTGCCGATGGTGGCGACGCTGATGCTGTCCGCCACGACGGCGACGGCGGTGCTGCTGCCGCGGGTCGGCCCGAAGCCGCTGGTGCCGACCGGCATGGCGATCGCCGCCGCCGGCCTGTTCTGGCTGAGCGGGATCGGCCTCGACAGCACCTACGCCTCCGGCGTGCTGGGCCCGCTGCTGGTGATGGGCTTCGGCATCGGGCTGGCGATGGCGCCGGCGATGAGCGTCGCGACCTTCGGCGTCGAGGCGCACGACGCGGGCGTCGCGTCCGCGGCGGTGAACACGATGCAGCAGGTCGGCGGCTCGATCGGCACGGCGTTGCTGTCGACGCTCGCCGGCAACGCGGCGACGGCCTACCTCGTGGGCAAGGTCCCGACGCCGCAGCTGGCGGCCGAGGCCGCGATCGAGAGCTACACGACGGCGTTCACCTGGGCCGCGGTCATCTTCGTGGCGGGCGCGGTGCTCAGCGGCTTGCTGCTGCGCCCGGGCGTCCCGAAGGGCGAAGCGGCGCCGGGCGCCGTGCACATGTAGTTCCCCTGACGTGAAACGGGCCTCCTCCTCTCGGGGAGGCCCGTTTCACGTCACCAGGCCGTGGCGGTAGGCGTAGACGACGGCCTGGACGCGGTCGCGCAGCTGCAGCTTGGTGAGGATGCGCGACACGAACGTCTTCACGGTCTCCTGGCTGATCACGAGCCTCGCCGCGATTTCGCTGTTGGACAGGCCGTCCGCGATGAGGCGGAGGACCTCGAGCTCGCGGGGTGTCAGCGGGACGTCGGGCACGCCGCCCGGGGTGGGCCGGATCCGGGCGGCGTGCCGGCCCACCAGCTGGCGCGTCACGTCCGGGTCCAGCAGCGCCGCGCCGGTGGCCACGGTCCGGATCCCGTGCAGCAGCCGGTCCGGCGGCGCGTCCTTGAGCAGGAACCCGCTCGCGCCCGCACGCAGGGCCTCGTAGACGTACTCGTCCAGGTTGAACGTCGTCAGCACCAGCACCTTGACCGGGTGCGGCACGCCGGCCCCGGCCAGCAGGCGGGTGGCCTCGATACCGTCGAGCACCGGCATCCGCACGTCCATCACCACGACGTCGGGGTGCACCCGGCCGGCGAGGTCGACCGCGGCGCGCCCGTCCCCGCACTCGCCGGCCACCTCGAAGTCCGGCTGTGCGCCGATGATCGTCACCAGCCCGGTGCGGATCAGCATCTGGTCGTCGCAGACGAGGACCCGGATCGGCGCGGTCACGACCGGCTCCCGGTGGGGATCCGGGCCCGCACGACGAAGCCGGCGCCGTCGTGGGCGTCCGCGCTGAAGTCCCCGCCCAGCACGCCGACCCGTTCGCGGAGACCGGTGAGGCCGCGGCCGCTCCCGCCGGGTGACCCGCTCCGCGAGCCGGACCCGGCCGTGCTGATCTCCACCTCGATCTCCCGTTCCCCGTGGCGCACCCGGACGGCGGTGCGGCTGCCGTGTGCGTGCTTGAGCGCGTTCGTCAGTGCTTCCTGCACGACCCGGTAGGCCACCAGGTCGGCGCTGCCCGCCGACTCCGCCGGCGTGCCCTCCTCGGTGAATTCGACCGGCTGCCCGGCCTGGCGCGCGTGCTCGACGAGCGGCCGCAGCCCGCCCGGCGGCGGCGCGGCTTCGGGGTCGTGGCCGGGGTTGAGCAGGTCCAGCAGGTGCCGCAGGTCGGCGATGGCCCGGCGGCCGGTGCCGGTGATCGCGGTCAGCGTCGTCTCCAGGCGCTCGGGCGCGGCGGTGAGGTACCGGGCGGCTTCGGCCTGCACGACCATCGCCGTCACGTGGTGGGTGACGACGTCGTGGAGTTCGCGGGCGATGCGGGTGCGTTCGGCGGTGAGGGTGTCTTCGGCGACGCGCCGGCGGCGGCCGGCTTCGGCCATCCGCGTCAGGCGCAGCCACGCGCCGATGCCCCACGCGAACACCAGCAGCAGGTAGAACGTCACGAATTCGGTCACCGGCTCGAAACCGAGCCGGAAGAGGACGACCGCCAGGACCGCGTAGGCCGCGGAAAACAGCAGTGCGGTGGTGCGCCGGCGCCGGGCCACGTGGGCGCCCGCGCTCACCAGCGCGATCGCCAGCACGGTGCCCCCGACCGAGTGGTAGCCGCGGATCTGGTCGGCGGCGAAGCCGAGCGACACCAGGGCGAGGCACAACGCCGGCCACCGCCGCCGCCCGGCGAGCGGCAGGGTTTCCAGCAGCAGCACCCCGGCGGCCGCCGCGTCGAAGGGCCGCGCCGGCACACCGCCGAGTTCGGTCCCGTGGTTCTGCAGCGCCGGCACGAACGACGCCACCAGGAACAGCAGCCCCAGCGGGAGATCCCGGACCACGACGTCCAGCCGGCGCCAGCGCGCCAGGAGCGGCCGGTGATCGATCACCGGGCGAGTGTAGTGACGCTGTCGACCCGCCCGGCGCGCCCGCGGCGGGGCACCAGGCGGCCGCGGCGGTGGGCCAGCCACAGGAACGCCGTCGTCCCCAGGAGGCAGAACAGCACCGCGTACAGGCTGCCCTCCGGCCCGAAGCTGCCGCCGGTGATGACCGCCGGGCCCGACGTCACGGCGTCCAGCAGGCCCTGCGGGGTGCCGTTCCCCGACACCTCCGTGCCGAAGAGCCCGGCCGCGGCGAAGTTCCAGCCGAAGTGCACGCCGATCGGGACCCACAGCCGGCGCGTCGCGACGTACGCGGCGGTCAGCAGGCCGCCGGCCTCGATTCCGATGGCGAGCGCACCCCAGAGGCTGGCGTGCGGGTTGAACAGGTGCGACAGGCCGAACAGCACCCCGGTCAGCACCAGCGCGATCCCGGTGCCGGTGCGTTCTTCGACGATCCGGAACAGCACACCGCGGAACAGCAGTTCCTCCGTCACCGCGGCGGCGGCCATGAAGCCGACCAAGCCCACCGTGCCCGGCACCGAGCCCCAGCCGCGGACCTCGTAGTCCCCGAGGAGCGCGATGTTCGCGATGACGATCCCGAACAGCACGACCCCGGCCAGCACCCCGCGCGCGACGGCGCGCCCGGCACCCGGACCGCTCAGTTCGGTGACCGGCCGCTGTTCGGTCCGCCGCACCACCCAGCGGTAGACGACCACCGTCAGCACGGCGGTCACCGCGCCGAGGACGAGCGTCAGCCACGGATTGCCCTGCACCGCCGAGACGACTTGCCCGCCTGCGAACGCGACCGCCGCGACGGCCAGCAGTTGCCAGACCAGCCTCATTGTTTGCTCCTTCGCCGATTCCGCGGCCGATGTCCCGCGGCTGCGACGAACGCTAGGGATCCGGCGACCGGGAATCGTCCCCTCGCGGTGGACACCTGCGGGTAGCTCGCACGGGGGACAGTTGAACCTTTCCGTCCCTCCGCGCACTAGAGAGACTGAGGACGGGCGAAGGAGGACCGCGTGGGGGCGTCGAGAGACCTCGATTTCAGCGAGTACTTCGCCGCGCGCGTCCAGCGTTTCCGGCGGGTGGCGTTCGCCCTCTGCGGCGACTGGCACGGCGCGGAGGACCTGGTGCAGGCGATGTTCGTCCAGCTGTACCGGCGCTGGCGGCGCGTGCGCCCGGACACCGCCGACGCGTACGCGCGCCGCATCCTGCTGAACCTGTTCCTGGCCGGACGGCGGAAATCCGGGCGGGAGTACGTGACGGCGGTGGTGCCGGAAGCGGAGTCGCCACCGGGCCGGGACACGCCGTTGCGGCTCGACGTGGAGCGCGCGCTGACCGGCTTGACGCCGCGGCAGCGCGCGATGGTGGTGCTGCGGTTCCTCGAAGACCTTCCGGTGAGCGAAGTGGCAGCGCTGCTCGGCGTCGCCGAAGGAACGGTCAAGTCCCACACGGCCCGCGGGGTCGAAGCCCTGCGCGCGGCCCTGCCGGCGCCGACCGCCGAGGAGTGGTGATGGAAGAGATCCGGTCCTTGCTGACGGCGTACGTGACGGAAGACGAGCCGCCGATCGGCCTGTCCGGGGAGGCGGTCCTGTCGGCGGCCCGCCTGGCGCGCCGGCGTCACCTGCTGACGGGGGCGGTGGCGCTGGCCGTGGTGGTGCTGGCCCTGGGCCTGGCGGTGGTGGTGCTCCCGAACCGTCATCCGACGGCGAGCTCACCGTGCCCGCCGGCGTCCCCGGGCGAGTCACGCTCGGCGCTGGTCGACCGCCTGAGCTGCGTGGTCGGCCGCGCGGTCCGGTGGTTGCTGCCGTCGGATGCGGCGATCACCCGCTTGACGATCCCGGGGGAGACGCCGCCGCCGGACCCGTTCCACCTGATCGCCGACGCGATCGGGGAGGCACCGCAGCAGGCGTTGTTCCACATGGGGGTCCGGGTGACGGACGCGCGCGGTTCGGGTTCGGTGTACGTGCTGATCGTGCCGGGCACCATGGGGCCGCCGTGCGGCGAACCGGGCGAGATCCAGTGCCGGACGGAGCAGACGCCCCAGGGCGTGTTGCGGCTGTCGACGGTGCGCACGGGTGAGGTGGTGAAGAACCAGGCGACGCTGGCCGGACCCGATGTGCTGGTGCAGTTCTGGTCGAACAACAGCGGGGTGCTGGAGCGGACCGGGGTTTCGGTGCCGAAGCAGCGCCCGGAGCCGACGTTGACGCTGGAGGACGTGCGGGAACTGGCGTTGACGCCGGGGCTGGGCTTCTAGGGCCGCCGGGAACGCAGCTTCTCGATGACTTCGTCGTCCCAGCGGTGGGTCCTGATCAGCCGGTAGCGTTCCGCCGCCACCCACATGTACGCCTCGGCGTCCGTGCGGTCCCCGATCAGGCCCGCCTGGCGCAGCATCGCCACCACCGGCCCGAACTCCTCCTCGAACCACCGCTGCGCCACGCTCGCCCGGTCGCAGAACTTGCCTTCGTCCTGCATCAGGCGGAAGCCCCACGCCTCCACGTGCTCGCCCAGCTTCGCGTAGTCCCACGGGTCCGTCACGATCACCGACGCGCGCGCGTGGCCGGTCAGCGGAACGCGCTCCAGGAACAGCCGCCGGTAGTCCTTGACGATCAGGTCGCCGCGGTGGCGGATCCCGCTTGGGTCCAGTTTGGTGCGGACCACCGTCACCGATGCCTCTATTGTGGACAGTCCCTGGGCGAGGGCGACCGAGACCCGGTGGTGGCCGTCGATGACGAAGTGCAGTTCGCCGACGCGGTAGACCTCGATCGGGGGGATCTCCTCGCCGCGGCGGGCCGCCAGGGCCAGGCGCTCCCAGCGCTCGCGGACCCGGGCCGACGTCGGGCGGAACCGGCGGTCGAAGTCGCGGCTGCGGTCGACCGTGCCTGCGATCGAGTCCAGTTTGATCACCCGCAGGCCGATCCGGTGCTCGCCGAGGTAGCCGAGCGCCTCCACCACCTCGTGGAACGGCAGCATGATGTTGACGTCGTCGGGCTCGCGGCGCAGCCACGTCGAAAGCCGCGAGAGCACCTGGCCCCGGCGCGCGCGGAGGAAGTCGTTCTCCGCGTCGGCGCGGGGAAACCCCGTCTCTTTCACGATATCTCCATGATCCGGTGGCCCACCACGTTGCGGATCCGCGTCGAGCCGACGACCCGGTCCGGCACCGGCTCGCCGTGGGGGTGGATGTGCCCGTGCAGCAGCCACTTCGGGCGCAGCACCTCGATCGTCCGGTGCAGGCACGCGAACCCGCGGTGCGGCGGGTCCGCGCGGTCGCCGAGGTCCAGCGGCGGCGAGTGCGTCAGCAGGACGTCGACGTCCCTGCCGTCCCGGCGCCGCCGCCACCGGGCGCGCCGCACCAGGCCGCGGGCCCGGCGGGCCTGCTGGCGCTGCGTCCACTGGTTCGGCCCGTCGTTGTAGCGGATCGAGCCGCCGAGCCCGGCGAACCGGAGGCCGGCGACGTCGACGACCCGGCCGTCGGCGTTGACGCCGCCCGCCGGGCCCGGCCAGACCGTCGGGAAACCGTCCTTCATGGACAGCCCGCCGTAGCGGGTGTAGCCGCTCAGGTCCGGGTCGTGGTTGCCCGGCACGAACACGCACGGTGCGTCGAGCGCGCTGGCCAGGAACGCGAGGTAGTCGTAGGGCAGGTCGCCGGCGCCGATGACGAGGTCGACGGAGACGGCGCGGACCGCGTCGGTCCACAACCGCTCGTCGACCTCGTCGGAGACGACCAGCGCTTTCGGCATGCGCCCAGGGTACGACGCCCGGGCCGTCGGTGAGGCTTGTTCAGCCGTCGGCCGCCGCATGGCTTCTGCAGCGACGCGCAGCTCCCAGCGCGGGCCGCGGCGGCCTGACCAGAACAAGCCTCATTTCATCCCGTGCGCGAAGCCCGGGTCGGCGACGATGACGAAAGTGATGACGAAGATCCACACGAGGCTGAGCGCGAGCGCCCAGAACTTCAGGTTGGACAGCATTCTGGACATGACGGTTCTCCGAAGGAATCCGGTGGAACGAAAGGGGACCTAGAGCCAGCCGTTCTTCCGGAATATTCGGTACAGCAACAGGCAGATCGCCAGGATCACCGTGATCACCAGCGGGTACCCGAACTTCCAGTGCAGCTCGGGCAGGTAGTCGAAGTTCATCCCGTAGATGCCCGCGATCATCGTCGGCACGGTGATGATCGCCGCCCACGACGTGATCTTGCGCATATCGGTGTTCTGCTGCAGGGAAATCTTCGCGACCGTCGCGTCGACGAGCGTGGACAGCAGTTCGTCGAACGCCGCCACCCGCTCGGACACGGTCGTGAGGTGGTCGGCGACGTCGCGGAAGTAGGAGCGGACCTCGTCCGGCACCAGCCGCGTGTAGCCCTCGGCCAGGCGCTGGACCGGCGTCGCCAGCGGCATCACCGCGCGGCGCAGCTCGAGGACCTCCCGTTTCATCAGGTAGATCTGCTCGGCGCTGATCTGCGACCGGGGCGCGAAAACCTGCGCCTCCATCACGTCGATGTCGTTCTCGATCCGGCCCGTGACGTCGAGGTAGTGGTCGACGACGTGGTCGGCGATCGCGTGCACGACCGCGGCCGGCCCCAGCTGCAGGCGCTCGGGGTCGTCGTCCAGCTCGCGGCGCAGGCGCGCCAGGCCCGAGTGGTTCCCGTGCCGCACGGTGATCACGAAGTCGCGGCCGAGGAACACCATCAGCTCGCCGGTCTCGACGATCTCGTTCGCCGTGGTGGGTGATTCGTGTTCGACGTACCGGACGGTCTTGACCACCAGGAACAGCGTGTCGTCGTAGCGCTCCAGCTTCGGCCGCTGGTGCGCCTCGAGCGCGTCCTCGACCGCCAGCTCGTGCAGCCCGAACGTGTCCGCGACGCCCTGGATCTGCAGGGCGTCCGGCTCGTGCAGCCCGATCCAGACGAATCCTTCGTGCCGCTTCCGGACCTCTTTGATCGCCTCGGAGTGGGTCCAGCGGCCGGGCAGGCGCTTTCCGCCGACGTAAACGGCGCAGTCGACGACGTACGCGGACAGTGGCACCGGAACCGGGCGGACCGGGACCGTGCCCTTGTTGCCGCGGCCGCGCAGGCCGCCGAGCGAGGGAATGGCAGGCATGGGATCTCCTGGTGTCGTGCGTGGTCGTGCGAGACGACTGACCAGGGGCGGAAATGCGTCCGCCCGGCGACACACCAGCGTTCCCGGGACGAGAAGGCCTACCAGGAGATGAGCCGGCCGGCGGGTGTGGTGGGAACGCTGGGACTACTAGGGAGCGGACTATCGCCACTACTCATCGAGTTCCTCACCTCCTCCGGGCCGGTGCAACGTGGCGGGGCTCGCGTTGACGCGCGAACACCGATGGTTGAGGGTACTCCTCACCACGGATGCGTGTCGGACCAGGCTCACGCGGTGTTACGCGACGGGAGTAGACGAGTGCAGTTCGGGCGGTACTACGAGGAGTTCGAGGTCGGTGCGGTCTACAAGCACTGGCCGGGCAAAACGGTCACCGAATACGACGACCACCTGTTCTGCCTGATCACCATGAACCACCACCCGCTGCACCTCGACGCGCACTACGCGGAGGAGACGACCGACTTCGGCAAGAACGTCGTCGTCGGCAACTACGTCTATTCGCTGCTGCTCGGGATGTCCGTGCCGGACGTTTCCGGCAAGGCCATCGCGAACCTCGAGGTCGAATCGCTGAAGCACGTCAAGCCGACCTTCCACGGCGACACCATCTACGGCGAGACCGAGGTGCTCGACAAGACGCCGTCGAAGTCCAAGGACGACCGCGGCGTCGTGTACGTCGAGACGCGCGGCTACAAGCAGGACGGCACGATCGTGTGCACCTTCCGGCGGAAGGTGATGGTGCCAAAGCGCTCGTACGGGGACACTCGGGGCGGCGAACAGCCGGGCCGGCCGGTGCCGCACGAATGAGGCTCTGATGGACCTGGACGGGATCAAGGGGATACTCCGCACGTTCGCGGAAGTCGAGGCGCGCGGGGTCTCGCCCCTGTACGAGCACTTGGCGCTGCAGGCGGCCGCGGACGACGACGTCGCCGGCCTGCTCGCCGCGGCCCGCGACGGCGAGGTCCGCGCGACGCTGCTGATGGCGACCGCGCACCGGCTCGTGCAGGCGGACCCGATCCACCCGCTGTCGCGCTACTACCCGTCACTGGGCGGGTTCGACGGCGTGGATTCCGACACCTGGCCGCTGTTCCGCTCGTTCCTGCTGGAGCGCGCCGAGAAGGCGCGCGCGTTGATTTCCTCGCGCTACACGCAGACGAACGAGGTCCGGCGGGCGGCGTTGCTGTACCCGGGTGTGGCGCGGGCGGCGCGCGAAGCGGGCGGGAAGGTGTCGCTGCTGGAGGTGGGCTGCAGCGCGGGCCTGCTGCTGGGCCTCGACCGCTTCGGCTACCGCTACCAGTGCGACGGCGGCGACCAGCTGACGGCCGGTCCGGCGAAGGCGGCGGTGGGCCTGCACTGCGCGCTGGACCTGGCCCCGGGCGCGGTGGTGCCGAAGCTGCCGAAGAAGCTGGCCGTGCTCGACCGGGCGGGTCTGGACCGGGCCCCGGTGGACCTGTCGGACGAGGACGAGCTGGCCTGGCTGGAGGCGTGCGTCTGGGCGGACCAGCCGGACCGCATCAGGCTGCTGCGCACGGCGGCGGCCGAGCAGGCGCGCCACCGGCCCCGGCTGATCACCGGGGACGGGGCCGACGACCTGGCATCGGCGGCTTCGACGCTGGAGGGGCCGCTGGTGGTGATCACGAGCCACGCGCTGGCGTACTTCCCGGCGGAGAAGCGCGCGGAGTTCGTCGCGACGCTGGCCGAGCTGGCGGCCGCGCGGCCGGTGTGGTGGGTCTCGGAGGAGTTCTACGGGGCCGGGCTGGAGACGGTGCTGCCGGGGCGGTCGGACCTGGCCGGTTCAGACGGGCTGGCGACGTTGGGCGTCGTGCGGTGGGAGGACGGGAAGCCGGAGGCGCACGCGCTGGCGCGGACGGCGCCGCACGGGCAGCGGATGACCTGGTTGCCGCTGTAGTCAGGCCCGAGGCAGCGCATTCCAGTCGCGGAGGGTGACGTAAAGCAGGTCCACCAGCTCCCCGGCCGCCTCCAAGGCGGCAAGGTCTGCCGCATCGGACCAACGCGCCTCCGATGCGTCGTCACCAGCCGTGAGGATTCCGCCCGCGACCTCGCAGGCGTAGTCGAAAATCTCGTACGGCCCCCGCCGGACCGAGCCGACCAGTGTGCCCGGAATCACGTCGAGGCCCGTTTCCTCCGACAGCTCCCGGATGACCGCGGTTTCGTCCGTTTCGCCCGGTTCGACTCGGCCACCCGGCAGCGACCATTGCCCCGAACCGGGGTCGTTCCGGCGCCGGATGAGCAGCAACCGGCCGTACGCGTCGTGCGCGATCCCGCCGACGCAGCGGATCGTGGTGCTGGTGAGGCCCTCCATGTCCCGAAGGGTAGACGGAACCGGCCCGGAGGCGGGCGAGCTGTACACGGAGAGTAGCCGTACGGTACACTTCGGACCGCGTGCTGACCCAAGCGCGGGACTTTCCTCCCGCGCGCCTGTTCAGTGCGGTACAACGTAAAAAGTCAAGTTCTCTGCAGTTGTCCGGTGTCACCGTAAGAGACGGGATTTGATCGCGGTGAACGTGAAGAAGATTGCGGGCCTCGCCGGTATCGCGTTGGTGCTGTTCTTCGTCATCGCCCAGCCTGGGCAGGCTGCCGGCCTCGTCGGCAACATCATCGACTTCCTCCGCAGCTCGGCCGAATCGGTGATCACCTTCGTCAGCAGCGTGTTCAAGGGCTGATTGCGGGGTTACCCTCGAACCATGTTCGCGCCACGCGACCCCGACGAGTACCTCCTCGACACCGAGCGGCGGGTCATCCGCATCCGCCGCCACTGGGCGGTGCTCCTGTGGGACACCTTCGAGGCGGCCGCCCTGCTGGCCGTCTGCGTACTGGTGTCCTACCTGCTGCCGCCGGCGCTGTACATCGGCCAGAACATCCTCTGGTACGTCGCGCTGCTCGTCGTCCTGCGCTTCGCCTACGTGGTGATGGAGTGGTGGGTCGAGCGTCTGGTGGTCACCGACAAGCGGTTCGTCATGACCACCGGCGTGTTCACCACCAAGGTGCTGATGATGCCGATCAGCAAGGTCACCGACCTCAGCTACGTCCGCACGGCCACCGGACGCATGATGGGCTACGGCACGATGGTCGTCGAATCCGCCGGTCAGATCCAGGCGCTGAACAAGATCGACTTCCTGCCGCGGCCCGAAGAGTTCTACGACACGATCTCGGAGCTGGTCTTCGGCGACAAGCAGAAGCAGGCCGAACGCTTCTCGATGATCAAGGCCCAGCGCGCCGCCCGGGGCAAGAAGCCGGTCGGGTGACGTGCGCCGGGGTGTCCCGGCCGCAGTGTGACGCAGTGCATCGTCGACAATGGACACGATGCGCATCGACCTGCACGCCCACTCCACCGCTTCCGACGGCACCGACTCGCCGGCCGGGCTCGTCGCCGCGGCCGCGAACGCCGGGCTCGACGTCGTCGCGATCACCGACCACGACACCACCGCGGGCTGGGCGCCCGCTTCCGAAGCGGTGTCACCAGGCCTGACGCTGGTTCCCGGCGCCGAGCTGTCCACGGTGTCGACCGACCCCGAGACCGGCCGCCAGATCAGCGTCCACCTGCTCGCCTACCTCTTCGACCCGACGTCCGAGCCGGTCGTCGCCGAGCAGACCCGGCTGCGCCTCGAGCGCCGCACGCGGCTGCGCCGGATGGCCGAACGGATGGCCGCCGACGGTCTGCCGATCGACATCGACGAGATCTTCGGCCTGCTGCCCGAGGACTCCCCGCCGGGACGCCCGCACCTCGCGCAGGCGCTGGTCCGGGCCGGGCTGGTCAAGTCCGTCGACGAGGCCTTCGCCGACTACCTGAGCCCCCGCCGCGGCTACTACGTCGCCCGCCGCGACACGCCGGTCGAGGAAGCCATCGACATGATCGCCGCGGCCGGCGGCGTCACGGTCGTCGCACACCCCTTCGCCTTCAGCCGTGGCGCCACCATCAGCGAGGACACCCTGGCCGGGCTGGCCGCGCGCGGGCTCACCGGCGTCGAGGCCGACCACCCGAACCACGACGCGCCGACGCGGGCCCGCACCCGCGAGCTGGCCGGCGAGCTCGGGCTCGTCTTCACCGGGTCCAGCGACTACCACGGCACCAACAAGACGATCGCGCTCGGTGAGTGCACCACCGAACCCGGGCAGCTCGAGGAACTCGTTTCGCGCGCCACGGGGTTCCAGGTCGTGAAGGGCTGACATGGCGCTCTTCGACGCGAAACTGTTCATGAGTGCGACGATCACCCTGATCGTCATCATGGACCCGCCCGGCACCGTGCCGGTGTTCCTCAGCCTCGTCGGCCGCAAGCCCGTGGCCACCCGGGCGCGTGCCGCCCGGCAGGCCGTCCTGGTGTCGCTGCTGGTCATCAGCCTGTTCGCGATCGCGGGCCAGGCGATCCTGGCCTACCTCGGCATCGGCATCCCCGCGCTGCAGGGCGCGGGCGGGCTGCTGCTCCTGCTGATCGCGCTGCAGCTGCTCACCAGCAACGGGCACGAACCCGAGGCGGCGGCCGAGGACGTCAACGTCGCGCTCGTGCCGCTCGGCACGCCGCTGCTGGCCGGGCCCGGCGCGATCGCCGCGACCATCGTGTTCGTCCGGCAGGCGGACGGGCACGTCGGCGCGTACATCGCCCTGGCGCTGGCGATCGTCACGACCCACTTCGTCATCTACCTCTGCATGCGCTACTCCGGCCTCGTCATCCGGCTGATCAAGGAAAGCGGCATCACGCTGCTGGCCAAGGTGGCCGGCCTGCTGCTGGCGGCCATCGCCGTGGAGCTCGTCGCGAACTCCGTCCGCGGGTTCATCGCCGGCGGGAACTGACCGCCACCCGGGTTGTCCTGCCGGACAGGATCCGCCCGGTTCGTTGACATCGTTGGCACCACTGCCGCAGATTGATTTTCAGCTCAGTGGTTGAAACGATTCAACTCCGTGCGGAGGCCTCGATGAAGTGGCTCAGAGCATTCCTCCCGGTCGCGGTGCTGGTGGCGAGCGGCGTGGCCGCCGCGCCCGCCGGCGCGGCGCCCGGCTGGCAGAAGTACGTCGTCGCCCCTTCGAGCCGGGACGTCCGGCCCGTGAAGGTGCTGTCCACGACCGGGGACGTCACGAACCCGGACGGCCTGCTCGGGCGCGGCGTGGCGACGTTCAAGCGGCAGGCGTCGCCGCCGAAGCCGGTGTGGCCGGCCGGGACCACGGCGGCCGCCTCGTCGTTCCACGCGCCGAACAACGGCGGGAACGGCCAGCCCCGGACCTACGACCCCGGCAACGCCGTCGACGGCGACACCGGGACGTTCTGGAACGACGACACGATCGGCGCCTACCCCGACGTCCTGACCATCACCGCGGGCGCGCCGGTCGCGCTGCCCGGCGTCACCGTTCTGTCCAATGTGGACGGGGTGCCGCAGGACTTCACGGTCGAGGTCCTGGACGCGGGCGCGTGGCGGGTCGCGGCTTCGGTGACGGGGAACACCGCCGTGCAGCGCGCGGTGACCTTCGACCGGCCGGTGACGACCGCGCAGGTCCGGATCACCGTGACCAAGGACCAGAACACGCCGTCCGGCGAGTTCAGCCGCGTCGCCGAGGTCTGGCCGGGCGTGGTCGCCGACCCGCCGGTGCCGACCGCCGTCGTCGACTTCGGCAAGGTCGTCGCCGGTTACCCGAAGATCGCCTTCGCGGGCGCGTCGGCGAACCGGCCGGGCGTCCGCCTGGCGTTCTCCGAGACCCTGCAGTACCTGGGCGAACGCTCCGACTTCACGCGTTCGGACTTCTCCGGCGGCCCGGGCACGGACCAGTACGCCGTGCCTGCGACGCCGACGGTGTGGCGCGACACGAAGGGCTGCGCCGCCGGTACGCAGGTGTGCGCGGACGGCCTGCACGGCTTCCGGTACCTGCGGATCAGCCTCGACGCGCTCGCGTCGGACGCGCCTTTGGCCCAGCCTTCGGGCGAGGTGCGGATCAGCGGCGTCTCGCTCGACTTCACGCCGTTCCTCGGCACGCCGTCGACCTACCGCGGCTGGTTCGAGTCGTCCGACGAAGAACTCAACAAGTACTGGTACGCGGCGTCCTACACCAACGAGCTGGGCATGGACACCTTCCGTGAGTCCGATGTGGACCCTCGGGGCGCGTTCTCGCCGTCGCTGGACGGCAAGCTGGTGCTGCACGACGGCGCGAAGCGCGACCGGGACCCGTACGTCGGCGACGTCGCGGTGTCCGGCCTGACGGAGTACCTGACGCACCAGGACGGCACGGCGGCGAAGAACGTCCTCGCCGACCTGGCCGACCACCAGCGCGCGGACGGCTGGATCCCGCCCGCGTCGATCAACGGCTACACGCTGCCGCTGTTCGACTATCCGCTCTGGTGGGTGACCTCCAGCTGGGACTACGTGCTCTACACGGGCGACACCGCGTACGCGTCTTCGTACTACTCGCACCTCGTGAAGACGCTCGACAGCTGGTACCCCTCGGTCACCGATTCGCGCGGGTTGCTCGCGAAGGGGCTTAACGGCACAGGCGGCTACGGCGACTACGCGTTCCTGCCGCGTACGGGCGAAGTGACGTACTACAACGCGTTGTACGTCCGGGCGCTTCAGGGCGCGGCGGGCCTGGCGCGGGCGACGGGACACGCGGCCGACGCGGAACGCTGGCTCTCGCGTGCTTCGGGCGTCGCCGCGGCGGTGAACCAGTATCTGTGGGACCCGGCGGTGGGCGCGTACCTCGACTCGGCGACGGGCGCGGTGCGGCACGGCCAGGACGGCAACAGCCACGCGATCGTCGCCGGGATCGCGTCTCCGGCGCAGGCCACTTCGGCGTTGGCGCGGCTTGCGGCGGGCGCGTTGCCGTACGGGAACCCGTTCATGGACAACGACACTCTCGTCGGCGACGGCACGAAGCGCGTGTACGCGTTCACGTCGTTCCCGGAGCTTCAGGCGCGGTTCCGGAGCGGGCAGGCGGCGTCCGCGATCGACCAGATCAAGCGGATGTACGGCTGGATGGCCACGCACGACCCGGGCATCACGGCGTGGGAGGGCATCGGCGAAGGCGGTTCGCACTACGAGCAGGGGTACACGTCGGCCGCGCACGGCTGGTCGACCGGCGTCGTGCCGGCGCTGACGAACGAGCTGCTGGGCGTCTCGCCGACGTCGCCGGGCTTCGCGACCTGGACGGTTTCGCCGCACCCCGGTCCGGTTTCGTGGGCGCGAGGAGCGGTGCCGACGCCGAAGGGCGCGTTGTCGGCTTCGTGGTCGCAGCAGGGTGCGGTGTTTTCGTTGACGGTGACCGCGCCGCGCGGGACTTCCGGGTCGCTGGTGGTGCCCGGCGGCCGGTTGGTGCTGCTGGACGGGCGAGCGGTGCGGGCCGCGGGTCCGTTGACCGTTTCCGGTGGCACGCACACGGTGCTCGTCGTGCGGTGAACGGGCTTTCCGCGCGGGGCGACCTCGCCCCGCGCGGAAAGTGTCGGTGACATCTGGGGCTTCGCCCCAGGTCGGGGGCTCCGCCACCCGAACCCCCGAAAAAAGTGTCGGTGGTGGTGCGTAGCGTGGGCGCCGTGAAGGACCAGATGGGCTTCGACTTCGGCGTCGCGCAACCGGTGCGGCTCACGAAGGTCTCGCCGGCGCGGCTGGCGACCTTCGACGACTGCCCGCGCCGGTACCGCCTCGCGTACCTCGAACGGCCGACACCGCAGCGCACCGGACCGTGGGCGCACAGCACGCTCGGGGCGGTGGTGCACAACGCGTTGCGGGCGCTGTTCGACCTGCCGGCGCTGAAGCGGGTGCCGCAACGGGCGGTGGCGCTGGTCGCCGAGTTCTGGAAGGACGCGGGCTTCGAAAGCGAGGAGCAGGCGGCGCGGTACCGGGCGCGGGCGAAGGGGTGGGTGGCGGAGTACGTCGAGGACAACGACGTCAGCCACGACCCGGTCGGCCTCGAGCGGTGGGTGTCGGCGCCGGTCAGCTCGACACCGGGGGAGCGGCCGTCGATGATCATCGAGGGCCGCGCGGACCGCATCGACGCGCGCGACGGCTCGCTGGTCATCGTGGATTACAAGACGGGCCGCCGTCCACCGGACGAGTACGAGGCCCGGGCGTCGCAAGCGCTGGCGTTGTACGCGGTGGCGGCGGCCCGGACGTTGCGGATGCCGTGCACGACGGTGGAGCTGCACCACCTGCCGACGGGCACGATAGCGGCGGCGGAGCACACCACGGAGAGCCTGCAGCGGCAACTCCAACGCGCCGAAGAGACGGCCGGAGACCTGCGCCTGGCCACGGATACCCTGGAGGCGGGCGGCGACGGGGACGTGCTGTTCCCGCCCCGCCCGGACCGGCGCTGCGCCTGGTGCGACTTCAGGCCGAGCTGCGCGGCGGGCCAGGAAGCGGCCCCGCAGGCGCAGCCGTGGGACCTGCTCGCGCCCTGAACGGGAGGGAACGTGGCTTCACCGGACACCGACGAACTGGCGACGATCCCACTGCCGGCGGGAGGGCAGGAGGGCGGAAAAGCCCAGACGACCCCCGGTCGCCCCGCTACACCGGACGCCGGGGCAGCGGTGCCGGCTGACGGCGGGCAGGTGGGGCGCGCTGCCGGACCAGGGCCGGCGCGGGCCGAGGCCGGAAATGCTTCGGCGGCTCCCGGCCGCCCTGCTTCGCCGGCCGGGTCGGCGGCTGAGGCAGAGGCAGCGCGGACCGAGGGTGGTCCGGCCGTGCCGGCCGAGGGCGGGCAGCTGGAGCGACCCGAGGTCGGCCGGGTGGCGGCCGCGCCGCTGGACCGGGCTGAGCCTGAAACCGCGCCGCAGGATCGGGTTGAGCCCGAGCGGATCGAGCCGGACGGCACTGCCCCCGCGGTCTCCGCGCCTGCTCGGCAGGGCGGCCGTTGGTGGCGCGGGTTCACCGGCTCGCTGGCTGCCGGGCTTGCGGTCCTCGCCGTCGGGGTGCTGGCCGTGGCCGGGATCTGCCGGTTCACGGGTGCGCCGGGCCCCGGCCCGACCCTGCTGATCGGCCACCCGGTGGCGGCGGTGCTGGCCCTGGTGGCTCAGCGAGTCGCCGATCGTCGCAACGGGCCCGCGGCCGTGGGAGCGGGTGTGGCGGTCGTGCTGTTCACCGTCTCCGCGCTGACCCTCTTCTGGCTCGCCTGACCCCGGCCCGACGGCTCCCGACCGCGCGAGTTACCCCCGCAATCACGAGTGATGCCCGTCCAATCACAGGTGATGCCCGCTCAATCACGAGAGATGCCTCTTTGCGCACGTCAGCCCGCCTCGCACCGCGTGGCTGATGCCGGATCCCGGGTGACCGGAACCCGAACTCGCGTGATCAGGCAGGCATCTCACGTGATCAGGCGGGCATCTCGCGTGATTGGAGGGGCATCACGCGTGATTGGAGGGGCATCACGGCCGGTTACTTCAGGGCCGCCAGCGTTGTTCCTCGCTGCTCGAGCAGCACCGGACCGGCCGCGGCCAGGCGGACCTGGCCCGTGTAGCCGTGGCGGTCCACGCCTACCGTGCGGATCGTCGATCCGTCGTTCTCGTTCAGGACCGCCAGGCCGCCCTTGATCGGGACCACCAGCTGCTGCGCGAACGTCACACCCGGGCCCAGCGCGCTGCTCAACGTCCAGCGGGGCGCGAGGTCGTCGCGGGACAGGGCCACCACCTTCGACCCGCTGAACCAGTACACGTTCGCCGCCGTCTGGGTGGTGGCTTCGACGCCCGTCGGCGGGTCGGCCGCCAGGTCGGCCGGGGGGACGTCCAGGGGGTACGCCGCCCGCTGGGTTCCGTCGCCGTTGTAGATCACCAGGAGCTTGCGGTCCGGGAGGACCACCGCCGTCAGGTCGCCCGACATCGCCACCACGCGGGCTCGCTTGCCCGCCAGCACCGAACTGAAGCTGACCTGCGGCTCGTCGTCCTTCTCCGGGGCCGCCTTGTACACCGTCAGGCGGTCCGCCGGGTCGCCCGGGCACCGCTCGATCACGCCGACCTTGCCCGAGGCCGCCGCCACCGTGCCGTACGTGCAGCCCGTTCGGGGCTGCTTGCCCGCGTTGACCAGCGCCGGGACCTCGCCGTACTCCGCGCTCTGCACCAGGTCGTCGCGCCAGGTCGTGAGGAGCTTCTTGCCCGTTGCCGTCACGTGCGAGCCGTCGTCGACCAGCTGGGTGCCCAGCTCCGCGTTGCCGTTGCGCTGGGCCGTGATGCGGCCCGTCGCCGGGTCCAGCTGCGTGACCTCGCTGCAGTTGCGCGTCTTGTGGTAGACGGCGTTCAGCCGGCCCCACACCTGGTCCAGCGTGCACAACGGCAGGTCACGCGCGTAGTGCCAGCGGATCTGCCCGGTCAGCGGGTCGCGGGTGGCGACCTCGCCGCCGTCCGCGGTGGCGACCGAATCGCCCGCCACCACCGGGACCGGCGTCGCGCCGCTCGGGGCGCTCCAGATCTCCGCCATCGACCCCGGCACCTTGTCCGGTGCCGCGGGCAACGGCGGGGGCGGGGCCGCCTCGGTCCGGTCGGTGGCCGCGCTGTCGCTCGTCACACCGATGACCAGCGCGACGGCCAGCACCGCCACCGCGATCAGCGCGGCGAGCACCCGGTCCCGCCCGCGGTTCCACGGCGATCGGCGCGCCTTGACCCGCGGTGCGGGCGGGGTGACCTCGACGTCTTCGAGGACGTCCTCGGAGCCGTACTCGGGTTCAGGCGCGCTCTCAGGCGCCTTCTCGACGTCGCTCACGTACCTGAACCCCCGATGGAGAAGCCTCAGTCTGCCGACGCAGGTGTATCAGACGTCGCGGCCGGGCGGCGACGGCGGCGTCGGCGAGCCGGCCGCTCGGCGTTTTCGCCGGCTTCCTTCTCGACGGCCGGCCCGGTCGCCTCCGGGGCGTTGCCGGTGCGGGTGCGGCGACGGCTGCGGGTCCGGCCCTCGGCCGGCGGCGCCTCACCGTCGGCGGCCGGCGGGGCCGCGGCCGCGTTGTCCGCGGCCTCGATCGCCTCGGCCGAACGCGCACCACCGCGGGTCCGCTTGCGGGGGGCCCGGGTGCGCTTGCGCGGCGCCTCTTCCGAGGCGGCCTCGACGGCCTTGCCGCGGCCACGCGGGCCGCGCTTCTTGCCGCCCAGGTCTTCTTCCTCCTCGGCGGCCAGGCCCGCGCGGGTGCGGTTGGCCAGCGGCAGCCGGCCCTTCGTGCCCTCGGGGATGCCCAGGTCCGCGTACAGGTGCGGCGACGACGAGTACGTCTCCACCGGCTCCGGCTTGTCGAGGCCCAGGGTGTCCGAGATGAGCTTCCAGCGCGGCATCTCGTCCCAGTCGACCAGGGTGACGGCGACGCCGGTCCGGCCCGCGCGGCCGGTGCGGCCGATGCGGTGGACGTAGGTCTTCTCGTCGTCCGGGCACTGGTAGTTGATGACGTGCGTGACGTCGTCGATGTCGATGCCGCGGGCCGCGACGTCGGTCGCCACCAGCACGTCGACCTTGCCGGAGCGGAACGCGCGCAGCGCCTGCTCGCGGGCGCCCTGGCCCAGGTCACCGTGCACGGCGGCGGCGGCGAAACCGCGCTCGACCAGGTCGTCGGCCACCTTCTGCGCGGTGCGCTTGGTGCGGCTGAAGATCATCGTGAGGCCGCGGCCTTCGGCCTGCAGCACCCGGGCGATGACCTCGGGCTTGTCCATCGAGTGCGCCCGGTAGACGAACTGGGTGGTGCGCTCGTGGATCGCGCTCGCGTCGTTCTCTTCGGCGCGGATGTGCGTCGGCTGGCGCAGGAACGTGCGGGCCAGCGTGATGATCGGGCCGGGCATGGTGGCCGAGAACAGCATCGTCTGCCGCTCGTCCGGCACCATCCGCAGGATGCGCTCGATGTCGGGCAGGAAGCCCAGGTCGAGCATCTCGTCGGCCTCGTCGAGCACCAGGCCGCGGACCTTGCCCAGCACCAGGTGCTGCTGCTCGGCCAGGTCGAGGAGCCGGCCCGGGGTGCCGATCACGACGTCGACGCCCTTGCGGAGCGCCTCGATCTGCGGCTCGTACGGGCGGCCGCCGTAGATGGCCAGGGTGCGGATGCCCAGGTGCTTGCCGGCGCCCTTGAGGTCGTTGGCGACCTGGATGCACAGCTCGCGGGTCGGCACCACGACCAGCACCTGCGGGGTGCCGTCGCCCGGCACCTCGACGCGGTGCAGCAGCGGGACGCCGAAGCCGAGGGTCTTGCCCATGCCGGTGCGGGCCTGGCCGATGAGGTCGTCGCCGGCCATGGCCAGCGGCAGGGTGAGCGCCTGGATGGCGAACGTCCGCTCGATGCCGGCCTCGCCGAGCGCCTTGACGATCTCGGGCTTGACGCCGAAGGACGCGAAGGTCGGGGCTTCGGGCTCGACCTCGACGCCCGCCTGCAGCGGGTGCGAGGTGTCGAGCGCGGCCGGGCCGGTCTCGCTGTGTTCCAGCGCGACGGCGGGGGGCTGTTCGGTTGTGGGAATTTCTGCGGTCAGGGTGATCGCCTCTCTCGTGACCAGCGCGCACAGCCGTGGGTCCGCTCGACACTCGACCGGGAGTAAACCCTGGTCCCTGGCGCTGTTCTGAAGCGCGGAACCGGTCCGCCCCGGGAATGCCGGAAGAGGCGTGCACGCACATTGCAGTACGTCGGCAAGCCGCGTGACCTGCCTGTTCCCGACGCCGGTATGGCGTACGGAAGCTTGATATCGGACGCCAGTGTACCTGGTCAGCAGTTTTTCGACAGTACCCGGCGCGCCGGAACCAGTGTGATCGGTCTCGTCCCGACACGCCCGGGTGCTTCGGCGATACCCTGCCCCCGTGACCGAGCCGAAAGAGATCTCCGAGGGCGTAGTCGACCTTCTGGGTGTGATCGCCTACCTGGAACTGTCCGCGTTCGACCGGCTGGCGGAGGACGCGCGCCACGCGCCCACGATGGCCGGGCGCGCCGCGCTGGCGACCATGGCGGCCGCCGAGATCGGTCACTACGGCCTGCTCGCCCAGCACCTGGCCGCGCACGACGTCAAGATCGAAGACGCGATGACGCCGTTCGTGGCGCAGGTCGACGCCTGGCACGCTTCGACGCCGCCGAAGTCGTACCTGGAGTCGCTGGTCAAGGCCTACGTCGGCGACGGGCTGGCGGCCGACCTCTACCGCGAGATCGCCAGCTGGCTCGACCCGGAGACCAAGGACCTGGTGCTGACCGTGCTGGCCGACACCGGCCACTCCGCGTTCGCCGAACGCGAAGTCGCGGCCGGCATCGAGGCCGACCCCAAGACCCGCGACAAGCTCGCCCTGTGGGGGCGCCGCCTGCTCGGCGAGGCGCTGACCCAGGCCCAGTACGTCGTCGCCGAGCGCGACGGGCTGGCCGAGCTCATCGTCAACGGCTCGGGCGACCTCTCCGGAATTGCCGCGCTGTTCCGGCGGTTGCAACAGGGGCACACCAAGCGCATGCAGGCGCTCGGCCTGGGCTGATCCCGATGGAGTACCTGGACGTGACGACGCGGTCGGGCGCGGTCATGCGCCACCGGAACGAGCCGGTTCGGTTAGCCTTGCCGGGCACATCCCTTACGAATTTTCAGCGGAGGTCCCACGTGGAGGTCAAGATCGGCATCAAGGACACGCCGCGCGAGCTGGTGGTGTCCAGTGGCCAGTCTCCCGAAGAGGTGGAGAAGCTGGTCGCCGAGGCCCTGACGGCCGGTGACGGGCTCTTCCGCATCAACGACGAGAAGGGGCGCAAGTACATCGTCCCCTCCGACCGCATCGCGTACGTCGAGATCGCCCCCTCGGACGTCCGCAAGGTCGGCTTCGGCGTCGGCGACTGACCCACAGCCCGCAACAGCCACCTCGGGACGTTCCCGGGGTGGCTTTCGCGTGCCCGGGTTTCACCGGATTGTGGTGTTCTGCTTGGAGTGTCGCTTTTCCGCGGCTTAGCTTCGGCCGGTGACCACTCTCGAGCCGGCCGCCGTCGCGGATCTCGTGCGGAGCACCCTCTCCGCGCACAAGTCGCTGTTCCTCGCCACCTCGGGCAGCACCGGGCCGTGGGTCGGCGGGGTGTACTTCGCCGAGAGCGGCGAGTTCACCCTGAACCTCGTGCTCGAGGACCGCGGCCGGACGCTGGCGGCGATCCGGGAGAACCCGGTCGTCTCGGTCGTGGTCTCCACGGGCTCGCCGATGCAGCCGTTCCTGCAGGCCCAGGCGTTAGCCGAGATCGTCGGCCGCGACGAGGACGCGCGGGCGCGCGAACTGCTCGTCACCAAGGTCCCGGAGGCCGCGCCGTTCCTGGCCGCGCCGGTCACGGCGGTCCGGCTGATCATCCGGAAGTGGCGGGCCACGGACATCGCGAACGGCGTGCTGCCCGGCGTGGAACTGCCGAGCCCGCGCCTGCCCTGACCGCTAGGCGTTCAGCTCTTCCAGCGTCGTCGGCACGTGGAACGGCGGGGTGCTGGTGCCCGTGATCCGGTACCGGCCCCACGGGTCCGGGTCGGACAGCTCGCCTGTCGCCGAGTGCGAGCCCGTCTGGATCGACACGGCCTTCTTCTTGCCGCCCGCCAGCGCGGTCAGCTCGTCGTTCACCGCCACCCGGCCGTACCAGCGGTAGTAGCCGTCGATCGGCTGGAAGTAGCCGCGCAGCTCGACCGCCGCCGTCAGGGTCACGCCGTCGACCACCAGGGTGGCTTCGCCGCTGTAGCCGTCTTCGTCGTGCTCGCTCATGAGGTTTCCTCCAACGACTCCGAGGTGCGGCCCAGCTGGACCACCTTGTTGGCTTCCAGGGGCTGGTTCGGGTCGATGACCACGCCGTTCTGGCGGGTCAGCCCGTCGATCGCCGCCCAGATGATCTGGGTCAGGTACTCGACGACCGCGTCGCGGCTCATCGACCGGCGGGCCAGCCACCACTCGCCGGTGTTCTGGACCATGCCGACGATGCCGTGCGCCCACGGCTCGGCCGCGCCGGAGTCCATGTTGAACATCCGCATGTAGTCGCCGAGCAGCGCCGTCAGCGCCGTCGCGATCAGTTCCTTGTCCTCGGCCACCACGTCCGACGACACCGGCTTCTCCGGCCGCCCGTGCGCCAGCAGCCGGTACAGGTTCGGGTGCTCCTCGATCACCGTGAAGAACGCGTCGAGCGCCATCCGGATCCGCGGGACCGGCGCCAGTTCGGCGTTGATCGCCGGGATCAGCCGCTCGAAGAGGATCTCCGTGCCGCGCTGGCCGAGCGCCACGTACAGGTCGGCCTTGTCGTCGAAGTGCCGGTACAGCACCGGTTTCGTGACGCCGGCCTCCGCGGCGACGTCCTCCATGCCGAGGTCCGGGCCGTGCGTGTCGAGGGCCCGCAGCGCGGCTTCGACGAACTCCTTGCGCCGGGCGATCCGGTGCTTGCGCCAGCGGTCGCGCCGGGCGTCGCCGGTCGCTTCCTCGTCACGGGAGGACCTGCCGGGCTGCTTGCCTGAGCGCTTGACACGTTCGATCACGAGGGTCATGCTACGCACAGGTAACTGTTACCTCAAGTTACACATCCGGAAGGGGTGTCGGCAATGACGCGGACGCTGAAGGAACCGGACCGCGAAAAGACCGCGGACCGCCTGCTCAAGTCGTCGGCGAACAAGTTCTACGACCCCGACGTCGACATCGACTGGACCGCCCCGCTGGTCGAAGGCAAGCGGTTCATCCTCGACGAGCGCTCCTCGCTCTACGGCACCGAACTCTGGGACAAGCTGACCCCCGAACAACGCATCGAGCTGGGCAAGCACGAGGTCGCCAGCGTCGCGACCACCGGGCTGTGGTTCGAGATCCTGCTGATGCAGATGCTGCTCAAGGAGGTCTACGAGCAGGACCCGACGTCCGCGCACGCCCAGTTCGCGCTCACCGAAATCGCCGACGAATGCCGGCACTCGACGATGTTCGCGCGGATGGCGGCGCGGATCGGCTGCCCCGCCTACGGCCCGGTGCCGTGGCTGCGGCGCCTCGCGAAGCTGATGCCGACGATCTCCTACGGCCCGGCGCGCTACGGCGCGATCCTGGTCGCCGAGGAGGTCCTGGACCGGCTGCAGCGCGAGCAGATGAACGACGAAGGCGTGCAGCCGCTGGTCCGGATGGTCAACCGGATCCACGTCCTGGAAGAGGCCCGGCACGTCACCTTCGCCCGCGAAGAGGTCACGCGCGGCATGGCGAAGCTGTCGAAGGCCGAGATCGGCTACCAACAGTTCATCATCGCGGTCATCTCCTACTTCGTGACGCGGGCGTTCATCAACCCGGACGTCTACAAGGCGGTCGGCATCCGGCCGCGCGACGGCGTCGAGGCGGCCCTGAACAACCCGCACTGGCAGGGGACGATCGCCTGGGCCGGGGAGAAGATCATGCCGTTCCTGCAGGAGTCCGGGCTGGTGGGGCTGCCGGGGAAGTACTTCTGGCGCAAGTCGTTCCTGCTCCCGGCGGGCCGATGACGACCGCGTCGCGGCTGCGGGACCCCTCGGCCGGGCACCGGTTCGTCGCGAGCGACGGCGCCGCACTGCACGTCACGCAGTCCGGGCCGGCCGACTCGGCCGTGACACTGGTGCTGGTGCACGGCTGGACGCAGGACCACCGCACGTGGGACTTCGTGCTGCCGCGCCTCGACCCCGGCCTGCGCGTGCTGCGCTACGACCTGCGCGGCCACGGCGGTTCGGCACCCGCCCGGCGCGGCGGCGCCACGATCGCCCGGCTGGCCGACGACCTCGCCGAGCTGATCGCCGACCGCGTCCCGGCGGGGCCGCTCGTGCTGGCCGGCCACTCGATGGGCGGCATGACGCTGATGGTGCTCGCCGAACGGCACCCGGCGCTGGTCAGCGAGCGGCTGGCGGGCGCGGCGTTCGTGGCGACGTCGTCGGGCGACATGGACCAGCTCACGCTCGGGTTCCCGGGCCTGGTCGGCCGGAGCGTCACGCGCTTCGAGCCGCGGGTGGCCCGGTTGCTGGCCCGCCTGCGGAGCGACACGCTGCGGCTGCGGCCGGGGATGGTCCGCTCGGGCGCGCGACGGCTCGTGTTCGGCGACCGCCCGGGACGCGCGCAGGTGGACAGCGTCGTCGAGCAGCTGCTGTGCGCGCACCCGGCGAGCGCGGGGATGTTCCTGGACGCCATCGCGGCGCACCGCGGCGTCGGCGGGCTGGGCGCGCTGTGCGACGTGCCGTCGGTGGTGCTGGCGGGCGAGAAGGACCGGCTCTGCCCCCTGGCGCACGCGAAGGTGATCGCGGACGAGCTGCCGCACGCGGAATTCGTCCGGTTCCCGGGCGCCGGGCACATGCTCCCGCAGGAGCGGCCCTTCGAGGTGGCCCGCCGGATCTCGGCCCTGGTGCGGGTCGCCGCCGCGCGCTGAGCGCATGGACTATCCGGTGAGTTCGCGACCGCACCGGTGAACTATCCGGTTAGTCCGGCAACGGACTAACCGGATAGTTCACAATCCTGCCGCCGCCCGCTCAGCTGTCCTTGAGCGGGAAGCCGCCACCGATGCCGCGCCAGGCCAGGTTGGCCGTCAGGGCCACCGCCTCCTCGCGGCTCATCGACTGGTGGTGGGCCAGCCAGAAGCGGGCGCTGACCTGGCTCATCCCGACCAGCCCGACCGCCAGCAGCCGCGCCTTGTCCTCGTCGAGGCCCGCGTCCGCGGTGATCGTCTCGGTGATCGCGTCCACGCTCGCCGACGTCGCGCGGTCGACCGCTTCCTGGACGGCAGGCTCGCCGCGCAGGTCGGACTCGAACACCATCCGGAACGCGCCCGCGTCGTTGCTGACGAAGTCGAAGAACGCGCCGACCGTCGCCGGGACGCGCTGCTTGTTCTCCGTCGTCGAGTCCAGGGCGTTCTGGACGCGCTTGACCAGCTCGTCGACGTGGCTTTCCAGCAGCGCGATGTACAGATCGAGCTTGCCGGGGAAGTGCTGGTACAGCACGGGCTTCGAGACGCCCGCGACCTCGGCGATCTCGTCCATCGCGGCAGCGTGGTAACCGTTTTCGGCGAAGACCCGCTGCGCCGCGGCGAGGAGCTGGGCCCGGCGCTCGGTCCGGGGCAGCCGCACCCCACGTTGCTGCAACCGCGTCATCTCCGTCATGCTTCGTCCTCCCGTCATCTCTTCTTCGACGGGCGGGGTCGCCACCGCGTGAAGTCGCCCTGAAGATTACTCGCCGGTACGTGTGCCGCGCCAAGGGTCGGGCATTCTGGATCCGTGAACACCCCCGTGCCGGCGCGGGCGCCGCTGACCCACGTGCCGCTTTCGACCAGGGCCCTGCCGTCGCTCGACCCGGTCCCGCCGCCGTGGCCTGCGGCCTTCGAGGAGGTCGGCACCGCCCGGCTCCACGTCCGCCGCACGCCGGGCCCGGACGGCGTGCCGGCCGTGTACGTGCACGGCCTCGGGGGTTCGTCGACGAACTGGACCGACCTGGCCGCGCTGCTCGCGCCGGTCGCCGGCGGCACCGCGCCCGACCTGCCCGGCTTCGGCTACTCCGAGCCCGAAGCGGGCTTCGACTTCACGCTCCAGGCGCACGCCGACGTCGTGGCACGGCACATCGAGGCCGTCGGGGCGCCGGTGCACCTGTTCGGCAACTCCATGGGTGGCGCGATCGCGCTGCTCATCGCGGCCCGGCGGCCGGAACTGGTGGAGACGCTGACGCTGATTTCGCCGGCCGTGCCGGACCTGCGCCTCGACCCGCGGCGGCTGTCGGACCCGCGGATGGCGCTCGCCTACCTGCCGCTGGTCGGCGCGCGCGTGCGGGCCCAGCTGGCCGCGCTCGGGCCGCGGGAACGCGCCGCGCAGGTCATCAAGCTGTGTTTCGCCGACCCGTCGCGGTTCCCGGAAAGCCGGCTCGACGAGCTGACCGAGGAACACGGGGCCCGCGCCGGGTTCGCCTGGGCGGCACCCGCGATGGCCCGCAGCACCTTCGCCATCTTCCGGGCGTGGTCGACGCTGGGGAAGGCGTCGCTGTGGTCGGTCGCGCCGCTCGTCCGGGCGCCGACGCTGGTCGTCTGGGGGCGGGAGGACCGCGTCATCTCGGTGAAACGCGCCGCGCGGACCGCGCGGGCCATCCCGCGGGCCCGGTTGCTGGTGCTCCCGCGCACCGGTCACGTGGCCCAGATGGAACGCCCGGTCGTCGTCGCGAAGGCCGTCCTCGGCATGTGGGAGCACGTCGAAGCGGGCTCTTGGTAAGCCGATCGGGGGATGCCGAGTTCACTCGATGATCCGCCAGTCGGCGAGAGCGGTGCCTCGCCGCTGTGGCACCCTGGTGCGGTGGACCGGGTGAAGCAGGACGCGCGAGGCGAAGATCGGCGGGCTCCCCACCGCGCGTCGGCCCGCCGGACGCCGGAGCCCGCGGACGCCCCGCGCACCGGCCAGTACCGCCCGTCGAAGGCGCCGGCGCAGCGTGTCGGCGAAGACCGCTACCGCCCGGGCAGCCGCCGGACCAGCGCCGAGCCGCTGAGCGCCTCCTGGAAACCGCAGGTCGACACCGCGCCGGAGAAGAAGGCCGAGGAGCCGGCGAAGTCGGGCATCGCGAAGCTGACCAAGACCTACGGCTGGCGCGTCTACGCCCTGCCGATCCTGGTGATCCTGACCGTCCTCGTCGTGGTCAACACGGCCAACAGCCCGGCCCAGCCGATCGCCGAGCAGGGCACCGGCGCCGGGCCCGGCGCCGAGTCGGCGGGCGGCGACTCCTCCGGCGGCGCCATCGACGGCAACGGCGAGCAGGCCATCCCGGAGAACCCGGCCACCCCGGTCGACCTGAAGGTGCCGACCGCGGACCTGCCCGAAGGCATCCCGTTCACGCAGGCCGGCGCGGGCAAGTGGCACGTCGTCCCGGGCAGCGGCCCGAAGATCGGCAACGGGAAGCTGTACACCTACACCGTCGAGGTCGAGGACGGGATCGACCCGGCGAGCTACGCCGGTGACGACGCCTTCGCCACGGCCGTCCAGGGCACCCTGTCGAACCCGGCCCAGGGCTGGACCTGGGACGGCAAGATCGCGTTCCAGCGGGTGGACGGCAACTTCCCGAACCCGTCCTTCCGGGTGAGCCTCACCACGCCGGAGACCACCCACCGGCCGGACGCCTGCGGGTTCCAGATCAAGTTCGAGGCATCCTGCTACCGCAAGAGCCTCGGCCGCGTGCTGATCAACCTGGCCCGCTGGGTGCGCGGCGCCAAGGCGTACGGCGCCGACATGACCGGGTACCGGCAGTACGCCATCAACCACGAGGTCGGGCACGCCCTGGGCAACCAGCACGTCGGCTGCGGCGGCAACGACCAGCCCGCGCCGGTGATGATGCAGCAGTCGTTCGGCGTCTCCGACGACTACGTGTCGATGCTCAACGACATCCCCGGCGGCGACAAGGGCAAGGTGGCCAAGGACGGCCGCGTCTGCAAGACGAACTCCTGGCCCAACCCCACGCCGTAGGGTGTCCCAGCATCTGGACCTGGGAAGGCTTATTTGCCTGCGCGCGTTGTGCATAGTGGGATGGACGCGATCCGCGCGCGAGATGGAGGACCCATGTCAGCACTGCCGCCGCTCGTCGAGCCGGCTGCCGAGCTCACCAAGGAAGAGGTGGCCCGGTACAGCCGTCACCTGATCATCCCGGACGTCGGGGTGAACGGGCAGAAGCGGCTGAAGAACGCGAAGGTCCTGGTGATCGGGGCCGGCGGCCTCGGCAGCCCCGCGCTGCTGTACCTGGCCGCGGCCGGGGTCGGCACGCTCGGCATCGTCGACTTCGACGTCGTGGACGAGTCGAACCTGCAGCGCCAGGTCATCCACGGCCAGTCCGACGTCGGCAAGCTCAAGGCCGCGTCCGCGCAGGAGTCGATCGCGGAGATCAACCCGCTGGTCAAGGTGCACCTGCACACCGACCGGCTCGACTCGTCGAACGCGCTGGAGATCTTCGAGCAGTACGACCTGATCGTCGACGGCACCGACAACTTCGCGACGCGCTACCTGGTCAACGACGCCGCGGTGATCCTCGGCAAGCCGTACGTCTGGGGCTCGATCTTCCGGTTCGAGGGCCAGGTCAGCGTGTTCTGGGAGGACGCGCCGAACGGCAAGGGCCTCAACTACCGCGACCTCTACCCGGAGCCGCCGCCCCCGGGCATGGTCCCCTCCTGCGCCGAGGGTGGCGTGCTGGGCGTGCTCTGCGCGTCCATCGGCTCGATCATGGTGACCGAGGCGATCAAGCTCATCACCGGCATCGGCGAGCCGCTGCTCGGCCGCCTGATCAGCTACGACGCGCTGGAGATGAAGTACCGCGAGGTCAAGATCCGCAAGGACCCGGAGACCCCGAAGATCACCGAGCTGATCGACTACGAGGCGTTCTGCGGGGTGGTTTCCGACGAGGCCGCGCAGGCGGCTTCGGGCAGCACGATCACCCCGGCCGAGCTCAAGGCCAAGTTCGACAGCGGCGAGAACTTCGCGCTGATCGACGTCCGCGAGCCGCACGAGTACGAGATCGTCAACATCAAGGGTGCGACGCTGATCCCGAAGGACCGGATCCTTTCGGGCGAGGCGCTGGCCGAGCTGCCGCAGGACAAGCCGATCGTCCTGCACTGCAAGTCCGGTGCCCGGTCCGCCGAGGCCCTCGCCGCGCTGCACGCGGCCGGCTTCAAGGACGCGACGCACCTCGGCGGCGGCGTGCTCGCCTGGGCGAAGCAGATCGACCCGAGCCTGCCCACCTACTGACAGTGTGTCCGTGAAGGCCGCCTCCGGCTTCGGAGGCGGCCTTCACGGCGTTTCGCCCGAGTCGAGCTCCAGCGCTCAAAACGGTACGTGAGCAGCGCGTCTTCTCATTCGTGGCACATCCGGCCAGGTAGCGTCAGGTCCGTGCGGTCAACCCTCGAACGCCCTCCGGCGCACGTCTGCGCGGCCTTCGGCGGCGTCGCCGGCAGCTGCGCGCGGCTGCCGGACTCGGCGGCGTGGCGCTGCGGCGACCTCGTGCTCAAGCCGGTCACCGACAAGGCCCGGACGCTCTGGACCGCCCACGCGCTCGACTACGTCCGCGAGCCGGGCCTGCGGGTCGGGAAGCCGGTCCGGTCCACCGACGGCCGCTGGATCGTCGGCGGCTGGACGGCGTCGCGGTTCGTCCCCGGCACGCCGGAGCACCGCGGCGACCCGTCGGTGCTGGCCGCGGTGAAGCTGCACCGGGCCACCGTCGGCCTGCCGCGGCCGGACTTCCTCGACGCGCGCACCGACCTCGATGCGGTCGCCGACCGCGTCGCCTGGGAAGAGCTCGAGGTCCCCCTGGACGAGACCAAGGGCGGCCGCTGGTTCGAAGTGCTCGCCGGCGCCCGCCGCCCGGTCAACCTCCCGCACCAGGTGGCCCACGGCGAGCTGCTGGCCGGCCTGCTGTTCGACGGCGACGACGTCCCCGGTGTCGTCGACTTCGTGCCTTACTACCGCCCGGGCGAGTACGGCGCGGCGATCGTCGCGGTCGACGCGCTCGCCTGGGGCGGCGCGGGCCGTGACCTGCTCGAACGCTGGGCGCACCTGCCGGAATGGCCGCAGCTGCTGCTGCGCGCGGTGCTGTTCCGGCTGGCGTCCAACGCACTGAACCCGCGTTCGACGCAGGCGTCGCTGGACGGCCTGCGCGCGGCGGCGCGCGAGGTGTCCGGCGTCCTATAGCTGTTGACGCGGCTGGGATGATGATCGCGTGATCACCTACCGAAAGGGCCATGCCGCGTAGGCGCCCCGGAAGCCTGCGCCGCACCCGCCGGCTCGATGTAGCGGGGCCGCCGCCGGCCAAGATCCCCCAGCTGTCCCGCCGCGCGCAGCGGCAGCTCGCCTTCGCCGAAGCGGACGCCGGGCTGGTGCCGGGTGCCGTCGCCCGCGCGCTCCGGAACTGGGAGTACTTCACCCGGCCGCCGTTCCGGTTCTGGCGGCCGGACTGTCCCTGCCCCGGCTGCGATCCGCTCGCGGACCGGGCCGATCTGGCTGAGCTGCTCGGCACGCTGCCACGCCGGGAGCGGGCCCTGGTCGGGGCCGTCCTGGCCAAGGCCGACCGCCGGTTCCTGGCACGGACGCTGCCCGACCCGTTTCCCCCGTGGGCCGAGTGGTGGTTCGAGTGCCGGCTCGCCGACCAGTACGGCTGGGGACCCTTGTGACCGAGGTCGCAGGATCGCCGGTCATCTCGGATAAAGCGCCGCTGACCTCCGGACTCCCGGCAGGTGGACGGCGATCTCACCGGCCGGGCGCCGGAAACACCGCCGCAATGTCAACTGCCTGAAACATTCGGTCGAATCCGGTTAACACGGCCTCCTTAGCGTCAGGGCAAGCCCGAACCGCCGAGGAGGTGCCCGATGCCGCAGGTCGACACCCACTGCCCGTACTGCGCGCTGCAGTGCGGGATGAGCCTCGACGGCGCCCGCGTGACGCCGCGGGACTTCCCGGTCAACGCCGGCGGCCTGTGCCAGAAGGGCTGGACGTCCGGCACCCTCCTCACCTCGCCGAAGCGGCTGACCACCCCGATGCTGCGCGTCAACGGCGCGCTCGAGCCGGTCAGCTGGGACTTCGCCCTCGACCACGTCGCCCGGAAGCTGCAGGCGATCCAGGCCGAGCACGGGCCGGACGGCGTCGCGATCTTCGGCGGCGGCGGGCTGACCAACGAAAAGGCGTACCTGCTCGGCAAGTTCGCCCGCGTCGCCCTCGGCACCTCGCAGATCGACTACAACGGCCGGTTCTGCATGTCCTCGGCCGCCGCCGCCGGGATCAAGGCGTTCGGCGCCGACCGCGGGATGCCGTTCCCCGTCACGGATCTGAAGCAGGCCGACGTCGTGCTGCTCGCCGGGGCGAACCCGGCCGAGACGATGCCGCCGTTCACCCAGCACCTGCGTGGCACCGACCTGATCGTCGTCGACCCGCGGCGCACCCCGACCGCCGAGCTGGCGAGCCTGCACCTGGCACCCGCGCCGGGCACCGATCTCGCGCTGGCGCTGGGCATCCTGCACGCCGTCGTCGAAGGCGGCCACCTCGACCAGTCCTATGTGGACGACCGGACCAGCGGCTTCGCCGAAATGTGGCGGATCGCCGCGAGCTGGTGGCCGGAACGCGCCGAGCGCGTCACCGGCGTCTCGGCCGCCGACATGCGCCTCGCCGCCGAGAAGCTCGCCAACGCCCGCAACGCCTACGTACTCACCGCGCGCGGCACCGAGCAGCACGCCACCGGCACCGCGACCGTCGGTGCCTGGATCAACCTCGCGCTGAGCCTCGGCCTGCCCGGCCGCCAGGGCTCCGGTTACGGCTGCCTCACCGGCCAGGGCAACGGCCAGGGCGGCCGCGAGCACGGCCAGAAGGCCGACCAGCTGCCCGGCTACCGCAAGCTCGATGACCCGGCCGCGCGCGAGTACGTCGCCGGCGTCTGGGGCGTGGATGCGAGCAGCTTGCCCGGCCCCGGCCGTTCGGCCACCGAACTGCTCGAAGCGCTCGGTCAGGAGAACGGCCCGAAGGCGCTGATGGTGTTCGGCAGCAACGTGGTCGTCTCGGCGCCGCGCTCGCAGCGCGTCCAGGACCGGCTGGCCTCGCTGGACTTCCTGGTCGTCGCCGACTTCGTGCTGTCGGAAACCGCGGCCCTCGCCGACGTCGTCCTGCCGGTCACCCAGTGGGCCGAAGAGGACGGCACACTCACCAACCTCGAAGGCCGGATCCTGCTGCGCCGCAAGGCGTTGACGCCGCCGCCGGGCGTTCGCTCCGACCTGGACGTCCTCCACGGACTGGGGCAGCGGCTGGGACAGCCGGAGAACCGGTTCCCGGCCGACGCCGAGACGGTGTTCGAGGAGCTGCGGATCGCGTCCAAGGGCGGCATCGCCGACTACTCCGGCGTCAGCTACGACCGGCTGCGCAACGGCGAGGCCCTGCACTGGCCGGTTCCGGAGAGCGACCACCCGGGCACTCCGCGGATGTTCCTCGAATCCTTCGCCCACCCGGACGGCCGCGCGCGGTTCGTGCCGGTCGAGCACACCGGCCCGGCCGAGCTGCCGGACGACGAGTTCCCGTTGCAGGCCACCACCGGCCGCGTGCTGCAGCACTACCAGTCGGGTGCCCAGACGCGGCTGATCGGCGAGCTGAACGACGTCGTCCCGGAGGTGTTCGTCGAGGTCCACCCGGACACCGCCAAGCGTGCGGGCCTCGAAGAAGGCGACCGCGCGGTGGTCCGGTCCCGCCGCGGCGAAACCGTGGCGCGCGTCCGGTTCACGCAGTCGTTGAAGCCCGACCTGATCTTCCTCCCGTTCCACTTTCCCGGTGAGCAGCGCGCCAACCTGTTCACCAACCCGGCGCTCGACCCGGTCTCCCGGATGCCGGAGTTCAAGGTGTGTGCCGTGTCTCTCGAGTCAAAAACAGTGGTGCGAAGCGCCTCCGTTGAGGGTGGTGGCGGGGGCATGGATGGAGTGGATGGTGCCGCATGAGCCCCCGTGAAGTCGTCATCGTCGGGTACGGCATGGCCGGAGCCCGGCTGGCCGACGAGATCCGCCGCCGGGACCCGATCGCCGAGCGGGTCCGGCTGACCGTCCTCGGTGCCGAGAAGCACGCGGCCTACAACCGGGTGCTGCTGTCCGCCGTCGTCGCGGGCGGGATGAGCGCCGAAAGCGTCCGCCTGCACGACGACGAGTGGGCTCAGCGCCACAACATCGACCTGCGGCTCGGCGTCGACGTCGCCCGGATCGACCGCGAGAAGCGCTGCGTCGAGCTGGCCGACGGTTCCTCGATCGACTACGACGCGCTCGTCCTCGCCACCGGCGCCAACCCGTGGATCCCGCCGGTGGAGGGCCTCGAAGCCGGGCCCGGCGTGGTCGCCTTCCGCAGCCTCGACGACTGCGCCAAGATCCTCGACGCCGCCCGCTTCGGCGCGCCGGTCGCGGTGCTCGGCGGCGGGCTGCTCGGCCTCGAAGCCGCCCGCGGGCTGGCCGGGCGCGGCAACCAGGTGACCGTCGTGCACCCGCTGGGGCACGTCATGGAACGCCAGCTCGACCCGGCCGCCGGGCACGTACTGGCCCGCCAGCTCACCGACATGGGCGTGACGTTCAAGTTCGGCGCCACCGCCGCCCGCTACCTGCCCGGCGACGGCCTCAAGCTCGACGACGGCACCCTCGTCCCGGCCGACCTGGTCGTGGTCGCCGCCGGCGTCCGCGCCGAGACGAGCCTGGCCGAGGAAGCCGGGCTCGACGTCGACCGGGGCATCCTCGTCGACGACACCCTGCGCACCAGCGACGGCCGCATCCACGCACTCGGCGACTGCGCCCGCCACCCCGGCGCCCCGGCCGGGCTGATCCAGCCCGCCTGGGAACAGGCGTCGGTCCTGGCCGACGTCCTGACCGGCACGAACGCGGCCGCCCGCTACCGCGGCACGACCGCCGTGACCCGGCTCAAGGCCCGCGGCATCGACCTGGCCGCGCTGGGCGAGACCCAGCTCGAAGCGTCCGACGGCGGCGCCGAGGTGCTGACGTTCAACGACCCGACCGGCGGCCGGTACGGCAAGCTCGTCGTCCGCGAAAACCGCGTCGCCGGGGCGATCCTGCTCGGCCTGCCCGACGCGGCCGCCACCATCACCCAGTTCCACGACCGCGGGACGCTGCTGCCGGACGACCGGCTCGCCGTCCTGCTCGGCCGGGCGCTGCCCAGCGGCAGCACCCCGGCGGCCAGCCCCGCCGACCTGCCCGCGGCCGCGGTGATCTGCCGCTGCAACAACGTCACCAAGGGCCGGCTGATCGAAGCCTGGAAGGCCGGGGCCACCGACACTCCCGCACTGGCGCGGGCCACGCGAGCCACGACGGGATGCGGCGGGTGCTCGGACACCGTCGGCGGCATCGCGAACTGGCTTGCCGCGCAGTGACCGATCCCCACTGACCACCATGAACCGCCGCACGAAGGAGAACGCCGTGGCCCACCAAGGAAAGCACTGGATCGAACACTGGGAACCCGAGAACGAAGCGTTCTGGGAGTCCACGGGCAAGAAGGTCGCCCGCCGCAACCTGTGGTTCTCGGTCTTCGCCGAGCACGTCGGCTTCTCGATCTGGACCCTCTGGTCGGTCATCGTCCTGTTCATGGGCAAGGACTACGGCTTCTCCGCCGCCGACAAGTTCCTGCTGGTTTCGACGCCGACGCTGATCGGTGGCCTGATGCGGCTGCCGTACACCTTCGCCGTGGCGAAGTTCGGCGGCCGCAACTGGACGGTCGTCTCGGCCGTGCTGCTGCTGATCCCGACCACGCTGGCCGCGGTCGTGCTGCACCCCGGCACGTCACTCGGCACGTTCCTGCTGGTCGCGGCCCTCGGCGGGGTCGGCGGCGGCAACTTCGCCTCGTCGATGACGAACATCAACGCCTTCTACCCGGAGAAGCACAAGGGCTGGGCGCTGGGCCTCAACGCCGGCGGCGGCAACCTCGGCGTCGCGGCGATCCAGCTGGTCGGGCTGCTGGTGATCGGCACGGCGGGGGCCACCGCGCCGCGGCTGGTGCTGTTCATCTACCTGCCGCTGATCGTGGTCGCCGCGCTCTGCGCGTACTTCTTCATGGACAACCTCGCCACGATGAAGGGTGACACCAAGGCGATGCGCGAGGTCGTCAAGGACCCGCACACGTGGGTGATGTCGTTCCTCTACGTCGGCACGTTCGGCTCGTTCATCGGCTACAGCTTCGCCTTCGGCCTGGTGCTGCAGAACCAGTTCGGCCGCACCCCGCTGCAAGCGGCCGCGGTGACGTTCCTGGGCCCGCTGCTCGGCTCGCTCTCCCGGCCCACCGGCGGCTGGCTGGCCGACCGGATCGGCGGCGGCAAGATCACCTTCTTCACGTTCATCGGGATGGCGCTGGCCACGGTCGTGCTGATCATGGCGTCGACCTCGAAGTCGCTGGTGCTGTTCACGGTCGCGTTCGTGGTGCTGTTCGTGCTCACCGGCATCGGCAACGGCTCGACGTACAAGATGATCCCGGCGATCTTCCGGGCCAAGGCGAAGGTGGCGATCGCGAACGGCGCCGAGGAGGCGGCCGAGCTGCTCAAGGCGCGCCGCCTGTCCGGTGCGCTGATCGGCCTGGCCGGCGCGATCGGGGCCGAAGGCGGCCTGTTCATCAACCTGGCGTTCCGGCAGTCCTTCGCCGACGCGCACAGCGGGGTGCCCGCCTTCATCGGGTTCCTCGTCTTCTACGGGCTCTGCTTCGCCGTCACCTGGGCGGTCTACCTGCGGAAGCCCGCCGAACAGCCCACGAGTGAGCGCGGTCTGGCGCTCGCGGGAGCGGAGGTCTGAGATGCCCACCTTGGTCGTCGCCGGACACGGCATGGTCGCCCACCGGCTCGTGGAGGCGGTGCGCGCGGAAGACCCCTCCGGTACCTGGCACATCGTCGTCCTGTGCGAGGAGCCGCGCCCGGCGTACGACCGGGTGGCGCTCACGTCCTACGTGGACACCTGGGACCCGGCCACGCTGGCGCTGCCCGGCTCGGACTACGCGGGTGACTCGCACGTCGACCTGCGGCTCGGCGAGCTGGCGGTCTCGGTGGACCGGTCTTCGAAGACCGTCACCACGGCGTCCGGCGACGTCGTCTCCTACGACGCCCTGGTGCTGGCCACGGGCTCGCGGCCGTTCGTGCCGCCGGTGCCCGGGCACGACTTGGACGGCTGCTTCGTCTACCGGACCATCGAGGACCTCGACGCGATCCGCGCGGCGGCGATCGACAAGCCGGGCCGTGGACGGCGCTCGGCCGTCGTCATCGGTGGTGGCCTGCTCGGCCTGGAGGCCGCGAAGGCGTTGCGCGACATGGGCTTGTCCCCGCACGTCGTCGAGATGGCGCCGCGGCTGATGCCGCTGCAGGTCGACGAGGGCGGCGGCTCGCTGCTGCGGCGGCTCATCACCAACCTGGACGTCACCGTCCACACGGGAACGTCCACCGACGCCATCGAGGCGGACGGCGCTCGCTTGCTGGCCAAGCTGGGCAACGGCACCGAACTCGACGTCGACCTCGTCGTGTTCTCCGCCGGCGTCCGGCCGCGCGACGACCTCGCCCGGCAGTCCGGGTTGGACCTCGGCCCGCGCGGCGGTGTGCTGACCGATTCGTCGTGCCGCACCAGCGACCCGGCGATCTACGCGATCGGCGAGTGCGCCGCGGTCGAGGGCAAGGTTTACGGCATCGTGGCGCCCGGGTACGCGATGGCGGAGATCGTCGCCGCGCAGCTCACCGGCGGCGCCGGGACGTTCCCGGAGCCGGACACGTCCACGAAGCTGAAGCTGATGGGCGTCGACGTCGCTTCCTTCGGCGACGCCCACGCGAAGACCGAGGGCGCTTTGGAAGTCGCCGTCAACGACGCGGTCGCCGGGACGTACAAGAAGCTCGTGGTCACCGACGACGGCAAGACGCTGCTCGGCGGGGTGCTCGTCGGCGACGCCACTGAGTACAACACGCTGCGCGCGCTGGTCGGGCGGCCGCTGCCGGCCGAGCCGGGCGCGATCCTCGCCCCGGCGGGCGGCGGGGCCGCGGTCGGCGTCGACGCGCTGCCCGACGCGGCGCAGATCTGCTCGTGCAACGCGGTGTCCAAGGGCACGATCACGAACGCCATCCACGAGGACGGCTGCGACACCGTCCCCAAGCTCAAGGCGTGCACCCGAGCGGGGACCGCCTGCGGGTCGTGCGTCCCGCTGCTGAGCAAGCTGCTCAGCGCGGCCGGCGTCGAGCAGTCGAAGGCCGTCTGCGAGCACTTCCCGCAGTCGCGCGCCGAGCTGTTCGAGATCGTCCAGGCCACGCAGATCACCACGTTCAGCGAGCTGATCGGCCGGTACGGCTCGGGCAGCGGCTGCGCGATCTGCAAGCCGGCGGTGGCGTCGATCCTGGCGACCCTCGGCAACGGGCACGTGCTCGGCGGCGAGCAGATGACGTTGCAGGACACCAACGACCGGTACCTGGCGAACCTGCAGCGCAACGGCACGTACTCGGTCGTCCCGCGGATCCCCGGCGGCGAGATCACGCCGGACAAGCTGATCGTGATCGGCGAGGTGGCGCGCGACTTCGGGCTGTACACCAAGATCACCGGCGGCCAGCGGATCGACCTGTTCGGTGCCACCGTGGACCAGCTGCCGCTCATCTGGCGCCGGCTCGTCGACGCCGGGTTCGAGTCCGGGCACGCCTACGGCAAGGCGCTGCGGACGGTGAAGTCGTGCGTCGGGTCGACGTGGTGCCGCTACGGCGTGCAGGACAGCGTCGGGCTGGCGATCGAGCTGGAGCTGCGGTACCGCGGCCTGCGGTCGCCGCACAAGCTCAAGGCGGCGGTGTCCGGGTGCGCGCGTGAGTGCGCCGAGGCGCGGAGCAAGGACTTCGGCATCATCGCCACGGAGAACGGCTGGAACCTCTACGTCGGCGGCAACGGCGGCACGACCCCGCGCCACGCCGACCTGCTGGTGTCCGATGTGGACTCCGAGACGCTGATCCGGACCATCGACCGGTTCCTGATGTTCTACGTGCGCACCGCCGACCGGCTGCAGCGGACCGCGCCGTGGATCGAGGAGATGGAAGGCGGCCTCGACCACCTGCGCGCGGTGATCGTCGACGACTCGCTCGGCATCTGCGAAGACCTCGACGCGGCGATGGCCAAGCACGTCGACAACTACGCCGACGAGTGGAAGGGCGTCCTGGAGGACCCGGAGAAGCTGGCCCGCTTCACCTCGTTCGTCAACGCGCCGGGTACGCCCGACCCGGCGATCTCGTTCCGCGAGGAGCGGCAGCAGAAAGTGCCCGTCATGCTCGGAGTGCCGGAGGTGCGTCGATGACTACTTCGATCCAGCGAACCTGGACGGCGGTCTGCCCGGCCGGCGCGGTGCCCGAGCACGCCGGGGTGGCGGCGCTGCTCGACGGCGGCGTGCAGGTGGCGATCTTCCGGCTGCCCGGCGACCGGTTCCACGCTCTGTCGAACTGGGACCCGTGCAGCGGCGCGGCGGTGCTCTCGCGCGGCATCGTCGGCGACGCCGACGGCGTGCCGGTGGTGGCGTCGCCGGTCTACAAGGAACGGTTCGCGCTCGAAACCGGCCAGTGCCTGGACGCTTCCGGCGTTTCGGTGCCGGTGTACGAGGTGCGCGTGCGGGAAGGCGTCGTCGAAGTGGAGAGCCCGTGAGCGATGTGCTCCCACTGGCCGGTTTCGTGATCGGCATCACCGCGGCGCGCCGGGCTGACGAGCTCGGCGCGCTGCTGGTGCGCAAGGGGGCGAGCGTCCGCTACGGCCCGGCGATCCGGATCGTGCCGCTGACGGACGACACCGAGCTGCACGCGGCGACGGCGCGGCTGCTCGAATCGCCGGTGGACGCGGTGGTCGCGACCACCGGCATCGGCTTCCGCGGCTGGCTCGAAGCGGCCGAGGGCTGGGGGCTGGGGGATTCGCTGCTGGCACGGCTGTCCTCGGCGTCGCTGCTGGCCAGGGGGCCGAAGGTCACCGGCGCGCTCCGGGCGGCCGGGCTGTCGGAGGCGTACTCGCCCGCGTCGGAGAGCAACGCGGAGCTGCTGCAGCACCTGCTCTCGTCGGGGGTCGACGGGCTGCGGATCGCGGTGCAGCTGCACGGGGAGCCGCTGCCGTACTTCGTGGACACCCTGCGCGCGGCCGGCGCGGAGGTCATCGAGATTTCGGTGTACCGCTGGGTCGGCCCGGTCGACCCGGGCCCGGTGGACCGGCTCCTGGACGGCGTCCTGGACGGCTCGATCCACGCACTGCCGTTCACGAGTGCCCCGGCGGCGGCGTCGCTCATCGCACTGGCCAAGCGCACGGGCCGGCTGGCGGGGCTCGTTTCGGCGCTGTCCGGCCCGGTGGTGGCGGCGTGCGTGGGCCCGATCACGGCCGGCCCGTTGGCCGCTTTGGGGGTGCCGACGGTCCAGCCGCACCGCGCGCGGATCGGCGCGCTGGCGCGGACGGTGGCGGAGACGCTGGTCGCGCGCTCGCCGCGGCTGCGCGCGGGCGGGCGTTCGATCGAGCTCCGCGGCCAGGCGGCCATCGTGGACGGGGAGTGGCGAGAGGTGGCCCCGGCACCGATGGCGCTGTTGCGCGCGTTGGCGGCGACGCCGGGCCGGGTGGTGTCACGGCGCGAGCTGATCTCGGCGTTGCCGGGGGGCGGCGAGGAGCACGCGGTGGAGACGGCGATCGGCAGGCTGCGCACGTCGCTGGGGGGCGGGAAGGTGGTCCAGACGGTGGTGAAGCGGGGATACCGGCTGGCTGTCGACGTCTGACGGCGTGTCAGCGGCCGTGTCAGTGCGGTGGCCTTCCGGTGTCAGCGGGACCGGCGAAGGTGGTCTCACACCACCTACCGAGGAGATCCCGATGCAGAACTTCACCACCCCCGCCCCGATCGCCACCGTTCTCCACATCCCCGCCGGCCGCGTCCGGTTCGCCGCCTCGCCCCGTGAGGACACGGTCGTCCAGGTGCTCCCCGCCGACCCGGCGAAGAGCCGCGACGTGAAGGCGGCTTCGCAGGCCGAGGTGGCCTTCGACGACGGCGTCCTGCGCATCTCGCTCGAGGCGAAGAACCAGTACTTCGGCCCGTCCGGTGCGGTGGACGTCACCGTCGAGCTGCCCGCCGGTTCATCGGTCGACGTCACGGCCGCCAGCGTCGAGCTGCGCGGCGTCGGCCGGCTCGGCGGCGTCACCGTCGAGGGCGCCCACGGCGAGGTGGTCTTCGACGAGGCCGCGGGCCTGCGCCTGAAGTCCCACGCGGGCGACGTCTCGGTCGGCCGGCTGACCGGCTCGGCGGAGATCACCACCGGAAAGGGCGACATCCGCATCGCCGAGGCGTCGGCGGGCAACCTGGTCCTGAGCACCCAGGCGGGCAACATCACGGTCGGCGCGGCCCCGGGCGTCTCGGCCTCCCTCGACGCGGGCACGACGTACGGCCGGATCAGCAACGCGCTGAAGAACGAGGGCACGGTGGGGTTGACCATCCGGGCGACCACGTCCTACGGCGACATCGACGCCCACAGCGTGTGAGGCGGGCAGCGCCGTCCGCGGGGACCGTTCCGGACGGTCCTCGCGGACCGGTGCCGGCCGGCTTCGGCGCCCGGAATTGTCGGTGCCTTCCGGTAATGTGGATTACGGGGGGTGCCCCCGCGGGCCGGGGTCAGCCTGCCCAGGTGACCGCGTGCTTCTCGAACCCCCGCGCGGCCGCCACCCGGGCCGCTTCGGCTTCCGCTTCCTCGCGGACCGCCGGGCGCAGCGGGTCGAACGCCGTCAGCGTGAACGTCAGCTTCGCGCCGCTGCCCTTCGTGCGCCACGTGCCCGCGATGTCGCCGTCCGCCAGGAGGACCCCCGGGTTGCCCAGCATCTTCCAGACTTCCTTGCGCCGCGCCGGGTCCGGGACCAGCAACGCCTTGTCGCGGGCCTGGATGAACGGGTCCAGCGGGGGCAGCAGCCGCACCAGTTCCGGCTCCGGCGGGTTCTCCAGCGCCTTGAGGCGATCCGCCGGCAAGTAGCGGGTCTTGCCCTCGACCTCCACCGAAGCCAGGTCCGCCGGCCACGTCCGGTCCACCACCGCGCGGGCCGTGCCCGCGTGCTCCGCCGCTTCGCCCGGGGACGCCGGGCCGTTGAGCCGCAGGTACCGCTCGATCACCGCCGTCGCCGCCGCCGGGTCCGGCGTCTTCCGCAGCCGGCCGCGGCCCTCCAGCGGCGCCAGCGTCGCCGGGGACGCCCCCGCCACCAGGCGGACGCCGGCGTGCGGGGTCGCGATGCGCATCAGCTGCTCCTGGATGTGCGTCGCGTTGCAACCCCGGCACCACCGCGAGAACGACGGCGGCAGCACCTTCGTGACCGCCGCCGAAGCCGCGCCCTTCGTCATCGGTTCCGTGACGACCTTGCGGAGCGCGGCGGCCGCCGTGAAGACCACCTCGGTCGCGGGCAGCCCGGTCGCCGCCATTTCCTTGCGCTGCCACAGCATCCGCGCCTGCGCGTCCGCGTCGTCCAGCGGGATCAGCGCCCGGATCGCCTCGGACAGGTCCGAGCGCAGGTGGTAGTGCGGCGCGCCGCGCAACGTCCAGGCCAGGACGAGCCGTTCGTCGTCCTCGGGGGACACCGGGCCGTCGAGCCGGGCGGCGAGGGCGAGCAACGCGGTGTCGCGCATGCTGTCCTGCAGCCCGGCCCGGACGACGGCGAGGTCGGCGACGTCCTTCGCCGAGCGGTGCAGGCCGTGCTCGGCGATGCGGTAGGCGAGTACCTGACGGCGGTCCACTTGCAGCTCCTAGAACGTGTACTCGAACGTGTAGGCCACCTTGTCCTCGCCCATGGCGCCCCCGGCGGTGCCGCTGCCGGTGATCCCGGCCAGCTCGCCGGTGCCGGAGCCGGGGACGACGGCGAACGTCGAGGCGATGCCCTTGGCGTCGAACGTGTACTCGTGACGCACGATGAACGTCCCTTCGCGACCGTCGACTTTGCCCTCGAAGCGCTCGAAGCACGGCGACGTCGTCTGGCCACTGTCGTACCCTTCGCCCGCGTAGTACAGCAGAAGGTCGCAGATCGACTCACCCTCGATGACGCCTTCATACGCGAACGTGGCGTGCGCGTACGCCACCCGCGGGCCGCCCTCGACGCCGCTGAGGATCTTTTCTTCCCAGTTCTTCGTCGTGAATCCGTTCATGGGGATCACCCTGCCGGGCATACCTGTCAGCTTGTGTCAGGTATTTCTGCCAGAATTCGAGGCATGCGCGCCAGCCGTCTCCTGTCCGTCCTCCTGCTGCTGCAGAACCGCGGCCGGATGACGGCCGAGGAGCTGGCCGAAGAGCTCGAGGTCTCGGTGCGGACGGTCTACCGGGACATCGACGCGCTCTCGGCGTCCGGCGTCCCGGTGTACGCCGACCGCGGCCGCACCGGCGGCTACCGGCTGGTCGACGGCTACCGCACCCGGCTCACCGGGATGACCGAGGAAGAGGCCCAGTCGCTGTCGCTGGCCGGCCTGCCCGTGGCGGCGGCCGAGCTGGGCCTCGGCACGGTGCTGGCGGCCGCGCAGCTCAAGCTGTACGCCGCGCTGCCTGCCGAGCTGCGCGACCGCGCCGGGCGCGTCGCCGAGCGGTTCTACCTGGACGTCCCCGGCTGGCACCGCGGCATCGAAAGCCTGCCGGCGCTGTCGGCGATCGCCGACGCCGTGTGGTCGTCGCACCGGATCCGGATCCGCTACGAACGGTGGGGGCAGCGGGTCGTCGAACGGGACGTCGAGCCGCTGGGGCTGATCCTCAAGGCGGGCAACTGGTACCTGGCGGCCCGCTGCGACGGCACGGACCGGACGTACCGGATTTCGCGGGTGCTGGAGCTGACCGACCTCGGCGAGACGTTCGAGCGGCCGGCCGGGTTCGACCTCGCGCGGTACTGGCAGGAGTGGTCCGAGCAGTTCGAACGCCGGATGTACCCGCGCGTCGCGGTGGTGCGGCTTTCGCCGCGGGCCCAGGCTCTCGTACCGTTCTACGCAGGTTCTGTCGGCGCCCGCGCCCTGCGCGAGTGTCCGAACGAGCCCGACGCGGACGGCTGGCTCACCGTGGAGCTGCCGGTGGAGCCGGGCGAACCGGCCATCGGCGAGCTGCTGCGCTTCGGGCCGCACCTGGAGGTCCTCGAACCGGCGGACCTGCGGGCGGAGCTGGCGGAAGCGATCGAGGAGATGGGCGCGTTCTATGGGTGAGCTGAGCGGCATCGCGATCGGCGTCACGGCGGAGCGCCGGGCCGGCGAATTCATCACGGCCCTCGAGCGCTACGGCGCCGAGGTCCGGCACGCTCCGACGATCACCATCGTGCCCCTGGATGCCGACCCCCAGCTGCACGAGGCCACCCTGAAGCTGGTGATGTCGCCGGTCGACATCACGGTCGTCACCACGGGCGCGGGCTTCCGCGGCTGGCTGGACGCGGCCGAGGGCTGGGGCCTGCGGCCGCAGTTGCTGGACCACCTGCGGGAGTCGCGGATCTACGCCCGCGGCCCGAAGGCGGTGGGTGCGGTCCGCGGCGCCGGCCTGCGGGAGACGTTCTCGGCCGCGTCGGAGTCGAACGCCGAGCTGTTCGAGGCCGTCGCTTCGGCGGGCGTGCTCGGGCAGCGGACGGCGGTCCAGCTGCACGGGACACCGCTGCCGGAGTTGACCGCGCCGCTGGTGGAAGCCGGCGCCTGGCTGACCGAGGTGCAGCCGTACCGGTGGACCTCGCCGCCGGACGTGACCCCGGTGCACGAGCTGATCGACGCGCTCGTGGCGGGCGAGCTGGACGCACTGGCGTTCACCAGCGCCCCGGCGGCGGCGAACTTCCTGACGCTGGCCCGGTCGTACGGGCGCTACGACGAGGTGCTCGCCGTGCTGCGCGGCCCGCTGGTGGTGGCGTGCGTGGGGCCGGTGACGGCCGCGCCGCTGGCGGCGGCGGGCGTCGAGACGCTGCAGCCGGACCGCCAGCGCCTGGGCGCGCTGGTGAAGCTGCTGGTCACGAAGCTGGGCAAGGAGTAGCCCGGCCTAGAACAACGACCCCTCGGCTTCCTCCTCTCCGTCCGGTTTCCACCGGTACTTCCGCAGGTCCACGCGCTGCCCGTCGGCCAGCACGCCCTCCGCCCGCAGCCGCTCCAGCTGGTCGTGGACCAGGTGCGGCGCCGGGGTGCCGTTCGCGCGCAGGATCCGGTGCCACGGCAGGTCGTGCCCGTCCTCGGCCAGGATCGCGCCGACCATCCGCGGCGACGGCGCCCCGGCGAGGGCCGCGATGTCGCCGTACGTCGCCACCGTGCCGGCCGGCACCGACTCGATGATTTCCCGCACGCGCTCGTGCAGAACGTCGTCCATACCGACACTGTGCCGTACGGGTACGACACTTTCCGCAGCCGTCCGCCGCACCGGGAGCGTCCTTCGCCGTTGTCAAGCGTGCCGGTGCACCACCCGGGGGACCGGGCGTGGTTCCATCGCGGGGTGAACGGGAGGCGAACGGCGCAGGCGAACGCGCGGCTGGTGCGCACGCCGGTCACCGCCACACCCTCGTTCACCTGGGACGAAGGCGCCCGGCGGCTGCTCTCCGCGCCCGGCGGGTTCCGCCGCGTGCTCGGCGGCCCCGGCACCGGCAAGACCGCGCTGCTGGCCTCGGCCGCGACCCGCCGCATCGCCGAGGGCGCCGACCCCGAGAGCGTGCTCGTGCTCACCACGTCCCGCCGGTCCGCCGACGCGCTGCGCGCCGACATCACGCGGCGGCTCACCGCCGATCCCGAGCTCGCGCGGCCGCTGCCCCGGACCGTCCGCGAGCCGCTCGTGCGCACCGTGCACTCCTACGCCTACTCGCTGCTGCGGCTGGAGGCGATGGCCGGCGAGCTCCCGCCGCCGCGGCTGCTCGCCGGTGCCGAACAGGACGTCGTCGTCCGCGAGCTCCTGGCCGGTGACCTCGACGAAGAGGCCGGGTACTGGCCCGAGCAGCTGCGGCCCGCCCTGGTGGTCCCCGGGTTCGCCGAAGAGCTGCGTGACCTGCTGATGCGCGCGGCCGAGCGCGGGCTGGGCCCCGAGGACCTCGCCGAGCTGGGCCGCCGCCGCGGGCGCGAGGAGTGGATCGCCGCCGGGCAGTTCTGGGCGCAGTACGAAGAGGTCACGCAGCTGCAGGGCGCCGGCGGCAACGCCCTGGGCGTGGCCAGCGCGGCTGCCCTGGACGCCGCCGAGCTCGTCACCTCCGCCCTGCTGGCCCTGGAGGACGACGACGAGCTGCGCGAACGCGAGCGCACCCGCGTCCGGCACCTGTTCGTCGACGACGCCCACCACCTCGACCCGCTGCAGACCAGCCTGGTCCGGGTGATCGGGCACACCGCGGCCGAGTTCGTCGTGGCCGGCGACCCCGACCAGAACGTGTTCTCCTTCCGCGGCGCCGACGCGCGGCTGTTCGCCGACGCCGACCCGGACGGCAGCCGGACCGTCACGCTCACCACGGCCCACCGGCTCGCCCCGGCCGTGCGGCTGGCGGTGGCCAAGATCGGCGCGACGCTCCCGGGCGCGTCACCGCACCGCAAGATCGTCCCGCCGAAGGGCGCGACGGGCGGCAACGTCCGTGTGCGCGTGATGCCGACCCCGGCCGCCGAGGCGAGCTGGATCGCCGACCAGCTCCGCCGCGCGCACCTCGTCGACGGCGTGCCGTGGTCGGAGATCGCGGTGCTCGTCCGGTCGCCGGCGCGGACTTTCCTCGTCCTGCAACGCGCGTTGCGCGCCGCCGGCGTCCCGATCGGCTCGGCGACCGAGGAACTGCCGCTGGCCAAGCAGCCCGCGGTGCGGCCGCTGCTGGCCGTGCTGAAGCTCGCGCCCGCGCCGGACCTGCTCGACGTCGACCTCGCCGAAATGCTGTTGTCGTCGGCGCTCGGCGGCGCGGACCCGCTGGCGCTGCGGCGGTTGCGGCGCGGCCTGCGCCGGCTCGAACTGGCCGGCGGCGGCCAGCGGTCGAGCGACGAACTGCTCGTGGAAGCGCTGCGCGGCGGCGACATCCTCGCCGGGCTGGCCGACGCCGAAGCCGAGCCCGTGCGGCGCGTCGGCGGGCTGCTGCGCGTCACGCACCAGGCCGTGGCCCGCGGCGAGGGTGTCGAGCAGGTGCTGTGGCAGCTGTGGCGGGAAAGCGGGCTGCAGGAGAAGCTGCTGAAGCAGGTCGAGCGCGGCGGCTCGCTGGGCGCGCAGGCCGATCGCGACCTCGACGCCGTCGTGGCGTTGTTCGACGCCGCGGGCCGGTACGTCGACCGCCTGCCGCGTGCGAGCGTCGCGTCTTTCGCGGATTACCTTGGTGCGCAACGGATCGCGGGCGACACGCTGGCACCGGCGGCCGTGCCGTCCGACGGTGTCTCGCTGCTCACCGCGCACGCCGCCGCCGGTCGCGAGTGGACGGTCGTCGCCGTCGCCGGTGTCCAGGAAGGCGCCTGGCCGGACCTGCGGCTGCGCGGATCCGTGCTGGGCGTGGAGCGGCTCAAGGACCTCATGGCCGGCGTCGACGACGACGCCGTCTCCCAGACCGCGCCGATCCTCGCCGAGGAGCGGCGCCTGTTCTACCTCGCGATGAGCCGGGCGAAGCAGACACTGCTGGTCACGGCGGTGTCGGGGGAGGACGAGCAGCCGTCCCGGTTCCTCGACGACCTGGAGGAGAACGGCGCCGACGACGGCGGGCTCGACTCGCGGATGAAGCCGCCGGGCCGGTCGCTGGTGCTCGCCGAGCTGGTCGGCGAGCTGCGCGAGGTCGTCTGCGACGACAAGGCGGAGCCGGCCCGCCGTCGCCGCGCGGCGAAGCAGCTGGCGCGCTTGGCCGACGCGAAGGTGCCGGGCGCGCACCCGTCGACGTGGTACGGCCTGCTCCCGGCGTCCAGCGACGAGCCGGTGCACCCGCCGGGCGACCTCATCCGGATCTCACCGTCCACAGTGGAAATCCTGACGAAGTGCCCGCTGCGCTGGATGATCGAGCGCCACGGCGGCAGCGACCCGGCGCAGCTGGCGGCAGTGACGGGAACACTGGTGCACGGGCTCGCCCAGGCCGTGGCGTCCGGCAGCACCGACGCGGAGCTGCAGGCGGCGCTGGACGAGGCATGGGTGCGCGTCGACGCCGGGGCGCCGTGGTTCTCCCGGCGTGAACGGCGCCGGGTCGAGCAGATGCTGCGCAACTTCACGACGTGGCTGGAGCAGAGCCGGGCGGAGCTCAAGGAAGCGGGCGTCGAGCAGGACATCGAGGTCGAGCTGCCGGCGGGGGGTGCGGACGAGGTCCGGGTGCTGCTGCGCGGCCGCGTCGACCGGGTGGAGCTCGACGCCGAGGGGCGGCCGGTGATCGTCGACATCAAGACGGGCAAGGTCCCGGTGTCCGGCGCGGACGCCGAGGCGCACCCGCAGCTGGCGGCGTACCAGCTGGCGGTGCTGCTGGGCGCGATCGAGGGCCGCACCGAGGCCGGCGGCGCGCGGCTGGTGTACGTGGCGAAGGCCAACAACAAGACGGGATCGACCGAGCGGTCCCAGCCACCGATGGACGAGGTGGCCGGCAAGCAGTGGCTGGAGCTGGTGCAGAAGGCGGCGGCCTCGGCGGCCGGGCCGGACTACCAGGCGCAGGAAAACCCGGACTGCGACCGGTGCCCGGCCCGTGGCTGCTGCCCGCTCCGGCCGGAGGGGCGGCAGGTGCCGGGACCGTGAACTATCTGGTGAGTTCGTTCGGTGGTGCGGGGAAGCGTGCGCGGGCCGGGGTTGTGGACTATCTGGTGAGTTCGTTGGCCGTGGCCGGGCCAGGCCTTGGCGGAGTGCGTCCGTGAGCCCGCTCCTCGTCGCCAACCCCGTCGAGCCCGCCGAACTCGCCGATGCGCTCGGGCTGCACCGGCCGACGCCCGAGCAGGCCACCGTCATCGCCGCGCCCGTCGAACCGTCGCTCGTCGTCGCCGGCGCCGGGGCCGGGAAGACCGAAACCATGGCCGCGCGGGTCGTCTGGCTCGTCGCCAACGGGATCGTCAGCCCCGACCGCGTCCTCGGCCTCACCTTCACCCGCAAGGCCGCGCGCCAGCTCGGCGAACGCGTCCGGGCGCGGCTGCGGCGGCTCGCCGGGTCCGGGCTGCTCGACCGGCTGGACCCCACCGGCGGGCTGCGGTCCACTGTGGTCGCCGGCGAGCCGACCGTCCTGACCTACCACGCCTACGCCGGGCGCCTGCTGTCCGAACACGGCCTTCGCCTGCCGGTCCAGCCCGGGGTGCGGCTGCTGTCGGAGACGTCGTCGTGGCAGATCGCGCACCGCGTGGTGTCCACTTGGGACAACGAGCTCGACACCGACCGCGTCCCGCCGACCGTGACCGCCGACCTCCTCGCCCTGGCCGGGGAACTGGGCGAGCACCTCGTCTCGACCGAGCAGCTCGCCGAGTACACGACCTGGCTGTGCCGCGTCATCGAAAACGCGCCGCGCGCCAAGGGGCAGCGGGCCGCGCTGCCGCAGAAACTCACCGAAATCATGGCGGCGCAGCACTTCCGGCTCGCGCTGCTGCCGCTCGTCGACGACTACCACCGCCGCAAACGCAACGAAGGGGCGCTGGACTTCGCCGACCAGATGTCGCTGGCCGCCCAGCTGGCGGGCGGGTACCCGTCGGTCGTGCGCGGAGAGCGGGAGCGCTACGGCGCCGTGCTGCTCGACGAATACCAGGACACCGGGCACGCCCAGCGCGTGCTGTTGCGGGCGCTCTTCGGCGGCGTCGAAAACCCGCCGATGCCGGTGACCGCGGTCGGCGACCCGGCGCAGGCCATCTACGGCTGGCGCGGCGCCAGCGCGGCCAACCTGCCCCGGTTCACCACGGACTTCCCGCGCTTCGACGGCGAACGGCTCGTCCCCGCGCACGAATTCGGGCTGCTGACCAGCTTCCGCAACCCGCCGGAAATCCTGGACCTCGCCAACGCCATCGCCGAACCGCTGCGGGCCGGTGGCCTCGGCGTCGAACGGCTGCGGGCGCGCGAAGGCGCCGGAGCCGCGGACATCGCGTGCGCGCTGCTGCCGGACATCCGCGCCGAACGCGAGTGGGTCGCCGAGGCCGTCGCGCGGCGCTGGTACGCCCACCAGGAGGGCACCGGCAAGCCGCCGACCGCCGCGGTGCTCGTGCGGCGCCGCGCCGACATGGCCCCGATCGCCGCCGAGCTGCGGGCCCGCGGGCTGCCGGTCGAAGTCGTCGGGCTCGGCGGGCTGCTGGACGAGCCCGAGGTCGCGGACCTCGTTTCGACGCTGAAGGTGCTCGCGGACCCGCTGTCCGGCAGCGCGGCGGCCCGGCTGCTGACCGGGGCGCGCTGGCGGCTCGCGGCCGCCGACGTCGCCGCGCTGTGGCGGCGGGCCGGCGAGCTCTCCAGCCCGGAAAAGGCGGACACCCCGGAGCTGGTCGCCGAGCGCGTCGAGCAGGCCGGGCTGATCGACGCCATCGACGAGCCGGGCGATCCGGCGCGGTACTCGGAAGAGGGGTACAAGCGCATCCGGCGGATCGGCTGGGAGCTGGCCGCGCTGCGGCGGCGGCTCGACCAGTCGCTGCCGGAGCTCGTCGCCGACGTCGAACGCACGATGCTGCTGGACGTCGAATCGCTGGCCCGGCCCGGATCCGCGGGGCGGGCGCACCTGGACGCGTTCGCGGAAGTCGTCACCGACTACGCCGAGACGGCACCGACGGCGACCCTGCTGTCCTTTGTGGACTATCTGAACACGGCCGCGCACGCCGAGGACGGGCTCACCCCGGGCGAGGTCGAGGTCGTGCCGGACCGGGTGCAGGTGCTGACCGTGCACTCGGCGAAGGGCCTCGAATGGGAGGTCGTCGCCGTGCCGCACCTGGTGCACGAGGTCTTCCCCGGGCGGCGGCGGTCGTCGTCGTGGCTGCGGACCGCGACCTCGCTGCCGGCCGCGTTGCGGGGAGACGCCCAGGATCTGCCCACATTGGACATCGCGGAGGGGTACGACCGCAAGGAAGTCCAAGAAGGACTGGAGCTGCACGAAGCCGGGTTCGTCGAGCGGGAACAGGCGGAGGAACGGCGGCTCTGCTACGTCGCGCTGACGCGGTCCGAGCACGCGCTGGTCGTCTCCGGGCACTGGTGGAACGAGAGCAGCAGCCGGGCCAAGGGACCGTCGGAGTTCCTCACCGAGATCGCGGACGTCCTGCGCGAGACCGGCGCCGGGCAGCTCGCCGAGTGGGCGCCGGAACCTGCCAAGGACGACGAAAACCCGCTGGTGTCGGACTCACGGGCGGCGCGCTGGCCGGTCGACCCCCTCGCCGACCGCCGCACCGGCGTGCAGACCGGCGTGGAGCTCGTCTCAGAGGCGCTCGCTGCCGCCGAACCTTCCGACGAAGAGGACGACGACCCCGACGGCTGGGTGACCGACACCGACGTCCTGCTGGAGGAGTGGGCGCGCAAGGACGACCACGTCAAGCGCGTCCCGCTGCCCTCGCGGCTTTCGGTGAGCCAGCTGGTCGCCCTGGCCGACGACGCCGCCCGGCTCGCCGGCGACCTGCGCCGGCCGCTGCCGGTGGAACCCAACAGCTTCGCCCGCCGCGGCACGGAGTTCCACGGCTGGCTGGAGCGTCGCTTCGCGGGCGACCAGCTCATCGAGATCGACGACCTCCCGGGCGCGGCCGACTTCGGCGAAGCCCCCGACGCGGACTTCGAGGAACTGCAGGCGGAGTTCGAGAAGAGCGAGTGGGCGGCGCGGGTCCCGGTGGCGGTGGAGGTGACGTTCTCGGCCGACGTCGAAGGCATCACCCTGCGCGGCCGCATGGACGCGGTCTTCGCCGACCCCGACGGCGGCTGGACGGTGGTCGACTGGAAGACCGGCGCGGTCCCCCCGGAGTCCCGCATCCCGGCGCTGTCGGTCCAGCTGGCGGCGTACCGCATGGCATGGGCGGCACTGAAGGAGGTCCCGGTCGAGCAGGTCCGCGCGGCGTTCCACTACGTCCGCGCGAACCGCACGATCCGCCCAGCCGACCTCCTGGACCCGCAAGCCCTCCGCAACCTCCTCCGCAACCTCCCCGAGGCGTGACCCGCAAGTCGACACGCGTGATTGCGAAGTCGACACGCGTGATTGAGAGGTCGACACGCGTGATTCGGGGGACGACACGCCGGGTTGCGGGGCCGAGCCGCCGTGTCGACCCTTCAATCACGCGAGTTGACCCTTGAATCACGCGTGTCGACCGGCTGATCACGCGGGTCAGGCGTTGTCGCGGACCTTCAGGGCCCAGGCGATCAGCGGCCACTGCAGCGGCAGGCGGGCCCAGGCGATCGCGCGGCGAGGGGCCGGGGCCGAGCGGGCGTCCACGGCCATCTTCACGTTGCCCGGGAAGACGCCCAGGAACAGCAGGGCCGCCGCCAGGCCGCCCAGGCGGCGCGTGCGGGGTGCCGCCACCGCCGCCGCGACCGCCAGTTCCGCCACGCCGGACCCGTACGTCCACGCCCGTCGCGACCCCGGCAGCGAGCGCGGGATCAGGCCGTCGAACGGCTTGGGGACGGCGAAGTGCAGGACGCCCATCGTGCCCAGCGCGCCGGCGAGGAAGTGTGCGGGCCGTTGCGAAGATGCCATGGACTCATCGTTTCACGCGGCGGGCGGGTCTCCGGTTCGGCTATCCTCCGGGCGTGAGTGACGCTCGACACCAGCCAGCATGAAAGCCCTGAAGCGGTTGCCGCTGGGCAGTCTCACCGATCGGCCCGATCACGAGCTCGTCGGCATCCTGCGGATGCCGGAGCTGACCGTCAGCCCGCTGCGGTCGATCGTCAAGCGGATCATCGGTGCCCTGCTCGCGCTGCTGGCCACGGTGGTCATCGTCTACGTCGACCGCGACGGCTACCGCGACGCCAACGGCGACGGCCTGTCGCTGCTGGACAGCCTGTACTACGCCACCGTCTCGCTGTCGACCACCGGCTACGGCGACATCGCGCCGGCCACCTCGTCCGCCCGGCTGGTCAACGTCCTGGTGATCACCCCGCTGCGGGTGCTCTTCCTCATCGTCCTGGTCGGGACCACCCTCGAGGTGCTCACCGAGCGCTCCCGGCAGGCGTTCAAGATCCAGAAGTGGAGGACGAAGGTGCGCGACCACACGGTCGTCGTCGGGTTCGGCACCAAGGGCCGGTCCGCCGTCAACGCGCTGCTCGGCGACGAGAACGCCGAACCCGGGCAGATCGTCGTCGTCGACACCGACCAGCAGGCCCTCGACGCGGCGAGCGCGCTCGGCCTCGTCACCGTGCACGGCTCGGCGACCCGGTCCGACGTCCTGCGCGTCGCCGCGGTCCAGCACGCGCGCGCGGTCGTCGTCGCCCCGAACCGCGACGACACGGCGGTGCTCGTCACGCTCACCGCCCGCGAGCTGGCGCCCCAGGCGCACATCGTCGCGTCGGTGCGGGAGGCGGAGAACGTCCACCTGCTCAAGCAGTCGGGCGCCAACCAGGTCGTCGTCTCCAGCGAAACGGCCGGGCGGCTGCTCGGCATGGCGACGTCGACGCCGCTGGTCGTGGACATCATGGAGGACCTGCTCACGCCCGAGTCGGGGCTGGCGATCGCCGAACGGCCGGTCGAGCCGTCCGAAGAGGGCGGTTCGCCGCGGCACCTGTCCGACCTGGTCCTCGGCCTGGTCCGCGACGGCGTCCTGTACCGGGTCGACGCGCCGCAGGCCGACGCCATCGAGCCCGGTGACAAGCTGCTCTACGTCCGGAAGGTGACGCAGGCGGAGAAGATCGAGCGGTGACCAGGCCGCCTGGGTTTCGGCCGCGGAATCTGGAACCATGGCGGCGTGCCCCCGCGATCCCTCGCCCTGAAGTGGCCCACGGTGGCGATCCCGGCCGCGGCGGGCGTGCTCGTCGTGCTCCTCGCCTGGCTCGCCGGGCCCGGGCTGCTGGGCATCAGCAGCAACGCCGTGGGTGCGCCGGTGCAGGCGGAGGTGACCAAACCGGCGTCGTGTGACAAGCCGGACGCGAAGGAAATCGTGCGGTTCACCGTCACCGGGAAGGCCCACGAAGGCACGCTCGACGGCTGCGGGCACGGCCAGGGCGAACGCGTCGAGGTCGCCGTGCCGGAGGCGCTCCCGGACCAGGGCCCGGTCACCGTCACCGCCGCGGACACCTCGCCGGGCGCGTCGGACGCCCGGCGCCCGCTCGGGCTCGCGCTGCTGGTGTTCGCGTGCTTCTCCGGCGGGATGTTCGTCTACCTCTGGCTCAGCATCCCGCTGCGGCCGAAGGCGCCGAAGCCCGCGAAGGTCAGCTGACCTCGGACGACGGCGCCGCGAAGGTGTTGCAGTCGGCGATCCGGTTGCTCGTCGCGCCCGCCCGCCACCACGACGCGTAGTGCGCGTTCGTCCCGTGGTCGTGGCTGCGGGAGGTGTTGTCGCCGCGGGTCTCCTGGTCGTTCCAGGCCTTGTTGTACATGTCGCGGGTGACCGTGCCGCCCTGGTCGACGTGCGCGCCGAGGAACATCCCCGAGAAGCACTGGGCCTGCAGTTCCTTGCGCCGCGAAATCTCGAGCCCGGCCGGGCTGTTCTGCCCCGCCTCGTAGATCTTCTGCCAGGCGGCGTCCATCAGCCCGGCGACCTCCTGGACGTGGTGGCCGTACTCGTGGGCGAACAGGGCCAGGTAGACGCCCGGGTTGTTGCCGTACTGGTCGGTCTGCAGGCCGCGGAACGGGACGTACAGGTTGTTTTCGCAGTAGTACGCGGCGGTCGCGATGCCGACCTGGATGGTGCCGCACTCGGTCTCGAAGCTCGCGCCGGTCGGGAAGTGCAGCGCCGGCGGCGTGAACGGCAGGTGGTAGGCCTCGAGGAACGGGCCCCACGCTGCGTCGAGGCACTTGCTCGCCGCGGTGAAGAACGCTTCCGCGCCTTCCTGCGTGCTCTGCCAGGGCGGCAGCGTGCAGACGCGGTTCTGCAGGCCGGCGTTGGGGTCCTGCAGGATGGGGTGGTCGGCGAGCTTGAGGATCTTCTGCGGGCCGGTCGGGCTGGGCGTCGACAGCTCGGTCGACGGGCTCGACGCCGACGCCGGGGCGCCCGCGCCACCGGGCGGGAGCTGCGAGGGGATGTCCTGGGACGACGGCGCGTCGCGGAAGTTCGCGTTCGCCAGCGGGGTGTCGGTGCGGTTGAGGGCCACGATCGCGACCAGCCCGAGCACCAGCACGGCCACCGCGCCGAGGCACACGCCGATGACGGCGGCCGGGGACCGGCGCTTCGGGACGGCCACGGTGTGGGGGCGGCCGAGCCACGGGAGATCCGGTTGCGCACCCGGCACCGGCGGCGGCTGGACGGTTCCGCGAGGCGGTTCCTGGCCGTAGGGCGGTTGCGTCACTAGGCAGTCCCGAAGGGTCTCGGTACGGACCGGGGGTACCCGATCCCGCCATTCAGCATATCGGGGGAACGGGTCGGCTCGCACCCGTCCGTGCGCACGGTGTCACGGCGACCCGACGTCACCCCAGGTCTGGCCGGGTGCCAGGGGCTCTGAGAGAGTGTTCGCAAGCAGGTACTGCAGGCGAGGGGCTTCGATGACAGACACCGGTGGCGCGCCCGGCGGCGAGGGCGCCGACACGCCGACACCGAGCCAGGGCATCCCCCAGGCTCCGGCCCCCGGATCGGGTGAGCCCAGGCCACCCGAAGATCACGCGCCGTCACTGGCGACGCCGCCGCGAGGCTGGCAGGCGCCGGACACGCAGGCCACGCCGCCGCCCGGCTGGGAAGCGCAAGGCGCGCCGGCCGCGCCGCCGCCGGGCTGGCAGGCGCCGAACCAGCCGCCGAACCAGCCTCCCGCGTACGGCGGGCCCCAGTTCGCGCAGCCGCGCTGGAACCCGCACGGGCTCGGCAAGCCCGGCGTGATCGCGCTGCGCCCGCTGAACGTCGGCGACATCCTCGACGGCGCGATCACCGCGATCCGCCGCCACCCGCTGCTCGTGCTCGGCATCGGCGCGGTGGTGGCGGTGATCAGCGCGGCCATCACGTTCCTCGTCCAGAAGTTCGTGCTCGGCGACCTGGAGAGTTTCGCTTCGACGGTCGAGCTCGGCCCCGCCGCGACCGACGCCGAGCTGCGCAACGCCGTCTTCGGCACGTTCGGCGACGCCGCGATCGCGCTCGTGTCGACCACGCTGGTCTCGACGCTGCTGCTGACCGTCACGACCGGCCTGATGGCCGCGGTGATGGGCCGCGCCGCGCTGGGCCGCGAGGTCACCTTCGCCGTCGCCTGGCGGGATGTGCAGCCCCGGCTGCTGCCGCTGCTCGGCGTCGCGTTCGTCTACGCGCTGCTGACGACCATCGGCGTGATGCTGTGCATCATCCCGGGCGTGGTCGCCTGGGTGTTCTGGGCGCTGGCCGCCCCGGCGCTCGTGCTCGAGCGCGGCACGTTCCGGCAGGCGTTCTCGCGGTCGGTCAAGCTGGTCAGCGGGGCGTTCTGGCGGGTGTTCGGTGTCCTGCTGCTGGCGCAGATCATCCAGTCGTTCTTCGAAAGCATCATCCAGCTGCCGTTCACGCTCGGCAGCGGCGTGTTCGGCCAGATCCTGAACCCGGCCAAGGTGACCGTGCCGAGCACCGGCGACCTGCTGCTGGCTTCGGCCGGGCAGATCATCGGCGGCACCATCGCGATCCCGTTCGTCACGCTGGTCACCGTGATCGTCTACCTCGACCAGCGGATGCGCCGCGAGGGCATGGACATCGAGCTGGCCCGCGCGGCCGGGGTCCAGCCGCCGCAGGCATGGTGACGTTCCGGCTCACTGACGTCCCGGTCGACATCGACCGGGACACCGCCCGGCGCGCGGCGGCCGAAGAGCTGAGCGATCCGAAGTACCAGGACGCCAAGCCGAACGTCCTGCAGCAGGTCGGGCAGTGGCTGGGCGAGCAGCTGGAGAAGCTGCTGAACAGCCTGTCTTCGGGCGTCCCGGGCGGGATCTTCGGGCTGCTGCTGATCGTCGTGCTGCTGATCGCGCTCGTCGTGGTGATCCGGCTGCGGACCGGCAAGGTCGCCCGCGCGGCCCGGGCCGATCGCGTCGTCTTCGGCGGCGCGCGCCGCAGCGCCGCCGACTACCGGCGGTCGGCCGCGGAAGCCGCGGCCGCGGGCCGGTTCGACGACGCCGTGCGCGACCGGTTCCGCGCCGTCGTGCGGGCCCTGGAGGAACGCGCGCTGCTCGACACCCGGTCCGGCCGGACGGCGGACGAGGCCGCGGCCGAGGCGGGCGTGCTGCTGCCGAACGTCGCGGACCGGCTGCGGCAGGGGGCCCGGCTGTTCGACGACGTCCACTACGGCGGCCGCGAAGGCACCGAAGCGGCCTACCAGGCGCTGTCCGAGCTCGACGAACGCTGCCGCCGTGAGCGACCGGTCGCCATGGCGGGCTCGTGACCACCACCGCCGTCTCGCCCGACCTGCGCCGCATCTGGCGTGGTGCTCGCATTCCGCTGGCCCTGGTGGCCCTGGTCTTCGCCGCCGGTGCCGTGCTGCTCCTCGCCCGCGGCGAGCAGACCCACGGCGCCCTCGAACCCGGCTCCTACGAACCCGGCGGCGCGCACGCCCTCGCGCAACTGCTCGACGACCAAGGCGTCGACGTCCGGACGGCGCACACGCTCGCCGAAGCGGACGACGAGATCGGCAAGGACGCGACGCTGCTCGTCACCCAGCCCGACCTGGTTCCGGCGAAGCGGTTCGACGCGCTGCGGGCCGGCGCCGGCGACGTCGTCCTGGTGACGCCGGGAACGCGGACGCTGCACGACTCCTTGCCGCTGGTGCGCGCGGCCGGCCACAACGACGTCGGCACGCTGAGCCCGCAGTGCACGGTCGCCGCGGCGGTCGCGGCGGGCGACGTCACGCTCGGCGGCATCGGGTACGCCTCACCCGGCGCGCGGTCGTGCTACCCCGGCGAGGACGGCGGCGGCACGCTGCTGCAGCTCGCCGACACGGGCGGCACGACGACGCTGCTCGGCTCGCCGGCACCGCTGACCAACGCGCGGCTCGCCGAACAGGGCAACGCGGCGCTGGCGCTGCACCTGCTGGGCGCGCACCCGAAGCTTGTCTGGTACCTGCCGTCGGCGACGGACCCGGCGCTGGACGACACACGCAGGTCGTTCTTCGACCTGATCCCGGACGGCTGGTACTACGGCGCCGCGCAGGTGGGCGTCGCGGTGGCGCTGCTGGCGCTGTGGCGGGCCCGCCGGCTCGGCCCGGTCGTCACCGAGCCGCTGCCGATCGTCGTCCGGGCGGCCGAAACGGCGGAGGGCCGCGCCCGGCTGTACCGGCGCGCGAAAGCCGCCGGCCACGCGGGTGAGACGCTGCGGGAAGCGGCACGGACCCGGCTGCGCACGACGCTGGGCCTGCCGCGCGACGCCGGCGCGCAGGCGCTGGTGACGGCGGTGAGCACGCGGACCGGCCGCCCGGCGAACGACGTCGGGGCGGTCCTCTACGGCCCGCCGGTGCCGGACGACCCGGCGCTGGTCCGGCTGGCGGGCGAACTGGACAGGGTGGAACGAGAGGCGGGGCGAACTTGACCAGCGGTACCGAGAACGCGACCGGGGCCCGCGACGCGCTGATCGCGTTGCGCGCCGAAGTCGGCAAGGCCGTCGTCGGCAACGACGCCGCGGTCACCGGGCTGATCCTGGCCTTGCTCTGCCGGGGGCACGTGCTGCTCGAAGGCGTCCCCGGGGTGGCGAAGACGCTGCTGGTGCGCGCGCTGAGCGCAGCGCTGGACCTGGAGATGACGCGCGTGCAGTTCACGCCGGACCTGATGCCCGGCGACGTCACCGGCTCGATCGTCTACGACGCGCACAGCGGCGAGTTCTCCTTCCGCGAGGGGCCGGTGTTCACGAACCTGCTGCTCGCCGACGAGATCAACCGGACGCCGCCGAAGACGCAGTCGTCGCTGCTGGAGGCGATGGAGGAGCGGCAGGTCTCGATCGACGGCAAGTCCCGGCCGCTGCCGGACCCGTTCATCGTGATCGCCACCCAGAACCCGGTCGAGTACGAAGGCACCTACCCGCTGCCGGAGGCGCAGCTGGACCGGTTCCTGCTCAAGCTGACCATGCCGGCGCCGTCGCGCGAGGACGAGATCGGGATCCTGTGGCGGCACGCGCAGGGCTTCGACCCGCGCAACCTCGCCGCGGCGGGGCTCAAGGCGGTCGCCGGCGCGGCGGAACTCGCGGCCGCGCGCGAAGCCGTGGCCCGGGTGACGGTCGGGCCCGAGGTGATCGGGTACGTCGTCGACCTGTGCCGGGCGACGCGGCAGCTGCCGTCGGTGCGGATCGGCGTTTCTCCCCGTGGCGCCACGGCGTTGCTCGCGGTCGCGCGCGCCTGGGCGTGGCTCGCCGGGCGCGACTACGCGACGCCCGACGACGTCAAGGCGCTCGCCCGGCCGGCGCTGCGGCACCGCCTGGACGTGCGGCCGGAGGCCGAGCTCGAGGGCGTCACCGCGGACGGCGTGCTGGACCGCGTGCTCGCGTCCGTGCCTGTGCCGCGCTGACATGGCCGTCACCGGAAGGCTCGGGCTGCTGGCGTTGTTCGGCGCGCTGGTGGTCGGGCTGCTCCTGCCGTCGACGACCGGGATCCTCGTGGTCGGCGCGGTGCTGCTGGTGCTCGCCGGCGTGGACCTGGTGCTGGCGGGAAGCGTGCGGGCGCTGACGTTCCGGCGGTCGGGCGACACGTCGGTGCGGCTCGGCGAGCCGTGCGAGGTGACGCTGGTCGTCGCGAACGCCGGCCGGCGGACCGTGCGGGGTGCGCTGCGGGACGCGTGGCCGCCTTCGGCGGGGGCCGACGACCGGCATTCGTTGCGCGTCCCGGCAGGGGAGCGGCGGGCGCTGGTGACCGCGTTGCGGCCGTCGCGGCGGGGCGACCGGACGGCGGCGCGGGTGACGGTCCGGTCGGTGGGCCCGCTGGGGCTGGCCGCGCGGCAGGGTGCGCACGAGGTGCCGTGGACGGTCCGCGTGCTGCCGCCGTTCCACAGCCGCAAGCACCTGCCGTCGCGGCTGGCGCGGCTGCAGCAGCTCGACGGGCGCAACGCCGTGCTGATCCGCGGCCAGGGCACGGAGTTCGACTCGCTGCGCGAGTACGTGATCGGCGACGACGTGCGGTCCATCGACTGGCGGGCGACCGCGCGGGCGGCCGACGTCATGGTCCGGACCTGGCGCCCGGAACGCGACCGGCAGGTGGTGCTGGTGCTCGACACCGGCCGCGTCTCGGCCGGCCGGGTGGGCGACGCGCCCCGCCTCGACGCGGCGATGGACGCGGCGTTGCTGCTGGCCGCACTGGCTTCCCGGGCGGGCGACCGCGTCGACCTGCTGGCCTACGACCGCCGGCTGCGGGCGGCGGTGCAGGGCTCGTCGGGGGCTTCTCTGCTGACGTCGCTGGTGAACGCGATGGCGCCGCTCGAGCCGTCGCTGGTCGAAACGGACGCGCGCGGGATGGTCGCGGAGGTGCTCAAGCGGACCCGCCGTCGCGCGCTGGTCGTGTTGCTGACCGGGCTGGACGCGGCACCGCTGGAGGAAGGGTTGTTCCCGGTGCTGAGCTCGCTGACCGCGCGCCACGAGCTGGTGGTGGCGTCCGTGGCGGACCCGCGGGTGGCGGAGATGCTGGCCGGCCGCGGCGACGCGGACGCGGTCTACGACGCGGCATCGGCGTCCCGCACCACGGCCGAGCGGCTGCGCATGACCGAGCGGCTGGCCCGCCACGGCGTGAGTGTGGTCGACGCGGTCCCGGCGGAGCTGCCGCCGGCGCTGGCGGATCGGTACCTGGCGCTGAAGGCCGCGGGCCGGCTGTGATCAGGAAGCCAACACGCGTGATCCCGAGGTCGACACGCGTGATCCCGAGGTCGACACGACCGGCCTTCGCCGTGTCGACTCTCTGGACACGCGTGTCGGCTTTCTGATCACGCGAGTTGACCGTTTCCGCGCGGCGGGCCTAAGCCGCTTCGGGGAGTGCGTCCCCGGCGTCGCGCGCGTCGAGGTCGCCGACTTCGCCGTCCTTCGCCGCGCGGCGGCCGAGCGTGAAGACGTACACCAGGAACAGGACTTCGACCGCCGCGCCGATGCCCACGCGCAGCCACGTCGGCCAGCCCGACGGCGTCACGAACGCCTCGATGACCCCGGACACGAACAGCACGCACGTCAGCCCGAGCGCCATCACCACCACCGACCGGCCCTGTTCGGCGAGGGCGGCGGTGCGGGAGCGGCGGCCCGGGTCGACCACCGTCCAGCCCAGTTTCAGCCCGGTGCCCGCGGCGACGAACACCGCCGTCAGCTCCAGGAGGCCGTGGGGGAGCAGGAGGCCGATCATCACGTCGCCGCGGCCGGCCGCGCTCATCGCGCCGATGATCACCCCGGCGTTGAGGGAGTTCAGCCAGAGCGCGCCGATCACCGGCAGGCCCAGCGCGATGCCGAGGAACAGGCAGGTCGCCGCCACCCAGGCGTTGTTCGTCCAGACGTGCGTCGCGAAGGACGCCGCCGGGCCGGTCGAGTAGTAGGTTTCGGCCTGGCCGCCGGGTTTGGTGAGTTCGTTCAGCTCGTCCGGTGACGCGATCGAGGCCCGGACGACCGGGTCGCGCGCGACCCAGACGGCGATCACCGCCATCACCGCGATCGACACCAGCGCGGCCGGGATCCACCACCGCCGGGACAGGTAGACCGCGGCCGGGAACCGGCGCGTGAAGAACCGGGCGACCTCGCGCCAGGCGGGGCTGTGCGACCCGGCGACCGCCGACCGGCCCCGGGCGACCAGCCCGGACAGCCGTCCGACCAGCGCCGGGTCCGGCGCGACCGACCGCACGATCGACAGGTGCGTCGCGGCCCGCTGGTAGAGCGTCACCAGCTCGTCGGCTTCGGGCCCGGTCAGCTTGCCGCCGCGGCGCGTCAGCTCGCCGAGCCGGTTCCACTCCGCCGTGTGCGCCGCGACGAAGACGTCCACATCCACGCCACCACCCTATCCGTCGTTACGCTGGGGTTCGTGCACGAGGAATCGGAGCTGGTCACCGGCGAAGCGGTCGTCCTCGACCTGCGGGTGGCCAAGCTCGCCAGCCGCGCGGTGGCGATGGCCTTGGACGTGCTCCTGCAGTTCGTGGCGCTGGTCGGCCTGGCCATGGTCCTGGCGTTCGCGCTGCCCGCCACCGACGAAGGGCTGTTCGTGGCCCTGCTGCTGGTGTGCACGGTGCTGGTCATGGTCGGCTACCCGGTGGTGTTCGAGACGCTCTCGCGCGGCCGGTCGCTGGGCAAGATGGCGGTGGGCCTGCGCGTGGTCCGCGTCGACGGCGGCCCGATCCGCTTCCGCCACGCGCTGGTGCGCGGGCTGGCCGGCTTCGTCGTGGACTTCTGGGCGCTGGGGTTGTTCGGCGCGGTCGCGGTGATCGTGTCGCTGTGCTCGTCGAACGGCCGGCGCGTCGGCGACTTCCTGGCCGGCACGCTGGTGGTCCGCGAGCGGGTCCCGGCGAGCGCGGGCTACGCGGCGATCAGCATGCCGCCGGGGCTCGAGAGCTGGGCGGCGCAGCTGGACCTGACCCGCCTCCCGGACGACCTGGCCCTGGCGAGCCGCCAGTTCCTCGCGCGGTTCGGCGAGCTGCGGCCGGAAGCGTCGCACGCGCTCGGGTGGGGGTTGGCGCAGCAGGTCGGCAACGCGCTGGGGACGCCGGTGCCGCCGTCGGTGCCGCCGTGGGCGTTCCTGGCGGCGGTGCTGGCCGAGCGGCGCAACCGCGACCACGCCCGGGCGTTCCGCGGTTATGCGGCACCGGGTCAGCCCGCGGCGCCGGGTTTCGCTCCGGCGCCGGGTTATCCCGCGGCTCCCGGTTTCGCTGGGGCGCCCGGTCAGCCCGCGGCGCCCGGTTATCCCGCAGCGGCCGCCGGCCGGTACCCGGAGCCGCCGACGCCGCCGTCCGGGACCGCGGTGCCCGTCGAAAACCCGTTCACGCCACCGAGTTAGGACACCTCGGCCGAGGCCGAAAGCCACGTGTTGCACTGCTGGTTGCGGTTCTTGGTGGCGCCCTGCTGCCACCAGGCGATGTTGTGCTTCGCGCTGCCGTGGTCGCGTTTGCCGTTGCGGGCGTAGTCGTCGCCGCGGTCCTGGGCGTTCCATGCCTCGTTGTAGATGTTCTTGTCGACCGAGCCGCCCGAGACCGACGCCGAGCCGAGGAACATGCCGGAGAAGCACTGTGCCTCGAGTTCCATGCGCCGCGACAGTTCCAGGCCGGCCGCCGAGTCGGCGCCGGCGTCGTAGCGCTGGTTGCCGTACGCCTCGTCGATGCCGGCCAGGTTCTGCACGTGGTGGCCGTATTCGTGGGCCAGGATCGACAGGTACGGGCCGGGGTGGTTGCCCCACGTCTCGAGCTCGATGCGGTCCATCGGCAGGTAGATCGTGTTGTTGTTCGGGCAGTAGAACGGGGTGACGCCGGTGGTGGTGCCGCCGCTGCCGCACGGGGTCGACGACTCCGACAGCGACCGCGGGACGGCCAGGTTCGGCGTCCGGAACGGCAGGTCCGCGCCGCCGAGCATGCGCGACCACATCGCGTCGAGGCAGCCGATCCCGGACTGGAAGAACTTCGTGGCGCTGTTCTGGTCGGTGGCCCAGCGGCTCAGCGAGCACGGGATGTTCTGCAGGCCGTAGTCGGCGCGGGCGAACAGCGGGTTGTCCCCGGTGGCGGCGACCGGCCGCGGGCCGGCCGGTGGCTGCGACGTCGGGGTCCGGCGCTCGGTGCTGCGGGACGTGGTCGTTTCTTCGGTCGACGAGGTGGTGGTGGCCGAGGTGGTCGCTTCGGTGGTGGTTTCGCCGGTGGTGCTCGGGTAGGTGCTGGAGTAGCCGGCGTCGGCGACGTGCTGCGTGCGGTGCCCGGAGAGGGCGACGGCGGCCACCAGGCCCCCGGCCACGGCGACGATCGCGAAGACGGCGACGGCGACGATGACCCCGGCGTTCGACTTCTTCGCGACGTAGGGCCGGTAGCCGGGAGCGAAGCGCGGCCCGAAGTACGGCGGAGCGGCGTAGTGCGGGGTGAAGGTGGGAGGCGGGGCCGCGGTCGGCGGCGGCAGGGGAGCCCGCGCGGGCGGCGGCGCGGGGTAACGGAAGGTCGGCGGTCCGCCGAACCCGCCGGGAGGCGGCGAGTGGCCCGGAACCGGTCCACCCGGTCGCGGCGCGGCGCCAGAACCCGGCGGCTGCCGGCCGGGCGCGCCGAAGGGATTCGACGGAATGCCTGGCCCGGGTGCGCCGCCCTGGCCGGGGCCACCTCCGCCAGTAGCGCCGCCCGGCCCGCCGTGGCCCGGCAGCGGCCTGACCCCAGGCGGCGGCAACGGCCGTGCCCCCGGTGGCGGCAACGGCCGTGCCCCCGGTGGCGGCAGCGGCGGCCGGCCCGGCGGCGGACGGCGCGGGTCGTGCGGACCAGGACCCTGCGGGCCGTGCGTCATCGAGTGGGACCCCCCCGTGCGTTTTCCCCGTCGGAAGCGGCGTACCTGCGGTGATCGCGCCGTTCCGGGCGTCAGCATAGATCGGGTGCTCTAGGGTGTGGTGCTGTGTCGAGGAAATGGGCGGCCGCCGCCGCGATCGCCGTCGCGGCCGTCGTGGTGAGCGCCGGGCCCGCCGCCGCGCAGGGGCCGTCGGCCGGGCCCGTCCTGCCGAATCTGCCCGCCGACCAGGTCAAGAAACCCCAGCTGCTCACCGGGCAGGACGTGCAGCCGCCCGAAGGGGCCACCGCCGACGTCGCGCTCAAGGTCCTGCGCGACGGCACCCTTTCCGTCACCGAACACGTCACCGTTCCGGGCGGGCAGCAGCTCGTCTCCCGCGTGCCGCTGCGGGTTCCCGCGAGTGACGAGCAGGACCGCGTCTTCGCCGTCCGGGACGTCAAGACCGAAGGCGCCACCAGCGAGCTCACCGGCGACCAGCTCGTCCTCACCTTCCGCGGCGGCACCGGCAGCGTCACGTTCACCGTCGACGGCGCCGTCGCCGACCAGAACGGCCGCCAGCAGGCCCGCTGGCAGGTCGCGAGCGGCTTCGACACCCCGCTCGCCAAGCTCACCGCGTCGTTCCTCGCGCCGACGCCGCAATTGTCCCCTGTGGACTGTTTCGCCGGCCCGGTCGGCTCGAACCAGCGCTGCACCCTCGCCGAGCTCGACCACACCGGTGTCGTGCGCCTCGAGCAGAACGACGTCCGGCCCGGCGACCGCGTCGACCTCCTCGTCGGCCTGCCCGCGAACACCGTCCCCGCCACGGCGAAGTTCGCGGACATCGGCCTGCTCGCCAACGCCTTCGCGCTGACGCCGCCGACCGGAATCGCCTTCGCCGTCCTGCTCGTCTTCCTCGTCGCGGTCGCCCTGTTCGTGTGGCGGCGCCGGAAACAGGACGCCGGCGCGCTGCACACCGCCACCGGCCCGGTCGAGGTCCTGCTGCGCGACGGCGGCCGCGTCTGCTTCGCCAGTCCCGACGGTGTGCTGCCCGGCCAGGTCGGCACGGTCGTCGACGAGACCGTCGACGTCGTCGACATCAGCGCCACCGTCGTCGACCTCGCCGTCCGCAACTACCTGTGGCTGGCCGAGGTGCCGGGGCCCGACTGGCAGCTCGCCCGCCGCAACCCGCCGGACGAGCACCTCCACGACTTCGAACGCGCCGTCTGCGAAACCCTGCTGCCGCCGGGCACCGACACCGTGCTGGTGTCGCAGCTGCGCGCCCGCGGCGGGCTGGACCTGCGCCGGATCAGTGACGCGATGTACGCCGACGTCGTCACCAAGCGCTGGTTCTCCCGCCGCCCGGACACCGCCCGCAGCCGGCTGACCTGGCTCGGCGCCGGCATCTTCACCCTCGGCCTGGTCGCCACCGCCGTGCTCACCTTCACCGTCGGGTACGCGCTGCTCGGCGTGGCCGTCGCGCTCGCCGGGCTCGCCGTCGCCGCGGCGGCCGCGCTGCTGCCGTCGCGGACCGCCCGAGGCCGGGCGCTGGCCGGCCAGGTCCGCGGGCTGCTCGACTACCTGCACACCGCCCGGGCCGAGGACATCCCGCCGGCCGACCGCGAGCTCGTCTTCTCCCGCTCGCTGCCGTACGCGGTGGTGCTGGGCGACACCGAACGCTGGCTCGGCACCTTCGCCGGGCTGAACCCGTCGGCGGACGGTTCGGCCGGGCTGTACTGGTACGGCGGCATGGAGGCCGAGTCGGACCTGCGCCGGTTCGGCGCGCACTTCCCGTCGTTCCTGACCGCGCTCGACGGCGTGCTCACCGCCGCCGCGGCCCGCTGACCGTGCTCGCCGGGGCGCTCCTGGCGCTCGTCCTGACCGCGGGCCCGGCGGACCAGCCGCCGCTGCCCACCGTGCCGCAGAGCGCCGAGATCCAGCTCAAGGTCCAGCGCGACGGCTCGTTGTCGGTCGCCGAAGCGATCTCCGTCCCCGAGGGCATGACGATGGACCGCCGGGTCCCGCTGCGGGTCCCGGCGGCCCACCACCGCGACCGCGTCTACGGCGTCCGAGACGTCGTGCTGGAAGGCAGCGGGACGGCGAGTGTTGACAACGACGTCTTCACCGTCCACCTCACTCCGGGCACCTCGATCGTGCGGTACACAGTGGACGGTGCGGTCGCCGGGAACCAGGTCACCTGGGAGCCGGCCGGCGGCTGGAGCGCCGACCTGAAGTTCGTTCGCGCCTCTTTCGCGGCCCCGAAGATCCCGGTCGCCGTCGACTGCGTCATCGGCGACCTCCCGTGCGCGGCCGCGCAGATCGACCACGCCGGCCTGACCCGGTTCAGCCAGCAGGACCTCGCCGCGGGCCGGCGGATGACCGCGACCGTCGAGCTGCCCGACGGCACCGTTCCGGCGAACGAAGTCCTCGTCCCGGCGAAGACGCTCGGCGGCGCGTTCGTGGTCACCACCCCGGTCGCCTGGGCCTGGGCCGCCTTCGGTGTCCTCCTCCTGGCCGCGGCCGCATGGGTCCTCCTCGCCCGCCGAGGGCACTTTCACGTGAAAGTGCCCTCGCCAGGCGGGCACTTCCACGTCAAAGCGGGGGAGTTCGCGTCGCCCGCCGGGGTGCTGCCGGGCCACGTCGGCCTGCTCCTGCGCGGCCGGGCCGGGCCGCTCGACCTGGCCGCGACCGTGCTGGACCTCGCCGTCCGCAACTACCTCTGGGTGAGCGACGGTCCCACGCTGGCCCGCCGGAACCCGCCCGACGAGCACCTGACCGGCTTCGAGCGCGCGGTGTACGAAGCCGTCGTGCCGGACGAGGCGGTGACCCTCGCCGAACTGCGGCAGCGGCACCTCGAAGTCCCCCGCGCCGAGCTGGCCGCCGACGTCGTCCGGCGCGGCTGGTTCGCGACGCGGCGCCTGGGCCGGGCCGGGATCCGGATCTTCTGCTACGGCGTGTTCCTCACCGTCCTGCTGGCCCTGACCGCCGGCTACGCCCAGCTCGGCGTCGTCCTCGCGCTGGCCGGGGCCGTCGCCGCCGGGACGTCGGCGGCCCTGCCCGCGCGCCGGCGAGCGGGCGCGGACGTCGCGCGCCGGCTTCGCGGCGTCGCCGAGATCCGGGTGAAGGACCTCGGCAAGCCGCAGCGCGAGCTGGTCTTCTCGCGCGGCCTGCCGTACGCGCTCGCTCTGGGCGAACTGGCTGTCTGGGTGGCCGCGTTCGACGGCCTCAAGCAGCCGCCACCGGTCTACTGGCACGCCGGCGACATCACCCCTGACCAGGCCGGATCCTTCGCGACGGCGTTGGCGGGCACCTTCGCCGCCGCCCACCGTGGTCACCTTCGCGAGCTCGTGAGTGGTAAGGCGGGTTAGAACACGCCTTACCACTCACGAGCCGGGACGCCGGGACGGGCGGGGTCGTCGTAGGGTGGGGCCATGGCCGATCCCCAGCTCGTCCGATACACCCTCGACAACGGTCTGCGCGTGGTTCTCGCCCCCGACGCGACCGCGCCGGTGGTCGGCGTCAGCGTGCACTACGACGTGGGTTTCCGCTCCGAGCCGGAGGGGCGCACCGGTTTCGCGCACCTCTTCGAGCACCTGATGTTCCAGGGCTCCGAGAGCCTCGAGAAACTCGCGCACTTCCGGCACGTGCAGTCCAGCGGCGGGACCTTCAACGGGTCCACCCACCCCGACTACACCGACTACTTCGAGGTGCTCCCGAGCGCCGCGCTCGAGCGCGCGCTGTTCCTCGAAGCCGACCGGATGCGCGCACCCAAGCTGACGGCGGAGAACCTGGCGAACCAGATCGACGTCGTCAAGGAGGAGATCCGGCTCAACGTGCTGAACCGGCCCTACGGCGGGTTCCCGTGGATCACCCTGCCGCCGGTGCTGTACTCGACGTTCCCCAACGCGCACAACGGTTACGGCGGCTTCGAGGACCTCGAAAGCGCCACCGTCGAAGACTGCGCGGCGTTCTTCGACACCTACTACGCGCCGGCCAACGCCGTGCTCACGGTGGCGGGTGACTTCGAAGTGGACAACGCCAAGAAGCTGATCGAAGACCACTTCGGCGACGTCCCGCACCGGCCGGCGCCGCAGCGGCCGTCGTTCGCCGAGCCGCTGCCGACCACCGAGCTGCACGGCGAGATCGAAGACGCGCACGCCCCGCTGCCCGCGCTCGGCATCGGCTACCGGATGCCGGACCCGATCAACGACGTCGACGGCTACCTGGCCTACCTCGTGCTGGCCGGCGTGCTCACCGACGGCGACGGCTCCCGCCTGCAGCAGCGGCTGGTGCACCGCGAGCCGCTGGTGGTCGACATCGGCGCGGGCGCCGGGCTCTTCGGCCCGTTCGAGGCCCGCGACCCGGACACGTTCACCATCACCCTGATCCACCCGCACGAGGTGTCCCGCGAGCGCGTGCTGGCCGCGCTGGACGACGAGCTGGAGAAACTCGCCGAGACGCCGCCGAGCGAGGAGGAGCTGCGCAAGGTCACCGCCCGCTGGACGGCGAGCCTGCACTCCGAGCACGACCGGCTGGTGTCGCGGACCCTGGCCCTCGGCTCGTTCGAACTGCTCTACGGCGACGCGTCGCTGGTGTACCGGCTCGCGGACCGGATGTCCGCCGTCACCGCGGAAGCCGTGTCGGCGGCGGCGAAGGCGCTGCGCCCGGACGCGCGCGCCGTGCTGGTGGTCAAGCCCGCTTCGGAAGGGAACAACGAGCAGTGACTTCAGCAACGCACCGCAGCGCCGACGAGATCGGCCGCACCGCGCGGGGGCCGCGGCCGCTGCCGCCGCTCGGGCAGCAGCGGGCCGCCGCCGATCTGTCGCATGTGGACACGACGCTGGCGAACGGCCTGCGGGTGGTAGCCGTGCGCAAGGCCACCGTGCCGATGGTCGAGGCGCGCCTGTGGATCCCGTTCGCGGGCGACGACGCGCTGCACCCGGCGACCGCCGAGGTGCTCGCCGAGACGATCCTGACCGGCACGGCCCGCCGCAACCGCATCGAGATCGACGCCGAGCTGGCCCTGATCGGCGGCGACATCGGCGCCGGCGTCGACCCGGAACGCCTGGTGCTGACCGGGTCCGCGCTGGCCGACAAGCTGCCGACGTTCCTCGACGTGCTCGGTGACGTCCTCACCGGAGCGACGTACGCGGACGAGGAGATCGCCCGCGAGAAGGAGCGGCTGGTCGAGCGGATCGCCGTCTCCCGGACGCAGCCCCGCACGATCGCCCGCGAAGCGCTGCAGAAGCACCGCTACGGCGACCACCCGGCGACGCGCGAGGTCCCGAAGGCCGAGGACGTCGCCGTCGTGACGGCCGAGCAGGTCCGGGCGCTGCACCAGGCGTCGGTCCTGCCGCGGGGCGCGGTCATGGTGCTGGTCGGCGACCTCGACCCGGAAGGCGTGATCGGGGACCTGGAGAAGGTGCTCGGCGGCTGGGCGTCGGACCGGTCCGCCGTGCGGCTGCCGCCGCTGCCGGACCTGACCGGGCCCGACGTGCTGCTGGTGCCGCGCGCGGGCGCGGTGCAGTCGCAGATCCGGCTCTCGGCGCAGACCGTGCCGCGCACCGACCCGGGCTACGCGGCGCTGCAGCTGGCGAACCTGGCCTACGGCGGGTACTTCTCGTCGCGGCTGGTGGAGAACATCCGCGAGAACAAGGGGTACACGTACTCTGCGCACTCCGGTTTCGAGTTCACCGACGGCACGGCGGTGGTCAACGTCGACGCGGACACCGCGACCGACGCGACGGCCCCGGCGCTGCTGGAGACGCGGTACGAGCTGGGCCGCCTCGGCCAGGTGCCGCCGTCGGGCGACGAGCTGGAGTCGGTGCGGCAGTACGCGATCGGCTCGCTGCTGACCTCGACGTCGTCGCAGTCCGGGCTGGCCGGGCAGGTGCTCGCGCTGGCTTCGACCGGGCTGGGCCTGGAGTGGCTGAGCGAGCACCCGGCGCGGGTGGCGGCGGTGACGGCTTCTGATGTCGCCGAAGCCGCACTGAAGTACTTCGCGCCCAAGCGGTTCACGGGCGTGGTGGTCGGCGACGCGGCCGTGCTGGAACGAAAGCTCCTCGCGCTCGGCGACGTCGTCGTGGGCGAGCCGGCCTGATGTCCGTCCCGTTCACCCTCGGTGCGTTGCCGACCCTCTCCCGGTCCACAGTGGACCGTCAGGAGGCGCTGCGCACCAACCCGGCGCGGCTGGTGTCGCGGTGGCCGGACGCCCGGGTCGTCCTCCTGGACGACACCGGGCGCACCCCGGTCGTCGAAGGAGCGTCGACGCTGGCGTTCCGCAAGGCGGTCGACTTCGGCGCGACGCCCCCGGCCGACGCGGTGTTCCTCGGCGAGTGGCAGGGCGTCGACTACTGGTCGCTGCCGGGCGGCCCGTCGGACGAAGCCGACACGGTGAAGATGGCCGGCAGCTGGGGTTTCGTGGAGGAGGTCCCGCGCGCGGACGGCGAGATCTGGGTCGAGCTGCGCGGCTACGGAGACCTGCTGGACGACACGTCGGCCGGGCTGTTCACGACGGCCCAGGCGTTGCGGTTCTGGCGCCGCCAGGCGAAGTTCTGCACGCGCTGCGGCAGCCCGACGGAGCTGATCCAGTTCGGCTGGGCGAGCAAGTGCACGAACGACGGCCGCGAGGAGTACCCCCGCACGGACCCGGCGGTGATCTGCCTGGTCCATTCGACGGAGGGCGTGAACGGCTCGCACGTGTTGCTGGCCCGCCAGCCGATCTGGCCGGCGGGGCGCTACTCGGTCTTGGCGGGCTTCGTCGAAGCGGGCGAGTCGCTCGAGGCGTGCGTGGTCCGCGAGATCCGCGAAGAGGTGGGCGCCGAGGTGTCCGGCGTCCGCTACCTGGGCAGCCAGCCTTGGCCGTTCCCGCGCTCGATCATGCTGGGTTTCACGGCCCGAGCGGACCGGTCCCTGCCGCTGGTGCCGGCGGACGGCGAGATCGAAGAGGCACTGTGGGTGTCGCGCGCGGAGGTGCGCACGGCGTTCGAGAACAGCTCGGTCCGCGGCGAGGGATCGAAGCCGACCCCGATCGCGAACGGCGCGGCGGAGATCATCCTGCCGGGCAACTCGTCCATCGCCCGCGTGATGCTCAAAGCCTGGGCGGACGCGGAGGAGTGAGCGAAGTGGGGGGGGGGGCGGCGGGGGGCGGGGCCGGGGCGCCGCCGCCCCCCCCACCAAACCGGAAGGAAGCCATGGCCACCACTGGACAGACCGCCGCCGGCGTGACGGTCCCCGACACCAAACTCGCTCGCGAAGCCACCGAACTGGTGCGTGACTGCACCACCGAGCTCGTGTACCACCACTCCCGCCGGGTCTTCTGGTTCGGTAGCCTGCAAGGCCGGAACCGGGGGCTCAGCTTCGACGCGGAACTGCTCTACCTCGGGGCGATGTTCCACGACCTGGGGCTCAACGCGCAGTTCGGCGGCAGCGGCCGGCGTTTCGAGGTGGACAGTGCCGACGAGGCCCGCCGGTTCATGCAGGGCCGGGGCGCGCCGGAGGACAGCATCCGTCGCGTGTGGACGGCCATCGCCCTGCACACCACCCCGGGCATCCCGGAGTTCATGGAGCCCGAGGTCGCACTGGTCACCGCCGGGGTCGAGTACGACGTGCTCGGCATCGGGTACCACGACATCGGCGCCGCCGACCGCGCCGAGATCACCGCACTGCACCCGCGGCCGGACTTCAAACGCCGCATCCTCGATGCGTTCACCGAAGGCATCGCGCCCAAGCCGGCGACCACGTTCGGCAACGTCAAGGCGGACGTCCTGGAGCGATTCGTACCGGGCTTCCGCCGGGGCAACTTCGTGGACGTCATCGAGAACTCCGACTGGCCGGAGTAGGCCCGTTCGAGTTCGTGAAGGCCACCTTGAGGGACTCAGTGTCCCCCAAGGTGGCCTTCACGCATCTCGTAATCGGTGGGCAGACAGTGCTATGCTTAATCCGACAGGTGCCGGATTAGCGTCCGGGTGGCCCCGGGAGAAGGGCGAAACGGTGAACGCTTCACTTTCGCGGCTCGGCGCGTCGGCGCAGGACTACGAACGGATCGGCATCAGCCCGGACGCGGTGGCCGTCTGGGAGGACGGGGCCCGGACCGATGGCGGTCCGGGCACGTACGAGTGGTGGTACTTCGACGCGCACCTCGACGACGGCGCCAAGCTGGTGGTGGTGTTCTTCACCAAGCACTTCACCGACATCGGCAAGCCGCTCGCGCCGATGATCCGCATCGACCTCGACCTGCCCGACGGCACCACGTACAACAAGATCGCCGAGTTCGCACCGGAGGACTTCACCGCGTCGACCGATCGATGCGCCGTCCGCGTAGGCACCAACTCGTTCAGCGGCGACCTGCACACCTACAAGATCATCGCGACGGTCGAGGACGTGTCCGTCCAGGTGAGCCTCACCGGGGAAGTCCCGGCGTGGCGGCCGGGCACCGGCCACCTGTACTTCGGCGCCGATGACGAGCACGAGTTCAACTGGCTGCCCGCGGTGCCCCAAGGGAAAGTGGACGTGACCTACCGCGTGGCCGGAGTGTCGGCTGGCTCGTCCGGCGTGGGGTACCACGACCACAACTGGGGCAACGCCCCGATGAACTCGTTGATCCACCACTGGTACTGGGCCCGGGGACAGGCCGGTCCGTACACCGTCGTCGCGTCCTACATCACGGGAGAACGGAAGTACGGCTACGCGGAGCTGCCGATCTTCCTACTGGCCGAGAACGGCCGGATCGTCGCCGACGACGCGGGCAAGGTGACCTTCGAAGAACTCGGCACCTACACCGACACCACGACCGGGAAGCCGGTCGCGAACATCACCCGTTACACCTGCGCCGACGGCGACGACCGTTACGTCGTAACGTTCACCCGCCACCGGGACCTCACCGCGGACCGGATGATCGACCAGATCCCGGGGATGAAGAAAGTGGCCGCCAAGCTCATCCGCTTCGACGGTGCCTACCTGCGCTTCACCGGGGAGCTGCGGGTCGAGCACCTCCGCGCGGGCCACGTCGTGGCGAGCCACGCCGACTCGGCCATCTGGGAGCTGATGTACCTCGGCCGGACGCGGACCTGACGGGTCAGTCCGCGGTCGTGAGCAGCGCACCGACCACGACAACGAGGACCGTCGCGAGCGCGATCACCGTCGTCGGGCCGGTGACCTGCAGCAGCACGGCGCCCGTGGCGGCACCGGCCAGCATCGCCAGCACCGAGCCGAGCCGCCGGGGGGCCCGGGCGCCGGGCCCGCCCGCGAGCCGGCTGTCCGCGGCCAGGCCGGTGAGGCCGAGCGTGAGCACGGTGGTGGTCAGATCCGCCGCGCCGAGACGGCGGACAGTCGCGTTCTGCAGCCCGAAGGTCGCGGCGAGGACGGCGGTGGTGACGAGCGCTCGGTCGCCCGTGTATCCCAGCACACCGGCTCCGCCGAGCACCGTGACCGCCGCGAGGACCCCGGCCTGGACGGCGAACACGATCCGAAGCCAGTGCCGCGGCCGGCCGTCCAGGTGGCGGCCGAGCCGCCCGCCCACGACCGCACCGACGAAGAACGCGCCGATGCCCACTGCCGACGCCGGGATCGAGAGCCCCGCGTTCGTCTGCAGCGCGAAGCCGAGGAAAACGACGTTCCCGGTCATGTTGGCGACGAACACGTGGCCCATCCGCAGATAGCTGACCGCGTCGATCAGACCGGTCACCGCGGTCAGCGTCAGCAGGGCGCCCACCAGCCTGGGTGACCCGATCCGCAGGTCGATCGCCATGGCAGCTCCTCTCAGTGGCGGGACGCGAGGATCGTCTCGACGACCGCCGAGAAGTCGGGATCGCCGGCCCGGTCCGCGGCCGCCTGCTCGAGCCAGCCGACGGTGGCCGCCGCGATCGGCAGCTCCTCGCCCGCGAGCCGGGTGACCAGGCGCAGGTCCTTGAGCGCGAGACTCAGCTTGAAGTTCGGCGGGTAGGCCTCGGCCTCGATGTTGGCGCGCTTGGCGTGGACGGTCGGTCCGAGAGGGGACTCGGCGAGGACGTCCAGCAGGGTCGTGCGGTCGAGCCCGAGTGTGCGGCCGACCGCGAGCGCCTCGCCGAGTGCGGTGATCCCGACGCCGAGGGCCAGGTTGACGACCACCTTGGTCGCCGCGCCCGCGCCCGGTCCGCCGACGTGGTGCGGCGTGCCGAGGACGGCGAGCAGCGGCCGCACCGACTCGAAGTCCGCCGCGGTCGCGCCGACGTAGATGATGAGTCGTCCCGCGGTCGCCTCCGGGACGCTGCCGCGCACCGGCGCGTCGACGAGGGTGACGTGGCCGGGCAGCCGGCGGGTGATCGACCGGATCTCGAGCGGGCCGACGGTGGACATGTCGATGAGCACCTGCCCCGGCCGCACCGCGTCGAGCGCGTCCGACAGGACCTGGTCCAGCGCCTCGGGGTTGGCCAGCATCGTGATCACGGTGTCGGCGCCGGCCACCGCCGCGCCGGGTGTCTCCGCCGCTACGGCGCCCCGTTCGACGAGGGGTGCGGTCTTGCCGGCGGTCCGGTTCCACACGGTGACGTGGTGGCCGGCTTCGAGCAGCCGGGTCGCCATCGGCGTGCCCATCAGGCCGAGGCCGAGGAAAGCGAGCTTTGCCACGGAGTTCTCCTTTGCCCATGCGGGTCCCACCGAGCGGGACCACGTCTGCTTCCAGTCTCACCGCGCGTGGCGCCGGTGTCGTCGCCGCTGGTGTACATCTCGGCATTCCTGCCACCCGGCAGGGCAAACGGGCGCTGGCCGGGCAGACCGCACGGTTCACGGCCCCGATTCTTGGAGCAGGGGAAGAAACCGCGCCGCCCGCCACGGTCAGGGAGACGAGAAATGGACCGCACTGCTGCAGTTGCCACTGTCCACATTGCACGGAGGGACGTCGCGCGGAAGGCCGGTGGCCTCCGCGCGCGGGCCATCGGCCTGCTGGTCGCGGTCATCGCGGTGGATCAGGCGGTCAAGTGGTGGGCCTGGCGCCACACCGGCACCGCACGCATCAACTTCGGTGGCGACATCTTCGTGAACGCCACGATCAGCCAGTGGTACGCGAACCCGGTGAGCGGCGCGGTGCTCGATCTGCTGGATTTCGGGTTGCTGACGGCGGCCATCGTGTTCCTGGTGCACCGCCGCCGCCCGGTCGTCGTGCTCGTCCTGGGCGCCTTCACTATCGGGGGATGGGCCAGCAACCTCATGGATCGCCTCGGCCTGCACTACTGGACGGCGCCGGCCAGCGTCCGTGGCGCGGTCGACTTCATCCCCCTCGGGGACGTCTGCTTCAACGTTGCGGACGTGTTCATCCTCGTCGGCACGCTGCCGCTGGTCGTGGCCCTGTGCGCGACAAGCCGTTCGGCCACCACGGTTTCCGCGGCGCCGAGGGTGTACCGGCCGCGCCGGGCACGCGGGTGGCTGGCCGGGATCGCGACTGCGACGTGCCTGGTCGCCGTAGTCACCGTGGGGGCTGTCGACTACGGCGGGATCACCGTGCCGAACGCGGTGACCAGTGAGGCCGCCGCCCGGTGAGGACCAGGCGGATCTCGTCAGTTCCGGTCGGTGGGCAGGTGCACCAGCACCGTGGTGCCTTCGCCGGGCGGGCTGGTGATCTCGACCGTGCCGTCGAGGGCCTGGACGCGGTCGGTGAGGCCGACCAGGCCGGAGCCGTGACTCGCGGCCGCGCCGCCGACGCCGTCGTCGCGGACCGAGAGGCGCAGGACGCCGTTGCGGACGTGCACGTCGATCCAGGCGATGGTGGCCTCGGCGTGTTTGGCGGTGTTGGTGAGCGCCTCGGAGACGACGTAGTAGGCGGCGACCTCGATCGGTTCCGGCGCGCGGGCCGGGATGTCCACCTCGAGTTCCACCGGGACCACCGAGCGGCGGGCGAGCGCCCGGAGCGCGGGCGGCAGGCCGCCTTCGGACAGGATCGCCGGGTGGATGCCGCGGGACAGCTCGCGCAGGTCGTCGGTCGCGTTGATCAGCTCGCCCGCGATCTCCGCCAGCTGTGCGCGCAGCTTGGGTGGCGCGTCCGCTTCCGCGGCGCGCAACTCCAGTGTCATGGACACGAGCCGCTGCTGGATGCCGTCGTGCAGATCCCGTTCGATGCGCCGCCGGGCCTGGTCGCCCGCGGCCACGATCCGGGCCCGTGAGGCGGCCAGCTCCGCACGGCTCAGCTGTAAGGAGCCGGCCATCGTGTTGAAGCTGCGTTCGAGCACACCGATCTCGCCGACGCCACGCTCGGGCAGGCGCGCGCTGAGGTCCCCACCGGCGAGCCGGCCGGCCATGCCTGCCGCCCGGCGCACCGGCCCGACGATCGCGCGCGAGAGGTACACCGCGAACAGGACGATCAGCAGGACCGAGCCGCCGAGACCGATGGCCGTGGCGACGAACGCCCGGAGCGCCACCTCGCTGGAGTGGCTCTGCCGCGTCCCGGCGAGATCCTGTTCGGCGGCCGTGAACCGGTCGAACTCGCCCCGGATCGCGTCGATGCGCCGCACGCCGTCGTCGATGGTGGCGGGGGTACCGGCGGCGGCGAGGTTGAGCCGCGCGGCGTCGATGAGCGGGATCGAGTAGTCCTGGATGTAGGAGGCGACGTCCCGCTCGATCTGGCTCGCTGCCGCGAGTTGCTGGGGGTTGTCGGCCACCATCTGCGCCAGGGTCGCCGCCTGCGCGGGAAAGGTGGCCCGCCCCGACTGCCAGAGCGTGAGGCTGCTGTCCTGGCCGGTGACGAGGAAGCCGCGTTCGCCTGCCTCGATGTCCACGACCAGCCGCTCGAGCCGGTTGGCGGCCACGAGCACCTCTTCGGAGTGGAACGCCATCTGCTCCGACCGGCGCAGGTTCGCGTTGGTCACGAGCAGCACCGTGAACGCGGCACCGACGATCAACGCCAGCAGCCCGCTCGCCACGAGCATGCGACGCGTCAACCCGGCGCTCAACTCAGGCTCCGGTCCGTCGAAGCGGCCACGGAGTGCCACGACGTGGGACGCTAGACCATGTGGGAGGCTGGCCGATAGTGCTGGTCCCGACAATGGAGCTGCGATGCGGGTGATGCTGGCCGACGACGACGTGCTGCTGCGTGAGGGCCTGGCGAGCCTGCTCGAGCGGTCCGGCTTCGAGGTTGCCGGGCAGGCCGGCGACGCTGCGGCGCTGCTGGCGTCGATCCGCGAGAAGGCGCCCGACCTGGTGGTGGTCGATATCCGGATGCCGCCGACGCACACCACGGAGGGACTGGACGCGGCCAGGGAGATCCGCGCCGAGTTCCCCGACGTCGCCATCCTGGTGCTGTCGGCGCACGTCGAGGTCGAGCACGCGATGGAGCTGCTCGCCAGTGGGCGGCGGATCGGTTACCTGCTCAAGAGCCGGATCACCGACGTCGAGGACTTCATCGAGACGGTGGAGCGGATCGCCAAGGGCGGCTCGGTCGTGGACCCGGCGCTGGTGCGGGAGCTGGTGAACGCACGCAAGCGCGACGACCCGCTCGCCGTGCTCAGCGAACGGGAGCGGGAAGTGCTGGCGCTGATGGCCGAGGGCCGGTCCAACTCCGGCATCGCCCGCAGGCTGTGGGTCACCGAGGGGACGGTGGAAAAGCACGTGCGGCACATCCTCGCCAAGCTGAAGCTCCCGGAAGCCGAAGAGGATCATCGCCGGGTGCTCGCGGTGGTCACGTTCCTCGACGCCCGTTGACCTGGCCATCCCCGTCCTGACCGGTTTCGTCGCGGCCGAGCATGCCTCGGATGGCGGCCGCGGACAGCGCGGTCTTCGGTAGGAACCCCGCCGCCGGGCTCGCCGCGATGAGCTCGGCATAGTCGTCCTCCGCGTGGGTCGAGATCAGGATCAGGCGGGCGGCCGCGACGCCGGCGTCCCGGTTGAGCAGCCGGACCACGTCGAAGCCGCTCTGGCCGCCGAGATCGATGTCCACCAGCGTGACGTCCGGCCGCAGCTCCGCCACCCTGCGCAGCGCCTCGGCCGCGGAGGAAGCGACCCCGACGACCGCGACGCCCTGGCGTTCCAGCAGGCCGCGAGCGGCCTGCTGGAACTGGGGACTGTCGTCGACAATCAAGCAGCGGAGCACGACTTCAGCATGTCAGGGGGATTCCCGGTGCGCATTCCGGCTAGCGGGGATCCTTCGCGAGCCGGTCAGCCGCTGGGCCGGTGGGTGCCGGCAGGTACGGCGGGATGACCGGTGGCGGTGGCCGCGGATAGGCGCTGGCAGCGATGACACGGGGGCGGCCCGGGGCGATGCTCTGACGGCAACGACCTCGGTGAAGGAGACGCGCCATGCCGGACTGGTCCACGGTGCCCCCGGCGGGGACCCGGGTCCTGGTGACCGGAGCAGCGGAGGCGGGCGTTCTCGGGCTGACCAGGTCGCTCGCCGCGGAGTGGGCCGGTGCGGGGATCCGGGTCAACGCCGTGGTCCCCGGGCTCGTCGCGACACCGAAGGTGCTCGCGCTGCCGTCCGCGGTGCGCGACCGGCTGCTCGCGAGTGTCCCCATGCGGCGAGTCGCGGCACTCGGGGAACTCGTCGGTTCGGTGCTCTACCTGCTGTCACCCGCGGCGGGCTACCTCACCGGGCAGGCGCTGCGCCTCGACGGCGGTTCGAGGCTCGCCCAGGCCGGTCTCCACCATTGAAGGAGTAGCTCTTCCCGGCGCGGCAAGTGCGGGCCGGGTTCGTCGGCTACATCGTGCGCGGTTCGACGTGCACGGGGTGGGCCAGCACCGCATGGTGGAGGTAGCCGAGCTCGTTCCACGACGTGACGTCCGGTTGGGTGCGTCCGTGGTCATCGGTGGCCCGCACCCGCAGGACGTGGTCGCCGGGTGCCGGATTCCAGGTGAACTGCCAGCGCACCCACGCCCCCGGCGTGGCGGAGGACGTGATCGGCGCGTGGTGCCAGGGGCCGTCGTCGATGCGGTACCGGACCGACACGACCCGGTTCTCCCCGGCGAACGCGCGTCCCCGGATCACCTGTGGTTCCGCCCGCAGGCGGGCCGGCCAGGGCAGTTCCACCAGGCTGGCCACCGGGAGCGTGGTGATCGCCGGACCGAGTGCGGGTCCGGCCGCCGGGTGGTCCGGGCTGATCAGCACGTAGTCGTCGGTGTTCCACGGCACGTACAGGGGCTCCTCGGAGACCTGGATCCGGCCCAGCCACTTGATGCTGGCCGCGCCGAGCCAGCCGGACACCACCAGCCGGGCCGGGAACCCGTGGTCGGGCGGGAGCACCTCGCCGTTCATCGCCAACGCCACCAGCGTGTCGTCGGCCAGGGCCTTGGTCACCGGCAGCGGCCGGCGGGCCCGGATCGCGTCGAGTCCTTCCGGCATGACCTCGCACGCACCGGGGGTGACCCCGGCCGGGGCGAGCAGGTCGCGCAGCCGGACCCCGGTCCATTCGGCGGTGCCGATCGCGCCACGCCCCCATTGCGTGCCCGCGAACCGGCGGCCGAACTCCTCGCCCATCAACACTCGGCGGTTGCCCGCGCACTCGATCGTGCGAACTACGGACTGCAGGGGAAAGCGGCGCCACAGTTCGTCGTAGGTGTAGACGCGCGGTTCGCGCACCCCGTTTCCGTCGATGCGCAGGGTCCAATCCGCCGCGTCCAGGTGCGGTGTGGGGGCGTGGCTGCGGATGAAGAACCGGTCGGCCGGGGTGAGAAAGCCCGGCATCCGATCCGGCCGGGTCCCGTAGTCCAGGCCGGTGCCGGTGTCTTCCATCAGCTCGGGCGGGGTGGGTTTGCGGACATTGTGGACAGTCGCTGTCGGCTGCTGGGTCGTCATCCGGCTCTCCTTCAGTCCTGCTGTCCGATGAAGGACAGCCGCGCGCCGGCGGCGATCATGCTGCCTTCAGCAGCAGCTGGGCCGACGGGGTGAGCCGCACCGGCTCCGTGGTGCTGAGCAGGCCGATCTCGGTCAAGTGGTCAGCGACGAACTGGTCGGCGCAGTAGGCACCGTCGACGAACAGGGTGTGGCTGCTCCGCCGGCAGCGGCCGTCCGCCACCGCGTGCAGGACGGCCCGGTCGCGGTTGCTGAGGTGCGGGTTCTTCTCTGGCATGGCCTTCGTCTCCTCGTCCTCGAACGCTTCGACACGTGAGGTTCGGAAACAGCGTCGCGCAGTACACCCGGCACGGGCATCGCCGCTAGTGGCCGTTGGCGCCTGATGCTGTCCGGAGTCCGCGGATACCTGCTGGCATGCAGCCGTGTGCCGGCGGCTCGGTCATCGCCCGTCGCCGTGGCCGACGTTCGCCTGGAGCCAGGAGGACAGCGCGCCGGCGAGGCCGGGGTCGGCCTCGGCGCGTTTCTTGGCCCCGGGCGAGCTTCGGAGTCGTTTGACGACCTTGGTGTGGTACTCGTGGACGAGCTGGACAGCGGCGGAGGCGTCACGACCGGCGATGGCGTCCACGATGTCCATCCGCGCCTTGTGCAGCGACCGCGGCACCCGTCCCCATTCTTCGCCGCTTTCCTTGGCCAGTTCGACACTGAGGCCGATCTGGACCTCGGTGATGAACCGGCACAGCGCGGCGAGCAACGGGTTGTGCGAAATCGCGGAGAGCGTGACGAAGAACTTCAGCAGCGCTGCCGAGGACGATTCGACATCGCCGATCCGGCCGGCTTCTTCGGCTGCTGCGCGGAGTTCGGCGATGTCCGCCTCGGACGCGCGTTCGACGGCCTGCTCGACGGCGTAGGCATTGAGCGCGCCGAGCAGCCCGAACACGTCGGCGGCGGTCATCTTTTCGAACTGGACGACCGAGGCGATGGACATCGCGAGCAGGGTGTCACCGCGTGCGGTGACGGTGGTCCGGCTGCCGTTGCGGGTGCTGAGCAGGCCCATCGCGGTCAGCACGCGCACGGCCTCCCGGATGGTCGGCGGGCTGACGTCGTAGTGGGCCGCCAGCTCCCGCTCGGAAGGCAGGCGGGCGCCGTCGGGCAGTGCGCCACTGAGGATCTGGGCGCGCAGGTCTTCCATGATCTGGTCGGCGACGCGACCGCGGTGCAGCGGCGGTGAGGATCGCAGCACGGTTCCCTCCTCGAGACTCACTGCGATCTTACCTACCTGGTAGGCAGCGCCGGCGGATCGCCCGGCGCGGTAGATCCACAGTCGATTCACAGTCCGCAATCCTGGGCGCAAACCTACCAAGTAGCTAGTGTGGTTGCTAGGTGATCAGACAAGGAGGTGCGAGATGAAGATCGCGCCATACGACGAGAACGCGTACAAGATGGACCATCCCAGGGGCACGGTGTCCTTCAACTACCTGCTGATGGGTGGTGAGCCGGGCAAGCTGGAGAACTTCCGGTACATCCTGGGCCGCCAGGAGGGTGACTTCAGCATGCCGCGGCACCGGCACACCTTCGAGCAGATCCGGCTGCCCCTGGTGGGCGACATGAACCTCGGCGAGCAGGGCATCCTGCGCGAAGGCGAAATCGGCTACTTCCCGGAGGGACAGACCTACGGTCCTCAAGAAGACCCCCTGGGCGACCCGAAACAGCTGCAGCTGGTCCTGCAGTTCGGCGGCGCCGCAGGTCTCGGCATGGGTGCCGGGCGGGGCCGGGGCCCGGAGGCACGGCAGGACGGGGCGGCGCCGCGGCGCGAGCGTCGCGAGGTGAAGTTCCCGCGGCCGCGCTACCAGAGCGTGCTGATCATGAACCCGGCGCACTTCACCTGGCTGCCGGTGCCCGGATCGGCGGGTGTGGAGCGCAGGTTCTTCGGCTCGTTCACCGAGCGCGCCTTCTGGATCGAGTACCTCAAGGTCGCTCCCGGTGCGCGGTGGGCGTCCGCCACCGGCGCGGGCCGTCGGCTGATCGTCGCGTTGTCGGGCGAGGCCGAGGTGGCCGGCACGAAGATCGGCCGGCTGACCGCGCTGCAGGTGGAGGCGGGCGAGACGCTGGACGTCCACGCCACCGACGAGACCGTGCTCTACGTCGTGGGCCTGCCGCCCGTGCGGCGGCCGGCCGTCCCCTCGGACCAGTTCGACATCGTGAGCAGCGACGGTGGGATCGAGTTCGAGAACCCCCGCGAGCACGCGGAAAACGCAGCGGCAGGCGCTTGACCGGAATGTTGTCGTTGAGCCAAGCCTCGCAGATCGTGGACGCGGCGCTGGGCAAGGCGCGTGAACTCCGGCTGCGGTCGTTGACCGTCACCGTCCTCGATCCCGGTGGTCACCCGATCGTCGTCAAGCGCGAGGACGGCGCCGGAATCCTGCGCCCGCAGATCGCGCACGCGAAGGCCTGGGGCTGCCTCGGTACCGGGCAGGGCGGTGCCGCCGGAGCCCGGCACGCCACCCGTGATCCCGCGTTCTTCGCTGCGCTGGCCGCCATTTCCGAGGGTCGCGTCGCGTCGTCCCGGGGCGGCGTGCTGATCCGCGACGGCGAGGGCGACCTGCTGGGTGCCATCGGGGTCAGCGGGGACCGGCCGGAGAACGACGAGATGGTCGCCGTGGCCGGAGTGGAGCAGGCCGGCCTGGTCGCCGACGCCGGTCAGTGATCGAAAGTTCTTGGCAGTTGCTCGATCGAAAGCAGCTGCCCCAACGGAAGGTACGTTTGATGAACGACCGAGAAATGACAGATCACTCGCCGACCGGGACGGCGCGAGTACGCCGGCCCTGGCTGTCGAAGAAGAACTGCACCTGGGTCGCAGCCGTGGGGCTGACGTGCGTGGTGGCCGGTCTCGCCGGTGCTGGGACAGCCTCCGCGGCCACCCCGGCCGCGATCTCGCCTCCGGCCGGCGGGGGACCCGTGGCCGGGCCGTCGGCCGGCGGGGCGACCGGCATCGTCCAGTCCGAGTCCGCGTCGGGCTTCACCTTCGCGACGGCGACCGGCGTGGCGGTGACCGTGAAGGAGGACTCGGCCACGAAGTACAAGGTCGGCGTCTTTCCCGCCCCGGCGGGCGTGGTCAAGAAGGGCGAAAGTGTGCTCGTCCTGGGAACGGTCGACAGCGCGACCATCACGGCGACGCAGGTCGTCGTGCAGCCCTGGGGCGACGGCGGCGCCGCGGCGGCGGAGGCGGCGGGGGTGATCCCGTTCCAGCGGGGAGTGCCTTCGCCGGCGAAGTCGGTCGGCCGGATCCCCGACTACACCGAGGGAGAGGGGACGATCGTCAGCGGGGCCACCGCGGACCTGGCGACCGCGGCCGCGCAGGCCGTCGTCCCCGGCGGCATCGTCGACCGCGTCGTTCGGCTGAGCGACGGCGAGTACGAGGTCCACAACATCAGCATCAACTGGCCGCATCACGTCTTCGTCGGCCAAGGATTCCAGGTCCTCGGCTACGAATAGCCGCCGCGCGCGGCGGCCTCGGGGGCTCGCCGGCCGGCGTCGCTCTCCGGCGCCGGTGCCGCGGTGGCGGTGCGCTGCTGGGCGATGCGCAGCAGCGCCAGGAGGGCGAGGAAGAACATCCCGTAGACGGCGAGCAGCACGGACGTCTCGTAGATGTCGGCGGTGTGCCAGGTCGCGCCGGTGGCGTCGGTGACGGTGGTGTGCTCGGCGGTGAAGTACGTGGTGACGAACGAGATCGCCGTGGCGGCGTAGAGCACTACGGCCTGCAGGTCGCTGATCGTGGTTCGCTCGGGCTGGGCGGCCGGGCCGCTGCGGCGCAGGTAAAGGGCGAAGACCTGCATGAACAGGTACACGGTGAAGGTCCAGCCCAGGAAGTTGACCAGGGGCACGCCGAAGAAGCCGCCGCCGTTCTCCCAGATCCAGGCCTGGTGGATGGTCGAGGTGGCGGGGTCGAGCGCCAGGTCCCACGCGGTCATGGCGAACGCGCCGACGACGGGCGTGCCGATCGTGGTCAGCCAGGACGAGCCGCGGCGCACGTCGCCGAGCAGCGCGGTGGCCACGATCCAGGCCAGGTAGCCGGTGGCCAGGTAGGACGGGCCGATGAACCACGGGACCTCGAAGATCTTGCCGCCGCCCGTGTAGTGGTAGTGACCGAACGGGAAACCGGTCCCGATGGAGAGGTTCTCCAGGAGGTTGCTGATGACCAGGCCCGCCGCGACGAAGACGCCGATGGCACGCCGGCCGTAGCGCCGGGCGCCGTGCAGGAGCACGAAACCGACTTGCACCACGATCACGGGCAGCCGGATGCCCGCGCCGGGCACGAAGGCCGCGACGAGGAGGCCGGCCAGGATGACGGCGGTGAGGATCCACAGCGTTCGGGAGGAACGTCCGACGGTGGTCATGGCGCGGCTCCAGCTACTCGGCGGGTTTGGTGAGCAGACCGTTGAGGACGAGCGTGCTCAGCAGGTGGTGGTCTTCGGCGTCGTCGGCCCGGCCGAACAGGCGCGCCAGCGGTGTCTGGCTGTACATGGCCAGAGGCTTGGTGATGGCGAAGTGGAACAGGTAGAAGGGGATGTCGCGGAGCACGCCCTGCTGGACGAGCCGGTCGAAGACCGGACGCGCCGCGTTGTTGAGCGGGCTCATCAGCTCGTGGAGGTAGGCCAGGCGCGGTGAGTCGCGGCCGGCTTCGTAGTCGACGACCCGGCCGAGGTGCGGATGGCGGGCACTGACCTGGTGGAAGGCGCGCACGCTGGCGATCAGCCCGCCGAGGTCGTCGGAGGGCCGCTCGTGGGCGAAGGCCGCCATGACCTCCTCGTTCACCTGGGCGACCGCGGCGTCCATGACGGCCCGCCAGAAGGCGTCCTTCGTTCGGTACCGGTCGTGGATGAAGGTGTGTCCCATGCCGAGGCGTTCGTTGAGCTGCCGCACCGACACCGCCTCGTAGCCCAGCTCCGCGAACGCCTCGAGGCCGCGCTGCAGGATCTCCGCCAGCTCGGGAAGCGGTGCGTCGGCAGGGGGGCGGCCTGGTGCGCGCGGTGCTCTGGTCACGAAACCTCCTGTACTCGGCTGACCGGTGCCAACCTTAATCAGACAGTTGACGGATTACAAGCAACCGGCGGCGGCGCGGGGACGGCGGCAAGACGCGGACTGGTCGCTAGTGTCGCGTGACGCCGTTGAGGGCCATGTCGACGACATTGCGGACGAAGCGATCGTTGAGCGGTGCGTGGCCGTGCAGCAGGCGGTGGTAGAGGGGGCCGTAGAGCAGGTCGAGTGCGACGTCGACGTCGGTGCCGGCCGGGATTTCGCCGCGCTCCGCGGCGCGCCGGAAGATCTCGTGGCCTTGTGCGCGGCGCGGTTCGACGAACCGCTGCCGGTATTCGGCGGCGAACTCCGGGTCGGTCTGGGCTTCGGTGATGAGGGCCGCGAGCACGCGGCCGTAGGGCCGGCCGCCGGCGAGCCGGGCCCAGGGGCGCAGCAGGGAGAGGAGATCGCCGCGCAGCGTGCCGGTGTCGCGGGGCCGGGGGCGCGCCGCGGACCATTCGGTGTACAGCGCGTCGAGGGCCAGGGTCTGCTTGGTCGGCCACCAGCGGTAGATGGTGGCCTTGCTGACCCCGGCCCGGTCCGCGACGGTGTCCATGCTGACCTCGGAAAGGCCGTGGGTCAGCAGCAGTTCCGCAGCCGCGTCGAGGACGGCCTGATGCGCTTTCTCGCTGCGTGGCCGTCCTCGTTGCTGCTTTTCGGCCGTCATGCCGCGTGGGGTTCCCCGCTGGCCGCGGCGAGTACCTGGTAGAGGCCGGCGATGTCGCGGTGCTCGTAGCCCATCTCACCGGCCAGGCTGAGCATGTGCTCGGCTGCGGAGGCCGCGGGCAACGGGATCTGCGCGGCCTGGGCGGCGTCGAGGGCGAGGTGGATGTCCTTGTGCATGAGTTCGACATCGAACCACGCGTGCTCGGGCAGGTGGAGGGCGAGGGGGGCCCGCGCCTGCAGCATCGGTGACCCGATCGCCGAGCCGGTCATCACGCGGACGGCCAGTGCCGGGTCGATGCCACCGCGTTCGGCCAGGAGGAGCCCTTCGCTGAAGGCGAGCATCTGCGCGGCGAGGCTGATGTTGATCGCCAGCTTGAGCAGCAGGCCCTGGCCGTTTTCGCCGACGTGCGTGATCCGGTTGCCGAGCTGGGACAACAGCGGCGCGGCGGTCAGGAACGCCTTCTCGGGGCCGCCCACCATGATCGTGAGGGCGCCGGTCTCGGCGGCGGGGACGCTGCCGGCGACGGGGGCGTCGATCATGGTGGCGCCCACCGCCCGGACCCGCGCAGCCAGCCTGCGGCTGGCCCGCGGGCTCACTGTGCTCATCTCGACGTAGGTGGTCCCCGGCCGCAGTCCGGCCAGGATCCCGTCCGGTCCGCGGGTGATCGCGGCCAGCGCGTCGTCGTCGGTGACCATGCTGAAGACCACCTGTGAGGCCGCCGCGACCTCGCGCGGGGTGTCCCGCCAGCCGAGCCCGGCGTCGATCAGGCCGGCAGCCTTGGCCCGGGTGCGGTTGGTGCCGGTCACCTGGTTGCCGCTGAGCAAGCGGCGGGCCAGCGGTGCGCCCATGGCGCCGAGGCCGACGAAGCCGATTTCGGTCATTTCAGGACCTTCCTTCGATGAAGGTGACGTCGGAGCCGGTGAGCTCGAGGTTCGTCGCGGCGAGGATCGGGTCCACCTGGGCGGGCCGGCGGAAGCCGGTGATCGCGCCGTCCACGGCCGGATTCCGCAGTGTCCAGGCGACCGCGACGGCACCGGGCGTGGTGTCGTAGGAATCGGCGACCTCCTGCAGCCGGGCGGCGATCCCGAGATGGCGGGACAGCTGCGGCTCGGTGAACCGAGCGTCGCTCCGGCGCCAGTCGTCGGCGGGCATCGCCGCGATCCGCTCCCGGGTGATCGCCCCGGTCAGCAGACCGGAGCCCATCGGGGAGTAGACGATGACGCCGATGTCCTCGCGTTCGGCGAAGGGCAGGATCTCGTCCTCGGCCTCGCGGTCGATCAGCGAATACTGCGGCTGGAGCGTCTCGACCGGCGCGATCCCCTGGATGCGCTTCAGCTGGCCGGTGTCAAAGTTGGACACTCCGATGTGCCGCACGAGGCCGCGTTCCTTCAGCTCGGCCATGGCGGCCCAGCCTTCCTCGATGTCGCCCTCGGGGATGGGCCAGTGGATTTGGTAGAGGTCGATCGCGTCGACGCCGAGCCGCTTCAGGCTTGCTTCGGCTTCTCGCAGGATCGAGTCGCGCTTCAGGCTGTGGCGCACCCGCCCGGTGCCGTCGTCGAGCAGCGACGCCTTGGTGAACACGTACGGCCGCCGCGCGAGACCCTCCAGTGCGCGGCCGACGACCTCTTCGGAGCGGCCGAAGCCGTATGCGGCGGCTGTGTCGATCCAGTTGACGCCGAGTTCCAGGGCGCGGTGGATCGCGGCGACCGACTCGTCGTCGGCCTGCGGTCCCCAGCCGAATTCCCAGCCACCGCCGCCGATCGCCCACGCGCCGAAGCCGACGCGGGTGATCTCCAGGCCGGTGGTGCCCAGCGGGGTGGTCGCGAGCTGTGTTCGCTGCATGGGTTCCTCCGTTGTCCGGGCTGTCTCTTAATCAAAACTGTACTACCAGTTTCGTTATTCGACGGACGCGTCTCGTTGTCTCACCGCTCACACCGAGACCGGGACGTGGGTCGACGCGCCTGGCGGCCGCTTGTCCGGGGCGGCGACGCGCGTGTAGGAACGGATACCAAGCCGGATCAGTCGTTCCGGCTCCGGCCTCCGGTTTTGGGAGATGACGTGCCGCCCGAATTCACCAACAGCTCGCCCCACCACCCCGTTGTCCTGGCCCACCGAGCACAGCGACATGCCGATCTGCAGCTCCGGATCGCCGACGCGATCACCGCGTTCGCCGGCTCCATGCGGTTCGTCTACATCCACGCCGTGCTGTTCGCGGTCTGGATGGTCTTCATCGAGTCGGATCCGTGGCCCAAACTGACCCTGATCGTGTCCCTCGAAGCGATCTTCCTGTCGACCTTCGTCATGGTCGGACAGAACCGTCAGGCCGCGTTCCAGCAGGCCAAGGCCGACCACGATTTCACTGAGCAGGACCAAGAGCTCAAGACCAACACGGAATTGACCCGTGAGATCCATGTCCTCACGGTTGAGCTTCACCGGCGCCTGATCGAGGACGTCGACCACGATTGACCTTGGTACGGCACCGTCATCCCGGAGAGCGGCCAACTCCGCTACCCGCTAGCAGGAAGCCGGACCCCCTTCTGGCCGTAACCCGCGGATGGCGGCTGGTGGGGATGCGTGACCGCGCCACGAACAGAGATCCTTTCATTGCCGGCAAAGGATGTTACCCGAGCAGGAAGAAGGGTCTCGTGGGCAATCCGCTGCGGATCGGCGCCAGTCCGGTGGACTACGTGCTGGTTTTCGTCTACTTCGTCGTGGTGCTGGGGATCGGTGTGGCCGCGCGCCGACGAGTCTCGGACAGCCTCGACTTCTTCCTGTCGGGGCGGTCGCTGTCCGCATGGGTCACCGGCCTGGCGTTCATCTCGGCGAACCTGGGCGCCGTCGAGATCATCGGCATGTCGGCCAACGGCGCCGAGTACGGCATGCCGACCGTGCACTACTACTGGATCGGCGCCATCCCGGCCATGCTCTTCCTGGGCGTGGTGATGATGCCCTTCTACTACGGCTCGAAAGTCCGCAGCGTCCCGGAATTCATGCTCCGCCGCTTCGGCCCCGGCGCGCATCTGGTGAACGCGATCAGCTTCGCCCTCGCGCAGGTGCTGATCGCGGGCATCAACCTGTTCCTGCTGGCCACCGTGGTCAACGGCCTGCTCGGCTGGCCGTTGTGGGTGGCCCTCCTCGTCGCCGCGGCGATCGTGCTCAGCTACATCACCCTGGGTGGGCTGTCGGCGGCCATCTACAACGAGGTCCTGCAGTTCTTCGTCATCGTCGCCGCGCTGCTGCCGCTCACCCTCATCGGGCTGCACCGCGTCGGCGGCGTCGGCGGCCTGATCGACAAGGTGACCCACAGCGCGGGCGGTGGCGCCGAGCAGCTCAGATCGTGGCCGGGCAACCAGCTCTCCGGGTTCGGCAACTCGTTCCTCTCGGTCGTCGGCATCGTCTTCGGCCTGGGTTTCGTGCTGTCCTTCGGTTACTGGACGACCAACTTCGTCGAGGTCCAGCGCGCGATGGCCACCAAGTCGATGTCGGCGGCGCGGAGCACGCCCATCATCGGCTCGTTCCCGAAGATGTTCATCCCGTTCGTCGTGGTGGTTCCCGGGATGATCGCCGGCGTCCTCGTGCCCGAGATCATGCGGATCAAGGCAGGCGGCCAAGCCGAGGGCGTCACCTACAACGACTCGATCCTGCTGTTGTTGCGCGACGTGCTCCCCAACGGCCTCCTCGGCGTCGCTCTGGCGGGCCTGCTCGCCGCGTTCATGGCGGGGATGGCGGCCAACGTGTCGGCGTTCAACACCGTCTTCAGCTACGACATCTGGCAGCGGTACATCAAGAAGGACCGGCCCGACGGCCACTACCTCAAGGTCGGCAGGTGGGCGACCGTCGTCGCGACGGTGCTGGCCATCGGCACGGCGCTCATCGCGTCGGGCTACAGCAACCTGATGAACTACCTGCAGACCCTGTTCGGGTTCTTCAACGCGCCACTGTTCGCCACCTTCATCCTCGGCATGTTCTGGAAACGGATGACCGCGACCGCGGGCTGGGTCGGTCTGGTGTCCGGCACCGTGAGCGCGGTCATCGTGTGGGTTCTGGACCAGGTCGGCGTCATCAGCCTGCCCGGTCAGGGCGCGGCGTTCGTGGCCGCCGGGGTGGCGTTCGTCGTCGATGTCGTGGTCAGTGTCGGAACCAGCTTGGCGACGGCGCCCAAACCGGCGGCCGAGCTGGCCGGGTTCGTCTACTCGGAGACACCCGTGGCGCAGCGCACCGACCCGGAGGCGAGCCGGCTGCCCTGGTTCCGGTCGCCGGCCAAGCTCGCGGGCATCTCCCTGGTGCTCGTCATCGCCCTCAACCTGATCTTCCGATGAAGGAGCAGCACATGAGCGACGCACGGCACAGCGCCGGGGCCTTCGACATCCGCAACGTCATCGCCGCCCTGTTCGGCTTCTACGGGATCGTGCTGATCGTCATGGGGATCGTCGCGGACTCTCCCGCCGACCGGGCCAGGACCGGCGACGTGAACGCCAACCTGTGGGCCGGCATCGCCATGGCCGTCGTCGCCGTCATCTTCGTGGTGTGGACCCGGCTGCGCCCGGTGATCATCGAGCGGGATCCGGAGACCCACGGACGACCGGCCGCTCGCGGAGGGCTGTCATGAGTGACCACGAGTCAGGTGACCTCGATGCCGTGGCACGGCGATCGCTGTCGAGCGGAAGAATCGGCTGGATCGCGGCCGTGTCGATGTGCGCGGTGCTCGGGCTTTCCGCCTGTGACGGCACTTCCTCGTCGTCGACAGCCACGTCACCGTCGGCGACAGCAGGCCCCGGCACGCCCGGCTCCGGCGGCGGATCCAACGCCCGGTCCGGACCGGCGGCGGGCGGGGCGGCCGGCACGGTCGACAGCGTGTCCGGGCCGGGCTTCACGATGACGACATCGGCGGGGCAGAAGGTGACCGTGAACGGGACGGGCTCGACGGCCGTGAGTGCCGTCACGACGGGCGAGAACGTGCTCGTGCTCGGGACGACCGACGGCACGACCATCACGGCCACGCAGGTCATCGCGCAACCGCATGGTGACGGCGGTGCCGCTGCCTCCGCCGCGGCGGGAGTGGTCCCCTTCCAGCGCGGTGCACCCGCCGTGTCGAAGCAGGTCGGTCGGATCCCGCCGAACTACAGCGAGGGTTCCGGGACGATCGTGAGCGGCACGACCGCGAACAAGGCGACGGAAGCCGCGCTGGCCGCCTACCCGGGAGGCGTCGTCGACCGGGTGGTTCAGCTGAGCAGCGGCGAGTTCGAGGTCCACTACATCGGCGTCGGCTGGCCACACCACATCTTCGTCGAACAGAACTTCGCGGTCGTCGGCGCCGAGTAGTCACTCGGATCGTCGAGTCCCATCCGGAGGACTGGCCGCCGCACTGACGGCGCGTTTGTGGGCGGTGTCCACCGCAGCCGACAGTGTGGCGATGTCGTAGGCGCCGTAGTGCCGCCGCCCGTTGACGAAGAACGTCGGCGTGCCGGAGACGCCGCTGAGGTCGGCCGACTCGACATCCTCCGCCACCTGGCCGGCGCCGGTGTGCCGGCGGAGGTCCTCGCGGAATCGGTCGACGTCGAGGCCGAGTTCCCCGGCGTGGGTGACCGGGGCGTTCTCGGGGCCGCGGATGTGGTCGCGGCCCGGGTCGGCTGGTGCGGCGAGGTCGACGAGAGTCTCGCCGGTGCCGAGCAGCGCGCGGATACGCCGATGTGACGGGAGCAGGCCGGTGACCCAGGAGAGGACCCACGTGCCGGCGACGCGACCACCGCGGCGGACAGGATGCCGAGCTTCGCCTCCTGCAGCTGCTCGCCGGTGAAGGAGAGTGACGCCACCAGCAGGGCGACGGTGAAACCGATACCGGCGACGGTGGCGCCGCCGGCCACGGCCGCCCATCCCACCGGTGGGCGAAGCCGGCCGCGGCTGAGCCTGGTGACGAGCCACGAGAGGCCGAGGATCCCGAGGGGCTTCCCGAGGACGTACCCGGCCAGGATCCCCAGCGTGATCGGCGCTGTGCAGGCGTGGGCGAGGAAGCCGGGGCTGAGGCTGATCGTGATGCCGGCGTTGGCGAGCGCGAAGAGCGGCACGATCACGTAGCTGGTCCACGGGTGGAAGCGCTGCTGGAGCAGTTCGTTCGGGGAGAGCGCCGCGGCGACGCCGGTTTGTGCCGACCGGGCGAGCTCCGGGGTGGGCTGTTCGCGGAAGAGCCGGAAGACCTCACTCGCCCGTTCGAGGTCGCCGCGCGCGGCCGGGTAGGCGAAGGTGAGCATCCCGATCGCCAGGCCGATCACCACCGGCTCCACCCCGGAGAGGCTCAGCGCCACCCACGCCGCTGTGCCCAGCAACGCGTACACCAGGCCGAGCCGGACCCCGGCGGCGCGCACGAGCAGGACGACGCAGAAGACGCCGAGCGCGACGAGCAACGGCAAGATGGTCACCTTCCCGCTGTACACGGTCGCGATGACCGCGAGCGCGACGAGGTCGTCGACGACGGACACGGTCAGCAGGTAGGTCCGCAGCCGCGCCGGGAGACGGTGCCCGGCCAGCGCGAGTATCCCGAGCGCGAACGCCGTGTCCGTGGACATGACCACGCCCCAGCCGTGGGCGGAGGGACGTCCGGCGTTCACGGCGAGGAAGATCGCGATCGGCATGAGCATCCCGCCGAGGCCGGCGGCCAGCGGCAGCGCGAGCCGGCGCCGGTCACGTAGCTCGCCCATGTCGAACTCGCGCCGCGCCTCCAGCCCGACGACGAAGAAGAACAAAGTCATCAGGCCGCTGTTCACCCACCAGCGCAGGTTCTCCGAGATGCCGTGGTCACCGACCCGGATCGACAGCCGTGTGTCCCACACCGCCTCGTACGACGCGGGCTGCACGTTGGCCCAGACGAGTGCGAGGACCGCGGCGGCCAGCAGCACCACCGCGCCGCCGGTCTCGGTGCGCAGGAACTCACGCAGCGGCGTCCGGACGTTCCGCGCCCACGCGGTCCGCTCGGCGAAGGTCCGGCCGGGTGCCTGACGTTCTGCCATACCCGCTCAGCTTGCCGTGGAGGCGTTCCGGAGGTGGGCAACGAACGTCGCCGACTCGCGTTCCAGCCTGGTTCCGTCCGACAACCCGAACAAACGATACATGGCGGACCTTCAGTCTCGAGTCGGGCCGGCGTGGGGCAGGCGCCAGCGGAACGGCGTGATGAGCTGGTCGACGGCTGGGTGCGGGCCCCAGGTGCCCGGCTCGTAGGGCTGGACCGGGGGAGGGTTGTCCAGGAGCGGGCCGGAGATCTCCCACAGGCGTTCCACCGCCGCGGCCCGGGTGAACAGGGACTGGTCGCCGAGCATGGCGTCCAGGATGAGCCGCTCGTAGCCTTCGAGACTGTGGGTGGCGCAGAACGAGTCGGCGTAGCGGAAGACCATCCCGGCGGCGCCGAGCCGCAGCTGCGAGCCGGGTTCCTTGGCGAGGAAGTCGACGGCGATCGAGCCGGGGTCGGCGAAGTCGATGACGATCTCGTTCCGCCCGTCCCGGGCGCCGATCGGGAACATCCGCAGGGGCGGTTCGTGGAAGCCCAGCGTCACCAGCTGCCGGCTCGCGGCGAGCTTCTTGCCGGAGCGCAGGAAGAACGGGACGCCGGCCCACCGCCAGTTGTCGATCTCGACCCGCACCGCCGCCATGGTTTCGGTCCGGGAGTCCGGGGCGACACCTTCCTCGTCGCGGTACCCGGTGTACTGGCCGCGGACGACGTGCTGCACGTCGATGGGCCGGAGCGCGTCGAAGACCTTGGCCGTCTCCTCGCGCAGGTGCCGGGCGTCCAGTGTGGTGGGTGGCTCCATGGCCAGAAATCCCAATACCTGCAGCAGGTGCGTGACGATCATGTCCCGGTAGGCGCCGGTGTGGTCGTAGAAGCCGGCGCGGCCCTCGATCGAGAGCGTCTCCGGCACGTCGATCTGCACGTAGCTGATGTGGTTGCGGTTCCAGACCGGCTCGAAGAGGCCGTTCGCGAACCGGAAGGCCAGGATGTTGTCGACGGACTCCTTGCCGAGGAAGTGGTCGATCCGGAAGACCTGGGACTCGTCGAAGACCGCGTGGACCGTGTCGTTCAGCGCGCGAGCGGATTCCAGGTCGGTGCCGAACGGCTTCTCGATGATGACCCGCGACCCGGGCGCGAGGCTTGCGGCACCGAGCATGGTCACGGTCGGTTCGAAGGCCCCCGGGGGGACGGCGAGGTGGAACAGCCGTCCCGGTGCGCCACCGATCTCCTTCTCCGCCCGCTCGATCGCGGCGGCCAGCGCGGTGGTGTCGTCGGAGCTCGCGCTGGCGAAGGAGAGCGCCTGCCGGAATGTCTCCCAGGTCTCGCCGGCCGGTTGGCTGGTCCCGAACCGCTCGACCGCTTCGCGGGCGAGGTCGCGGAACTGCTCGTCGCTCAGGGTGCGCCGGGACGAGCCGATGATCCGGTACCGGTCGGGCAGCAGGCCGACCGCGGCGAGGTGGAACAGTCCGGGCAACAGCTTGCGCGCGGCCAGGTCACCCGTCGCCCCGAACAGGACGACGACGTGGTTCTCCGGCCGGGCGGATCCCGGCACTCGCGACGATGTCACTGTGGCCTCTTCCGCGACGATGGACACGTGCTTCAGTTCCCGCCGCCCTGCGCGGCGGCGGCCACCGGCTGCCACTCACGCCAGGTGGCCAGCCGTGACTCGTAGTCCGCGGTCGCGATGCCCAGTGGCGCCTCGCCGAGGAACAACCGCAACGGCGGGTTGGGGGAGTCGACGAGCCGCAACACGGCGTCGCGGGTCGCGGCCGGGTCACCGGGCGTGAAGCGCTGGGCGCGGGCCTGGATTGCCTGCTCGTGGACCGGTTCGTAGGCGGGCAATACGGTGGCGTGCTTGGCGGACGGGCCGGCCCAGTCCGTCGAGTAGCCGCTCGGCTCGATCAGCGTGACCTTGATGCCGAACCCGGCCACCTCCTGGGCCAGGCTCTGGCTCAGCCCTTCCAGCGCCCACTTCGACGCGTGGTAGGCGCCGGTGTTCACGAACGCCGAGATCCCGCCGATCGAGGACACCTGCAGGATGTGCCCGCTGCCCTGCTCGCGCAGAGAGGGCAGCGCCGCCTGGGTGACCCACAACGCGCCGAGCAGGTTCGTCTCCAGCTGCGCCCGGATCGCGGCTTCGCTGATTTCCTCGACCATGCCGAACTGCCCGTAGCCGGCGTTGTTCACGACGACATCGAGCCTCCCGAAGTGTTCGTGTGCCTGCCTCACCGCGGCGAAATCCGCGTCGCGGTCGGTCACGTCCAGCCGGATCGGCAGTATCGCCTCCCCGTAGATGGCCACGAGGTCATCCAGACTGGAGACATCCCGGGCGGTCGCCGCCACCGTGTCGCCGCAGTCCAGTGCCGCGATCGCCCATTCGCGGCCGAAGCCGCGCGAGGTGCCGGTGATGAACCAGGTCTTGGCGGCCATGGCAGGTCCTTCTCTCAGTCGGTTCCCGGGCTCTTGCCGAGTTTGTGTGTCACAAGGATCATCGCCCCGAACAGGACCGTGGCCCAGACGGCGAGCACCGCGATCGGCTGGAGGTGCTGGCAGTTCGCGAAGTAGACGGCGTTGCGCAGGGACGTCACGGTGGCGCCGGAGGGCAGCCACTGGGAGACGAACGCGAACGGGGCGGGCAGCAGGGGTGGTGCGACCGCGCCGCCGGAGGAGCTGTTGCCCAGCACGACGAAGAACAACCACGTCGGCACGATCGCCCAGCGGCCGATCAGCACGACCATCAGCGAACAGAACGACGCGACCGCCAGGATGTGCAGCGCGAGGATGCCCCAGCTCTCCAGTACCGGCAACGTGAGCCGGTGCAGCAGCAGGCCGTCGACGAGCGTGAAGACCAGCGACGCGCCCACCGCCAGGCCGGCCACGAACGCCGTCCACCGGCGCGGCGAGAACGGACCCGCGTTCGCGCCCACCTGGAAGACCGTGATGAACCCGACGATCGTCGCGACGAGCATGAGGTAGAAGATCTCCACGCCGTTCGGGTCGTGCGTCCCGAGCGGATGCGTGTCCACCACCCGCACCGCCGGATCGGCGACGGCGACCTGCTCCAGCACTCGCGCGACGGACGCTCCGGCCGCGCTGGACACGTACAGCGTGGGTGTCGGCGCGGTCAGATCGAGGGCCGCGTAGACGTCCTGCTCGTCGACCGCGTGCAGCGCGTCCGCAACCGAGCCGTACCGGTGGAAGGCCAGGCCGCGGCGGGCGACGCCCTGCACTGCGTCCACTGTGGACTGCTGTTCGGCCGGGCCGCCGACGAGTGCGGCTTGGATCTGGTGCGGCACCGGGTCGCCGAGCGCAAGCGAGTACGACGCGACGAACAGGGAGCCCATGACGACCGCCAGCACGGCGATGACGACCGCGCGTCGCGTGGCGGACCGGCGGTGCTCTGTCGGAGCGCTCATCGAGCCTCGTCTTTCGTCGTCGATCCGTCTACAACAGATTTCCGCACCGGGCACCGTTCGGGCATCGACGCCACCGGGTGAACCGGCATCCCGATAACCCGATTCGGGGGATTCCTGGTAGCCGGTATGTCATCGGTCCGGGTAGCGGGCTCGCCAGGCTCCCACCCGGCGGTAAGATCGACGGCAGGTTTCTCCACCGATGGCTGGGGAACGGGGTGTGTATGCCAGTTGACCAGGACTACCTCTTGCAGGCGCGACAAATGCAGGCGTTGTCGCTGGGCGTGCACATCCCCCTCGTCTGCTTCGGGATCGCCTTTCCCGCGCTCGTGTTGTTCTGCGAGTGGCGGTACCTGCGGACTGGCGACGGGGTTTTCCGGATGCTGGCGCGGCGCTGGTCGAAGGTGATGCTCGCGCTGTTCGCCGTCGGCGTGGTGACCGGGACGATCCTCAGCTTCGAGCTCGGGTTGCTCTGGCCGGGGTTCATGTCCGGTTTCGGTGACGTCTTCGGCCTCGGGTTCACGCTCGAGGGTTTCTCGTTCTTCCTCGAGGCGATCTTCATCGCGATCTACGTCTACGGCTGGGATCGCATCCCGCCACGGCTGCATTTCCTGTCCGGCGTCCCGGTGGCGATCGCGGGTGTGGCGGGATCGATGTTCGTCATCTCCGTCAACGCCTGGATGAACCACCCGCGCGGGTTCGAGCTGCGGGACGGCCGCGCGGTGAACGTGCACCCGTGGTCGGCCTTGTTCGGCAACTCCTACTTCTGGCACGAGTTCGTGCACATGTACTTCGCCGGCTTCATCGTCGCCGGGTTCCTGATCGCCGTGCCCTATGCGTGGGGTTTCCTGCGCGGGCGATGGGATCGTTATCGGCGCACGGCGTTGACGGTGGCGGTGTCGGCGGCCGCGGTCGCCGCGCCGCTGCAGGTGGTGATCGGCGACTGGGCGGCGCGGGAAGTCGCCGCTGAGCAGCCGGTGAAGCTGGCCGCGATCGAGGGTCTCGGGCAGACCACAAGTGGCGCACCGGAGCATCTGCTGGGGTGGTACAACGGCCACGAGGTGGTCTACGGCGTCGAGATCCCGCGGCTGCTGTCGCTGCTGGCGTTCCACAACGCGAACGCGACGGTCCAGGGCCTGAACACCGTGCCGCCGGACGCGGTGCCGCCGGTCAACGTCGTGCGGTTCGGCTTCCAGACGATGATCGGGATCGGCACGCTGCTGGCGTTGCTGGGCGTGGTGTACCTCTACGTCCGGCTGCGCCGCCGGAGATTGCCCCGCTCCCGCTGGTTCTACCGGGCCGCCGTGCTGGCCGGCCCGCTGTCGGTCGTCGCGCTGATCGCCGGCTGGATCACCACCGAGGTCGGGCGTCAGCCGTGGATCGTCTACGGGATCATGCGGACCGGCCAGGCGGTCACCGGCGCCGCCGGGGTCCCGGTCGGCTACGGCACCCTCGTCGTGGTCTACCTGGGGCTGGCGGCCGGCGTCGCGTGGCTGCTGCGCCGGTTGAGCCGGATCCCGTTCGAGGGGGACACCGATGGCTGAGCTCCCGATGGTGTTCATCCTGGTCGGCATCGTCGCGTACACGGTCCTCGCCGGCGCGGACTTCGGCGCCGGTCTGTGGACGCTGCTCGCGGGGCCGGGCCGGGAAGGGGCCCGCGAGCACGCGGAGCACACGATGGGGCCGGTGTGGGAGGCCAACCACGTCTGGCTGATCTTCGTGCTGGTGGTGTGCTGGACGGCCTACCCGGTCGCGTTCGGTTCGATCACCTCCACGCTGGCGGCCCCGCTGTTCGTCGCCGCAGTCGGGATCATCCTGCGCGGCGCCTCCTACGCACTCCGTGGCCAGCTCGACGGGGCTCCGGGCCGGCGGGCGGTGGAGAACCTGTTCGCCCTCTCCTCGGTCCTGACGCCGTTCGCCTTGGGCACGGTCGTGGGTGGGATCGCCGCCGGCCGCGTGCCGGTCGGCAACGCCGCCGGTGATCCGATCACCAGCTGGCTCAACCCCACGTCGGTGTTCCTCGGCCTGCTGGCCGTCGCGACCGGTGGCTACCTCGCCGCGGTCTACCTCGCCGCCGACGCGCACCGGCAGGGTGCGCGGGCCCTGGAACTCGGCTTCCGCACCCGTGCCCTCGTCTCGGGTGTGGGCGCGGGTCTGCTCGCGCTCGCCGGGTTGATCGTCGTCCGCTTCGACGCCCCGGCGCTGTTCGACGGCCTGACGCACGGGGGCGGCGTGGTGATGGTCGTCGCGTCGGGTGCGGCCGGCGTGACGACCCTGTTCCTCGTGTGGCGCAACCACTTCGGTCCGGCCCGGGTCTCGGCGGCACTCGCCGTGGCCGCGATCGTCGCCGGCTGGGCGCTCGCCCAGCGGCCGCGGTTCCTACCCGGCCTCACCATCGCCCAGGCCGCTGGGAACCGCTCGACGCTGCTCGCCCTGATCATCGCGGTGGCGGCCGGTGCGGTGGTGCTGGTGCCCTCGCTGCTCCTGCTGTTCCGCCTGTTCCTCCGCGGCCGCCTGGACCCGGGAGCCGTCCCTGGGGCGACCGGTCCCACTCCGCCGCACCAGGCCGGCGAGCGAGGTCACCGTGTGCTGGCCGGCGTCGCCGTCGCCACCCTGCTCGCCGGCGTGATCGTGACCGTCCTCGCCGACCCCGGCTGGATTCTCGGCATCGGCGTGGCCTGCCTGATCGCCTGCGCCCTGACCACCTTCACCCTCGCCACGGCGAACCAGCGAGAGGAGTGACGATCATGTCACCACCGGACCGGACCGGCGACGCGGAGCGGGGCATGTTGGGCGGGGCACCGGGGGAGCAGGCGCTCGGCCGCGGCCCGGCTCCCGGCGGTGAGTACTCGCGACACGAGTACGACCACCCGGCGGCGGGTTGGGGCGCCGCACGCAGTGTCGCCAAGGTGTTGCGGCGTGCGGGAGAGCCGGTGGAAGGTGTCCGCGCGCTGTTCGTGATGAACCAGGAGAACGGCGGGTTCGACTGTCCCGGCTGTGCGTGGCCGGACGACCCCGACGGCCTGCACCTGGACATCTGCGAGAACGGCGTCAAGCACGTCACGTGGGAGCTCGCCGAGGCGAAGGCCGACGCCGGCTTCTTCGGCGCGCACACCGTCACGGAGCTGGCCGGGTGGACCGACTACGACCTCGAGGCGGCCGGCCGGCTCGCCGAGCCGCTGAGCTACAACCCGGCGACCGACAGGTACGAGCCGATCTCGTGGGACGACGCGTTCGCGATGATCGGCACCGAACTGCGGGCGCTGGAAAACCCGAACCAGGCGTCGTTCTACACCTCGGGGCGCCTGTCCAACGAGGCGACGTTCCTGTACCAGCTGTGGGTGCGCGAGTTCGGCACCAACAACCTGCCGGACTGCTCGAACATGTGCCACGAGGCGAGTGGCCGGGCGATGACGGCGGCGATCGGCAGCGGGAAGGGCACGGTCGACCTGCACGACTGGCGGGGCGCCGACGCGATCTGGGTGATGGGCGACAACGCCGCCTCGAACGCACCGAGGATGCTCACCTGGCTGGCCGAGGCCGACCGGCGCGGCGCGGCGCTCGTCCACATCAACCCGCTGATCGAAGCGGCGTCCCGGCGCACGATCGTCCCGCACGAGTTCGCCGACATGGCCACCTTCCACACGACCCGCACCGGCACCAGGAACGTGCAGGTGCGGATCGGCGGGGACATGGCGCTCATGCGCGGCGTCGCCAAGGCGGTGCTGGAAGCCGGTCCCGGCGTACTCGACGAGGAGTTCATCGAGCGTCACACAGCCGGCTTCGACGAGTACCGCGCCCTCGTGGCCGCCGCCCCCTGGGCGGACATCGTCGAGGGCTCCGGCATCGACGAGCCCGCCATCCGCGCACTCGCGGACTCGTACGTGGCGTCCGAGCGCGTGATCATCGCGTGGTGCCTCGGGGTGACGCAGCACGAGCACGGCGTCGACACGGTGGGCGAGATCATCAACGTGCTCCTCCTGCGCGGCAACATCGGCCGCGAGGGTGCCGGCCCGTGCCCGGTCCGCGGCCACAGCAACGTGCAGGGCAACCGCACCTGCGGCATCGACCACCGTCCGGCGCGGGAGTTCCTCGACCGCCTCGGCGAGGTGTGCGGGATCGACCCGCCGCGAGCACACGGACTCGGGACGGTCCCGACGATCGAGGCGATGCACCGCGGTGACGTGCAGGTCTTCGTCGCCCTCGGCGGCAACTTCGCCCTCGCCACGCCCGACCAGCCCTACACCTACGAGGCGCTGCGCACCTGCGAACTGACCGTCCAGGTCAGCACGAAACTGAACCGAAGCCACCTCGTGCACGGAAAACGCGCCCTCATCCTGCCGTGTCTCGGCCGCACCGAGAAAGACCGTCAGGCGGCCGGCGAGCAGGGCATCACGGTCGAGGACGCGATGTCGATGGTGCACATCTCCTTCGGCATGAAGGAACCCGCTTCGCGGCAGCTGCGTTCGGAGTGCGCGATCCTCGCCGGACTGGCCAAGGCCACGCTGCCGGACAGCACCACGCCCTGGCAGGAGTACGCCGACGACTACGACCGCATTCGCGACACGATGGCCGAGGTGCTCGAGGGGTTCGACGACTTCAACACCCGCGCCCGGCAACCGCACGGCTTCCGCGTCCACCAGCCCGCGCGGGAACGGGTCTTCCGGACGTCCTCGGGGCGCGCCGAGTTCTCGCTCGCCGCGCTTCCCGGCGACCTCGACCCGGGCCACGGCCGGTTCATCCTGACGACGATCCGCTCACACGACCAGTTCAACACGACCGTCTACTCCAACGACGACCGCTACCGCGGCCTGAAAGGCCTGCGCACCGTCATCTTCATGAACGAGGACGACATGCGGGCGCGCGGCATCGACGAGTTCGACCTGATCGACGTCACGAGCTTTTCCAAGGACGGCAGCGAGCGGACCGTCCATGGTTACCGTGCCGTCAGCTACGAGATCCCACCGGGTTGTACGGCCGGGTACATGCCGGAACTGAACGTCCTGTGCGGCATCGCCGACTTCAGCACGCAAAGCGAGCAGCCGGTGACGAAACACCTGATCGTCGAGATCAACCGGCACACCACTTCGTAAGGGCGGTCAACCCCCGATGGGAAGGCTGACGGTGAGCGTTGTCCCCTCGCCGACGGGGCTGGCTATCCCGATCGTCCCGTCGAGGGCTTCGACGCGGTCGGTCAGCCCGATGAGCCCGGAGCCGCGGCTCGGGTCGGCGCCGCCTCGGCCGTTGTCACGGATGGCGAGTTCGAGGATGTCGTCCTGGATCGCGACAGTCACCTGCGCCGTCGAGGCGTGCGCGTGTTTCACAATGTTGGTGAGTGCTTCGCTGACGACGTAGTACGCGGCCACCTCGAGAGGTGCGGGCAGCCGCCCCCGGGTGCGCAGATCGAGGTCGACCGGGACGGGAGATCGTCGCGCGAGCGTCTTGAGGGCGGGCGTGAGGCCACCTTTCGCCAGGACCGCGGGGTGAATGCCGCGGGAGATCTCCACCAGCTCGTCGAGCGCGTTCGCCAGGCCGTTCGCCGCGCGAGTGAGCTCGTCCTTGAGCCGGTCCGTGGGTGAGACAGCCGCCTCGATCGCTCGGAGTTCCAGGATCGCCGTGACGAGCTGCTGCTGTACTCCATCGTGCAGGTCCCGTTCGATCCGGCGGCGTGTCTCGTCCGCCGCGGTGACGATCCGGGCGCGGGAGGCTGCGAGCTCCGCCCGGCTCCTGCCGAGCTCGGCCGTCCGCTCGGCGACCTTCACCTCGAGCTGGTCCCTGGCGTCCCGGAGCGCCTCTTCGGCCCGTCGGCGTTCCTGGATGAGCCGAGCGTTCTCGAAGGCCGTCGCGGCGTGGTTCGCGGCCAGTGACAGCAGCAACTGCTCGAACGCGGTCGGGAAGCCGGGGCGTTCGCTGGCGGCGGCGACCAGCCCGCCCTCGCCGTCGACGCCGATGCGGAGGACAACGCCCTTCGCCGGGGCGTCTCCGACATCGACCACGATCGGCGTGGCCTGAAACCGGACACTCGTGGCGGCGTGCCGGGCCAGCCAGTCCGGAAAGCCCTGCCACGCACTTCCCCGCGTGACGTCGACCGCGCCGGCACCGTCGAGCTCCCTCAGGCGCACGAACGCGAAGTCGACCTGCAACAGCTCGACCAGCGTGTCGGCAAGCCCCGCCGCGACGGCCGATGGTTCCCGCCCGACCCACATGGCCGGAAGGGCCGAGAGCGCCACAAGATCCCTGAGCACCGCGTTCAGGGTCTCGGCGTCGGCGTCGACGGGCATTCAGCGCGCTGCCTGCGATCGCTGCTCCCGCAGCTCGACGAGAAGCTGCTCGGGTTCCACGTAGAAGGGATTCTCGTGCAGCAAACCGCCGACGATCACCACGGGATGCGTCCGCAGGGCATACACGATCGTCCGTGCACCGAACTTCGACAGGTCATAGGCGCAGATCACGACGTCGTCGTACTTCGGGACGACGTCGTTGACCCGAGTCTCGAACTCGATCATGTCCTCGATGCCCGGCAGGTCCGCGAGCGCCCACTCCATCTGGGCGAGGAATCTCGTCGGGGCGTACCCCGAAGCAGGCCCGGACCGGAGCACGTCCTCGAACCCCTCGAACCAGACGTCCTGATCGAAATGGTCCGCGCTCAGCGGACCGTCCTCCCAAGGGCGTACTTCGAGCTGCCCGGAGCCGATGGCGCCGGCGACGTCGACACCCGCGTCGGCGAGGCGGGACAGGTGGTCCTCCCGCCGCTCGGGGTCGACGAGGTGAAAAGCCCGCTGCCCTTGGGAAAAGCCGTCGGTGATGAACGACCGGAGCACGCTGTAGTGCTCGTCCATGCTGTTGAACAACGCGCAGATGTGCCGGTTCTTCCCCACCGCGTCCAACGGAATCCGCAGTGAGGTTTCGGTGCCTGTCATCGCCCCCGCCTTCGTCCGGAAATAGACGACTGCAAACACGGAGTCTACCGCCGGACCGCAACGATGAGCCTTGTCCTGATGGGGTGATCCGCGTGGTCACCTGCTGGCGGATACCGGAGTTCCGGCCGGCACCAAGGCAGTCACCTCGCCCGGTAGAGCCTGGTCACGGTGGCGATGTCGGCCTGGTCCAGCCCCGAGCCAGCCGCCTTCTCGTACCGGCTTCGCACCACTGCGGCCGACGGGAGTTCCACCTCGGCCGCGTGCGCGACACCGATGGCCAGGCCGGCGTCCTTGGCGCCGAGCCCGGTGGTCCACCAGCCCTCCTGCGAGCCGGTCAGCACACCCTCGAAGCGGTTCTTCAACCCCGGCGCGACCATGGGACTGGCGCCCAGCAGCTCACGAAGCTGGTCGTCGCCGAGGCCGCCGGCCCGGCCGACAGCGAACGACTCGGCCAGGGCGACGACCTCCGACAGCAGCAGCAGGTTGGTCGTCAGCTTCGCGGTGATGGCCATCGAAGCGGTGTCGTAGCGACGCACGGTGCTCGACAGCGGCGCGAGCACCGGCTCGAGGCGGTCGACGAGCTTGCCGTCACCACCCGCGAGATACGTGGCCTGGCCGGCCCGCACCGCGACCGGGCTGCCCAGCACCGGCAGGGCGAGGAAACGAGGGGAGAACTCGGCAGCCAGCTCGCCGCTCAAGGTGGGCGAGACCGTCGAGCAGTCCACGTAGACGGTCCGATCGGCGACCGAGGCCCGCAGTTCCCCGAAGGCGACAGCCCGGACGGCGGCATCGTCGGCCAGGATCGTGATCGCGACCTCGGCACCCTCGACGGCCTCGGCGACACTGTCCGCTTCCCGGCCGCCCGCCGACACGATCTCGGCCGCCCTGCCCCGGGACCGGTTCCACACCGTCACCCGGTGGCCGCCCTCGAGCAGCCGCCCCGCGATCGCCCGGCCCATCCGCCCCATACCCAATACCGCGACGTCCATTCCAGCCTCCTTCGGCTCTGTCCTCAAGGCTGGCCCGCGAACGCCGGGTCGTCGTCGCAGCCAGCACCCATCCGGCTGTTCCTGCTGGCTGCGATGCCCGGCCGCGCTCACCGCGAGAAGCTGGTGAAGACGGCTTTGTCCGCCACGGATGCCGACCGAGGAGGAATGGTGACGAACACACAGCTCCAGCAGCGTCCCCGCTCGGCTGTCGACGCCAGAAGCCTGTGGACCGGTGGCGTGGCGACGGCGGTGGTGGCCGCACTCGTCGCGGTCGTCGGCGTGCTGATCGTCCGGGGAGTGTTCGGCCTTCCGGTCATGGCCCCGGGCAACGCCGGCTACGTGGGCGCCGTAGGGCTGGCCGTCTTCGCGGCGGTGGGCGGCCTGCTGGCCACCGCGCTCGCGCACGTGCTCCTGCTGCTCGCCCCACGGCCGATGGTGTTCTTCGGCTGGATCGTGGGGCTGGTCACCCTGGCCTTCGCGATCCGGCCCTCCACGGTGAGCGCCGGTGTGGCCGGCCACTTCGCGAACGCGGTTCTCTACGTGGTGCTCGGGGTGGCGATCGGCACACTGGTCGGCCGCACCGCCGGCCAGGCGGTGCGACCGCGTTGACCACGACGGTGGCCCGTCGGCCGGGTACGCGCGACACGGTTCGGCTCGCGTTGGTGATCGGCGCCCTGGGCGTGGTGTTCGGCGACATCGGAACCAGCCCGATCTACACCCTCCAGACCGTGTTCGCCCCCGGCGGTCCGCATCCGGTCCGAGTGAGCACGGAGAACGTGTTCGGCGTGGTGTCCCTCGTGTTCTGGTCGGTGCTGATCGTCGTCACGGTCACCTACGTGCTGCTGGCGATGCGGGCCGACCACGACGGCGAGGGCGGCATCATGGCACTGATCACCCTGGTACTGCGGTGGGCCGGTCGACGTGGCAGACGGAGAGCCGTCATGCTGGCCGGGTTGGGCATCTTCGGAGCTTCGCTGTTCTTCGGGGACAGCATGATCACCCCGGCGATCTCGGTGCTGTCCGCGGTCGAGGGCCTCGTGGTCGTCGAACCGGCGCTCTCGGACCTGGTCGTGCCGGCGACCGCGGTGATCATCGTGGTGTTGTTCCTGGTCCAGCGCAGGGGAACCGCGGCGGTCGCCCGGGTGTTCGGACCGGTGATGATCGTCTGGTTCGCGGCGATCGGCGCGTGCGGGGTGGCCGGTATCGCGGATCACCCGCAGATCCTCGAGGCGTTGTCGCCGACCTACGCACTCGGGTTCCTGGTGGGCCATTTCGGCACGGCCTTCTTCGCCCTCGCGACCGTCGTGCTGGCGGTCACCGGCGCCGAGGCCCTTTACGCCGACATGGGCCACTTCGGCCGGCGGTCGATCACCCGGGCCTGGGTGTTGATGGTGTTCCCGGCGTTGGTGCTCAGCTACCTCGGGCAGGGTGCGCTGATCCTCGACACCTCGGCCACCGTCAGCAGCCCCTTCTTCCTGCTCGTGCCCGTCTGGGGACGGCTGCCGATGGTGCTGCTGGCCACGGTCGCGACCGTCATCGCGTCCCAGGCGGTGATCACCGGCGCGTACTCGGTCGCCGAGCAGGCGGCCCGACTCGGCTACCTGCCGCGGCTGCGCGTGACGCACACCTCGGCGACCAGGGTGGGCCAGATCTACGTGCCGTGGATCAACTGGCTGCTGATGGTTTCCGTCCTCACGCTGGTCTTCGCGTTCCGCAGCTCGACGGCTCTGGCCTACGCGTACGGCCTGGCGGTGACCGGCACCATCACCATCACCACCCTGCTGTTCTTCTACGTTGCCCGCGGGCGGTGGAGCGTCCCGCGGTGGCTGGTCGCCCTCGGTGCGGCCCCGCTGCTGCTGGTGGACCTGCTGTTCCTCGCGGCCAACCTCACCAAGCTGCTCGACGGCGCGTGGCTGCCCCTGCTGATCGGCGGCACCGTGTTCGCCGTGATGAGCACGTGGCAGCGAGGCCACGAGATCGTCACCGCGGAGCGCACGCGGCGTGAAGGGTCGCTGCGCGAGTTCGTGGACCGGATGCGCGGAGACGGGTCGTCGCCCCTGCGCGTCCCCGGCACGGCCGTCTTCCTCAACCGTGGCAAGCAAACCGTGCCCCTGGCCATGCGGACCAACGTCGAGTACAACCACGTGCGTCACGAACACGTCGTGATCGTGACGGTTCAGACCGAGCCGGTGCCACGCGTGCCGGCGGACCAACGGCTCATCGTCGACGATCTCGGGCACAACGACGGGATCACCCACATCTGTGTCCGGTTCGGCTATCGGGAGCCCCCGGACTTATCCGCCGCGCTGAGCGCACTCGCCCCTTCCGCGACCGAGGGCGGGGCACAGCTCGACGAGGCGACGTACTTCCTGTCGAAGATCGAGCTCGAACGCGGCGACGCGCCGACCATGGCGTCCTGGCGCAAGCGGCTGTTCATCGCCACGTCCGCCATCGCCGCCGACGACACCGAGCACTTTGCCCTGCCCCGCGACCGCACCGTCGTCATGAGCTCACGCGTCGAAATCTAGCCGGCGCCCGCGATTCCGGTCAGCGGGTAGGCGAACCGGGCCCCTGTGCTGTTGCCGAGGATGACGCCGAACTCGTCCGGATCATGACCACGTGTTCGCGCTCGGAGCTGCCAACGCCGTGCCGGCCTACTACGACCGCCTACCCCGGGCTCTTTCGTGGGGTCATCCGGCCAGTCCGCCCAGTGCCGCGCTGAGACCGGCGATGATCGCACCGGCGAGAGTGATCGAGGCGACCGAGGACAGGAAACGGGTGTTGAAGAAGCGCCAGCGGATCCAGGCCAGGGCGAGCAGTTCGAACGCGATCACGCAAACCGCGACGATCAACGCGGCCTGGTACTGGGGGATCAGGAACGGCAGCGTGTGCAGGATCCCGCCCAGCAACGTGCCCGCGCCAGTGAGCGCGCCGCGCACGTAGGGGTTGCCCCGGCCGGTGAGGTCGCCGGTGTCGGACAGGCCTTCCGAGAACGCCATACTGACGCCCGCGCCGAGCGCGGTCGCAAGGCCCGCGAAGAACGCGTAGTGCGGGCTGTGCGTGGCCAGCACCACGGCGAAGATCGGCGCCAGCGTCGACAGCGAGCCGTCGATGAGTCCGGTCATCGCGGGCTGCACCCGCTGGAGCAACACCGAACGGGTCGGTGCCGGAATGAGGGCCGTCATCACGCCTCCGTCGTCTTTTCTGGTCTCCTTCCATCGTGCGGCTCCAGGCGGCGCACGTCGTCACCGCTAACGGAGAATTCCGGATTCCGGGTAGCCGCAATGCAAGGAGCCCGCGCAGTTGAGATGCTGGAAAAGCCCGCGTCCGGGTACGAGAAGGGCGACAAACATGAACGCGATAGGGCACGCGCTCGCGTTGGCCGGGTCGATGACCTGGGAGATCCTGTGGGCCGTGATCCTCGGGTTCCTGTTGTCCGCGGTGGTGCAGGCGGTGGTGCGCAAGGCCACGATCGTCCGGTTGATGGGCGACGACCGGCCGCGCACGCTCGCGGTGGCGTCGCTGCTGGGCGCCGCGTCGTCGTCGTGCTCGTACGCCGCGGTCGCACTGGCCCGCTCGCTGTTCCGCAAGGGTGCGAACTTCACCGCGGCGATGGCCTTCGAGATCGGCTCCACCAACCTCGTGGTCGAGCTGGGCATCATCATGGCGCTGCTGATGGGCTGGCAGTTCACCGCCGCCGAGTTCGTCGGCGGCCCGATCATGATCGTGCTGCTGGCCCTGCTGTTCCGGATCTTCGTCCGTAAGCGCTTGATCGAGAAGGCCTGCGAGCAGGCCGAGCGCGGCCTGGCGGGGTCGATGGAGGGCCACGCCGCAATGGACATGTCGGTCACCGGCGAGGGCTCGTTCCGGCGGCGCCTGTTCTCGCCGCGCGGGTTCACCTCGGTGGCGCACGTGTTCGTGATGGAGTGGGCAGCGATCCTGCGGGACCTGGTGGTCGGCCTGCTCATCGCCGGGGCGATCGGCGCGTGGGTGCCGGAGTCGTTCTGGCGGGCGTTCTTCTTCACCGACCACCCGGTGATCTCCGCGCTGTGGGGGCCGATCGTCGGCCCGATCGTGGCAATCCTGTCGTTCGTTTGCTCCATCGGCAACGTCCCGCTGGCCGCGGTGCTGTGGAACGCCGGCATCAGCTTCGGCGGCGTGGTCGCGTTCATCTTCGCCGACCTGCTGATCCTGCCGATCCTGAACATCTACCGGAAGTACTACGGCACCCGCATGACCCTGGTCCTGCTGGGCACCTTCTACGCCGCGATGGTGGGCGCCGGCTACCTGGTCGAGCTGCTGTTCGGCGTGACCAGCCTGATCCCGGAGCAGCGCTCCGCGACGGTGACGGCCGAGGGGATCTCGTGGAACTACACCACCTGGCTCGACATCGCCTTCCTGGTCCTCGCCGCCGTCCTGCTCGTCCGGTTCTTTCGCAGCGGCGGCCGGGACATGCTGCGCATGATGGGCGGATCACCCGACGCCATGGCCGGCCACGACCATGGCGGGCGCGAGCGCCACGGATCCCACGGCCAGGCCGGCAATGCCGTGCACGAGGACCACGCGGAGTGAAAGGCGTTGAGGCTGCCGCCGCATAGGCGGCCGACGGCAACGAACCCGGATCGGGATGCACAACCCTGCTCACCACCCACACGGCAGACACGCCCCATGGATGGCCGGCACAACCGCGGAGGGTGTGTTCAGCCCCACTGAACCCGTCGCGGCGTCCGGCTCGACCAGGCGACGACCGACTCGGACGCGGCGTGCTGCCCGACGACGATCAGGCGATGAATTCCTCCGGCCCCGGCCACGACCTGCTGCACCTATGCCGGGCGTGCTGGCGCCCGTGAACGCGACGCCGAGGGCGAGCAGCGGCGGGAGCGGTGCCGCCGGCGCACCGGTCCACCCACCAACCCGAACCGGTGCCTTACCGCCAGCCGGTAGCGAGATTGGCCGCTGGTCGGGAAGGCAGCGCGGCCGCGGGGTGGAAACGTGTTCGGTGCGTACCGGCAGAGAGGAAACGCCCATGTCCCAGGCGGACGGCCCAGAGCGGCGGATGCTCGGCGCGACACCGGGGGAGCCGGCGCTGGGCAGGGGCCGGCGCCTCGCGGTGGCGATCGCACTGCCGGGAAGGTTGGCATGCTGACCCCGCGCCGGCCGCCGGCGGTGAAGGCGGTCAACCTCCCGGCGCGACGCCCGGATGGCGACGCCCTCCGCGAGGCGGGGACGCTGTAGTGGACACAGTGGACGGTGTGCGCCGGAGCGGGCGGCGCTGGGTTCGTCCGGTCGCGGGTACGGTCGTGTCGGGTGTGCTCGTCGTTGCCGCGGCGACCCATCCGTCGGTGGTGACCGCGACGCTGCGGGTGCTGGTCGCGGTGCGTCCGGGCTGGCTGGCGGCCGCGGTGCTCGTCGAGGTGGTGTCCGTGCTCGCCATCGCGCAGCTGCACCGGGTCCTGCTCGGCGCGGCGGGTGCGACGAGGCCCCGGACCGGGGACTACCTGGCGGTGACCTACGTCGGCGGTGCGGTCAGCAGCAGCCTGCCCGGCGGACCGGCGCTCGCGATCGCCTACGTCTACCGGCAGCTGCGTGCTCGCGGTGTGGCGGAGGCTTCGGCTGCGTGGGCGCTGGTCGTCTCCGGTGCCGTGTCGACCGCGACGATCGCGTTGGTCGGCAGCGCGGTGCTCACGCTCGCGGGCCACCTCGATGCCGTGACGGTGGTCCTCGGCGCGGTCGAGGTCACGGCGGTGCCCGGGCTGATCGCGCTGGTCCGGTGGGCGGCGCGACATCCGCGCCCGGTGATCGGGTGCGCGTCCGCGGTGCTGGGCCGGCTCAACGTGCTGCTGCGCCGGCCCGTCCACACTGGACGCGAGCGGGTTGTCGCCGCCGCGTCGGCACTGAACGGCATCCGGCCGGCCTGGCGGCACTGGCTGTGCGCGGTGACCTGGTCGGCGATCAACTGGGGTGCCGACGCCGCATGCCTGGCGCTGTGCCTGCTCGCCGCCGGCGCCGCGCTGCCGTCGCCCGGCGCGCTCGTGCTCGCCTACGTCGCCGGTGTGGTGACTACCGAGCTGGCCGTGACACCGGCCGGCGTGGGGACGACGGAGGCCGCCATCACCACGGTGCTCGTGGCACACGGCAGCCCGACCCATCCCGCGCTGGCCGCCGTGCTGCTGTTCCGGCTCCTCAGCCCGGGCCTGAACACGGCGGTCGGCGCGACGATCGCCGCGATCCGCCGATCGCCAAGACCTGGTCGGTCGGCACGCCGCCCGTTTCGCCGAGGACAGGGTGCCGGCTCCGACGTGTCCGTGGATCCCGCGCCCGGTGAGGTGCCGGCGGGTACCGGAGGAGTCGAACACGAGCGGGATCGAGTTGGTGGCGCGGGCTCTTGAGCAGGCTGGTGCGTTCCGCCAGGCGGCGCACCGGCCACCCGCCGTCCTTGACTCGGCCGGTCCGGTCCCCTCGCACCAGGACCGCCGACCGTACCGGCTACCTGGAAAGGAGAACGGCCGCTGACAGTGCAGACCGGAGCCGGCGACGTCGCGAGACTGGAGGAGTCCGTCAAACCCACACGAACAAGGAGAAAGCCGATGCGCTGCCTCGACTGTGCAAGCAACAGCGACGACCTGCCCGCGATCGGGGTGTGCACGACCTGCGGCGCCGGCGTTTGCGAATCGTGTGTCCGCATCGGACACCAGTCCATCAGGGACCTCGCGGGTCTCGCGCCGATGGACGGCTCCATCATCGAGACCCGCAAACTCGCGTGCCTGCCCTGCGCGACGGCGCTGGGCGCCCATCACGCCGGCCGCTACCACTTCGCGGCGCCGGCCGGACACGGGCCGGGGAACCGGTAAGCAAACGTGCCACACCTTCAAGCCCCCGGAGCCGGCTTTCGGCGCCGGGGGCCGCACGCATGGGGAAAGGAACACGCGCGCACAACCGGAGTCTGGGCGCACGCGCCGCCGGCAGGCGGGCACCAGCCGCCGTGGCCGGTGGGTCGCCGTGCGCTCCCTGCCCAGGTACAGCGGTGCCGGCTCACGACCCCCGACTCATGTCACGTGCACGCCGAGAAGCGGGTGTGAAGGCCCGTGGCCGGGGGCGGGACGGCTCCGGCGGAGGCTCGTGCGGTGTTCACGGCGATCGTGTACGTGCTGACCAGTGGCTGCGCGTGGCGGGATCAAGGTCGAGGCGGGTGAACAGTGTGCAGGTCGCCCTTCGGACACACGTATCATTCACCCGCGGAGAGGCCGTCACGTCGACGGCCTCTTTTTCGTGGTCGAACCGCAGGCTAAGGGATCAGTTCAGAATGAGTTTGCGGAGGCAGATGATCGAGCAAGCGAGGCTGAGGATGGCTTCGTGGATGTCAGCTCGACGTTCGGTGCGGAT
>NZ_JBFBBT010000029.1:0-44196 GCF_040682815.1 Amycolatopsis sp. NPDC051102
AGCGTTCGACTTGCATGTGTTAAGCACGCCGCCAGCGTTCGTCCTGAGCCAGGATCAAACTCTCCAACAATGAACAGTTTAATCGAGGCAAATTTTCTTGCTCTCAAAGGAACCTCACACGAGGTTCAATACATAAGCTCTACTGGCTTAGTTCACTAGCACACTGTTGAGTTCTCAAGCAACACACTTCGGACCGCCGCGCCGCGAAGCGCCTTGGTCTTCGGCTTTTGTTTCAAGCTTTGTTCCAGGGATACCACCCTGGTTCGGGACCACCCACTCTACCACGATCGTGGGAGCTTGGTTCGTGTTCCCGGCGGCCGCTCGGTTTCCCTGGCGACTTGGAGAACTTTACATGCCCCCGAAACCCCCTTGCACAGGGGGGTCCCTTTTTTCGCGCCGGGCCCCTGACCTGCATCGATAGCGGCTCAGGCCGGCGATGGCTCCCCGTGGGTCACGACGACCGTCAGCACGACCAGAGCGGCCGCGAGCCCGGCGGCCACGTGGATGGGCGCCGGCGTGAAGGACGCCGCCAGGACGAGCGCCGCCGTCACCGGGAAACCGACGGCGATCGGACGGCACTCGTTCGTCGGGCCGATGTGCAGCAGCCACACGCTCAGCAGGAAGACCGCGACCGGCACCGTCGTCGGCAGCGCCGCCGCCACCGCGCCGAGGTGCAGCGTCCCCGTGTCGTAAGCGACCGCCACCTCGAGGCCGGCGCCGACCGCCGCCGCGGAAGCGAAGATGAAGTAGTGGCCGTAGCCCCAGCTCATCGACGTGAACATGGTCGGGCGGCGGACGAGCCGCGCGTGGCCCGGCCGGTCGAAGTACAGCCACCACATCGAGAACACCAGGACCAGTGCGGCCGCGGCCAGCGAGATCAGCGCACCGAGGTGCCCGGCTTCGGCCGTGCCCTCCTTGACCGCGTTCGTCGCGCTGAGGATCACCTCGCCGAGCACGATCAGGGTGAACAGGCCGTACCGCTCGGCGATGTGGTGCGGGTGCCACGTCGTGCCGCCCCGGCTCTCGGCCCAGACCGGAACGGCCATCTCCAGCACCGCGAAGACGACGAAGGCGATCACCCGCACCCCGAGCGGCAGCCACTGGTAGGCGACCCACAGCACCTGGACCGCCGAGATGCCGATCGCGTACCGCAGCGCCGCGGGGCGGCAGCCCGGGTCCGACCGCGCGGCCCGCAGCCACTGGAACACCAGCGCGAGCCGCATCAGGACGTACCCGGCGACCATCAGCCGGAAGTCGCCCTCGAACGCGCTCGACACCGCCGCCGCCACGGTCAGGCCGCCGGCGATCTGCACGAGCGTGGCCAGCCGGTACGGGACGTCGTCGGTGTCGAACGCCGAGGCGAACCAGCTGAAGTTCAGCCAGCCCCACCAGATCGCGAAGAACACCATCGCGAACGACGAGACGCCGTGCGCGGCGTGTCCCTCGGCCAGCGCGTGGTGCAGCGCGGCCGCGGCCTGGCCGACGGCGACCACGAAACACAGGTCGAAGAGCAGTTCCAGCGGCGTGGCCACGCGGTGGTGCTCGTCGCGGTCGCGGGAGCGCATCGGCCGGTACCAGACGCGGATCCCCGACGGCTGCTCGGTCATCGGGACTCCCCGCGTCGGCCTCGGTCGGACGCCGATCATCCCAGCACGATCACCGCGGAAGGGGTGCGCGCGACACGGGTGAAGAAGACGGGCGGGCCCGGTTCCCCCTCCCCCGGGCCCGCCCGCCGCCGTCACGCGCCGGCGGACTCCGATGGGCAGCCCTTCCGCGAGTGCCGGACGGTCCCCCGCGGACGCCGACACCCACTGGACGGAAGGTGACCGAGTGTGTCCATTCCCTCGTACTCCGGACGCCTCGATCGCTCAAGCCGGTCACCCCATCCCCGGGTGGCCGACTGATTGCCACTGTCGGTAGCCGTAGCCGCGCAGTGAAGGCTCCATAAGATCTACCCGGTTGCTCTCCGTAGCACCAGTGTCTTTTCGCGCTCGTCACTCGGATGGAGCATCGCGAATCTGCGGAAAGTAGTTTTTCAAGCCGGGTGGACGTCGGCCGTGGCTTCGCGTCCCTCGCGCTCCTCCTCGGCAGCCCGGCGCCGTCGCGCCCGCAGCTCGGCGATCGCGAGCGCGAGCGCTCCGCACGTCAGGAGGGCCGCACAGGCGAGCGCGACGGTGAGCGCGAGGGGATAGCCCCGGCCGATGACCAGGCCGAAGACCGACGCAAGCACGGCAGTGCCGATCGCCGTGCCGATCCGCTGCCCGGTCTGCAGCGCGCCGCCGGCGACCCCGGCCATCCGGACCGGCACGCACTCCAGCGTCAACGTCGTGTTCGGCGAGATCACCATCCCGCCGCCCACGCCGGCGAACACCAGCGGCAGCGCGAAGGCCCATCCGGACGCCGACGGCGGGACCAGCTCGGCGAGCACCGCGACGGCCAGCAGCCCGACCGCGACCATGGCCAGCCCGGTGACGGTCAACCGGCGGCCGAAGCGCGGCACCAGGCGTCCGGCGACGGCCGCGGACACCGCCGAACCGAGCGCGAACGGCGTCACCGACAGGCCGGACTGCAGTGGCGAGTAGCCCAGCCCCTGCTGGAAGAACATCGCGAAGACCAGCCAGATGCCGGCGAACCCGCAGAAGTAGAGCGCCCCGACCGCGGCGCCGGCCGCGTACCCGGGCGTGTCGGTGAACAGCCGGGTGTCCAGCAGCGGCGACCGGCCGCGCCGAACCACCGAGTGTTCCCAGCGCACGAACGCGAAGCCGAAGGCCAGCGCGACGAGGAACAGCCACCACAGCTTGGCGAAGCCGCCGCTGTCGGAATCGATGACGGGCAGCAGCACGCCGAGCACGGCGACCGCCAGCAGCGCGATCCCGACGAAGTCGATCTCCGAGCGCAGCCTGAACTGCTTCTTCTCACTGCGCGGCAGCATCCGCAGCGCGAGGGCGAAGGCGAGGACGCCGATCGGGACGTTGACGTAGAACACCCAGCGCCAGCCGTCCTGCGTCCCGAAGAGGGCGAGGATGACGCCGCCGAGGATCGGGCCCACCGCCGTCGAGATGCCGACGACCGCGCCGAACATGCCGAACGCGCGGCCGCGCTCGGCGCCGCGGAAGAGGTCCTGGATCAGGCCGGTGTTCTGCGGGGTGAGCATGCCCGCGGCCAGGCCCTGGGCGAGGCGGGCGAGCACCAGCGTGGTCTCGTTCGGGGCCGCGCCGGCCAGCGCGCTGGTGATGACGAACGCGGCGAGGGCGCCGAGGAACATGTTCCGGCGGCCGAACGCGTCGCCGAGGCGGCCGCCGGTGACCAGGACCAGGCCGAACGCCAGGGCGTAGCCGGAGACGACCCAGCGGATCCCGCCGCTGCTCGCGTGCAGGCCGGCCTGCATCGACGGGAGCGCGACGTTGACGATGCTGACGTCGAGCAGGCCCATGAACCCGGCCGTGAGCGAGACGGCAAGCGCTTTCCAGCGCCGGGGATCGGGTTCGTACGACATCGAAGAGCTGACCTCACGCGTGTTCACCGGGCGGGGATACCCCCCTCAGCAAACACGAAAGACGTGATCCGCGCGCGTTGCGCCGCACGGATCACGCCTTTCGCGAGGCTCAGGTGGAGGCGGTGATGCCGCGGATGCCCTTGAGCTCGCCGATCAGCATCGAGCTGACCTTGACCGGGTAGTCGTACAACGCGAAGACGGTCTGGTTCTTGCCCACCAGCTTCAGGTGCACGGGGGTTTCCCCCTTGTGGGCGAGCAGCGTGGACCGCAGCTCGCTCACCACCGACTGGTCGATCTTCTCGGCCGCCGCGAGCAGCACCAACGGCGGTTCGTCGTCGCCGTTGCCCGTGCCGACCTCGGACAGGTCCAGGGTCGCCAGGCCGCCGCCGAAGATCGACATCTTGTCTTCGCGCCAGTTGACGCGGCCCTTGACCAGCACCGCGTTGTCCTCGATCAGCTCGCTCGCGAAGAGCGCGTACGACTTCGGGAAGAACAGCACCTCGAGGGAGGCGTCCATGTCCTCCACGGTGCAGATCGCCCAGGGCTCGCCCTTCTTGTTGACCCGCCGCTCGAGGGAGGTGATCAGCCCGGAGATCACCAGCTCACCCTCCTTCGGCGGATCGTTGAGGATGCTCGCGATCGGCTTCGGGGCGTGTTTGCGCAGGATCCGCTCGGCGCCGTCCAGCGGGTGGGCCGAGACGTACAGGCCGAGCATCTCGCGCTCGTAGGCGAGCAGCTGCTTGCGCGGGTACTCCTCCTCGCCGAACTTCAGGTGCGCGAGCGGCGACGACGACGGCGCCGCCTCCCCCTCTTCGCCGCCGAAGCCGAACAGGTCGAACTGGCCCATCGCCTCCTGGCGCTTGAGCGGGACGACGGCTTCGACCGCGTCCTCGTGGACCTGGATCATCGACAGCCGCGTGTGGCCGAGGGAGTCGAACGCGCCCGCCTTGATCAGCGACTCGATGACCCGCTTGTTGCAGGCGACGAGCTCGGACTTGTCGAGGAAGTCGGTGAAGGAGGCGTACTTGCCCTTCTCCTCGCGGGTCTTGATGATCGACTCGACGACGTTCGCGCCGACGTTGCGGACGGCACCCAGCCCGAAGCGGATGTCGTCCCCGACGGCCGCGAACCGCATGGCCGACTCGTTGACGTCCGGCGGCAGCACCTTGATGCCGAGGCGGCGGCACTCGGACAGGTAGACCGCCGACTTGTCCTTGTTGTCACCCACCGAGGTGAGCAGGGCCGCCATGTACTCGGCGGTGAAGTTCGCCTTGAGGTACGCGGTCCAGTACGAGATCAGGCCGTACGCGGCCGCGTGGCTCTTGTTGAACGCGTAGCCGGCGAACGGGAGGATCGTGTCCCAGAGCGCCTTGATCGCCTCGGGCGAGAACCCGCCGGGCCGCAGGTCGCTGGCCCGCATGCCGGCTTCGAAGCCCTCGTACTCCTTGTCGAGGACTTCCTTCTTCTTCTTGCCCATCGCGCGGCGCAGCACGTCCGCGCGGCCCATCGTGTACCCGGCCACCTTCTGGCCGATGTGCATGATCTGCTCTTGGTACACGATCAGGCCGTAGGTGTCGGCCAGGATCTCCCGCAGCGGCTCGTCGAGCTCCGGGTGGATCGGCTTGACCTTCTGCCGGTTGTTCTTCCGGTCGGCGTAGTCGTTGTGCGCGTTCATGCCCATCGGGCCGGGGCGGTACAGCGCGCCGACCGCGACGATGTCGTCGAACACCGTGGGCTCCATGCGGCGCAGCAGGTCGCGCATGGGGCCGCCGTCCAGCTGGAACACGCCGAGCGTGTCGCCGCGGGCCAGCAGCTTGTACGTCTCGGGATCGTCGACGCCCAGGGTGTCGAGGTCGACGTCGACCCCGCGGTTGGTCTTGATGTTGTCGATCGCGTCACCGATGACGGTGAGGTTGCGCAGGCCGAGGAAGTCCATCTTGAGCAGGCCGATGGCCTCGCACGACGGGTAGTCCCAGCCGGTGATGATCGAGCCGTCGTCCCGCTGCCAGAGCGGGATCGCGTTGGTCAGCGGCTCGCTCGACATGATGACCGCGCAGGCGTGGACGCCGGCGTTGCGGATCAGGCCCTCGAGACCGCGGGCCGTCTCGAAGATCGTCTTGCACTCTTCGTCGGTCTCGACGAGCGCGCGGACCTCGGCGGCCTCGCCGTAGCGCTCGTGCTTCGAGTCGACGATGCCCGAGAGCGGGATGTCCTTCGCCATGATCGGCGGCGGCAGCGCCTTGGAGATCTTGTCCGCGATCGCGTACCCCGGCTGGCCGAAGTGGACGCGCGCGGAGTCCTTGATCGCCGCTTTGGTCTTGATGGTGCCGAAGGTGATGACCTGGGCGACCTTGTCCGCGCCGTACTTTTCGGTGGCGTACCGGATCATCTCGCCGCGCCGGCGGTCGTCGAAGTCGATGTCGATATCCGGCATCGAGACGCGCTCGGGGTTCAGGAACCGCTCGAACAGCAGCTTCTGCGGGATCGGGTCCAGGTTGGTGATACCCAGGACGTACGCGACCAGCGAGCCGGCGGCCGAACCACGGCCGGGGCCGACCCGGATGCCGACGCGGCGGGCGTAGCTGATGAGGTCGGCGACGATCAGGAAGTAGGCCGGGAAGCCCTTGCCGATGATGACGTCGAGCTCGATCTCGATGCGCTCGTTGTAGTACGGGTCCGGCACGCCGTCCGGGAAGCGCCACTTGAGGCCGCGCTGGACCTCTTCGCGCAGCCAGCCGCCCTGGTCGTAGCCCTCGGGGACCTCGAAGAACGGCAGCCGGTCCTTGTGCGAGTAGACCTCTTCGTAGGACTCGACGCGCTCGGCGATCATGAGCGTCGTGTCGGCCGCGCCCGGGACCTCCTTGTCCCAGTACTCGCGCATCTCGGCGGCGGACTTGAGGTAGTAGCCGTCGCCGTCGAACTTGAACCGGGTCGGGTCGTTGAGGGTCTTGCCCGCCTGGACGCACAGCAGCGCCGAGTGCGTGTCCGCCTGGTCCTTGGTGACGTAGTGCGAGTCGTTGGTGGCGATCGGCTTGAGGTCGAGCAGGCGGCCGACCTCCAGCAGGCCCTCGCGGACCGAGCGCTCGATCGGCAGCCCGTGGTCCATCAGCTCGAGGAAGAAGTTGTCCGCGCCGAAGATGTCCTTGTAGTCGGACGCGGCCTGGATCGCCGCCTCCTTCTGGCCCAGCCGGAGCCGGGTCTGCACCTCGCCGGACGGGCAGCCCGTCGTCGCGATGATGCCCGAGTGGTTCTCGGCGATGAGCTCGCGGTCCATCCGCGGCTTGCGGTAGTAGCCCTGCATGCTGGCCAGCGAGGACAGCTTGAAGAGGTTCCGCAGGCCGGTCGCGTTCGACGCGAGCATGGTCATGTGCGTGTACGCACCGCCACCGGAGACGTCGCCGCCCTCACCGAACTCGTCCGAGCCGCGCTGGTTGGCCTGGCCCCAGAAGACGGGCTTCTTGTGGAACCGGCTCTCCGGCGCGATGTAGGCCTCGATGCCGATGATCGGCTTGAGCCCGGCCTTCTTGGCCTGCTGGTAGAACTCGTCGCCGCCGTACATGTTGCCGTGGTCGGTCATGCCGACCGCGGGCATGCCGAGGCGCGCCGCCTCCGCGAAGAGAGGAGCGATCTTCGCCGCACCGTCGAGCATCGAGTACTCGGTGTGGACGTGCAGGTGGACGAAGGAATCGTTCGACACCAGCGAAAACCTCCCCTAGGTGGATCGGACCGGCGCGCGGCGGGTCTCCCACCCTATCCCGCCGCGCCAGCCGGGCTCGCGGGGCCATTGTGCGCCGGGAGAGAGCCGGAAGGCGGGACCAACTCGCGCACTTTCCGGGCGGAAACGATCACGACACGCGCCGCTGCCGGACGGTCACGCGCGGCGGCCGGAGACACCGCTCTCGTGAGTGGTGGGGCGAGTTAGAACTCGCCTTAACACTCACGACAGCCGGGGCGTGAGGTGAGCCACAGGGGACGAGACTCGCGTTGACAGCGGGAGCGGCGGGACCGAGCATCCCTGCCATGAACCTGTCTGACAGCCAGACAGCCGGACAAGGTGGTCCTCGCCGGGTGAGTGCCATGGAAGCCGTGCTGGCCCACTTGCGCGCCGCGATCGAACGCGGCGAGTACGCCGTCGGCGGCAAACTGCCCTCCGAAGCCGCCCTGAGCAGGGAATTCGAGGTCAGCCGGTCGGTGATCCGGGAGGCCCTGCGCGGCCTCCAGGCGCTCGGCATGACCGAGTCGAAGACCGGCAAGGGCACCTTCGTCACCGCGACCGGCCCGGACAGCAACCCCACCTTCGGGCCCTATTCGGCCCGCGACCTCATCGAGGTGCGCCAGCACGTCGAGATCCCCGTCGCCGGGTACGCGGCCGTGCGCCGCAGCCAGGACGACCTCGACCTGCTCGCGCACCTGCTCGACCGGATGGACGCCGAGACCGACAACACCGCCTGGGTCGCGCTCGACTCGCTCTTCCACATCACCATCGCCCAGGCTTCGGGCAACCCGGTGTTCGGGAAGGTGATCGAGGAGATCCGGGACGCGCTCGCCCGCCAGTCCGCCTTCCTCAACCAGCTCGGCGACCGGCGCGGGCAGTCGAACGTCGAGCACCGGGCGATCGTCACGGCGATCGAAAGCGGCTCCGAAACGGAAGCCGTCGAAGCCATGACGGCGCACCTGACGCACGTCGAAGCCACTCTGACCAGCATCGTGAACGGGGAACAGTGACCGAACAGACCCTCACGGCCACGACTGCGGACGCGGGCGACGCCGGCTACCGCAAGGCCCTCAAGCCCCGGCACGTGAACATGATCGCCATCGGCGGGGCGATCGGCACCGGCCTGTTCCTCGGCGCCGGCGGCCGGCTCGCCCAGGCCGGGCCCGCGCTGGCCATCGTCTACGCCGTCTGCGGGCTCTTCGCCTTCTTCGTGGTCCGCGCGCTCGGCGAGCTGATCCTGTACCGGCCCTCCAGCGGCGCCTTCGTCTCCTACGCCCGCGAGTTCATGGGCGAGAAGGGCGCGTACGTCGCCGGCTGGATGCACTTCCTCAACTGGTCGACCACCGGCATCGCCGACATCACGGCCATCGCGCTGTACGCGCACTTCTGGTCGTTCTTCTCCCCGGTCCCGCAGTGGGTGCTGGCCCTGATCGCGCTCGCCGTGGTCCTGACGCTGAACCTCGTCTCGGTGAAGCTGTTCGGCGAGATGGAGTTCTGGTTCGCCATCGTCAAGGTCGCCGCGCTCGTGCTGTTCATGGTGATCGGCATCTTCCTGCTGGTGACGCAGACGCCGATCGACGGCGTCGCGGGCGGCCCGCAGCTGATCGCCGACCACGGCGGGATCTTCCCGTCCGGGCTGCTGCCGATGGTGCTGATCGTGCAGGGCGTGGTGTTCGCCTACGCCTCGGTCGAGCTCGTCGGCGTGGCCGCGGGCGAGACCGAGAGCCCCGAGAAGATCATGCCGAAGGCGATCAACTCCATCATGTGGCGCATCCTCGTGTTCTACGTCGGCTCGGTCGTGCTGCTGGCGATGCTGCTGCCGTGGAGCTCCTACACGAAGGACCAGAGCCCGTTCGTCACCGTGCTCTCGCACCTGGGCGTGCCCGCGGCCGACAGCGTGATGAACCTGGTCGTGCTCACCGCGGCGCTGTCCAGCCTGAACTCGGGCCTGTACTCGACCGGCCGGATCCTGCGGTCGATGGCGATGGCGGGCTCGGCGCCGAAGTTCACCGGCGTGATGAACCGCAACCACGTGCCCTACGGCGGGATCCTGCTCACCGCGGCCGTCTGCGTGCTCGGCGTCGGGCTCAACTACCTGGTGCCGAAGGAAGCCTTCGACATCGTGCTGAACTTCGCCGCGATCGGCATCCTCGCCACCTGGGCCATCATCGTGCTCTGCCACCTGCTGTTCGTGCGGCGGGCGAAGCGTGACGGCCTCGAGCGGCCGGCGTTCCGGCTGCCGTTCTCGCCCTACACCGAGATCGCGACGCTGGTGTTCCTCGCCGCCGTCGTGGTGCTGATGGGCTTCGACGAGACCGGCCGGATCACCCTCCTCGCGCTGCCGGCGATCCTGGTGGCGCTGGTCGCGGGCTGGTTCGTGGTACGCAAGCGGATCGACATGCGCGCGTTCGACGAGGAGGGCATGTGAGCCCCGAACCGCTGGTCGAACTCGTCCGCGAAGGGATGGTCGAGGGCGTCCACCACGGCTCGGCCGTGGTGCTGGGGCCGGACGGCTCGACGCTGTTCGCCGCCGGGGACGTCGACGCGCCGATGTACCCGCGGTCGACGGCGAAGCCGCTGCAGGCCACCGCGATGGCGCGGCTCGGCCTGCGCCTGTCCCCCGCCGGGTTCGCGATCGCCGCGGCCAGCCACTCCGGCGAGGCGATGCACCTCGACGCCGCGCTCGAGGTGCTCGGCGGGCGCTCCCCCGACCTGCTCGGCAACCCCGCGGACTTCCCGTTCGACCCGGTGGAGCGCGACCGCTGGATCGCCGCCGGCCGGGCGCCGAGCCGGCTCGCGCACAACTGCTCCGGCAAGCACGCGGCGATGCTCGCGACCTGCGCGCTCAACGGCTGGCCGGTCGAGGGCTACCTCGACCCGGCCCACCCGCTGCAGCGCGCGATCGCCGCCACCGTCGAGGACCTGACCGGCCGCGAGATCGCGCGGGTGGCCGTCGACGGCTGCGGCGCGCCGCTGTTCGCGACGACGCTGCGGGGGCTCGCGAGGGCCGTGTCGAAGATCGCCACGGCCGCGCCCGGCACGCCGGAGGGGCTGGTCGCCGACGGCATCCGGCGGCACCCCGAGCTGGTCGGGGGCAGCCGCCGGGACGTCACCGCCGTCATGCGCGCGGTGCCCGGGCTGATCGCGAAGGACGGTTTCGAGGCCGTCCAGATCGCCGCCCTGCCGGACGGCACGGCGATCGCGGTCAAGATCGCCGACGGCGGGGACCGCGCGCGCTACCCGGTGCTGGCCGCGCTGCTCGGACGGTGCGGCGTCGACGTCCCGCCCGGTCCGGGCAACTTGCGTTTCACCGCAGACCTTTCCGTGGGGAGCTTCCGATGACCACCCGCCGTGAACACGACCTGCTGGGCGACAAGGACGTCCCCGCCGACGCGTACTGGGGCGTGCACACCGCCCGCGCCCGCGAGAACTTCCCCATCACCGGCACGACGATCGCCGCCTACCCGCACCTGGTCGAGGCGCTGGCCTCGGTGAAGGAAGCCGCGGCGCGCGCCAACGCCGAGCTGGGCCTGCTCGAACCCCGGATCGCGGACGCGATCTGCGCGGCCTGCCGGGAGATCCGGGAAGGCGCGCTGCACGGCGAATTCGTCGTCGACGTCATCCAGGGCGGCGCCGGGACGTCGACCAACATGAACGCCAACGAGGTGATCGCGAACCGCGCGCTCGAGCTGCTCGGGCACGCCAAGGGCGACTACCACGTGGTGCACCCCAACGAGCACGTCAACCTCTCGCAGTCGACGAACGACGCCTACCCGACGGCGGTCAACGTGGCGACGATCATCGCCGTGCGCGAGCTGGCCGAGTCGATGGTCGTGCTGGAGAAGGCGTTCGCGGCCAAGGCCGTCGAGTTCCACGACGTGCTGAAGATGGGCCGCACGCAGCTGCAGGACGCCGTGCCGATGACGCTCGGCCAGGAGTTCGGCACCTACGCGGTGATGCTCGGCGAGGACCGGCTGCGGCTGGGCGAAGCCGTCGCGCTGCTGCACGAGATCAACCTCGGCGCGACCGCGATCGGCACCGGCCTCAACGCCGCGCCCGGGTACGCCGAAGCCGCGTGCCGGCACCTGCGCGAGATCACCGGGCTGCCGGTCGTCACCGCAGCGGACCTGGTGGAGGCGACGCAGGACTGCGGCGCGTTCGTGCACCTTTCGGGGGTGCTCAAGCGGATCGCGGTCAAGCTGTCGAAGAGCTGCAACGACCTGCGGCTGCTGTCCTCGGGCCCGCGGGCCGGGCTGAACGAGATCAACCTGCCGCCGGTGCAGGCCGGGTCGTCGATCATGCCCGGCAAGATCAACCCGGTGATCCCGGAGGTGGTCAACCAGGTCGCCTTCGAGGTGATCGGCAACGACGTCACCGTGACGATGGCCGCCGAAGCGGGGCAGCTGCAGCTCAACGCGTTCGAGCCGATCATCCTGCACTCGCTTTCGGAGAGCATCACGCACCTGGGCGCGGCGTGCCGGACGCTGGCCGCGAAGTGCGTTTCCGGGATCACCGCGAACGTCGACGTCCTGCGCGCCTACGTCGAGAATTCGATCGGCCTGGTGACGGCGCTGAACCCGAGCATCGGCTACGCGGCGGCGACGGAGATCGCGAAGGAGGCCCTCGCGACCGGGCGGGGCGTCGCCGAACTGGTCGTGGAAAAGGGCCTGATCCCGCCCGAGGAGCTGGCGAAGCTGCTGCGTCCGGAAACCCTCGCCCGCGCGAACTGAGGTACGGTCGGATCCGGAAGGATCCACTCCACTTCGGAAGGCGGGCCCCGTGCTGGACCGACTTGTCGACAAGCTGCTCGGACTCCCCCGCGCCGAAGGCCCGAAGCCGGTCGTGACGCGCGACCTCGAGGTCCCGATGCCCGACGGCGTCACGCTGCTCGCCGACCGGTACGCCCCGGCGGGGACGACGTCGGCGCCGGTGGTGCTGATCCGCACGCCGTACGGGCGCACGGGGCTGCTGTCGAAGCTCTTCGGCGACACGTTCGCCCGGCACGGGCTGCAGACGGTCATCCAGAGCACCCGCGGCTCGTTCGGCTCCGGTGGCGAGTTCCGCCCGTTCCACCTCGAACGCGAAGACGGCGTCGCGACCGCCGGATGGCTGCGCGCCCAGCCGTGGTGCGACGGGAACCTCGGCATGGCCGGCGCCAGCTACCTCGGGCACACGCAGTGGGCGATCGGGCCGTACCTCGACCCGCCCCTGGCGGCGATGTGCCTCGGGGTGACGGCGTCGGAGTTCGTCTCGACGTTCTACCCGGGCGGCGTGCTCGCGGCGGACAACATGGTGTCGTGGTCGGCGATGATCGGCCGGCAGGAAGAACGGTTCGCCGCGCTGCCGAACCCGCTGCAGACGCGCAAGACCCGCCGGGCGATGTCCGTGCTGCCGATCAGCCGCGCCGACGTGGCCGCGATCGGGAAACCGGTGCAGTTCCTCCAGGACGTCACCGAGCACTTCGTCCCCGAAGACGACTACTGGTCGATGTCCGACCACAGCGCCGAAGTGGCGAAGCTCGCCGTCCCGGTGTCGATGGTCACCGGCTGGTACGACCTGTTCATCCGGGGACAGCTGCGCGACTTCCGGCTCCTCGCCGAGGCGGGCCGGGCGCCGCGGATCACGATCGGGCCGTGGGCGCACGGGGAGCCGGCGAGCATGGGCGCGATGATCCGCGACCAGCTCGGCTTCCTGCGCGCGCACCTGCTCGGCGACCGCACCCAGCTGCAGCGGGCCCCGGTCCGGCTGTTCCTGCAGGGCGCGGGAACGTGGCTGGACTTCGAGTCGTGGCCGCCGCCCTCGACGGCGACCGAGGCCCACCTGCGGCCGATCGGCGGCCTCGGCGAGGTCTTCGGTGAACCGGCGCTGCCGACGCCGTTCACCTACGACCCGGCCGACCCGACGCCGGCGGTCGGCGGCCCGCTGCTGACGGGCGAGTGGAAGCAGCGCGACAACCAGGAGGTCGAGGCGCGCCCGGACGTGCTGGTGTTCACCGGCGAGCCGCTGCCGTCGGACGTCGACGTCATCGGCGACGTGACGGCGACCGTGCACGTCCGCACCGAACTGGGCCACGCGGACGTCTACGTCCGGCTCTGCGACGTCGACGCGGGCGGGGTGTCCCGCAACGTGACGGACGGGATCCTGCGGCTGCGCCCGGGCTTCCCATCGGCGGACACCGACGGCGTGGTGACCGCGGAGGTGACGCTCGACCCGACGGCGTACCGCTTCCGCCGTGGCCACCGGCTGCGGGTCCAGGTGGCGGGCGGGGCGTTCCCGCGCTTCGCGCGCAACCACGGCACGGGTGAGCCGGTCACCGAAGCGGTGGACGGGAAGCCGAACCGCTTCGAGATCTTCCACGACGCCGCCCGGCCGTCACGGATCACGCTGCCGGTGTTCAGCGGCTGACCGGCCGGCTGCGCTTGGTGTGGCAGCGGCGGACTTCGGGCTTACAGCGGGACCGTCCGGTGGTGGCTGGTCACCCGGCCGTCGTCGTGCAGGACGTGCAGCAGCAACGCCGGTGGACGGTCGTATTCCAGCGGGCCGCCGTCCGGCCAGCCGCTGTCGCCGCCCGGCTCGACCGGCAGCAGCGAGCCCGACACCACGCCGGGGGCGATGCGCAGGGGTACGCCCGCGAACGTCGTCGAGGCACCCGTGTGCACGTGGCCGGCCAGCAGCGCCACCACTCTCGGGTGCCGTTCCAGCACCGGGGCCAGCCTCTCCGAGCCGGTCTGGCGGATCGCGTCCACCAGCGGGACGCCGACCTCGACCGGCGGGTGGTGGAACGCCACGAACGCCGGGCCGTCGCCGCCGGAGAGGACGCCGTCGAGCCACGCCAGGGTCTCGTCGGCGAGGAAGCCCGCGCCGCGGCCCGGGATGGTCGAGTCGCACAGCGCGAACAGCACGCCGTCGATCTCCTCGGCCAGATCGATCGGCCCATCGGATGCCGGCCGGTCGAGCAGTCCCGTCCGGAACGCCGCCCGGACGTCGTGGTTGCCCGGGCACGCCAGCACCGGCGCCGGGTACTTCAGCAGCGCGGCCGCCTGCGCGTACTCCTCGGGCGCGCCGTGGTCGGCGATGTCGCCGGTCACGACGACGGCGTCGACCGGCTCCGCCAGACCGCCGAGGTACGCCATGACGGCCGCGACGCGATCTTCGGCTCGCGAGCCGCCGTCGAGGTGCAGGTCGCTCAGGTGCGCGATGATCATCTTCCGTCCTTCCCCAAGTACGCCAGCGCCTTGACCCAGTTCGCCACCAGCACCGCGGACGCGGCGGACAGGTCGCCGTCGCGCAGGGCCGCGGCGATGCGGCGGTGTTCGCCGATGCTTTCGCCCGCGTGGCCGTCGCCGGCGAAGTAGGCCGACTCATAACGCTTGAGCAGCGGCTTCGTCTGCTCGATCAGCCGCAGCAGGTGCGGGTTCGGGCAGCGGGACAGCAGCAGCGCGTGCCACCGGTCGTCCAAACCGGACAGATCGCCGCCGTCGGCGAGCGCTTGGGCCATCTCGTCGGAGACGGCGTCGAGCGCGTCCGGCAGGCCGGCCAGCTCCACCGGGGACGTCCAGCGCAGCGCGAGGGCTTCGAGCTCGGCCAACAGCGGGTAGAGCCGGCGCGCCTCGCCGACGTCGAACGGCGGCACCAGGAACCCGCGGCCGGGCGCCGAGACCAGCAGGCCGCGGTCGGCGAGGCCGATCAGCGCCTCCCGCAGCGGCGTCCGGCTGACGCCGAGCTCCTTCGCCAGGTGCACCTCGTTGACGCGCGCGCCGGCCGGGAGGCGCCCGTCGAGCACCCGGCCGGTGATCTGCTCCAGGAGGTCGCTGCGCAACGGGGTCCGGGCCATGCCGGCAGTATTGCATACAATAGCTATCTACTGTATTCAGTTGGTATGAGCTTCGACGTCGAACGCGCGCGCCGCGAGACCCCGGGCTGCGCCGAAGTGGTCCACTTCAACAACGCCGGCGCGGCGCTGCCCCCGGCCGTCGTGACCGACACCGTCGTCGAGTACCTGCGGCGTGAAGCGCTGACCGGCGGGTACGAAACCGCGGCCGAGTCGGCGGAGCGCCTCGACGCGGTGTACACCTCGGTGGCCCGGCTGCTGGGCGCCGGCGCCGACGACATCGCGCTCACCGACAACGCGACGCGCTCCTGGCAGGCGGTGTTCTACGCGCTGCCGTTCGGCCGCGGCGACCGGATCCTGACCTCGCGTGCGGAGTACGCGAGCAACGCCATCGCGTTCCTGCAGGTCGCGCGGCGCACCGGCGCGGTCGTCGAGGTGGTCGGCGACGACGAGTCCGGGCAGCTGGACGTCGAAGAACTGCGGCGGCGCGTCGACGACGACGTCAAGCTGATCGCCGTCAGCCACGTCCCCACCCAAGGCGGGCTGGTGAACCCGGCCGAGGAGATCGGCGCGGTCGCCGAAGCCGCCGGCATCCCGTTCCTGCTCGACGCGTGCCAGTCCGCAGGCCAGCTCGACCTCGACGTCACGCGCCTGAAGTGCGACGCGCTGTCGGGGACCGGCCGCAAGTACCTGCGTGGCCCGCGCGGCACCGGCTTCCTCTACGTGCACCCGCGGCTGCGCGAGCGGCTGGAGCCGGCCGTGCTCGACCTGCACTCGGCGAGCTGGGAGTCGCCGACGGAGTACGTCGTCGACCCGACGGCCAAGCGCTTCGAGGTGTGGGAGCGCGACTTCGCCGCGGTGCTCGGCCTCGGCGCGGCCGTCGACTACGCCCTCGAGTGGGGCCTGCCGGCGATCGAAGAGCGCGTCGCTTCACTCGCCGCCACTTTGCGCGACCGGCTCACCGAGGCCGGCGCGCGCGTCCACGACGCCGGGGCGCGGAAGTGCGGTCTCGTCACCTTCACCGTCGACGGCACACCGGCGGCGGAGATCAAGGCGCGGCTGGCGGAGGCGAACATCAACACGTCGCTGTCGACCCGCACCTCGGCGCAGTACGACTTCACCGCGCGCGGCCTGCCGGACCTGGTCCGGGCGTCGGTGCACTACTACAACACCGAGGACGAGATCGACCTGCTGGTGCGGCAGGTCGAGAAGCTCTAGAACGCGTTCACGCCGGTCAGCTCGGCCGAGACCGCCCACAGGCGCTCGGCGAGCACCGGGTCGATCGCGTAGTCCTTCACGCCCGTGCGGGTTCCGTCGGCCGGCGCGGGCTCGGCGATGTCGCAGTCCTCGAGGTAGACGCCGCCGAGGCCGTCGAGCTGCGGGGACGTCGCCGCCCACACCTGGGTCGCGGCGCCCTGTTCCGGCGTCTTCGCGCCTCCGGTGACCCGGCCGGTTTCGTCGACCATGCCCGCGTCGACGAGTTCCCGGCGGTCCAGGTGGCGCACGAGCTCGGTGAGGATCCGTCCCGGGTGCAGGGCGAACGCGCGGACGCCGCGGTCGCGGGCGAGCCGGTCGAGTTCCACGGCGAACAGCACGTTCGCCGTTTTGGCCTGGCCGTAGGCGAGCCACTTGTCGTAGCCCCGCTCGAAGTTCAGGTCGTCGAAGCGCACCGGGCCGTAGTGGTGGCCGCGCGAGGACACCGAAACCACGCGGGCCCCGGCGCCGAACGCCGGCCAGAGCCGGTTCACCAGCGCGAAGTGCCCGAGGTGGTTGGTCGCGAACTGCGCCTCCCAGCCCGGTCCGACGCGGGTTTCCGGCGCCGCCATGATGCCCGCACTGCCGATGAAGATGTCGATGCCGCGGCCCGAGGCGGCGAACCGTTCGGCGAAGGCGCGGACGCTGCCGAGATCCGCCAGGTCGAGCTCGTCGACCTCGACGTTTCCCAGGCCCTGCAAGGCTTCCTGGGCCGTCGCGCGACGGCGGGCCGGGACGACGACGTGCGCGCCCGCGCCCACCAGGACGCGCGTGGTCTCCAGGCCGATGCCCGAATACCCGCCGGTGACGATCGCGAGCCTGCCGGTCAGGTCGATCCCGGCGACGACCTCGGCCGCCGTGGTGGTGGCGCCGAAACCCGAGCCGAGCTTGTGCTGTGCGGTGGTCATGCTCCGACGCTAAGTGCTGGAGCGCGCTCCAGCGCAAGTTCAGTCCTTGAGCAGCTGCCGGGCGATGACGAGCTTCTGGATCTCGCTCGTGCCTTCGTAGATGCGGAAGAGCCGTGCGTCGCGGTAGATGCGCTCGACCGTCACCCCGCGGACGTACCCCATCCCGCCGTGGACCTGCACCGCGCGGTCCGCGACCCGGCCGAGCATCTCGGTGCAGAACAGCTTCGCCGACGACGGCCCCAGCTTGCGGTCCTCGCCCGAGTCGTACTTCGCCGCGGCTTCGTGCACCATCGCCCGGCCGGCCGCGAGCTCGGCGTGCGACTCCGCCAGCAGCGCCTGGACCAGCTGGTACTCGCCGATCACCCGGCCGCCCTGGCGCGCCGTCCGCGCGTACTCGACCGCCTCGGCGAGCGCCCGCTCCGCCATGCCCACGCACAGCGCCGCGATGTGCAGGCGTCCGCGGGCGAGCGACGCCATGGCGATGCCGAAGCCCTTGCCCTCCTCCCCGACCAGGGCGTCGGCCGGCAGCTCGACGTCGTCGAAGACCACCTCCGACGTCCACGCGCCGGCCTGGCCCATTTTGGCGTCGTGCGGGCCGACCGTGACGCCGGGCGCGTCCGCCGGCACGAGGAACGCGGAAATGCCGCGGCTGCCGGTGCTTTCGGGGTCAGTGCGGGCGAAAGCGACGAACACCTCCGCCAGCGGCGCGTTCGTGATGAACCGCTTGGTGCCCGACAGCCGGTAGCGGTCACCGTCGCGGACCGCGCGGCTGGTCAGGCCACCCGGGTCCGACCCCGCCTCGGCTTCGGTGAGCGCGAACGACGCGATCGACCGGCCCGTGGCCAGCCGCGGCAGCCAATGGGAGCGCTGGTCCGGCGTCCCGTAGTGCACGATCGCCTGGCCGGCGATGCCGTTGTTGGTGCCGAACAGCGACCGGAAGGCCGGCGTCGTCCAGCCGAGCTCGATCGCCAGCCGGACGTCTTCGGCCATCGCCAGGCCCAGCCCGCCGTACTCCTCCGGCAGCGCCCAGCCGAACAGGCCGAGCTCGGCGGCCTTGGCCCGGATTTCGGCGGGGATCTCGTCGCGCTCGTCGATCTCCGCCTCGCGCGGCACGACCTCCTTGCGCACGAACTCCCGCACCGCGCCGAGGACCTGCCCGAAAACGTCCGCGTCCATGGCCGCAAACTACCCGGAACACTGCCCCCACGGGCACACCCGGACGCGGTAGCTTGGGCCGATGCGAAAAGCGTTCACCGTTCTCGCCGCCGCCGCGTTCGCCGCGGCCCTGCTCCCCGCCACCGCCTCCGCGACGCCCGGCAGCGGCGTCACCGGAACGATCCTGACGCAGAAAACCATCGGCCACACCGACTACACGCTGCGGGAGATCACCGTCCAGCCCGGCGGCTACACGGGCTGGCACTTCCACGACGGCACGCTCTACGCGTACGTGAAAGCCGGAACGCTGACGCACAACCTGGCCGACTGCAGCCTCGACGGCGTCTTCACCACCGGGCGCGCGTTCACCGAGAAGCCGGACCAGGTGCACATCGGCCGCAACCTCGGGTCGACGCCGCTGGTGCTGGAGGTGCTGTACGTGCTCCCGGCGGGCAGCCCGCTGTCGGAGGACGCGCCGGACCCGGGCTGCGGCTTCTGACCCGCCCACCATCAGTCCCGCTTCGAGCCGCTGCGACGCCACTCGTCGCGGAGCGCGCGCCAGGCGCGGACGACGGGGATCAGTGCCCGCACGAACAGTGCCAAGGCGGCCGGCAGCCTGGTGGCCGCCTGCAGCACCAGGACGATCGCACCCAGTGCCGCCAGGATTCCGGTAACCATCTTCGTCTCCCGCTCGATTCCTTGGTGATGACCGGGGTGTCCCGGCCATCCCGCAGATCGAATCGACCAGCCGGAAACCGGTCAGCTCGAATGGGCGGACGAAGGCGGCTCTACCCTGGTCGACGCCCACGAACCGACGTACCGATCCGGTACCGACCGACGTGCGCCCGACCGGAGGCGATGCATGGTGAAGCACAGCAAGCTGGTGGAGCAGCTCCTCGCGCTCAGGGAGCTTTCCGGCCTCACCAACGTGAAGATCGCCGAACGGTCGAAGAAGTTCGTCGCTCCCGGAACCCGGCCGCTCAACGACCGGAGCATCGGCGACTGGCTGCGCGGCGACCACGTGCCTTCCGAGCAGGGCCTGAAAATCCTGGTGGGGATCATGCAGGAGGCGGCGGCCGCCCGCCGCCCGCTGATCGAGCCTAAGGATCCGGAGCTCATGAAGGGCGTCGGCGAAGGCCGCTGGCTGGATTGGCTGGCGGTGGTGCGAGAGGACGACGGGCGGCGTCCGGCCCCTGACGACGGCGGCTTGCGGTGGGACGAGGTCATTCGCACGGCGAAGATCTGGCCGGACGACGACTCGGCGGAGCTGCGGAGCCAGGCCGTGGCCGCCCTGCGGCAGCTGGAGGGCGAGCGGCGCAAAGCCGTGGAAGCGACGCTGGCCGACGACCCGTGGCTCGACGAGGAGCTGCCGGTGCGGACAGTGCTGCGCGCCGGTGAGCTCGTCGGGTACATCGCCGGCGGCGGCGAGCCGATCCGGTTCTCGGCGGTGGAGGCATTCCTGCTCACCGTCGCGCCGCTGCTCTACTACACCCGGTGGGTGCAGATCGCCGCCGAAGCGCGCGCGGATGTCGACCCGATGCAGCTCGAACGCAGTCCCGACCGTGACGCGGAGTCCGACTTCGACTTCTTCCTGAGCGGCGACCAGCAGCAGCGTCTCGTCGAGCGAGCCCGGCACACCCCCGAGGAGAACCCCGACCGCCGGGCGATCTGCTGGTGGCTGTTCCACCGGTGGCTCGACCAGAGCGCGTCCGGACAAGCCTCGGCCGTCGGGCAGCGGACTCTGGCGCTGGAGTTGCCGCAGGCCACGGCGCTCGAACAGCAGCTGACGCAGCTCTTGCAGGTGTTCCGCCTGTCCCCCGGCGAGCTGAAGGACTGGCGTCTGCGCGACCAGGCAGAGGAGTGGCACGGAGGTCAGCGACTGCGCGTCCGGCTCGTCGCTCTCGTCCTGGCACTCGCACACACGATGGCGATCGAGCCGGGCGCGTTGTCGAGCACCCTCGTCGAGCACCTGGGCATCGACCACCAGGTGGAGCTGGCCGACCTCCGGCGCACCCTGCGCGGAAGCAACTGGGTGCGCACCCCGACGGCGCTGCGGCTGGCCGCCGAGTGCCGGCACGAAGCCGTGTACGAAGTGCTCACCGAGCACGTGACCCGGATGTCCGAGGTGCTTCGGACCGCCCGCGAAGCGGCCGCGCGCGAAACCGCGGTGGCGCCGCTGCTCGCGCTGCCGGAACGGGCGTCGGACGAAGACGTCAGACCGGCGGCGCGGGACGGCGGCCGGCGCGCGTTCGTGGTCCCGACCACGAAGTTCCGGCTCGACGAGAGCCGCGTGCGAGAGCTGCTGATGGGCGAGCAGCTCTACCGCGACCGGTCGCTGGCCATCCGCGAGCTGTACCAGAACGCGCTCGACGCCTGCCGGTACAGCCAGGCCTGGCACCAGTACCTCGTCGCGAAGAGCGGCGGACCGCGGGAATTCCGCTGGCCCGGGAAGATCGAGTTCCGCCAGTGGGAGGAGCGCGGCCAGCACTTCCTCAGCTGCCGCGACAACGGAGTCGGGATGGGCGAGGCCGAGCTGCGTGAGGTGTTTTCACAGGCGGGCGCCCGGTTCGCGGACCGGCGCGAGTTCGCGGTGGAACGCGCCCGGTGGAAGAGCGAGGGTGTCCACATCCATCCCAACAGCCGGTTCGGCATCGGGGTGATGAGTTACTTCATGCTCGCCGACCGGATCGAGGTCACGACCCGCCGGATGAACCTGGGCGGAGACCCGCTGCCGCTCGTGAAAGTCGTCATCGCGGGGCCCGGCCACCTGTTCCGCGTCGACCGGCTCACCGGCGCCGACGACGACGGCCGCAATCCGGGCACCGAGGTCAAGCTCCACCTGCGGGAGGGGGCGAGCGCGCCGTCCTGCGTCGCCACCTTGCGGGCGTTGCTGGGCATCGCCGAGTTCGAAACCACGGCTCAGTACGGCGAAGAGGAGGTCGAGCGCTGGCGCCCGTTCGAGTTCGAACCGCGCCGCCGGCACCCCGCCCGGGAGGACAGCATCGAAGCGTACGGGCGGCTGCAACCGGGGACGCCGTCGGAGAACGGCCAGGTCGTCTGGTGCGAGCACGGTGGTGCCTTGCTCGTCGACGGCATCTACGTGCGTTGCGAGAACCAGCACGGCGTGCTCACCGCGACGAAGAGCAACAGCGATCCGCGTGGCGCGGTGATCAACCTGACCGGCCGCTACTCACCCCGACTCAGCGTCGACCGGATGTCGGTTCTCCAGGACGTCTCCGAAGAGGCCGAGACACTGCTGAACCAGGCAACCGCAGAGCTTCGGCAGCCGGGTTCCCTGCTCGGGTACAGGTGGACCCTGGGCATCGCCCAGAACAATCCGGGAATCGCCGATATCGTCGCCGGCGCGGCGATCGCCGTGGGCATGACGACGGAGATCGGTCCGTACCACACCACCGCGGACGTGGCGGGGATCACGGGACTGGACCCGCGCCTGGCACACACCAGGTTCCCGAACACCGACAACCGGACTTTCTTGAACGCCGAAGTGCCACCACACCTTCTGCTGTGGAGATTACTCGCACTGAACGGAGAACTCACCGAGAGTGTCTCCGGCCCGCCGTTGCTCCCTGCGCTGCCCTCGGACGAAGTCCTGGTCAGACTGGTGCGCCACAAACTAGCCGATGGCCCGTTACGCGTGGAGGCTTTTCCGCCGTCGGTTTGGCGCGCGGCTTTTCACCTCGGCATCAGCCCGTTGAAGACCATGCAGCGTCTGGCCGAACTGAATTTTTCCATATCGGATTGCGAACACCTGCCACCACCGACCAAATTGAATTCCGCCGACTTGGTGATGATAGAATCGACAGTCAGATTCCATGATAACCCGCGGCGTGGCGGCCCGGATGATTTTCACGCCCAACTGGTCATCACCAGCGCTCAACTGGACATGTCCATGGCGCAGATCGTCCAACGGCTCAGCGAACTCGGCCTCGACAATCCGTGCGACGTACCGCCGGGTCGCGCCGACGGCACAGACGTACGGCTGATCAGCAACTTCCGCGAAAACCCGTTCCAGGACGAGGCCCGTTGTCTGCGTCACGGCGAACCCGTGCCCGCCCTCTACGTCCTGCTGGCCGCCCGGGCGACTGGCCTGGAACCGCCGGACGCCGCGAACCGGCTGCGACGGCTGGGGCTGGACGTTCCGCACTTCGACGTGACATTGGACGACCTCGAGGCTCTCTCGCAACCGCTGCGCGAGGCGGTGGAGGAGGTCAACGAGCACGGACCGCGGCCGGCAACCCGGGACGTCTGTCGCGTGGCGGTGCAAGCGGGGTGTGACCCCCGGGACCTCACCCGAGAATTGGCGCGTTTCGGAATCCGCATCGACAAACTGCCGCCCGAGCAGCTTACTGCGACGGACAAAAAAATGATGCCGACAACGTCCCCGTTTTCCACCTTACCGGCCAGAATAGGCAAACGGGAATTCATCCAATCTCTGCTGACCGTCGACATGACGGCGCCAGAGGCGGCAACCCGCCTCGAAGCCATGGGCTTCGAGGTTTGCGAAGCCGCACGCCTCATGCCGGTACCCGACACCAGAGACCGCGACGTCCTGGAAGCGGTCCGCCCGCGCAACCGGGCCGAGGCGGTGAACTTGCAGGAGTTCACCACGGCAGTAGAGCAATCCGGTTACTCTTCCACAGAGGTGGCCCAGCGACTGGCGAAGTTCGGGCTCGCACCCCAGGAACTCCCGAACGTCGACGGCCTCAGCGCACGATTGATCCCGCCGGACCTCCCCATACCGGCCGCCTTCGGACGGAGTGACGTTTCGCTCCCACTGATTCTCAGACACGCCGAAGAAAGCAAATGCGAGGCGGCGCAAATCGGCGACTGCCTGCGACAACTGGGCTACTCCGTGCCGGAGATCCGGGAATTCTCCACACAAGACACCGCCCTGCTCGGCAGAGACAAGTATTCACTCCGAGAAGTGCTCGATCCACAGACATCGCTCACCATCTCCGACCTGCTGAGAGCCGCCCTCCGCGCCGGGATGTCCGTCCACGAGGCCGCCGCGCGGTTCACGGAACTGGGGTACCACTTCGAATTCCCGGACCTGGAGGACGAACTGCAGCGGCTCCTGCCGCTGGTTCCCCGCGCACACGGCACACGGCCGGCACCGGCGTGACCCGTCCCGGATCCGCCCAGGCGTGCGAGGCGCGAGGACCACACGAGCCGGCTTCGACGGTCCGCGGAGGTCAGCTCGAGAACCAGCCCGCCGCGTCGAGCCGGTACGCCGCCGGGCCGACGACCGCGCGCAGGTCGTTCTCCAGCGCGGTGATCCGCTCGCGGCCGACCGTGCTCGCCCACTCCGCGCGCAGCTCGTCGAAGATGTCCGCCGACTTCGCGAGCGCGTCGATGCCGTGCTCGGTGAGGCGGACTATCTTGCGGCGCGCGTCGGCCGGGTCGTCGGCGCGCTCGACGTAGCCGAGTGCCTCCAGGCGCTCGACGGACTTGCCCGCCGCCTGCTTGGAGACGCCGAGGCGGCGGCCGATCTCCGATGCTGTCGCGCCTTGGACGCCGACGGCCTGCATGGCGAAGCCGTACGACGGCCGCACGTCCGGGTGGCCGCGGCGGGCCAGCTCGGCGTGCAGGCGGTCGATGAGCGTGCGGAAGCCGCCGAAGAGCAGGAAGGGCAGCTCGTAGCCCGGGGTGTCGCTCATGACCCCTTGCCATAATCGACAACCAGGTTTACGGTTTCGACAACCACGTTGTCGATCCTACGTCTGGAGACGTCTTGTTCCCCGATCACACCCCGGAGTCTGCACCCACCGCCGCCCGTCCCGCGATGGCGGCCACCGCGAAGAAGTTCGGCCGCGTGCCGTCCGCCGTCGCCCGGCTGGCGACGTCGCCGGAACTGCTGAACGGGTTCCTGAAGCTCACCGCCATCTTCGAGAGCACGACCCTGCCGGCGCTGGACCGCGAAGTGCTCGTCATGACTGTGGCCGCGCGCAACCGCTGTCACCTCTGCGTGGCGATGCACACAGCCACGCTGCACGGCCTGTCCGCCTCGCCGGAATTGGTGGCGGCACTGCGGGCGGAGTCGGCGCTGCCGGACCCGCGGCTGGAGGCGTTGCGCGTCTTCGTCCACGCCGTCATGGACACCACGGGCGACGTCCCGGCGGACACGCTGGCGGCGTTCACCGATGCCGGCTACACGGCCCGCAACGCGCTGGAGGTGGTGCTGGGCATCGGGACGTACACGCTGTCGACGTACGCGAACCGGCTCACCGGCGCTCCGGTCGACGAAGCCTTCGCCGGGCACGCCTGGCACGCGGCGTGACGGCTGCGGGGCCGCCCGTTCCGGCGGCCCCGCAGCCGTGGGATCAGCCCTTCACCAAGGTGACGACGGTGGTGTCGTCGACCGAGACGTTGGTGTTGTAGTTCGGGTCGAGCGCGGTCGCCTGGGTGACGACCTCCGCCTGGCCCTTCTGGAACGGCGTGGTGCCCGTCGGCACCACGGTCGCCTTCCACGCCGCGGGCGCGCCCGGCGTGCAGGCCACCTGCGTCGAGTAGTTGCCGCGGATGATGACGTTGCGCTTGACCTGCGTCGCGGCCCCGCTCAGGGTGACCTTGGCGGCGGCGGTGCATTCGACGGTGCCGTGCAGGTACGCGTTGCCGTTGAGCGTGCTCGCGGTGCCGTCGGTGGCCACCTTGAGCCCGATCGCCAGCTCGGCCGGCGCCGGCGGGTTCGCGATGTGCACCTCACCGCGCGCGGCCGCCGTGCCGCCTTCGCAGTGCTGCTCGAAGGTGGCGTCCAGCGTCTGGACGTAGCCGTGCGGCCCGAAGACGACGTTCTGGACGGTGAACGTCCCGGTCAGGGTGTTGCACCCCCGGCCGTTGCCGTCGAGGCTCAGCCCCGGCGCGCCCGCCCCCTGGAACGGCCACCGGGTCGCGCCGTCGTACGTGCCGGCGGTCAGGCCCGTGCCGCTGGGTGCGGCCAGGTCGAGGTCCCACCAGTCGCTGTTGAACGCGCTGACGCTGACGGAGATGTGGTTGTGGTCCTCCGACGCGTTGACGGTGAGCCGGTCCTTCGCCGCCGTGTCGTAGGCGTACGAACCGCCCCCGCTGATGTAGTCGCCCTCGTCACCGCTGAACGACAGCGACCCGGAGGCGACCGCCTGTGCCTGCGCCGGCACGGTCCCCACGAGCAAGGCGAGCACCGGCACCGCGACGACGGCGGCGGCTCTCTTCAAAAACCCGTTCACAAAATCCCCCTCAGGTGAGTTGGTCACTTCCCGCCCTGCCTGTCGGCCGGAATCGATCACGTGTTACCCGCGTGTGAGGTTTTGTGGTTATCGCACAAGAAAAGCCGGAGCACCCCCGCCGATCTTGCCAAAGTTCCCGGTCACCGGGACACGACGGAAGCGCTCGAAACCGGCGAAAATTCTTCCCGCGTCCGTGTCCGGTCCCCCGGTCCGGCTCCGACCCCCTGGCAAACGAACCACGGAGAAGGAGCGGACATGGAGAAGCCGGCCGGACGGCGGGAGTGGCTGGGCTTGGCGGTGCTCGTGCTGCCCACCCTGCTCGTCGCGATGGACATGACGTCGTTGTTCCTCGCATTGCCGCAGCTCAGCGCGGATCTCGGGGCGAGCGGTACCGAGCAGCTGTGGATCACCGACAGCTACGGCTTCGTCGTCGCCGGGTTCGTCATCACCATGGGCACGCTCGGCGACCGGATCGGACGGCGGCGGCTGCTGCTCGCCGGCGGCGGGGCGTTCGGGGTCCTGTCGGTCGTCGCCGCGTTCTCGACGAGCCCGGAGATGCTCATCGTCGTCCGCGGGGCCCTCGGGGTCGCCGGCGCGACGCTGATGCCGTCGACGCTCGCCCTGATCACGAACATGTTCCCCGACGGCAGGCAGCGCGGGAAGGCCATCTCGATCTGGGCGACCTGCCAGTTCGCGGGCGGCGCGGCCGGCCCGGTGTTCGCCGGGTTCCTGCTCCAGCACTTCACGTGGGGTTCGGTGTTCCTGGTCGCCGTCCCGGCCGTGGTCGTGCTGCTCGCCGCGGGCCCGTTCCTGCTGCCCGAGTTCCGCGCCCCGGCGTCCGGCCGGCTGGACCTGCCCGGCGTCGTGCTTTCGCTGACCGCCGTGCTGCTGGTGGTGTTCGGCCTGAAGCAGCTGGCCACCGGCTCGCTGGTCCTGCCGGCCGCGGCGATCGCGGCCGGGACGCTGCTGGGCATCGTGTTCGCCCGCCGCCAGCTGACGACGGCGTCACCGCTGCTGGACCTGCGGCTGTTCCGGAACCGCCCGTTCACCGCGGTGCTGGTCGCGCTGGTGTTCGCCGGGGTCGCGATGGCCGGCGTCGGGCTGCTGGTGACGCAGTACCTGCAGAGCGTCCTGGGCTACTCGCCGCTGGTCTCGGCGCTGCTGTTCGCCCCGATGGGCCTCGGCGTGGCGGCGGGCACGATGACGGCGCCGTCCCTGACCCGGTTCCTGACGCCGGCGACGGCGATCGCGGGCGGCCTGGCCGTCTCGGCGGCGGGCAGCCTCCTGCTGTGCCTCGGCCACGGCCTGGTGCCGGTGGTGGCCGGCATCACGGTGCTGACGCTGGGCACGGGCCCGCTGTTCGCGCTGGGCATCGGCCTGGTGGTGGGTTCGGTCCCGCCGGAGCGGGCGGGCTCGGCGGCGTCGATGGCGGACACGGGCAACTACCTGGGCGGCTCGCTGGGGTTGGCCCTGATCGGCCTGACGGCGTCGGCGGTGTACCACGGGGTGTTCCCGGCGGGCACGACGCTCGCCGTCGACGTCACCCAGGCAGGTGTGGCGGAGCAGGCGAAGGAGGCGTTCACGGACGCGCTGAACGTGACGGGCGTGATCGCGGCGGTGCTGTTCGCGGGGCTGGCGCTGCTGGTGACGTCGATGCGCCGCACCGAGGCCGTGGTTCCGGAACCGGCGGCCGTCGGGCGGTGAGCGGGGTCCCGGAACGTCACCCGACGCGGTAGAGCCGGGCGTACAGGGCGCGTTCGTCGGCCGCGCGCCACTCGGAGAACGTCAGGGGCCGCCCGGCCGGCGAGGTGAGAGGGACGATGAGGTCCGCGGTGGCCCGCATGTCGAACCACAGGGTTCCGGCGTGCGGGCCACTGATCGCCAGCCAGACGTCGCTCACCCCGTCGGTCGACAGGAACAGCGCGCCGGCGGTTTCCCGGGCGTGCACGACCGCGCACTCGTCGTCCCACGCCTGCCACTCGACCGGCCGGCAGTCCCGGGACGGCTCACGCGCGGCCAGCTCGGCCCACTGCCGTCGTATCGCCTCCCGATCGCGGAAGGGCTCGGCCAGCCGGCCGAAGTCGGTCCGGTCGTCACCGGCCCAGAACCACCCGTCCGGGCCATGCACGAGCGTGGTGATCCGGCCTCCACCGGCGCCGGCGGTGAGCAGGAAATCCCGATATTCCCGGGGGAAAACCACCCCGAACTCCCGCTCGGCGGCGGCCACCTCGGCCTCGGTGAGCGGAGGTGCCGGCATGAGGGCCTCCGGTCCGCCGGGCTCGGGTGGCTGGGTGGGCGCAGTTGAGGCGCTTGCACGCCCGTCCAAGGCCGTTCAGCGTCTGCTGAAATTGGCCTCGACGTGGTCGAACCTGCCAATAGCCGTGCCAGCGCCACCGACGTACCGACTCGCCCGGCAGTTGCAGCCATGTGAAATTGACGCCTTGGTCGCGAGCTATTGGGCCGGAACGACTGTCAAGCAACTCGCCATCGAGTTTGACGTAGCCCGATCGACCGTCGGGAAGCACCTCGAGGCTCGCGGAGTGGACACCCGCCAGCTTCTACTCACACCGGATGCAATCAAGGAGGCGGGCGAACTGTACCGAGAGGGCTCAACCCTCGAACACCTTGCCGCCCTCTTCAACGTCAGCGACACGACGGTCCGCACCCACCTGCTACGGAGCGGCGTCAAGCTGCGGCCCGGAGGCCGTCGCCGACGAGTTTCGTGAGCACGAGTTTTGACTGTTCGCTTGTGGCGGGTCGAGGTACCTCCGACCCGCCACACGCGCGGTCCTGCTAGCTCGCTAGAGACAGCTCGATCGCCTGGATCACGATCATCTTGCGGCTGGACGGCAAATACACAGTCTCGACCACTGCGTCTTCGTGATAGTCGGTCAGAAGCGGTGGGCGTTCTCCGAGCCAGGCCGATTCCGGCAGCATGCCAGCCGGGGCAAGGCCCTCGCGAGTGTCGAAGTCGCGCACAAAGGCCGGCACGAAGCTGATTCCTCGGCTCAATAGGCCGAACGCCCGGTGGTAACCATCACGAAGGACGTAGCGGCCATCAACACGAACGACCTGTAGGTACGACGGTGGCACCGCGACTGCGAAGCCGAAGCCCGGCGGTCCTGCTGCCTCTCCCATTTGGCCGTTGAAGGTCCCCACGACCTTCAGGTTCGGATTGGGCGACGTGATGATGTACGCCTGCTTGACTTGGTCGAACTGTGCGGCAAGGGGAGCCGCATGACCAGTCGGCAACGTCAACTCAGCGATGGCCTCAAGCCGATCAGGTGTCAGATTCGCCGTGCGATCAGCAGGTGTGTCCGTGAACACAAAGGGCTGGAACCCCACGACCCGCGCAAGATCGACCATCGCGACATTCCACCCCTCCTGAAGCATCCGAGCTCCATGGGGATCTACCTCCAACCTGGCCAAGTGGCTCGCCAACGTAGGAGGCATCGGCGCAACCAGTCCAGCCTGGTCCACCCCAGCGGAGCGAGCAGCAACCGCACTACGGGTCGCCTGCAGTCGTTCACGCTGATGATCACTCAGCTCTACACCTGCCTCATTGGATGCCAGCAGGAGCTCTCCTTGGCCGGGCGGGGTCCATCCAAGCAAGACCCGAGCCGGCCGCTTTGGCTGATCCGCACTGGCGCCAGGAAGACCGACCGCGGTCGGCTCGTCCGGTTGATTGCCGGGCGGCTCCTGCAAGCTATCTAGCTCTTGCGTAGTCATAGCTGCGACTCCCGTCGCCTTGTGTTTGCAGTGCTGACGTCGTACTACTACTGTCGGTCGGCACCTCTGTCGTTACCAAAAGGTTAGGTGCCTGGGGTGGCGGCGTCAAGTGCCCCGACGGGTGACTGCTGCGCGACCGTTTGTGTCACAAACCTCCGCGCGCTACCCTCCGGTAGGCACACGGAGGGGAGCCATGACGGACGAGCGCGACCAGGCCATCGACCGCTTCTACGGAGAGGTGGGCCAACTCGTACAGGCAGCGCGAACCCAGGCAGGCTTAAGCCAAACTGACCTTGGCGACCGAATCGGGCTGACACGATCTTCGATCGCGAACCTCGAGGCCGGCCGTCAACGCATTCGACTTCATATCCTGGCGCTCATAGCTGACGCGCTCAGAATGAAGCTTTCCGAACTCATTACGGACACACCCCTAGGGATCAAATCCAGTGAGCTGTCCCAGGTTGACGAGTTTCTCTCAGGATCGCCAGACAGCGCTCGCCGTTTCGTTGAGGGTGTCATAAGCCAACTCGACAACGTTGACAATGAGACGAATAAGGAAGGCGAGCAATGAGTCGGCGGCGACCCGATGAGGCAGCTCAAAATTTGCTCGACAAGTACTCGGTTGCGCACGCGCCGGTACCAGTCGAAAAGATCGCGGCAAGCGAAGGAGCGGAGATCGTTCGACAACGCTCTGAAGGGCAGGAGTCGGGGTTTGCCCTTCGAATGGACGGACGATGGATAATCGGGATTAACACGCAGACAAGTCGGCTACGCCAACGATTTAGTGTAGCCCATGAGCTCGGACATCTGCTTTTGCACGAAGGAAAGCCGCTTATCGTCAGCTCAGCGAGAATCGATCTTCGAGACAGCGTGTCTAGCATGGGCACCAACACGGAAGAGATCGAGGCCAACCGCTTTGCCGCCGAACTACTGATGCCAAGGGCGCTAGTAATCCACGCCTTCGAAGTCAAACTTAGGAAGAGCGTGAGCAGTCGAGATGAGCTCGTAAGCGAGTTAGCTCATGAATTTGATGTCAGCACAGACGCAATGGGGTACAGGTTGATTAACCTCGGCATACTCACAGCCTAGCCGAGCCAGGTAGCTTCGCGCTACCACGTCAGTGATACGACGATCCGGACTCACCTGCTGCGCAGTGGGATCGTGACGCGACGAGGCGGACGTGCGAGAGGAGCCCGTCAAGTTCCGGAGTAGCGTCATCCGCATGGCTCGAACGTGCGTCTTCTGCGGAACTTCACCTTGCACGAACGAGCATGTCTTACCCCAGTGGCTGCGAGTCGCATTCCCCTACCCTGACCAGGCAAACGCCCTCCATGTACGCGAGTCGGCCACAGCCAGATCTACACGCTCAGGAGCCATGTTCGACGCCAAGGTCAAAGTAGTTTGCGCCTCTTGCAACAACGGCTGGATGAACGATCTTGAAGCCGGGGTACGCTCGCTCCTCCCCAAGATGATCAAGGGTCGGTCAGCGCAGCTCACGAAGACCAAACAGCGGGCGCTTGCGACCTGGTCGCTCAAAACAATCATGATGCTCAAGTACACTCACAGCAAAGAGGATCGGCTCGTCATTCCGGACGAGGACTATGCTGCACTCTTCCAGGACCGGCAGCCCAGCCAGATCATGCGGATATGGACAGCTGCAATGACGCCACCCGTAGCGCTCTTCGGCGCAGCAGACCACCCGGTTGATTACAGATGCGTCCCGCTCAACGGCGATGTCACGATTCAGCACACCGAGGGAGCGGAGTTCCTTCGAGCCAATGCTTATGTCACAACTCTCCGGATTGGATATTTTGTCACTCAAGTAATCCGAATTGGAACGCCTGGGCTTCTATACACCGTGACGCCGAGCCCGGCACTGGGGAAGCACTTGACGCCAATCTGGCCGAACATTGGCACACGAGAATGGCCTCCTCCTTCACTCGACAAGATCGGCGGCCTTGCCACTCTGGCGAACGCGCTTGCATCTTAGCGATCAAGGTTGCTGCTCACTTTCAGCTCCAAGCACGTTCAGTCAGCAACGTTGAAGGGTAAATACTTGGGATGGCGCCATATTCCTACGATCGCCGGACCACATACCGCGAGTTCACCCAGCGGGTTCGACGCCATACACCATCTAGCCTCCTGCCAGTCGTGGCCCAGATAGCCTCGCGTTATAGTGAGCCGAATTCGTGGCTCCGCAGCCCGTTCAAGAAAATTACACCGTGGGCGTTGGCAGAGGTAGCTCGAGTGAGCCTTGCCTTTGGCAACGAGCACCGTCGAGTCGAGGCGACCGAAGATGACGTCTTGCGCTGCTGTGCCGCACATTCAGCTCTCAACGACCCTGATCTACGCACGGTCACGCTAGACGGCTTCCGCAAGTTCATGCTGCGGCTCGCAAATGAACAGATGCCATACCAGCTTCCAGTGGGGCACGAGCTCGCCCGCAGTATTGCACTGTTCGAGCAGACCACGGCTGACCATGCCATGGAGATACTCAGCGGAGACTGGGTCCAGCGGCTTCTAAACTGCTCGGTTGCCGAATACGTGGGGGTCGCTTTCCTATTCTATGCCGGCTCTCTCAAAAATGGAGGCCGATTTGATTTGGACTGGCTCAGCCAGGATGACTTCAGGCGGATCACCGACGAGGTTGACTCTGACACTATTGCCCGGGTGGCGCATGACAATTTCATCACATCGCCTGCTGAAGTTCGGCGCAACCTTCCAACGCCTACCGCGAGCCAACATCCTGAAACTCATCGCTATCTATTCAACCCCCTAGAAGCGCGGCCTGTCTTGGCTGACGTGATCGACGAACTGCTGGTACCAGTGCCAGGGCTGCTCATTCGGAAAGTTAGCCCACTCGGTCTTTACTACACGGCCGTTGAGCGGTGGGGCGAGCCGTTCACGCGCGACCTTGGCTACTTGTTCGAGGCATACGTCGGTCGAAACCTCGCTCTGATGGACGGTGCAACTGTATATCCGGCAATAACCTATGATCGCGACAAGAAACAGAGTGTCGACTGGTTGGCCGTCTTCAGGGACGTAGTGGTTCTCGTTGAAGTTAAATCAACCCGGCCAACCGCAGCCGTTCGGTCTGGAAGCGACGCCGCTGTCACCGACCTGAAGAAGCGCCTCGACAAGGCAGTCGGACAGCTATCGACGACGGCAGGTCTGATCAAGAGACGGGAATCAGCGTTCAACGATATCCCGCATGATCGGCCGATTGTAGGCCTCGTGGTGACGATGGAGCCTTTTCATGTCATCAACGCACAGCCATATCGGCAATTGTTGCCTAGTTGCACCGAGCCGTTCCGCGTGTGCGCAGCCTTTGAACTTGAGCATCTCGTAACCATCGAAGACCAGACAGCTGGTGAGTTCTTGCTCAATCTCGTGAATGATGAGCAGCAACAAGACTCAGCGATCGATACTGCACTGGCTGGTCATGGGCATAGGTTCCGACGAAACTCTGTCATCGACACGGCATTTGCCCAGCTGCCCTGGAATGAGCGAGGCGATCTGCCGACCTAACCATTGCAATCCGGCAAGTGACCCTCCCCGCAAGTCGAGCCCCTCGCGACTGTACAAGCTCGTCGTTCGACAGAGTCGCATATGCTCCAAATGTCTACCAAGTTTACACAAAGTCATGACAGCTGTACATTGGCGGAAAACCAAGGAGCATATGCGCAAACTTACACTACCTAGGACTCGGATAGCGGGACGTATAGCTCACATCTTAATTCCCGGCGGCTTTCTCATTGCCGCCTGGGGCTTCTATGGGATGGGCGGACATTTTGGGGCCGTCATCACCCTCGCCGGGCTCGGACTTGTGCTCGTCGGAATTATCGCGGGCATCGTTGCCTGGCCTTGGCTATTGATTCCCTAGCTCATCAAACCGGCCCAAGGCGATGGACACCTTGGGCCGGACTGGTCGGCTGGTTAGCCGTCGCCATAGTTCGTCGAGGCGCAGTCGCCTGCGACAAACCCGTTGCTGCCTGTGTAGACGAACCCGTCCGACACGAACATCGGCACGTCTCCGAGCTTCCCGACGTAGTCCCACACGTTCGTCCAACCCCATCGCCCGTTGACCGCCGGACCGGTCGTCTGGCAGAAAATCACCAGTCGCCAACCGTTTCGGAAGGTACGCGGGATTGGTGCGTTGGTCGCCGGCCATGCACGAGCGTTCAGGTAGTACTGTGGCCCCGCCGTAGTGACAGTGCCTTTACCCCAACGCGGTGGGTCGTAGCTGCCCTCGAGCCAGCAGACGACGCCAAGCGGCAGGCATTTATAGCCCTGCCCCTGCAGGATCGCCGTGGCCACACCGGGCCCGCGAGCCTTGATCAGGTACTTGGCCAGCCAACTCGGAACTGGCGGATTGATCGACGCGTTCGCTACTGACTGGCTCGTGAAGCCAAAGGTCACCAGTAGAACGGTAACTACCGCCATGATGCCCAGCCGGACGCTGGGTCTCAGACGGCGCTTTGCCCGGCGTTCGCCGGATCGAAAGTGCTCGCGCAACTCTCCTCCTCGATACTATGCACCGCAGGACTTCTGCGGACCGGCCAGCATAGCTCTCGTCGACGAGGCGTCACGGCAACAATCGCATTACGACAAATTAGTTGGACCATCCCTCAATGCGGCAGTGATCGAGTGAGATGATTTGTCGTCAACGCATGATCTTCTATCAATAATTCCGACCGAGTAGTGGCTAACCGACACTGCCACCCGAATGGCTGAACCGAGTAACGATCTCGACTGCGGCGCGGCAGCGACGGTAACACGTACGTCAGAGGGATCGACCCTGCCCCCGAACCCATTCGTACTGGGAGGTGCAAGCTTGGAGCCCAAGACGTTCATCCCGCCCGCGATCTTGAACACCGGTGGCGTCATCGAGGTAGGCATCGCGATCGCGCAGGGGCTGGACTATGCCACTACTTCCAAGGTCAACTTGGTCATTTGCGGCATTGCAGGGGTGCTGGCGGTTGGGTTCATTTGCTACGGCGTCGTTGTCGTCCGCAACTGGTGGAAAGACCGGCGACCTACGGCTTCAGCAGATGACGCGTCGACCGAGAGTGCCGCGCCCGAGCATGATGCACCAAAGCCATCGCGGGCAGTCATTGCGCTGAGTGTTGTCGCCTTGGTGATTACGTCTCTGTCCGCGCTAGCCATCCTGGTTCTGGTGGCGCGCTCTGCGTTGGCAGCCAGCGCAGAGCCGCCACCAACCACAAGCGTCGCTCCGCCGCCGATCACGACGCCGACGTCATCAGCCACGTCAAGCACGCTGCCGCCCCCGCCACCGACGACCGGCCCTACGGTCGCGGCTACGTTCAGTGAACCGACGCCAGGCCAGTCCATCAATGCCGGTGACGACGTGGCCGTCGCCGGAACTGTCCACGGACTGAGTCCTGGCAGCAGTCTCTGGCTTATGACTCAACCCCAGGCCGGCGGCGGGTCATACTTCTTCACGAACGGTTCGGCAGTAGCCACATACGACCGCGACTGGAGTTTCCCGGACAGGCAAGTGGGGGACGTCAGCGACAAGGGCAAGACCATCGACTACGACGCCGTTCTGGCCAACTCGACATGTTCGGCCGCGCTGACGCAGGCAGCGGCAAACGACGCGATTGACGCCCTGCCTGATGGCTGCACCGTCGTGGCGCGCGTGACAATTCGCGTCAACAAGTAAGTGTGCAACGATACGAGAGGAGCGCGAGAGCATGATTAGGTCGGTAGCGCTTTTCGGCATTGCCCTGTTACTCACCACGACGATCGGCGCTTGCTCCAGCGACACCATCGATAAGGGCACGGTTGTGGCGAAGGAGTATGTCCCCGCGCAACTCGATCCTAGTTTCAAGTGCCCACACTTTTAATAGCAGCGGAGCGTGCGATAGCCCGCCAGAGGTCAATGCGATCACTGATACCGCGAAGTGCCGGGTACAAGTTGAAAGCCTCGACAAGCAACGCAAAGTATGGGTCGATGTTACCGAAACTCAGTATAACCAGATCTGGATTGGCGAGCCCTGGCCTGAGCCTCCACCGACCACCCCGGCCCCCACTACAGTTACGACCGCGACCACGACAACCGCCGCAACGACCGTCCACCCCTAACCGGCTTATTTCACGGATCGTCACTGAAGCCGTGTTGCGTGCCCGATGCTATTCAGTTACTTCTCTGGCGAGGGCACCCATGCTTGACTGGCCTCCCGTTGCTGCTGCACTGGACCGGCACCAGCAGCCCAAAACTGAGATCATGACGGGGACGCCGACGCCTCGGGAGCCTCCATGCCGCACACCAACGACACCACCCTCCGCACCCTGGACGGCTTGCACCTCGCCGGAACGCTGGTGACGCCGGGCAGTCCAGCACATCGGGCGGTGGTGCTGGTGCACGGCGGCGGAGTGACGCGGGACGAGGGCGGCTTCTTCACGCGGCTGGCCGCCGGCCTGGCCGAGGCGGGAATAGCTTCACTGCGGTACGACCAGCGCGGCCACGGCACAAGCGACGGCACGCAGGAGACGCGGACGCTGGCGGAGCACCTCAACGATATTGAAGTGGCCCTGGAGGCCGTCCGGTCGGGCACGGGCGCGCTTGAGGTGAGCCTGTTGGGGACTAGCTTTGGCGGTGGCCTGGCCGCCTACTATGCAGCCAAGCGCCCGCAGGGTCTGCACCGGCTGGTGCTGCTCAATCCGCAGTTGAGTTACATGAACCGCTACATCGAGCAGAAGCCACATTGGCAGGGTGGCGTCCTCGACGACGAGGCGGCGGCCACGCTGGCGCGGCAGGGCTACTTGGACCACTCCGAGACGGTCAAGCACAGCCGGGCCTTCCTCAACGAAGTGTTTTGGCTGCGGCCGGATGAGGTGATTGGAGAGATCACGAATCCGACGCTGCTGGTGCACGGCACGGAGGACACCTTTGTGCCGGTGGAGACGTCGCGCCACGCGGCGGACGAGCTGCAATGCGAACACGCCCTGGTGGAGATTGAAGGTGCGCAGCACGGCTTCGCGGTCCATGACGACCCGACGTACGCCAACCCCCAGAGCCAGGAGTGGCAAGCCTTCGTGATTACGACGGTGCGGGAGTGGCTGACCGTCTAGTTCGAGGCGGCCGCTCGGACGGCTTCGCCGAGGGCGCGCGGGCCGGGGCGACTGGCCCAGGGGGTCAGGGTGCCAAGGGCGCGTTCAAGTTCGCGGGTGGTGCGCTGGGATTGGGTGGTGGTGGCAATCGCCACGGCCTTGAGCCCTTGGGTCGCGGCGTCGTCGGGTTCTCCGGCCAGGGCTAGCGCCACGGTGTGGCGCGCGAGGAAGTAGCCCTGGTCCCGGTGGGAGAGAGCGGGCGTGCGGATGGCCTGGTCGTAGAGGTTGGCCGCCTGGCGCGGTTTACCTGCCTCGATGTAGCAGCTGGCGGTTTGCAGCGTCAGGCTGGTGGCGGAGTAGTGGCTGCTGAGCGAACCGCTGTCTGAGGTGTCCATGGCGCGGTCGAGCCAGCTGCGAGCCTGGTCGAGGTGGCGTTCGACGTCGGCCAAGGGCTCGCCGAGCATGGCCAGGCCACGGGCGACTTGCTGCGTGACTTCGGCTTGGACCTTGGCCGGGAGCTGCCAGGGGCCGGTGTGGGCGGCGGTGGCCAGCGCGTGGAGCCGCACGGCATCGCGCTGGTCGTAAGCCATCTGGGACTTCTTGAGCAGTAGATAGCCCTGTAAGGGCAGGTCGGCAGCCTCTTGCGCCCACTCGGTGGCCTGGGAGTACCAGTGAGCAGCGCCGGGCATATCCCGGCAGTCGCGGTGCAGCCATCCGGCGAACTCGGCGCCCTGAGCGCCGAGCGACAGAAGCGGACGGCGCACAGATGGCCGGGCCTCGCGAGCCAGAGCGGCGACAACCTCAAGCACCGCTCGGACGGTCGGCAGGGTGCGAGCCGGGCCCAGCAGGCCGTCATCGTGCATGGACTGGTCGAGCTGGCGACCAAGCAGGGCAATGACCTGCCCGTCGCCGTAGCGGTGCGGGTCGCTCAGCGTCATGGTGAGACGAGCGTGATCGTCGGCGGATAAGGCGGTGAGGCGAGCGACGGCGGCATCGGCGGGTGCAGCCGAACTGTTCGGCACGGGCGCAGCCGGCGGGGGCAGGGGTGCGAGACTGGGAGCAGCGGACGCGACGTCTTGACCTTCGCGGAGGAGGGCTTCGAGCTCCTCACGGCTGACCCCCAGCAGCTTGGCTAGCTTCGGCCGCTTGTACGGCAGCGGTTCGGACCGGCCGCGCTCCCAGTCGCCAACGGTCCCGGGGTTGAGGTCAAGCTCGTAGGCCAAGGACTCCTGGGTGTAGTAGGCCGCTTTCCGCGCCCGGATGAGCCCATGTCTGCGGCCACCCATGATCCACTCCATTCGGTCACGCCCTGGGTTCGACACATTACCGCAGGTCAGACCGGTCTACCCGGGATCGGGCCAAGATTCGCCCCGGTTTGGCCCTCTGGTGGGGCCGGTGACGGCCGGGAAGGGTCAGTTCCGGTATCCCGGCGGCCGGTTGACCACCTCCCGATCGCCTCCGAGGTCACGGGCGAACTCCCGCACGCTGCACCGTTCCCCGCGAAGTCCTGGCCGCCGGGATACCGCCCATGATCGGCGAACGACCAGGACGAGACGCACCATGACGACCTCAGTACTCCCGCAGCTGCCCGAGACGGCGGAGCCGGCCCCGGCGGCCCAGCTGGCTTACGGCTACATGCGGGTGCCCGCCCACGTCCCGGACCACAAGGTGCGGCACCTCGAGCAAACGGTGATCCGGTTTGCGCACGGCCACGGGCTGACCTTCGCCGGGTTCTTCTTCGAGTTTCACTGTGGCTCGCGGGAGGCGTTCGACGAGCTGGTGGCCGAGCTGGTGCGGACGGGCGCCCGGCACGTGGTGGTGCCGAGTTTTCGGCACCTGGCCCTCAACCCGCAGCTGCAAGAGGCGATGTGCGCCTACCTAGATGAGGTGGCGAGCGCGGAGGTGCTGGCACTCCGACACCCCGGCGCGCGGCGAACGGAGCAGCGGCGGTTGCTGGCCGGAGCGGGAGCACTGGCATGAGCCCGGCCTACGCCGACACCCATGACACGGTGCTACCGGACCCCTTGCGGGTACATCTGCTGTGTCTGCTGCGCGAGGCGCAGTGGTGCCGGTTTAGCTTCTTGTGCCAGGCCACGGGGGTGAGTCAGGACCGGCTCAAGCGCCAGTTCTTCGTGCTGCGGGCTGCCGGATACACCGACACCCGGCGGGGCGTCGGGCAAGAGGGCTGGGCGCGACTGACGGAGCACGGGAGCCACCAGCGTGACGCCTACCTGGCCCGGCTCGCTGCCCTGGCCGAACGGGCAGCCGACCAGCTCGTCCAAGGTCAACACGAACAGCCGGACTGGTTCGCGCCGGTGAGGCCCGCATGACGCCCGAAACGGCGGAACTCCTGACCAGCCTTGGCAGCGTGCACCAGGCTGTGCCCGCGGTCATCCGGGAACTGGCTACCGGCACCATGCCGCCGGAGCGGCAGCGGCAGTTCGCCGGGCTGCTGGCGGAGCTGGCCGATGTGGTGGCGACTCACGCCGGGGAGCCGGGCGAAGGCGAAGCCCCGACGGCGCTGGCCGACCGTTTGGCGCTGTCCGGACGGCAGCTGCTTGCGGTTGGAGCCCGGCTGCGGGCGGGCACCATGTCGCGGGACCGGCTCCAAGAGGTCAGCGGCTGGCTGGCAGCGCTCGGCGATGTCGTCGGGCTGTACGCCGAGCAGCTACCGGCCGCGCCCGTCCTGCCGAAGCCCGCTGATGAGACCCTGCCACCACCGGACGCGCCGCCCACAGTGTGAACGGCCAGGAGCTGGTGATCCTGGCAACGATGGCCACGCCGGTGCTCCTGATCTCCGCGCTCATGGCTCGGGACGCCTGGCGCCACCGGCGGCAGCGGCGAGGGCGGAGGCGAGCGCAGAGGCCCGGCCGGCATCGCCTGGGAGCTAGCCGCGCTGAGGCGACCACGGACAGGCGGCCTCCCGCAGCCCCGACCACCGCGGAGCCGGCCCTGGCAGACGAGCCAACCGAACCGCTCCCGCTACCGCAGCGCGTGCGGCCGTACGTTGAGCATCCGCGGCCGGTTCGGCGCTCGGCCGCTCCACAGCCACCACCGACCGACCTCATGGCTCGCGTCTTGTGGGGCTTGCGCAACCTGCCGGACGAACCTGGGGAGTGACAGCGTCCCTCTCACCAGCCAAGATGGGGTTCAGGGGGCGATCATGGCGGGAGTGGAGGAGCTGGCAGCCGCCGTACGCACGGCGCTCGCCAAACTGTCGACCGCCAGCCTGACCCAGGCCGCCAGCCTGCTCGAAGAAGCCGCTCAAGCCCTCGGCCAGACCGGCTCGCAGCAGCCGGAGATGACACAGGCTGCCGGGGGCCTGAGCACCGCCGCGCAAGGCGCCAGCGAGGTGGCAGGCCTTGTCGGCCGCGCCAGCGGCGCCCTGAGCAGTTATCTGGAACGTATCGGGGCGAGCACGCCGTCGGAGGAAACAGGCGGCCCAGCTGGCCCGCCGACACAGCCAGCAGCTACGGCCGCGCCGGCCTCGGCGGTGCCGGACGGTCAGCGGCTCACGCGGGAACAAGCCGAAGCCCTCCAAGCCCAACTGCCGCCCCCGGTCGTCGCCAACACGGGCGTCAAAACGCACGGGCAATGGGTCGACGAGCATGGCCAAGCGCACGCCATCGCGAGCGGACGGGATGAGGACTCAGCGCGGGCGTGGGCCATCCTGCAAGAGCGCGGCATTCCGGTACCAGCGGAGACGACCCGGGTATCGGACGTGGAGCAGAAGCTGGCCGCCCGCATGGTGCACGAAAGGCGGAAGCACCTGGACGTGGCGCTCAATAACCGGCCCTGTAAGGGTCCGTACGGATGCGACACCTTGGTGCCGGTTATCCTGCCGGAAGGCTATTCCATGACGGTACACGCGCCGAAGTACCGCAAGACGTTTACCGGAGGAGCGAAGCCGTGGTGACGCTAGAAGTTTGGTACAACCAGGAACCGGACAACGACTACGCCGAAGGTGATCCGCCTATTCTCGTGAGCACGGCCGCCGAACTCGATGCTCTGATTGCCCAGGTACAGGCCGACACGAAAGGGCTGCCCGTCCCGTCGATGGTGGAGTGCTCGGTTCAGGGCGACCCGCGACGGGGCGTGTTTGATATGGGCATTGGCCAAGACAAGGGCTTCGTTGTGTTTATGACTCCGCGCTCGACGCATACCGTGGGTGACGCGAGCCGGACGGGCAACGTTATATATGACTACATGGGAAACGCCAGCGAGATTCCCGCAAGCTATGAGGTGCCGATGGCTGAGGCGCGGGGGGCAGCGGTGGCGTTTTTGGAGAGGGAGGAGCTGCCTTCCAGCACTGAAGCAGCTGGATGATTAGGCGATAGCTCAACATGGGACGGTTGGTATGCTCTTCGCCTGAGTCAAGTCTTGCATTGTGACGTCGTGACCGTCCCAGTGCAACTTTGCCGACCACTTCTTGGCGCAAAAGATGGCGCCATTATAGCTCATAAATGTCAGCAAGACGTTACCATTTTGGAATTTCAGTCGTTCGATGTCGGCGTGTTCAACTTGTTCAGCAAGGGCGATATCGCCGAGGTCGATCGAGCCCAATATCTGCTTTTCGGGCGTATACACCACAATGTACTCGGGCCAACTAACACCCCCTTGCGAGCAGCCAAGGACGGCCGCAGTCTCAGCCACGCCGTCGCCGGTCAGGTCGCCAACTGCGAGCGAATCGATCACGTTCATCGGGGAGCCATTCGCCGCCAAGAACACAGAACCCTGATTATCGGGAATACCCGGAAGGCTACCGTTTACCAGCGTTCCGGCCGGATGTTCACACAAACTGGGGACCGGCGCAGTAGAGAGTTGCCGCCGCGCGGCTATCAAGTCTGGCGAAGGACAATTAGCCGGATTGACATGACATGAGTCTTCCAAGCGCGGAGCCGTCGTGTCTCTAGTGGCAAGCAGGTCAACACCGTCCGCAATCTTCTTTCGATTGCCGTCTTGATAGAGGTATAGATCGTAGTCCTCATTTGTTGACGACCCTGGCGTGCGAGGCAGTGACACAATGTTTGACCGAGTGCTCAGTTGGCGAAGCGCTCTCGTCTGCCGAGTTGATACTTGCAGCCAGTGAGCATCGTGAAAACGCCACTCACTAAGAGAACTGGTTGGCTCGCCAACGTTATCGGCGCCACAGGTGTCATTAAGGACGATTGCATGCAGATCACCCACAGTGTCCCACCATAGGTCGAGCGCTGCCAAGGCACCATCTATGCCAGGCCAGATGTGAGCATGGTTGGCTGGCGCGAGGTTTGTATTCACATCTGCGCGACCGTTCGCGGAAAAGATTAAGATATCTCCCTCAACGGCGCAAGGAAGGTCCCTTCGCCTTGCCGCTGTGCTGACCGCGAACCGGGCCTCGCCGGTCGGAAGGATTGTGGCCGCAGACCGTCCAATTACGTATTTCTGGCCATACGCTGGGCCTGCCGCATGGGCTTCCGGCCGATCCTCAGTGTCGATCTTATGCAAACTTCCGTCCTCACGTAGGACGTAGTACGCTTCCTTGAGGACCTGAATAGGATCTCGCCCAGCGACGAGCACCTTATCCCATGTGCCGCTCAATAGACGCAGCCGATCTGTAGGCTGCTGATCTGTCTGGAAGCTCAGGGGCAGCTTTGAGCTAGATAGATCGAATCTCAGAAAGCCCTCATTTGTGTTTACCATCACCCGCGAGCCGCCAATGGGTGCGATGGAGTTGCATGTTGCGCAGTCACGGATCTGAGCGTGACCGGTTTCGGCATTGATGGCGACGAGCTGCGGGGACCGCCCCTCTGCGCCCTGCGTAGCCTTGCCGGATAAGACAGCGAAGTACCGTCCATCAGCGGTGGCGATGAGATCGCCGAGGCTGATGTCGTACTGCACGGGAGCGCGACCAACGACATGATCGCCATGCATGACCACCAGTTCCGTGCCAGTAAGGTAGGCGTAGGGCAACGGCACAACATCCGGCAGCTCAGAACCAGATACGAGGCCGCCGACGAGCAACATAACAGCGGCAATTGTCACATAGCGTCGTCCAGCGTGCCACGTGGTCGTCATTGCCTCAGCTCACCATCCTAGTAACATCGGCCAGCAAAGTCGTTCGGGTCGATGTTCTTCACTGCGTAGTTACCGGCCGCGTCAATGGTCGAGTCGAGGCCCACCACACGGCGATACCGAAGGGTCCTCAGGCGTTCGAGTTCAGCGGCGCTCACCTCCGGGGCCGGCGCCTGAAGCCGGTCCTTGCACAGCAAGGCAGCAGCGCGGAAGGGCTCGCCATCAGGGGTGCGGTGAAGGACTTGAGTGTACTGCTTTCCTTGGTACTCATAGCTGAGTTCAATATCAAAAGTCTCGGCGACCGATTGAGCCGTGAAAGCCGCGTCGATGATGCCCTTGCTTGCTTTTGATAGCCCCATCATCTCGCTGGCGCCGAAGCGCTGCGGCTGCCCCGAGCCTATGTCCATGGCGACCGGCACAGCTTGATCAAGGGAGACCTGAACTTTCGCGGCCGGACCGTGGCCCAGCGATAGGAGCACGAGAGTGTCGAGCGGGATGGCTTCACGCTTGACGTTGACCGGCTTGATGTCGTATAGGCTAATTTCGCCGTCAACTAAGACTTCCAGGGCGATGTTTACCCTGATACCTCCGGCGGCGTAAGCGCCGTCGCTGAGCTCACCTTGGAAGATCCGCTCATAGTCGGCATCATTCGGCGCCTTGCTGAGCTTGTCGACGTAGCTGTCAGCTTTGGCGCTGAGTTGCGTTGGGAAGATACCGCCATACGCCGAGTCGGTTCCGGTGGCTAGGACGGTTGCGCGTAGCAGACTCTGCGGATCAAGGGGCGTTTCACCTCGGGACGCGATCATGACACCGGCAGCAACCAGCAAAGCGACCGTTACCCCCAGTGCGCCGAAGAGAACCCGACGTCGACGCCAGAACGGCTTCGCTTCAGGAGCAGCGGTCGGTTCATCTGGGGCGTTCGAGGAGTCCTCCTCGGCCGGGGCCTGCTCGTCTCGATCCGCGACCTTCTTCAACAGCGAGACTGGCACATTGGCAGTAAATTCATCTGTTGCGAGCATCTGCTCGGCTATTGCCTCACACGCACGCTCTAGCTTGCGCTGAACCGCACGAGGACTAGTACCACGACCTCCCTTAGCGAAGTTCCTGACGTGCCCCTGCCTTTCCAGCTTTGGCCGTGACCAATAAGGCGGGGGAACATCAATGTTGAAACTGTAGTTGAATGAAAGTCTGAATATGTCCACATCAGCGGGACGGTGCTCGGATACCACCCCTTGCGCAAGCATCTTTTCTAGATGTTGACGTAGCCTATTTCGAATTTCTTCCTGCAACTTGCCAAGATCAGTCTTCCGTATTTTGTCAAGATCGGCACCTACGTGGAGCTTCCAGGATCTACGGAGATCATCCAACTCGCACGTGAGCAACTTCGGCAAGTCTTTTCGAAGCACTCCGCCGCGATTTGCGAGCGTGAGCAACTGTAGCTGGAGCGACGATAGTTGCTCGGCCCGGCTCATGCGAGAAGGTGTCGTCACATGCCCTCGCTTCGACGCTCCGTTGACACGAAGCCGAAGATGCTACCACAGGCGCTGGGTCACTGACTGCCGGTTGCCAAGATGTTATAACTAAAGCAGTTAAACAAGATCACATCCATGCCTGAAGGTTTTCCCGGCCCCGACCCCGACTCTGACCGTCCCGAGAACGAGCGATGGTCTGATTACGAAAATGCGCCTGACCGCGTTAGGTCGACGATTGACGATGAAGTAGCCAGGCGCATGAGCGCCCCTGAATATCAGGAGTACCTA
>NZ_JBFBBT010000029.1:44287-113266 GCF_040682815.1 Amycolatopsis sp. NPDC051102
AGTACCTACAGCGACCCTCGGCCGTAACTCGCGAGCAGCTCGAAGCAGGCATCCGCGCGCAGGTCGTGGAGGAAATGGCCGCCGAGGAAACCCGTCAACGCTACGAATTGGAGTCAGATCCGCTATACCCATTCGAACCTGGCCGCGATACCTCGGCAATTGACGAAGAAGTGGCCAAACGAATGAGCTCTCCTGAATATCAGGAGTACCTACAGCGACCCTCGGCCGTAACTCGCGAGCAGCTCGAAGCAGGCATCCGCGCGCAGGTCGTGGAGGAAATGGCCGCCGAGGAAACCCGTCGACGCTATGGATGGGGACCGGACTCCTTCTCTTCCCCTGAGTCACCGGCAGGCAGCGATCTAGGCGAGCACGTTCCGCCAAGTGAAGATCCACACAGCTGAACACACCCGCCCATGGAGGCGCATGACTAGTCGTTGACTAGTCATGACCACAACCCGTTCAGGCAGCCGACCTGCGTAGACGGTCATTGACCAGTCAAAGCTGACCAAGATTTTTTACCACGGCAAGCCAGCCGGCCGTAGCGTTGCTCTTGCCCGGGCAGCTCAGCCTTCTTCGCCTGGGGCACTCCAAAAGATGATGCGATGGGCCGTTCCAGGCCGCCGCATCCAGTGTGTTAACTCACAGATAAGAAAGGACGGCCCCATGGGTGCGCCCGAAGTTCTCGCACTGCTGGCAGTACTGCTGTTGGTGCTGTTTGCCTTCGGCTTTCAGACCGGCTGGTCGGTGGCGCGACGCTTTGAGCGAGGGCGCAGTAAGGAAGACTAATTTCTTTACTTGCGCCAGCCCGAACTAAGGAGGTGGTTAGCGCCGCTCGGGATGGTGCGTGGCAGGTGTTTGCAGCCCCGCACCATCCCGACTCGTCGGAATATCCACCTACTGACACCTATTTACCTACCGCGCAATTATTCGCGAAGGAGACACACATGGACAGGTTCCAAGCAGCCACCGAGGCCTACGGCCGGGTGGTCAACGGTCACACCGAGCCACAGCCGGGCTACGGTCTCACCCGCCGAGCCCCGAGCTCTCCGGCCCGCCGCATCCCCGACCCGGTTAGCTACTCGAGCGACGTGACCGAGCGCGACCGCTACTACCGGGCCGCCTCGTCGCTCTACACGGGCGGCGAGCTGGTCGAAACCGCCTTCGACCGAGTCGAGGAGTCGGACCGACGGATTCAGCGGGCACGCGACCGCGGGGTGTCACCGCTGACGCTGTCGCTCATGGAGCGGATGCACGTCACGTACGGGGCGAGCGCGAGCTACCTGATCGACGACTACCTCAACCGCCCGTACGAGCGGTGGTGAGTCGGCCATGGTGGCAGTCATCGGGGCCGTGGTGGTAATTGGGCTCATCATCTTCAACATCTGCCTGCTCGGTTCGTACCGCTACGACTTGCGGCGGCTGAACGTGCGTGTGGAAGAAGCGGAGGCCCAGGTGCAGAACCTCAGGGGCGACATGACGAACTTCTCCCGACGCCAGCTTGACGCGCTGTGGATGCGAGCACAGCAGGAAGTGGACCGCGAAATTGTGCGTGCTCGTGAGCGCTACCACGCCTGAGGAGATAGGCATGAGTAAATCGAAATCACCCCTGGCGACGATGTTGGGTAAGCTCCGCTCGGTCATGCTGACGATCTTTGCGCTCACCTTCGGGCTGGGCGTGGCCCACGCCATGCCCGTGCAGCTGATCTACGCGCTCGGCATTCTGTCGGCGTTGTTCTTGGTCCGCCTCTACATGGAGCGCAGGCGCCGCTAGCCGGCGATCGCATCACCATCTTGAGTTCATCGCATTCGAGCCGGGGCAGGGCTATGCCCTCCGGGCGGCCCCGCTCCGGCAGGAAGGAGGCTCGTACAGCGCAATGACCAAAGCTCAGTATCGAACCATCCTGGCCGATCCCCCGTGGGACATCAACCAGCGCGGCAACCTCGGCGCAGAGCGTCACTACCCCCTGATGAGCCTCGATCGCATCTGCGCCCTCGGCGTGGAGCAGCTGGCCGCAGCCGACGCCCACCTGTGGCTGTGGGTGACCAACGGCTCGCTGCCGGTCGGCCGGGAGGTGATGGCAGCCTGGGGCTTCACGTACCGGAGCTGCCTGACCTGGGTCAAGCCGCGCTTGGGGCTCGGGCAGTACCTGCGTAACCAGACGGAACACCTCCTGCTGGGAACGCGGGGGCGAGCCCCGGTCCAGTTCCGTTGTCAGGGCTCGTGGTTTTACGCCCCACAACAGGAACACAGCCACAAGCCGGAAGAGCAGTACGCCATCATCGAGCGCTGCTCAGCCGGGCCGTATCTCGAACTGTTCGCCCGCAGGCGCGCCCCCGGCTGGGATGCGTGGGGCAACGAAGTCGACAGCGACGTGCCGGTGTCCGGCATTCGTTTCTAAAAACCACCCATTCACGCCGGGGCAGCGCTACGCCCGCTGGGCGGCCCGCGCCCCGGCAGGAAGGAGGCACATCATGCCCCGGAAAACTCGTAAGCAGCTGGTTGAGGAAACCGAAAACGAGGATCGGGCTCGTTACGAGCGAGAGGTGACGTACCAGATCTGGATGTTGCAGCTAGCCCGCGCATGGCAGACTGGCCGACCGGCCGCCAAGGCCGGCGCGGACCTGGCTCCAGCCGGGTTGAGTAGACCGTAAATCTGGTTCAGGTCACGGCGAAGCGTGTGCTGAGAATACCGCATGGCACAGAACCTGTCGTCAGGCGTTTTGCTAGAACCGCGGCCTACCGTTCGGGTTTTGTTCTGGTTAATCGCCTCTAGGTTGCACCACCGGTGCTGGAGATAATAACAAAGTCTGAACGCGCCGCCAGGCGCTACGAGCAGAGAGTCCCTAGGAAGTTCTTCTCTGCTCACGTTGCACTGGCGACTACGTTCAGGTGATTTACACATCAACGACCTCGAAACGGGGACGCTGTGTGCATTCAATTACACGCCTACCAGATTGCAGTGTCAAGTGGTATTGGCAGTTTTAGATGTACACCTGACCCTCGTTTCGCGCCTAGCCGAAAGGAGGGTTTCTCATGCCCGAGTCCATATCAGAACAACCTCTTAACGTCACGGCCCAAGAGCGGCTACACCCGGCAATTCGCAAGTTGGCGAAGGCGTGTATTGCCCTCGGCCGGGTTGCCAGTTCGCCCCCTCCGCCAGCCCCGCCAACGGAAGAGCCGGACGGTGAGCAGCCTGCCCGGCGGGAGGTGCGGCGATGATCGAGCTCCAGTGGTACGAAGCTTTTCCACCGCGGGATGCGACGCTCTCCGACGTCACGGCCATGGTGCGGGTGCTGGCGGGACGGCCGCACTACGGCCTACTCGGGCTGCAGCCGGTGGTGGTGTTCGAGCTCTGGGTCCACCCGGACCGGGTGCGCTGGCTGCTTGGCATCGAGGCTCGGATCGCGCGGACGTTGCCCGGCGAACTTCGGGGCCAGCTCCCCGGCCTGGTGCTGACGCCAACGGATAGCCCGCGGCGGCCCGCCACGGTGACGGCGCGAGAGATCCGAGTGACCAGCGTGGTGCACCCCATCCGCCTGGACACCTCCCGGCAGGTCACCACCGGGCTGATGCGGCTGCAAGACGACCTGCGCGACGGCGAAGCCGTGGCGGTGCAGTGGGTGATTGGACCGAGCCAGACGTCGACGGTCCCACCGGACCAGCGGTCGCCGCTGGAACTGCTCGGCTTCGGGGCTCCTCACCAACCGGGCGGTGAGGAGCAACGCGGCTGGAAGGCGCGGCTGAGTGAGCCCCGGTTTGGGGTGCGCGGCCGGGTGGGCAGCGTGGCGCCGACCTTGCGTCGGGCTGGTGAACTGCTGCGTCCAGCGGTGGCAGCGCTGGGCCTCGCCAGTGCGGCGCACGCCCGGGTGTACGGCTCGCGCCAATCGACACGGACAGCGGAGCAGCTGACGAGCGTCATGGGGCGCGCCCGGTCGTGGTCGGGGATGTTGAACGCCAGCGAACTGGCCGTCCTGCTGGGCTGGAGCCTCGACGGACTGGAGGTAGCGGGCGGCGCCCGTGGCTTCGCTCCGCCCCCGGCACCGTTGCTTCGCGCAGTGACGGCGGGTGCGCCTGAGGCGGCGGCACGTCCCCTGGGCGTCAGCACTCACCCGGCGGCCCGGCGGGCAGCGGTGTGGCTGCCCCGGTCCAGCTACGGCACCCACTGTCACCTGATATCGCCCAGCGGAACCGGGAAATCGACGCTGCTGGCTCACTGGGTGACCGCTGAAGCGGCGGCTAACGGCAGCCTGATCGTCATCGAGCCCAAGGGCGACTTGGTGATGGACGTGCTGGCCCGGTTGCCGCACCCTTCGCGGCACCAGGTGGTCGTGATTGACCCCGGCGTGCCTGGGCCGGTGGTTGGCTTCAACCCGTTGAGCGGGCCGCCGGCTGACGCCGAGCGCCGAGCCGACACCGTGCTGGGCCTGCTGCGTGAGCTGTTCGGTTCGGCCATCGGGCCACGGAGTGCTGACGTTCTCCTGCACGGGCTGATCTTGGCCAGCCGCCTGCCCGAGGGCGGCCTAACGGACATCATTCCGATCTTGACCACTCCACGGCTGCGCCGAGCGGTGGCGGCCCGGGTCGGTGATCCGTTGACGATTGACCCGTGGCTGGCCTGGTTCGACAACCTGTCCGAGCCAGAACGAACCCAGGTAGTGCAGCCAGTGGCCAACAAGCTGCGACCGTGGACGGCCCGCCCAGCCGTGCGGCACCTGATCGGCCAGGCGTACCCGAAGTTCGATGTGGCGTCGGTGTTCGCTCGTCCCACCATCCTGTTGATCAACCTCAACGCCGGGGTGCTGGGCTCGGAGACGGCCCGGCTGGTTGGCAGCCTGATCTTGAGCCAACTGTGGCAGGCCATCCAGCGCCAGACGGCGCGGCCCGCTCCCCAGCGGCGGCCGGTGTCGGTGTTCGTGGACGAGTGGCAGAGCTTCACGGCGGGGCTCGACTTCGCCGACGTCCTCGCCCGAGCCCGGGGCGCGAACGTGTCGTTTACGGTCGCCCACCAGCACCTGGATCAACTGAACGCCGAGCTGAAAGCGGCGGTGCTGGCCAACGTCGGGGCGCGCGTGGCGTTCCGTCCGGCAGAGGGCGACGGCCGGACCCTGGCGAACGTGTTTGGTGCGCCGGTGACGGCGGCGGATCTGGAACGACTCCCGGCCTATCACGCGGCGGCCCGGGTGCTGGTGAACGGTGCGCCGAGTCAGCCGTTCGAGGTCGCCACTCCGGCACTGCCTGATGCGCTGGCCGACCCGGTGCAGGTGCGGCAGGCCAGTACGGCTCGCTACGGCATGGACCCGGCGGAAGTGGATGCCGAACTGCTCAAACGGTGGCACGGCGGTAGCCCGCCCAGTGCGCCGCTCGGCAGCCGAAGGGCACCACGATGAGGCACCCACGAAGATCTTTCACCCCTGCCGCTCGGCCTGCCGGTCGCGTCGAGCTGGCAACGCCCGGACGTGCGCAGATACTGGATAGCTGCCGCCGACATTCTGACACCATTGGCGGTGTCCGATGAGTGGGCGCGGACGCGCCCGGCTGGTGGCGCAGCGGCTTAGCCAACGCGATTTCGAGATCTTGAAGTCGCTGCGGCAACTGCAGCTGCTGACGGGCAATCAGCTCCAGCGCTTGCACTTCGCGGTCGGTCGGCCCGACACGCAAGCCCGCAAAACCCGAGCTGCGTTGCAACGGCTGTTCACGCTGGCGCTCGTGGTGCGCCTGCGCCGCCGGATCGGTGGGCTGCGGGCGGGTAGCGCCGGGTATCTGTACGGGCTGTCCGGCCTCGGCGCGGCGGTGCTGGACCTGGGGCAAGAGCGGCCAGGCCGACACCGCAGCCCCGACGAGGCGAAGCCTGCCTTCCAAGATCACACGCTGGCGGTGGCTGAAACCTACGTGCAGTTGATCGAGCGGATCCGCGCCGGCGGGGCCGAGCTGCTCGACTTCACCTTTGAGCCGCGGTGCTGGCGAACCTTCTACGGCGTCGGCGGTGCACCGACCACGCTCAAGCCGGACGGCTACGTACGGCTCGGTATCGGCGGTTGGGAGTACAGCTCCTTCCTGGAAATCGATCTTGACTCCGAGAGTGCACCCACCATCCGCCGGAAGCTCGAAGCCTACGTGCGGTACTGGAACAGCGGAGCTGAGCAGCGCCAGTACGGCGTGTTCCCGCGGGTGTGGTGGTTCGTCCCGGATGGCGCCCGCGTGGCGGTCATCACCCGCGAGATCCAGAAGCTTCCGGCGGAAGCCCGCGTGCTGTTTCGGGTCGGCCTGCTATCCGAAGCCGCTGACGTCCTGACCCAACCCACCGAAGGAGGTGCCCTATGAGCCAAGCCACCCACGCCAACGTGCCCACAGGGCGCATCCTGGTCGGCGATGTCCGCGACCGCCTGGCCGAGCTGCCCGACGCGTCGGTGGACTGCGTGATCACGTCGCCGCCGTACTTCGCCATGAGGGACTACGGCAGCGAGGGGCAGATCGGCGCGGAGGCCAGCGTCGAAGCCTGGGCGGCGGAGATCGCCGGGGTCTGCGACCAACTGGCCCGCGTGCTGGTGCCGACCGGCAGTTTGTTTCTGAATCTCGGTGACGGCTACAGCCGCCACGAGCGCGAAGGCGCGGCCAAGAAGTCGCTCCTGCTCGGACCTGCCAGAGTCGCGCTGCGCCTCACCCGTTCCGGGTGGTTTTTGCGCAACACCATCGTGTGGGCGAAGAGTAACCCGACGCCCTCAAGCGTGCGTGACCGCTTCACCAACGCCCACGAGTACCTCTACTTCTTCACCCGGCAGGCGAACTACACGTTCGACCTCGACGCAGTGCGCGAACCCGCCAAGACCGCGGGCGCCGGCCGGGCCTCGAGTCGGGCTCGGCCGACGCTGCCGCGTACGGCGGTGCCGAGCCTGGGCGGTGGCAGGAGCCCGCGCGTGGATCTGAACCACGGCTTGGCCCGGCTGAAGCGAGCCGGGATTGCCAGCCACCCGCTGGGGAAGAACCCCGGTGACTGCTGGGTGGAGGCGACGGGCAGCTACAGCGGGGCGCACTTCGCCACCTTCCCGCTGCGGCTTGTGCGCCGGGGACTGCTCGCCACGTGCCCCGAGCGGGTGTGCACGACCTGCGCCACGCCGTGGCAACGGGCGCCGCAACGCCTGCACGGCCGGTTGCTGGCAACGGGACCGCTGCGGCCCGCGTGCGCCTGCCGGGCCGACTGGCGGCCGGGGATCGTCCTTGATCCTTTTCTGGGCTCCGGGACCACGGCGCTGGCGGCCGAGATGTACGCCCGGAATTGGGTCGGCATCGAGCTGAATCCGGCTTACGCGGCGCTGGCCGAAGAGCGCTTAGCCGACTGGCGGGCGACACAGGTAGGGGCGGTGTCGTGAGCCGCACCGACCGGGCCACCCCTCCCCGGTGGCCTGTGGCCGCTCACCCCTCGCTCGCAGTCCTTGCGGGCATGGGCGGCCACACCAACACCGAGGAGGAGATCAGCGTGACTGATCCCAACAAGAACGGCGTGAAGACGCTCGGGATCAAACTGCCACCCGAACTGCACGCGCAGTTCGCGCTGGTGGCCCAGCTCGACGGCATCTCACTCAACGATGCGGCGCTGCGGGCGGTCGAGCTGTACGTGGCCACCAAGAAGGAGGAGCCGGACTTCGCCCAGCGGGCCGCTGCCGCACTGGCGGAGATCGAGAAGGAAGCCGCCGCGCGCCGCGGAGCCATCGAGGGACTGTTCGGCACCAACCCGGAACAGGTCGCCGAGGCGGCCAAGCCGGCGACGAGCCGTAGCCGCAAGGCCGGAACCGAAGGGTAGCCCTTTCGGTCTCCCTCACGGTGACGGGTGGCGGCCTCACAGCCGCTACCCGTCACCTTCAACCTGACAATTAACTATTCGCCACAAATAAGGACAGGATAGCCTGTCTTGGCACTTCCTAAAAAGACTGAAAAAATGGATGAAAGGAAACGAAATAGTGGCTCCGTGAAGCCAATAGGAGAACTAGAACTGTCATGACCAAATCTACGGAAGCTGCCAAGGCCCTGATTTACCTGCGCGTGGCCCGTGACGACCACCGACAGGCAGGCCGGGCGCTGGCAGCGCAAAACCGGGTCTGCGAGCATCGGGCCAACGAACTCGGCCTGAACGTCCTGGGCGTGTACATCGACCGGGGACCGGGCACAACCATGAGCCGACCAAGCCTGACGGCGCTGCTTGACGAGCTGGCGCGGCGCGATGACATCGCCCTTGTCATCGCCTACGAGCATCGGCAGATCGCCATTCGAGCCGAAGACTACAGCCGGGTGGTCTGGGCGGTCGGCAAAGCAGGCGCCCAGCTGGAAATCGCCAGCTTGCCTCACCGTGAAGCCACTGCAGTCGACGCCCAACTCATCGGACGGATTGGCTCGGTGCAACTGGCCGAGACGGACCGACGCCCGCCATGTGATGAATCAGATAACGACCTGTCATAACTACATTCCCGAGAGGAGGAACCATCATGTCAACCAGAGGCCAAGCGACCACATCGCTACCCAGCGAATCCGAAGCCGCCCATCAGCTCATGCAGGCGATTGTGCGGGCGGTTGCCGAGTACTCCAGGATCGAGCACCGCCGGGCAACGCTGGCGGGACAAGCCAAGCGGCGGGCACGCCTGCAGCAGGTGGCGGGAGGTGCTCGCGATGATCACTGAGCCCGCCACCAGCCCCCGTCAGGCACTCGCGGTAGCAGGGAGCCATTCACTCAAACCCTCACGCGCCAAGTCTCAGGCGCAGACCTCACGCCGGGCCACGCCCATTGCCTTCGTGTACGCGCGCGTCAGCACGAAGGAGCAGGCCCGCACGGGCGGTGGCGCGGAGGGCTACTCCATCCCAGCGCAGCGAGAAGCCTGCGTGGCTAAGGCGTCGGCCCTGGGCGCGGTGGTGCACCACATCTACGTCGACGCGGGCGAGTCGGCACGCTCAGCCGACCGCGACGAGCTGCAAGCCATGCTCAAGGACGTGAAGGCGGTCAAGCCCGACTACGTCATCGTGCACAAGATCGACCGGCTGGCCCGCAACCGCGAAGACGACATCGCCATCAACCTGCTGCTGCGGCGTCACGGCGCGGAGCTGGTGTCCTGCACGGAGAACATCGACAACACCCCCAGCGGCAAACTGCTGTATGGGCTGCTGGCCGAGATCGCGCAGTTCTACTCGGGCAACTTGGCGCAGGAGGTGATGAAGGGACTCTTGCGCAAGGCTGAGGAAGGCGGCACGCCGTACCGGGCTCCAACCGGCTACGTGAACGTGCGCAAGACGGTCGAGGGCGTGACGTTCGCGTCGGTGGAACTCGACCCGGACCGGGCCGAGCTGGTGCGCTGGTGCCTGGAGCAGTACGCCACGGGTGAGTGGAGCGCGGCGGACTTGCTGCTGGAGGCCACAGCCCGGGGCTTGACCAGCCGGCCAACGGCCACCAAGCCGGAGCGCCCGATGGGCCTGACGACCTTCTACCACCTCCTGCAAAACCCGTACTACATGGGAATCGTCAGCTACCAGGGCATCCACTACGAGGGCAAGCACACCCCGCTCATCGAGCCGGAGACGTGGCTGGCGATTCAGGACATCTTGGCGGTCCGTGCCCATCTGGGCGAGAAGGACCGGAAGCACCTGCACTATCTGAAAAGCACGATCTACTGCGCGGACTGCGGCGGCCGGTTGGTCTACTCGGTCAACGTCGGCAACGGCGGTGCGTACACCTACTACGTGTGCGTGAAGAAGAAGACCAAGACGAGCAACTGCCGCCGCCCGGCAGTGCGGCTAGAGCGCATCGAGGAGGGCATCGCCCGGTTCTACGAGCGGTTCGAGGTGAGCGCGGCTCACGTCGAGCAGATCCGGGCCGGCGTGCGGGCGCTGCTGACTGCCGACCAGGAAGAGGCACGCCGTCACGCGGCAGCTGCCGTCAAGCGCAAGCAGCAGGCGACGGACGAGCGTCAGAAGCTGCTGCGGGCGCATTACGCCGGACATATCCCCGAAGACGTGCTCGGCTCGGAGATGAAGCGACTGACCCGAGCACTGGCCGAAGCCGACGCGATGATCGCCGCCGCTCAGACTTCGACGACTGACGTAGAGGCGACACTCGAAGCGGCGTTGGTGGCCGCAGGCCGGTGTCACCGGGCCTACGTCACGGCACCGGAGCCCATCCGGCGACAGATCAACCAAGGCTTCTTCGTGAAGCTGTTCATTGGGCAGGACGGGTCGGTGGCGCGGGCCGAACTGACGGAGCCGTTCGCCACCCTGCTAGCACCGGATCTGTCGGCACGGATGGTGGCCGAGGCGACGTCGGGCGATGGCGGGCCGTCCCGTGCGGCCCAGATGGCCGGAGACGAGCCGAAGGATTCACCCGTTGGGACGCAGGGCCGGACAACCGACCGCGCGCCAGGCGGCGGGAATAATACGCATCACATGGATGCGGAACGTGATAATTACGTCACACCGAGCAATGTTCTTTCATTTGCTAACGGTGTGCAAGATGAGTACTTGGTGGGCGCAGCAGGGTTCGAACCTGCGACCGCTCGGGTGTAAGCCGAGTGCTCTTCCGCTGAGCTATGCGCCCGCACGGCCGCGGTCCCGCGATGGGACCGCCGCCGCGGGAAACTCAGGCCAGTTCGGCCACGGCCTTCTTCCAGCCCTGCTGGTCGCGGGCCTCGCCGGGGGCGTTGACCTCGGCGAAGCGGACCACGCCGGACGTGTCGATCAGGAACGTGCCGCGGACCGCCAGGCCCGCGTCCTCGTTGAACACGCCGTACGCGCGGGCCACTTCGCCGTGCGGCCAGAAGTCCGACAGCAGCGGGAACTGGTAGCCCTCCTTGTCGGCCCACGCCTTCAGCGAGAACGGCGTGTCGACCGAGACGCCCAGGACCTGGACGCCCTTGTTGTCGTAGTCCGCGAACTCGTCGCGGAGCTGGCACAGCTCGCCCGTGCAGATGCCGCTGAACGCGAAGGGGTAGAAGACCAGCAGAACCGGCTTGTCACCCCGGAACGACGACAGCTGGACCGGCTGCTTGTTGTAGTCGTTGAGCGTGAAGTCAGGGGCCTCAGAACCGACCTCGACGGTCATACCGCGTTTCCTCTCCCGAACGGACACGTGCCTGCGACGACAACCCTATCGTGTCCGTCCGGCGAGACCGGCTCAGCGCTGCTTCGACTTCGACTTGGGCGACACCAGGCGGGTGCCGATCCAGTTCGGGCCGACACTGATGTTGGCGGTCTGGGCCAGGCCGACGGCGGGCACCGCTTCGGCGATTTCACTCGGCTCGACGTGCCCCGGCTGTCCCGTCTTGGGGGTCAGCACCCAGATGACGCCGGTCTCCTCCAGGGGACCGCGGGCGTCGATGAGCGCGTCGCCCAGGTCGCCGTCGTCTTCGCGCCACCAGAGCAGCACCACGTCGATGACCTCGTCGGCGTCCTCGTCGAGGATGTCCCCGCCGATCTGCTCCTCGATCGCCGCGCGGACGTCGTCGTCGACGTCCTCGTCCCAGCCGATCTCCTGGACCACCATCTCGGGCTTGATGCCGAGCCTCTCGGCGACGCTGCTCTGATCAGCGTCTCCCGCGGCGACCACTGCTTTCACTCCTCCAACTACGACGGAGTGTGGCATCCCGCACCCTCTTCGAGGGTACGGCGGCGCCACACTCGGCGACCCGGTTGCCGATAGCGAACACTGGTGAGGCTCCGCGCGCAACCGTCCACACCGGATCTGTGACAACTCGTGTCGCAGGATACGGCCCGCGACCCGCCCGCCGCGACGGCGTTTCGGGTGCCTCACGCCCCCGCTCTGCCACCCCTTCGGGTGCCGTCCCCTAGGGTGGGGGAGAAGTAAACCGCGCGCGCGATACACCGCGCGCTGGGAGTGGCTCGACCGGGTCGGCCGATGTTACCGCCAAGTAGCGGTGCGGAAGCCGGTACGGAAGACGACGATGGAGAGTCGTACACCCCCGCGTACGAGCACCACCGGCTACAACTTTTCGCAAGGAGACCCCTTGGCCCCGCAGAACGACGGCGCCTCCGGCAAGGAGACCCCGGCACGCGTACGCGTCATCCGTGACGGACTGGCGGCGCACCTGCCCGACATCGACCCGGAGGAGACCGCCGAGTGGCTGGACTCCTTCGACGAGGCTCTGGCGAGGGGCGGTCAGCAGCGGGCCCGGTACCTGATGCTGCGCATCCTCGAGCGCGCCCGGGAGCGGAACGTCGGTGTCCCGGCGCTGACCTCGACGGACTTCGTCAACACCATCCCCACCGAGAACGAGCCCTGGTTCCCCGGCGACGAGGAGATCGAGCGCCGCTACCGCGCCTACATCCGGTGGAACGCGGCGATCATGGTGCACCGGGCGCAGCGCCCGGGCGTCGGCGTCGGCGGGCACATCTCGACCTACGCCTCCTCGGCCGCGCTGTACGAGGTGGGCTTCAACCACTTCTTCCGCGGCAAGGACCACTCCGGCGGCGGCGACCAGATCTACATCCAGGGCCACGCCTCCCCCGGCATCTACGCCCGCGCGTTCCTCGAGGGCCGGCTGAGCGAGTCGCAGCTCGACGGCTTCCGCCAGGAGTTCAGCCACGCGGGTGAGGGCGGCGGCCTGCCGTCTTACCCGCACCCGCGGCTGATGCCGGAGTTCTGGGAGAACCCGACGGTGTCCATGGGCCTCGGCCCGATGAACGCGATCTACCAGGCGCGGTTCAACCGCTACCTGCGCGACCGCGGCATCAAGAACACCGACGACCAGCACGTCTGGGCGTTCCTCGGCGACGGCGAGATGGACGAGGCCGAGTCCCGCGGCCTCATCCACGTGGCCGCCGGCGAGGGCCTCGACAACCTGACCTTCGTGATCAACTGCAACCTGCAGCGGCTCGACGGCCCGGTGCGCGGCAACGGCAAGATCATCCAGGAGCTGGAGTCGTACTTCCGCGGCGCCGGCTGGAACGTCATCAAGGTGATCTGGGGCCGCGAGTGGGACTCGCTGCTGCACGCCGACCGCGACGGCGCCCTGGTCAACCTGATGAACGTCACCCCCGACGGTGACTACCAGACGTACAAGGCCAACGACGGCGCCTTCGTCCGCGAGCACTTCTTCGGCCGCGACCCGCGGACGAAGGACCTGGTCAAGGACCTCTCCGACGCCGACATCTGGAACCTCAAGCGCGGCGGCCACGACTACCGCAAGGTGTACGCGGCCTACAAGGCGTCGCTGGAGCACCACGGCCAGCCGACGGTGATCCTGGCCCACACGATCAAGGGCTACGGCCTGGGCCCGGCGTTCGAGGGCCGCAACGCCACGCACCAGATGAAGAAGCTGACCCTCGACGACCTGAAGCTGTTCCGCGACTCGCAGCGGATCCCGATCAGCGACGAGGAGCTGGAGCGCGACCCGAAGCTGCCGCCGTACTACCACCCGGGCGCGAACTCGCCCGAGATCGAATACATGATCGGCCGCCGCAAGGCGCTCGGCGGGTTCCTGCCGGAACGCCGCCCCAAGGCCGCCAAGGCCCTGGTCCTGCCCGGCGACAAGGTCTACGAGGGCATCCGGAAGGGCTCCGGCAAGCAGGAGGTCGCCACGACGATGGCGTTCGTCCGGCTGGTCCGCGAGCTGGCGAAGGACTCCGAGATCGGCAAGCGCGTCGTCCCGATCATCCCGGACGAGGCCCGCACCTTCGGCCTCGACTCGATGTTCCCGACGGCGAAGATCTACAACCCGCACGGCCAGACGTACACGTCGGTCGACGCGAGCCTGATGCTGGCCTACAAGGAGTCCGAGAAGGGCCAGCTGCTGCACGAGGGCATCAACGAGGCGGGCTCGACCGCGTCGTTCACCGCCGTCGGCACGTCGTACGCGACGCACGGCGAGCCGATGATCCCGATCTACATCTTCTACTCGATGTTCGGGTTCCAGCGGACCGGTGACGGCCTGTACGCCGCCGCCGACCAGATGGCCCGCGGGTTCGTCCTCGGCGCCACCGCCGGCCGGACCACCCTGACGGGTGAGGGTCTCCAGCACGCGGACGGGCACTCGCTGCTGCTGGCGGCGACCAACCCGGCCGCGGTGGCCTACGACCCGGCGTGGTCGTTCGAGATCGCGCACATCGTCAAGGACGGCCTGCGCCGGATGTACGGCGAGACCGGCCCGGACGGCAACGGCGAGAACGTCTTCTACTACATGACGATCTACAACGAGCCGTACCAGCAGCCCGCCGAGCCGGAGAACCTCGACGTCGACGGCCTGCTCAAGGGTCTCTACAAGTACGCCGAGGCCCCGGCGGGCGACGGCCCGGAGGTGCAGATCCTCGTCTCCGGCGTCACGATGCCGGACGCGCTGAAGGCGCAGAAGCTGCTGGCCGAGGAGTGGGGCGTGCGGGCCGCGGTGTGGTCGGCGACGTCGTGGACCGAGCTGCGGCGCGAAGCCGTCGAGATCGACCACGACAACCTGCTCTACCCGGGCAGCGAGCCGCGCGTGCCGTACGTCACCGAGGCGCTCTCGGGGACCAACGGGCCGGTCGTGGCGGTGTCGGACTGGATGCGCGCGGTGCCGGACCTGATCCGCCCGTACGTGCCGACCGACATGCTGACGCTGGGCACCGACGGGTTCGGCTTCTCCGACACCCGGCCGGCGGCGCGGCGGAAGTTCCTGGTCGACGCGGAGTCGATCACCGTCGGCGCGCTGTCGATCCTGGCCAAGCGCGGCGAGGTCGACCAGGCGAAGGTCCTCGAAGCGGCCACGAAGTACCGGCTCGACGACATCTCGGCCGCCGGGCCGCAGACGTCGGATGCCGGGAACGCGTGACCTGGTGCTAGGTTCGGGCCCGGCAGACATCCGATGTCTGCCGGGCCCTTGCGCGTAGGGAGTTGATGAAGGTGACGAAGCGCCGGTTGCCGAAGCCGAGCGAGCTGCAGCAGATCCTGCGGCCGAAGCCGATCGTGCTGAACCCGACGGACCGGCGGCTGGCGAGCGCGCACACCATCGCCGACCTCCGGATGCTCGCTCGCAAGCGCACCCCGCGGGCGGCGTTCGACTACACCGACGGCGCGGCCGAGCTGGAGGACAGCCTGCGCCGCGCCCGGCAGGCGTACCGCCGCATCGAGTTTCACCCGAACGTACTGCGCGGGGTGTCCGATGTGGACACCTCCCGCGAGATCCTCGGCAAGACGTCGGCCCTGCCGTTCGCCTTCGCGCCCACCGGGTTCACCCGGATGATGCAGCACGAGGGCGAGCGCGCGGTGGCCCGCGTCGCCGAGCGCAACGGCATCCCGGTCGGGCTGTCGACGATGGCGACGACGTCGATCGAAGACCTCGCCGAGGCCGCGCCGGGCGCGCGCAAGTGGTTCCAGCTCTACGTCTGGCGCGATCACGGCGCGGGCGAAGATCTGATGAATCGCGCGTGGGCCGCGGGCTACGACACGCTGATGCTGACCGTGGACACCCCGGTCGGCGGTGCGCGCCTGCGGGACGTCCGCAACGGCCTGACCATCCCGCCGGCGCTGACGCTCAAGACGTTCCTCGACGGCGCGATGCACCCGGCGTGGTGGTTCAACCTGCTCACCACCGAGCCGCTGCAGTTCGCCTCGCTCAGCCACTTCGACGGGACGGTCGCGGAGCTGCTGAACAAGCTCTTCGACCCGACGCTGAACTTCGACGACCTCGACTGGGTCCGGCAGACCTGGCCGGGGAAGCTGGTGGTCAAGGGCGTCCAGAACGTCGACGACGCCCGCGACGTCGTGAAGCACGGCGCGGACGCGGTCCTGATCTCCAACCACGGCGGCCGCCAGCTCGACCGCGCGCCGACGCCCCTGGAACTGCTGCCGGCGGTGCTGGACGAGCTCCAGGGCGGCGCGGAGGTCTGGATCGACACGGGCATCCTGTCGGGCGGCGACATCGTGGCGGCGATCGCCCGCGGCGCGGACGCGGTCCTGGTCGGCCGCGCGTTCCTGTACGGCCTGATGGCCGGCGGCGAGCGCGGCGTCCAGCGGTGCGTCGACATCCTGCGGACCGAGATGGTCCGCACGATGCAGCTGCTCGGCGTCCGGACGCTGAAGGACCTGACGCCGAGCCACGCCACCCTGCGTTAGACCTGCGCCTGGCCGCCGTCGACGAAGAACTCGATGCCGTTGACGAAGCTCGACTCGCCGGTGGCCAGGAACAGCGCCGCGGCCGCGATTTCCGACGGGTCGCCGAGGCGGCCCAGCGGGACCTGCGCCACCAGGCCGTCGACCAGCTCCTGCTGCCCGTTCTCGTCCACCAGGCCCAGCAGACCCGGCGTGCGCGTCGGGCCCGGGCTCAGGACGTTGACCCGCGTGCCGGTCCCGGCGAGGTCGAGGGCCCAGCTGCGGGCGAAGTTGCGCACCGCCGCCTTCGTCGCCGCGTAGACGCTGAACGCCGGGCCGACCCGCGTCGACGTCGTCGAGCCGGTGAGGATGATCGACGCGTTCGTGTTCAGCAGCGGCAGAGCCTTCTGGACAGCGAAGACGACACCCTTGACGTTCGTGGCGAACGTCGTGTCGAACTGCTCCTCGGTGATTTCGCCGAGCGGGGCGAAGCTCCCGCCGCCGGAGTTGGCCACGACGACGTCCAGCCCGCGGCCACGCTCGGCCACCGCGCGGTAGAGCTCGTCCAGGTCGGCCAGGTTCGCCGAGTCGGCCCGGACGGCCGTCACTCCGCCGCCGATCTCGGCGACCGCGTCGTCGAGGGCCTCCTTGCGGCGGCCGGTGATGAACACGTGCGCGCCTTCGGCCGCGAACCGCTTCGCGATGGCGAGCCCGATGCCGGTGCTCCCGCCGGTCACGACGGCGGTCTTGTTCTCCAGGTTCACGAAAGCTCCTCTAGTTCTTGACTGCTTCGTCCAGAACGTACGCCGTTCTGGACGAGATAGTCAAGAATGGGTAGCCTGATGCCATGGCGAGACCCCGGAGCTTCGACGAAGCAGCCGTCCTGGAGACGGCGAGGGACCGGTTCTGGGCGACCGGCTACGCGGGCACGAAGGTCGACGACATCGCCGCGGCGACCGGACTCGGCAAAGGCAGCCTCTACGGCGCCTTCGGCGACAAGCACGCGCTCTTCCTGCGCGTCTTCGACCACTACTGCACCGAGGCGGCCGAGGGCACGCGCCGGCAGCTCGAGGGTCCCGACGCCACCGCCTACCGGCGACTGCGCGACCACGTGCACGCGATCGCCGAATCGGTCGTGGCCGACCAGGCGCGCCGGGGGTGCCTGATCGCGAAGAGCACGGCCGAATGCGCGGAGCACGACGAGGCGGTCGCGGCCCGCAGCCGGCAGCTGTTCCGCGACCTGCAGGGCCACCTGACGGCGTGCATCGCGGGTGCGCAGCGGGCAGGCGACATCGCCGCCGACGCTGACCCCGCCCACCTCGCCGGCCTGGTCCTGGCGGTCCTGCGCGGCCTCGAAGCGCTGGGCAAGGGCGGCGTCGAGCCGGCCGGCATCCGCGCGATCGCCGACACCGCGCTCGCCGTGCTGCCGAAGCCGTGAAGCACTGACTCGTTGGGCCAACCGGTCTCAAGTTCTTGACGGACCGCCTGGTTTGTGACGAAGATCTCGGGCACTCGCCGAAAGGCCGTTTTCGCATGGTGGAAAACGGAGGTCGCCCGTGTTCGTGCAGGATCTGACTCCCCTCGGCTCGCTCGGCCTGTCGGCGCTCGTCGCCGTGCTGCCGCTGGCCACCGTGCTCGTCCTCCTCGGCGCCGTCCGGATGCGCGCCCACCACGCCGCCCTCGTCGGGCTGCTCGTCGCGCTCGTCGTCGGGATCGCCGCGTACGGGATGCCGATCGTGCAGGCGGTCTCCGGGGCGCTGCAGGGCGCCGCCTTCGGGCTGTGGCCGATCATGTGGATCGTCGTCAACGCGCTGTGGATCTACCGGCTCACCGTGCGGACCGGGCACTTCGACGTCCTGCGCCGCTCGTTCGGGCGGATCTCCGACGACCCGCGCATCCAGGCGCTGATCATCGCCTTCTGCTTCGGCGCCCTGATGGAGGCACTGGCCGGGTTCGGCGCGCCGGTCGCGATCAGCGCCGTGATGCTGGTCGCCGTCGGGTTCCACCCGGTCAAGGCCGCCGTCGTCGCGCTGGTCGCGAACACCGCGCCGGTCGCGTTCGGCGCGATGGGCACCCCGGTCGTCACCCTCGCCCAGGTCACCGGGCTGCCACTGCAGGAGGTCTCGTCGATCGTCGGGCGGCAGACGCCGCTGCTCGCGCTGCTCGTGCCGCTGCTGCTGGTGATCATCGTCGACGGGAAGCGCGGCCTGAAGGACACCTGGCTGCCCGCGCTCGTCTGCGGTGTCGCGTTCGGGGTGGTGCAGTTCCTCGCCTCGAACTACGTGTCGCCGCAGCTGGCCGACATCGGTGCGGCCCTCGCGGGCGCCGCAGCGCTGGTGGCGCTGCCCCAGACCCGGCGTCCGGTGCCCGAAGCCGTCCGGATCGGCACCGGCGGGACGGCGACCGCCGAAGCACCGCCGGAAGACTCGCGGGGCGACGTCGTCAAGGCGTACCTGCCGTACCTGCTCATCATCGTGATCTTCTCGATCGCGGTGCTGCCGCCGGTGAAGAAGCTGCTGGACAAGGCGACCTGGAAGTTCCGCTGGCCCGGGCTGAACGTCGCCGGGCCGAACGGGAAGCCCGTCTCCGGCAACACCTTCTCGCTGCCATTCCTCAACACCGGCGGCACGCTCGTGCTGCTGGCCGGCGTCATCACGGCGGCGCTGCTGGCGGTGAAGGCGGGCGGCGCCGCGACCGAGTGGCTCGCGACGGTCAAGGAGCTGCGGTTCGCGATCCTCACCGTGACCGGGGTGCTCGCGCTGGCCTACGTGATGAACCTGTCCGGCCAGACGAGCACCATCGGCACGTTCATCGCCGCCGCGGGCGCCGGCCTGGCGTTCCTTTCGCCGGTGCTGGGGTGGTTCGGCGTCGCCGTCTCGGGGTCCGACACCTCGGCGAACGCGCTGTTCGGCGCGCTCCAGGTGACCGCGGCGCACCAGACGGGCCTGCCGGCCGACCTGCTGGCCGCGGCCAACAGCTCCGGCGGCGTCCTCGGCAAGATGGTCTCGCCGCAGAACCTCACCATCGCCTGCGTGGCCGCGAATCTGCCCGGCGAGGAGGGCAAGCTGCTGCGGAAGGTGCTGCCGTGGAGCATCGGGCTGCTGCTCGCGATGTGCCTGATCGTCTGGGGTCAGAGCACGGCGGCGCTCAGCTGGATGCTGCCGTGACCCCGGGCCGGGCGGCGACGCGCCGGGCGGAGCGGTTCCAGCTCCACCAGCCGTGCACGACCAGCCCGGCGAAGACGATGTAGATCGCGGCCGAGAAGTACAGCCCGGACGAGATCTGCAGCGGCACGCCGATCGCGTCGACGGCCAGCCAGACCAGCCAGAACTCGACCAGTCCCAGGCCCTGCGCCCCGAAGGCGACGAGGGTGCCGACGAAGATGGCGGCGTCCGGCCAAGGCGCCCAGGACGCGTGCAGGGCGTCGAGGACGAGCGCCATCACGGTCGTGCCGACGGCGAACGCGCCGAGCATGGCCAGCCGTTCGGCGAGCCGGCCCTGGCGGACGACGACGCCGAACACCGGGTCCTGGCGGCGCGTCCAGGCCCACCAGCCGTAGACGGAGATGGCGAGGATGGCGACCTGCCGGGCGGCGAGCCCGCCGAGGTGCGCGGAGACGTAGACGGCGAAGAGCAGCACGGTGGCCCCGACCTGCACCGGCCACGTCCACAGGGTGCGACGCTGGGCGAGGAACACGACGGCCAGCGCGAACACCTGCCCGGCGAGCTCCGCGATCGAGATCCACTGGCCGAGCACGGTGATTCCGTGGTGCAGCAGGAAGTCCACGTCACGCCCCTTTCGTCCTACCGCTCCCAACATGCTCCCCGGCGGGGGCATTCCCCAGGGACTGTGAGCGGCGAGACATCCCGGTGCACGGGACGGCGCGGGCCCGGCGGCTTCCTCGTCCGCCGGGCCCGCGCCGTTCCCGCCGCCTCAGCCCTGCGGGCGCGGGGTACCGACCGGCGACGTCGGGGTGCTGTCCGCACCGACCGCCGTGCGCGGGGCCGCCGCCCGGCCCGTGCCCATCTCGCCCGTGCGCTGGGCCGGGGTCTCCAGCTGGTGCTCCATGTTCGCCAGCCAGCCGCGCCAGCGGTCCTGGGCCGGCTTGATCAGGCCGCCGCCGAAGCCGACCACGATCACGCCGCCGATCGTCGCCAGCACCGCGATCAGCACCGGGCCGGTGATCGCCGTCGCGATGTTGACCTGGCCCAGCGCCGCGATGATGCCGAACGCCATGATCAGCCAGTAGGCGCCCAGCGACAGCGGCCGCGCCGCGCCCCGGCCGGACAGCGCCGACGCGACGACGTCACGCACGACCTTCGCGATGGCCGCCGCCACCACGACGAGCACCAGCGCCACCACGATCCGCGGCAGGAACGCGATGATGTCGTTGAGCAGCTGGCTCACCGGGTTGGTCGGCCCGAACACGCCGAACGCCAGCTGCAGCGCGATCAGCAGAATGAAGTAGTAGACCAATTTGACCAGGATCCCGGTCGCGTCGATCTTCTGCTGGCCGATCTTGCCGCTCAGCCCGGCGCGCTCGACCAGTTTCCCGAAACCGGCTTTCCCGAGCACGAGCGCCAGCCCTTTCGAGACGGCTTTCGCGATCAACCAGCCGATCAGCAGGATGATCAGGAATCCGACGAGTTTCGGGACGAACGTGGCCACCATCGCCCACGCCTGCCCGAGCCCGTCCTTCAGTTGCTGGCCCATACCGACTCCCTCCACGGATTTGCACCGGATCGTCGATCAAGTACCCGGGGGCGGCAACTCGTGCGCCCCACGATCGAGTGAGACGACTGGCGCGCGAAGATCACCCGTGGCCATACTGGTTCTACCGGTGGGGACCGGGGAGACGAGGCCGTCCGGCGCAGCGTAAACCGCAAGCGCCGGGCGGCCTCGAGCATTACCGGCGGAAAACCCGCGTGAACGGCGGGAGAACGTCAGGCGGCCCGCAGGGCGTCGCGCAGTTTCACCTTCGCCCCGGTGCGCATGACCGCATTCCGGTAGATCCGCGCGGCCAGCCAGATCAACGCCGGAATCAGCAGCACCACCAGCCCCACCGACACCACCGCTTCCCAAACGGGCACGCCGCCCATCGCCAGCCGCATCGGCATCAGCGTCGGCGAGAACACCGGAATCACCGAAAGCACTTCGACGAACGTGTTGCCCGGATCCGACGGCAGCACCGAAATGCCGATCACGTACCCGGCGATCACGAACATCAGGGCCGGCATCGTCGCGCCGCCGACGTCTTCCTGGCGCGAAACCAGCGCCCCGAGCGCGGCGAACACGATCGAGTACATGAAGAACCCCAGCAGGTACCACACGACGAGCCAGACGACGGTGCCCACGGCGGCCGAAACCGAAATGGTGAGCACGTTCGTGGCCAGCCCGGCGACCACCCCGCCGATCCCGATGACGAGCATCTGGACCAGCCCGACGACGCCGATGCCGAGCACCTTCCCGGCCATCAGCTGCCACGGCTTGATCGTCGAGAGCAGCAGCTCGACCACCCGCGAGGTCTTCTCCTCGACGACGCCCTGCGCGACGCTCTGGCCGTTGATCATCAGTGACAGGTAGATCAGGATGCCGGCGACGATGCCCAGCACGAGCTGCTGGCCGTTGTAGTCGTACGGCTGCTCCAGCGGCGGGTCCTCGACGAACTTCGCGGCCGCGATCGCGGCCTGGAACTGCGCCGGCCGGCCGCCGAGGGCGGTGACCTGCTGGTTGACCGCGACCTGCTGGGACAGCAGCTGCAGGACGTTCGCGAGCTTGCCGTCGAGGTCCTTCTTCACCTGGACGTGCACGCTCTTGCCGTCGCCGGTGAGCAGCGCGTCGAGCGAGCCGTCGGCCAGCTTGGCGCGCCCGGCGGCCTCGTCGGCGACCTGGCTGGTCTCGATGTTCTCGTCGACCGCCTTCCCGGCCGCCTTCAACGGCGCCGAGAAACCGGCCGTCGCCGCGGTGTAACCGACCTTCGAGTCGGGGCCGCCGCCGCCGGCGATCAGCTTGATCAGCACGATGCCGACCACGATCAGCAGCAGCATGATCACCGTGCTGACGCGGAAGGCCTTCGACTTCACGCGCGTGCTGATCTCGCGGGAGGCGACCAGGCCGACGGCCGCCGTGGGGCTCATCCGGACGTCCGGGACCGGGGTGCTCATGCGGGAACCTCCTGGTGGGTGACGACGGAGCGGAACAGGTCGGTCAGCGACGGCTGCTCGCGGGCGAACTCGCGGACCGGCCCGGTGGCCAGCGCCGCCTTGAGCACCGCCTGGTCGTCGGCGCCCTCGCCCAGTTCGAGTTCGGTCACCGGCCCCGTCCGGCCGAGCACCTTCACCCCGGGCAGGCCGTCGGCCCACCCGTCCCCGGCTTCGGGGACGTCGACCCGCAGCCGCACCGCCCCGCCGGCGCGCAGCTCGCCGACCGTGCCCTTGGCGACCATCTGTCCACTGCGGACGATCCCGACGCGGTCGCACAGCCGTTCCACCAGATCCAGCTGGTGACTGGAGAACACGACCGGCACCCCCTCGGCCGCTTTCTCCTTCAGCACCTGGCTCATCACGTCGACCGCGACCGGGTCGAGCCCGGAGAACGGCTCGTCGAGCACCAGGATCCGCGGCTCGTGCACCAGGGCCGCGGCCAGCTGGACGCGCTGCTGGTTGCCCAGCGACAGCTTCTGCACCTCGTCGTCGCGGCGGCCGGCGACGCCGAGCCGTTCGGTCCACTTCTCCGCCGACGCCCGCGCGTCGGCCGCGGGCATGCCGTGCAGCCGCGCGAGGTACGTCAGCTGCTCGGCCACCTTCATCTTCGGGTAAAGGCCGCGTTCCTCGGGCATGTAGCCGATGTGGCGCCGGGTTTCGTGCGTCACCGGCACGCCGTCGTAGCGGACTTCGCCGGCGTCGGCGGACAGCACGCCGAGCGCGATCCGCATGGTCGTGGTCTTGCCGGCGCCGTTGCTGCCGACGAAGCCGAACAGCTCCCCCGGCCGGACGTCGAAGGTCATCTCCCGGAGGGCGACCACGTCGCCGTAGCGTTTGGACACCCCGTCTATTTCCAAACCGGTCATTCCGGTTCCCCCGTTCTGTGTGGCCCGATCCTAGGCAGTGCGTACACGCCCCGCCTAGCCTCGTGCGTTGCCGCCGGGGGTCACGAAAGTTGCGGGGACGTAGGATCGCGTCGCCATGGATGGAACCCCCGCCCCGCGCCCGGTGCCGAAGCACCACGGGCTGTCCGCGAAGACGCTCCGGCGGCTGGAACGCGCGTCCGGTGACCTGGCGAGCGCGAGCATCGCGGTGATGGAGCGGCGGCTGCCTTGGTTCGCCCGGCTGCCCGCCGACCAGCGGGCGAGCGTCCTGCTGATCACCCAGGCCGGCGCGGCCGGGTTCGTCGGCTGGCTGCGGGACTCCAAGGAGGCGCTGAAGCTCACGACCGAGGCGTTCCGGGACGCGCCCGCCGAGCTGTCGCGGTGGATCAGCCTGCGGCAGGCGGTCGGCATGGTGCGGCTGGCCATCGAGGTGTTCGAGGAGCAGCTGCCGGATTTCGCGGCGAACGAGGCCGAACGCGCCGCTTTGATCGAGGGGATCCTGCGCTACGGCCGGGAAATCGCGTTCGCGGCGGCGAATTCCTACGCCGCCGCGGCGGAAGCGCGCGGCGCCTGGGACGCCCGGCTGGAGGCGCTGGTCGTCGACGGCATCGTCCGCGGCGACGCCGAGGAGTCGGTGCTTTCGCGGGCCACGGCGCTGGGCTGGGACCCGACGGCGGCGGCGACCGTGCTGGTCGGCAACCCGCCGTCCGAGGACCCGCCGACGGTCGTGTTCGAGGTCCGCAGCCGCGCGGCCCGCGTCGGACGCCCGGTGCTGCTGTCGGTGCAGGGCTCCCGGCTGGTGGTCGTGGTCGGCGGGCCGACCGACGGCGGGGTGAAGGAGCGGGAGATCCTGACCCGGATGTCGGTGGCGTTCGCCGACGGCCCGGTGGTCGCCGGCCCGACCGTGCCGACGCTGGCGGAGGCCCACCACAGCGCGACGGAGGCGTTGTCGGGGCTGCGGGCGGTGGTCGGCTGGCCGGGCGCGCCCCGGCCGGTGCGGTCGGCGGACCTGCTGCCCGAGCGCGCGCTGTCGGGGGACGCGGAGGCCGAGCGCCTGCTGGTGGACACCATCGCGCGGCCACTGGAGGAGGCCGGCCCGACCCTGCAGCGCACGGTCGAGGCGTACCTGGAGAGCGGCGGCGTGCTCGAGACGTGCGCGAAGACGCTGTTCGTCCACCCGAACACCGTCCGCTACCGGTTGCGGAAGGCGGCGGACCTGACCGGGTGCCAGCCGACCGACCCGCGTGACGCCCTGGTGCTGCGGATCGCCCTGACGGTGGGACGGCTCGCTCGCGCTCGCGGCCTCTGGTGACCCCTTCGCGAGACGGGCGTCACGTGATGGACTTAACAGCGAAAGGTGATTGAACCCCACAAGGCTTCCGGGTTACGCGCGAGCTTCTGCGGCGCGTCTTTGGAGGTTTCCGACAAAGACGTCCGGCAGACACTGTGAACGTCGGCATCCCGGGAAACACCCCTCGCCGTGTTGTCTTGAGGGGTGACAGCAGCAGTCCTCGCTCCCGGTCAGGGGTCCCAGGCCCCCGGCATGTTCACGCCCTGGCTCGACCTCGACGGCGCGCGCGAACGCGTCGCGCAGTGGTCCGAGCGCGCGGGGCTCGACTTGCTCCGCCTCGGGACCGAGGCCGAAGCCGAGGAGATCCAGGACACCGCGATCGCGCAGCCGCTGATCGTCGCCCTGTCGCTGCTCACCTTCGAGCACCTCCAGGCCACCGCGCCGGTGCCCGCGGACGCGCCGGTCGCCGGGCACTCCGTCGGCGAGCTCGCGGCCGCCGCGATCGCCGGCGTGCTGAAGCCCGAAGACGCCGTCGCGCTCGCCGCCGTCCGCGGTGCCGAAATGGCGAAGGCGTGCGCGCTGGAACCGACGTCGATGGCCGCGGTCATGCTCGGTGACCCCGAGCAGGTCGTCGCGTGGCTCGAAGAGCAGGGCCTGACCGCGGCGAACCGCAACGGCGCCGGGCAGATCGTCGCCTCCGGCGCCGCCGACACGATCGCGAAGATCGTCGCCGAGCCCCTCGAAGGCACGAAGATCCGCGCCCTCAAGGTCGCCGGCGCGTTCCACACGCGGTACATGGCGCCCGCCGAAGAGGCGATGCGCGCCCACGCCGCCGAGCTGACCCCGGCCGACCCCACCCGGCCGCTGCTGTCCAACGCGGACGGTACGGTCGTCACCAGCGGGGCCGAGTACCTGGACCGGCTGGTCTCCCAGGTCACCCGCCCGGTGCGCTGGGACCTGACGATGGACGGCCTGGTCTCGCTCGGCGTCACCCGCACGATCGAACTCGCGCCCGCGGGCACGCTGACCGGCCTGGTCAAGCGGCAGCTCAAGGGCGTCGTCACCACTATCACCGCGCTGAAGACGCCGGCCGAGCTGGCGGCGCTGCGCCAGGAGGACGCCTCGTGACCGACCGACCGGCCCTGAGCCTCACCACCGGCTCCCGCGGCAGCCGCGTGCTGGGTGTCGGCAGCTACCAGCCGGCGAAGATCGTCACCAACGACGACCTGTCGCAGGTCATGGAAACCAGCGACGAGTGGATCCAGACCCGCGTCGGGATCGTCGAGCGCCGGTTCGCCGAGAAGGACGAGCTGCTCACCGACATGGCCGTCGCCGCCGGTACTGCCGCGCTGGCCGACGCCGGGGTCGACCCGTCCGAAGTGGACACGGTGATCCTGCCGAACTGCACCATGCCGACGCTGATCCCGAACGCCGCCGCCCAGGTCGCCGCCCGGATCGGCATCCCCAGCCCCGGCGCGTTCGACCTCAACGCCGCCTGCGCCGGGTTCTGCTACGGCCTCGGCGTCGCCTCCGACCTCGTGCGGGCCGGTTCGGCGAAGAAGGTCCTGGTCATCGGCGCGGAGAAGCTCACCGACTCGGTCGACCCGGTCGACCGGGCCAACGCGATCATCTTCGCCGACGGCGCGGGTGCCGCGGTCGTCGGCCCGTCCGACGAGCCGGGCATCGGCCCGGTGTCGTGGGGCAGCGCGGGCGACCTGGTCGACCTGATCTACATGCGCGACGAAAAGTACATCTACCAGGAGGGCCAGTCGGTCTTCCGGTGGGCGACGACGAAGATCGCGCCGATCGCCATGCAGGCGCTGGATGCCGCCGGGCTGAAGCCGTCCGATGTGGACGTGCTGATCCCGCACCAGGCGAACCTGCGGATCGTCGAGGCGATCGCGAAGAAGCTGCGGGCCAACGGCGCCCGCGACGACATGGTCGTCGCCGACGACATCAGGTTCTCCGGCAACACCTCGTCGGCGTCCATCCCCCTCGCGCTGGACCACATGCGCAAGGCCGGGACGGCGAAGCCCGGCGACGTGGTGCTGGCGGTCGGGTTCGGCGCGGGCCTGTCCTACGCCGGGCAGGCGTTCATCTGCCCCTGACCACCGTTACGCTCCCCGCGGGCATTCGCCCGAGGGAACCAGACCCCCAGATGGACCGAGAAGGGAACTACCCCATGGCTGACAACGCTGAGATCCTCGCCGGCCTCGCCGAGATCGTCGAAGAGGTGGCCGGTGTGGCTCAGGACGACGTCACCGCCGAGAAGTCGTTCGTGGACGACCTGGACATCGACTCGCTGTCGATGGTCGAGATCGCCGTGCAGGCCGAGGACAAGTTCGGCGTCAAGATCCCGGACGACGAGCTCGCCAACCTCAAGACCGTGGGCGACGCCGTGAACTACGTGTCGGCCAACTCGAAGTAAGTCCTCTTCCCTCCTTGAGGAGACTCCCATGAGCAACATCGACGTCGTGATCACCGGTCTCGGCGCCACCACACCGCTCGGCGGGGACGTGACGTCCACCTGGGACGGTCTGCTGGCCGGACGGAGCGGGATCCGGACGATCGAGGCCGACTGGGTCGAGGAACTGCAGCTGCCGGTCAAGATCGGCGGCCAGCTGGCCGTCGAGCCGACCGATGTCCTGCCGCGGGTCCAGGCCCGCCGGATGGACCGCTGCGAGCAGGTCGCGCTGATCGCGGCCCGGCAGGCGTGGGCCGACGCCGGGTACACCGAGCCGACCGACGAGCACACCGATGTGGACCCCGACCGCCTCGGCGTGTCGATCGGCACCGGCGTCGGCGGTCCCGTCACCCTGCTCACCCAGAACGACCTGTTGCACCAGCAGGGTCTCCGCAAGGTGTCGCCGCTGACCGTGCCGATGCTGATGCCGAACGGCCCGGCCGCGCACGTGGGCATCGACCTCAAGGCGCGGGCCGGGGTGCACTCCCCGGCCTCGGCCTGCGCCTCGGGCGCCGAGGGCATCGCCAGCGGGGTGGAGATGATCCGCTCCGGGCGCGCCGACGTCGTGATCGCGGGGGGCGCCGAAGCGTGCATCCACCCGATCACGCTGGCCGGGTTCGCCCAGGCCCGCACGGTGTCCACGCGCAACGACGACCCGGCGAGCGCGTCGCGGCCGTTCGACTCCAGCCGCGACGGCTTCGTCCTCGGCGAGGGCTCCGGCGTGGTCATCCTGGAGCGCGCGGACCAGGCGAAGGCCCGCGGGGCGCGCATCTACGCGACGATCGCCGGGCACGGCATCACCTCGGACGCCTACCACATCACGGGCAACCACCCCGAGGGGATCGGCCAGATCGCCGCGATGCGCGCGGCGATGAAGATGGCCGGCGTGACCGCCGCGGACGTCGGGCACGTGAACGCCCACGCGACGTCCACTGTGGTCGGTGACATCGGCGAAGCGGCGGCGATCCGCAAGGCGGTCGGCGACCACGCGATCGTGACGGCGCCGAAGGGCTCGCTCGGCCACCTCGTCGGCGGGGCCGGCGCGGTCGAGGGGATCATCACGATCCTGTCGCTCTACCACGGTCTCGTGCCGGCCACCCGGAACCTGACCGACCTGGACCCGCGGGTGCAGCTGGACGTCGTCGCGGGCGAACCGCGCAAGGTCGAGCTGAGCGCGGCGATCAGCAACTCGTTCGGGTTCGGCGGCCACAACACCGCGCTGCTGTTCACGGTCTGAGCTGCTCGGAAGTGAAGAAGGGCCCGGCCTCGGCCGGGCCCTTCTTCACTGCGTTCAGCACTTTTCGTGTTCGGGCGGTGGCCCGCCGTCGACGGCGGCGACCTTCAGGGCCTTGTCCTCGATCACCAGCGGCATGACGAGCCGCCACTTGATGCACGGCTCGCGGAAGAACAGCGGGGCGTCTTCGAGCTCCTGCCGGCTGGTGAACCCGACCAGGACCCGCAGCGAGTTCCCGGACGAGCGCTCGATCCGGTAGACGAGGGCGTCGCTGTCCTTTGTGGTGTGAACGCCCTTCTTCCAGTCGTTCTGCGACTGGGCGGCGGCCCGCTCGTCGGTGACCACCTCGGTCCACAGCGAGTACTGCTTGGTGTTGATGGCTTCGAAGTACTTCTTCAGGACCCGGCGGACGGCGTCGGCCTGCGGGTGGGCCCGCGCGTCGTCGGTCATCCCGACTTCGCCGGCCGCGCCCGGGGCGCCGCTGCTGGCCGACGGCGGCGTCGAGACCGCGACGGAGGTGTCGTCGACGGGCTGGTCGGGGCGGCGGTAGAGCTCGCGCGCGAGCAGGCCGCCGCCGACGGTCACGGACAGCACGACGACCACGACGGGCACCAGCCAGCGCTGGCGGGAGCCGGGGGCGGGGGTGGTCACCCCGGAGAGCGTACCGGCCCCCGTCCCGGGGCTCAGCCGACCTGGTGCAGCCAGGTCACCGGCGCGCCGTCACCGGCGTGGCGGTAGGGCTCGAGCGCTTCGTCCCAGCTCGCGGCCAGGAGCTCGTCCAGCTTGTGCGCGAGGGACTCGCCGCCACGCGTCATGCTGACGAGCGCGCGCAGCTGGTCCTCGCCCACCACGATGTCGCCGTTGGCGCTGGTCCGTCCGTGCCAGAGGCCGAGGCCGGGCGCGAAGCAGAACCGTTCGCCGTCGACGCCCGCACTGGGCTCTTCGGTCACCTCGAACCGAATCATCGGCCACGCCTTGAGGGCGGACGCCAGTTTGGCGCCGGTGCCCGCGGGCGCGCGCCAGCCGCATTCGGCGCGAAGCTGACCCGGACTGGCCGGCTGCGCCGTCCACTTCAGGTCAACGCGGGCACCCAGGGTGCCCGAAATGGCCCACTCGACGTGCGGACACACCGCAGACGGCGACGAGTGGACGTACACCACACCTCGGGTGCTGCCACGGGTGCTCACTGCTACCTCCGCTTGCTCGACGAGGGACGTCTTCCCCTACGCCCTACTCCGAGCTGCAGCGCGGCCTCAGCGCGGCTCCCGAATGCCGCCTCCGATGCGTTGTAGCACATTCTGCACCCCAACCGTGCTGTTTGGCCACATGAACACCACAAGTCACCCACCGCCCCACTTTCGGAGGGCACCGCGCCGTGGCGTCCCCGTGTCGCGCGGTTCGTTGCGCTGGGCGCGCTAGCGTGTTGACCCGGAACGACGAGCGGAAAGGGGCTTTCGGTGCGACTGGTGCGCCTGGAGCGGCAGCAGTCCCGGGTCGCCGACGACGTCCGGGCGGCACTGGCGTCCCTGGGCCGCGGCAACACCATGATCGGCGGCATCGCGTTGATCGGGGTCGGCTCGGTGACGGAGCGCCCGATCGAAGCGGTCGTCCTGCTCCCCCACGGGGTGATCATCGTCATCGGCGTCGACCTGCCGGACCCGGCCCTGAGGCTGGAGGCCCCGCTGGGAGAGCCGTGGAAGGCGGACGGCTGGCCCCTGGTCGCGGACGACGACGCGATCAACCCGGCCACCGAGGCCCTGGACCTGTCCCAGGCGTGCGAACGGCGGATCGCGTCCCTGGTCCCGGGAACGGCCCCGGTGGGCACGATCATCGCGGTGGGCCCGTACGTGGAGACGGTCGACCAGCCGGCGGCCGACCTGACGGGCCCGGTCCGCGTCCTGCACCCGACCCCGACGACGATGCTGGCGGCCACGGTGTCGCTGGCCACGGCCCACCGGCCGCGGTCGGTGGACCAGGTCCGGGCGTTGATCGAGGGCCTGGCACCGGAGGCCCCGGAGTTTTCCGACGAGGTGCTGCTGGGCGAGGGCTTCAGCCGGATGACGGACGATTCGCCGCCGGAGTCCCTTTGGGACGATGGCCCGGCGGTGGCCGCCCGGCCGGAGGCGGTCGCGGTGGCCGCCGGCGCCGCTGGGGTTTCGGAGGCTGTGGGTTCGGACGCTGGGGTTTCGGCCGGGGTGAGCGGATGGCGGACCGAGACGCCGGCCGCGGCCGTGGTGACGGAGAGCCTCGAAGCTGCTACCGAAGCTTCTCCGGCCGAGGTTGTGCCACCGGCCGAGGAGGAACCGGAGCCGGCTGAGGAGTCTTCGGCGCTGCCGGTGTTCCCCGGTGCCGGCACCCTGCCGCGGTTCCCGGGACCGGCCGAAGCTCCGGGGGCGAGCACCGAGACTCTCGACGTACCCGCCGCGACCAGGCAGCCCGCCGAGGCTGAGCCGGAGATTCCCCGGTTCCCCGGGCCCGAGCAGCCGGCGGCACTGTCCACCGAGGCCGAGGCCGCGGTTGCCACGGCCGAACCGGCCGCCGAAACCGAGCAGACCGACCAAAGCCCCGCGCCGCAAAACACGGCAGCCCTGCCCGACGAGGCTGCACCAGCCGACCCCGCACCTACTGCGGCCGAAACCGGCCTGGCCGCACAAACCGCCGCGCCGCCAGAACCTGCAGCTCTGCCCGCCGCGCCGGCCGACGCCGAAGCGTCCGCCGAAACCGGCCCGGCCACCTCATCCCCCACACCGGAACGCCCGGAATCACCCCAGGCCGCCGCGGCCAAGCCCTCGCCTTACCCCCGTCCCCGGCTCGCCCCCACCGCCGCGACCTCCCGAACCGTCCGCTGGGTGCCCGTCGGGGCCATCGCGGTGCTCGTCGTGCTCGTCGTGGCCGCCATCGTCGTCGCCAGCAGCGGTGACGGCACCGCCGCCGCCCCTGCCGCGCCCGCGCCCGTCACCTCCGCGCCGCCTGTCTCCACCGCGCGCAGCGCCGCTCCCGTGCGAAGCCTCGACTTCGCCCTCCGCGCCGCCGCCGGGGACCAGCGGTGCGCTTCGCACGCCTTCGGGGACGCCCAAGCCAGCCTTCAGCAAACCAGCTGCTCAGGCGTGCGACGCGCCAGCTACGCCGCCACCATCGACGGGCGCGCCGGGGCCGTCACCGTCGGGGTCGTCGCCTTCCCCGATGCCGCGCAGGCCGCCGCCTTCAAGGCCATTGCCGACACGCCCGGTGGCGGGGGCATCCTCGACCTCGCCACCGAGACCGGCCAGTGGGGCGCCACCCCCGCGCCGCGGTTCGAGAACGCCGCCTACGCCAGCAAGCTCGACGGCAGCTCCGTCCGGCTGGTGCAGGCCGTGTGGGCGCCGGGACCGTCCACTGCGGACGATCCCGGCCTGGTCAGGGCCGCGAAAGCCGCCCTCGACCTGCCCGCGCAGTGACGTTCAGAGCCCGTACGCCTCCAGCAGCCGCAGCCACACCTCGCTGATCGTCGGGAACGACGGCACCGCGTGCCACAGCCGGTCCAGGGGCACCTCGCCGACGATGGCGATCGTCGCCGAATGCAGCAGCTCCGAGACGTCCTGGCCGACGAACGTCACACCGAGGAGCACGGTGCGCTCGGTGTCGACGACCATCCGAGCCTTGCCGGTGTAGCCGTCCGCGTGCAGGGATGAGCCCGCCACCGCGATGTCGATGTCGACGACGCGGTCCTTCGAGCCCGGGCGCGCGTCCGCCAGGCCGACCGCCGCGACCTCCGGGTCGGTGAACACCACCTGCGGGACCGCGTGGTGGTCGGCCGTGGCCGTGAACGGGCTCCACGGCGTAGTCGACACCGGCTTGCCCGCGGCCAGCGCCGCGACCGTGTCCCCCGCCGCGCGGGCGCCGTACTTGCCCTGGTGGGTCAGCGGGGCCCGGCCGGTGACGTCGCCGGCCGCGAACAGCCAGTCACCGTCCACTGCGGACACGCGGCCGGTGTCGTCCACCGCCAGCGGGTGCCCGGGCTCGATGCCGAAGCGCTCGAGCCCGGCGGTCGCCGGACGGCGGCCCGTCGCCACCAGGAACTCGTCGACGACCAGCGTCGAGCCGTCCTTCAGCGTCAGCGACGTCCCGGAACCACCCGCGGCGACCCGCTCGACCCCGGAATCGGTGTGCACCTCGACACCGGCGTCACGCAGCCCTTGCAGCACGAGGTCGCCCGCGAAGGACGCGTTGCGCGGCAGCGGCCGCGGGCCGCTGATCACCAGGTGGACCTCCGAGCCCAGCGAAGCGAACGCCTGCGCCATCTCGACGCCGACCACGCCGCCGCCGAGGACGCCGAGCCGGCCCGGCACCGAAGACGCCGACGTCGCTTCCCGCGAACCCCACGGCCGGATCGTGTCGAGCCCGGGGATCGGCGGGGTGCTGGGCACGCTGCCCGTGCAGACGATCACCGCGTGCCGCGCGGTCAGCACGCGGTCGCCGCCGACCGTCACCTCCCGCACGCCGGTGATCTCGCCGTGCCCGCGGACCGGCTCGATGCCCGCGCCGCGTGCCCAGTCGACCTGCCCCGAATCGTCGCCCTTGCCTGTGAACCAGTCACGGCGGGCGAACACCGCCGCCGGGTCGATCCGGTCGCCGACCGGCACGCCGGGCACCCGCTTCGCCGCGGCGAGGAGATTTCCCGGCCGCAGCAAGGCCTTGCTCGGGATGCAGGCCCAGTAGGAGCACTCGCCGCCGAAGCGTTCGTGCTCGACGAGGGCGACCTTCAAGCCTCCGCGGGCCGCTCGTTCGGCGGCCACCTCCCCCACCGGACCCGCGCCGATCACCACTACGTCAAAAGTCTCTCCAGGCATGGGTTCAGGTCACACCACTACGCGGGATCGCGCAAGCCAGCGGCTATCCTCCGTCCGGAAGCTGCAAGTTCTGGCGGCACCGGGTGCCGTCGGACCCGGTGCGCGCGAAACATCACACGTTCGAGCACGGGAGGTTTGTCGTGGCCAAGAACACGGCTGTGCAGGTGCTGGATGATCTGACCGGCGAGCCCGCGGCGGAGACCGTCGGGTTCGGGCTGGACGGCATCGACTACGACATCGACCTCTCCTTCGCCAACGCCGAGGCGCTGCGCGGGTTCCTGCAGCGGTACGCCGACGCCGGGCGCCGCACCGGCGGCCGCAAGAACCGGCCGCGGATCGTCCCCGGCGCGAAGAAGACCCCGCCCAAGGCCGCCGCGAAGGCCGCGCCCGCGCCCGCGAGAACGAAGGCGAAGCCGGTGCCGGCGAAGGCGACCCGCGCGAAGGCCGAACCGGCGAAGGCCACGCGCACCAAGAAGGCCGCGGAGCCGAAGACCACCCGGGCGGCCGCGCGCAAGGTGCCGACCGTCACGTTCTCGGCCGCCGAGTAGGTCCACAATAGACAAACAGCGTCCCGCGTGTCGTGAGTGGCAAGGCGTGTTCTAACCCTCCTTACCACTCACGACCAGCCGCGGTAGCGCGCCGGACGGGTGGCTCAGGCCGCGCGCTGGGCGCCGTCGGCGTGCCAGGAGGGGTAGCGGTAGCGGGTGTGCAGCAACGCCCGCTGCCGCGCCAGCTCGGCCGCGGACGGCGGGCGGGGCACGAGCGTGCCGAGCAGCTGCGACGCCGCCGCGCGCACCGCCGCCTCGACCGCCGGGAAGCCGGGACGCAGGCCGTGCTCGGCCAGGGACGCCACCGGGCTGCGGTGCGAGTCGAGCGGCCGCGGGTCCGGCGGCGCGCCGGTCAGGTAGCGGCCGACGAGCCCCGCCGACGTCTCGACCAACAGCGTCGAGTGGGCCAGCAGGCCGGTCTTGGTGCGGAACACGGCGAACCCGCACAGCTTCGCGTCGCCGACGAACAGCCCGCGGTCGCCGATCCGCGGCACCAGCCCGAGCTGGTCGACGGCGGCGCTCATCACCTGGCCCAGCGCCTCCAGCGGCCGGTCCGCCGGGCCCGGCAGGACCAGCGTCACGTTCAGGTTGCCGGGGTCGTGGAACACGGTGCCGCCGCCGCTGGCCCGCCGCAGCACCGGGACGCCGTCGCGGGCGCACTCCTCGACGCGCACCTCGCGCGCGATCCGCTGCCCGCGGCCCACCACGACGCAAACCGGGTTGCGCCAGAGCCACAACACGGGTGACCCGGGCGCAACCCGGAGGAGCGCTTCGTCGAAAGCGAGATTCTCGGCCGGATCCGTGAACGCCGCACGCACATCCGACCCGGTCGTCATAGCGCCTTGAGTTCCTCCACGATCTCGCCCACCGACGACTTGGCGTCCCCGAAGAGCATGCTGGTCTTCGGATCGTAGAACAGGTCGTTGTCGATCCCGGCGAAGCCGGAGCTCATCCCGCGTTTCAAGACGATCACGGACCGGCTCTCGTTGACCTTGAGGATCGGCATCCCGTAGATCGGCGAGCTCGGGTCGGTCTGCGCGGCCGGGTTCGTGACGTCGTTCGCGCCGATCACCAGCGCGACGTCGGTCTGGGCGAACTCGGAGTTGATCTCGTCCATCTCCTTGAGCTGCTCGTACGGCACGTCGGCCTCGGCGAGCAGCACGTTCATGTGCCCCGGCATCCGGCCGGCCACCGGGTGGATGGCGTAGGCGACCTGGATGCCCTTCTTCTCCAGCAGCTTCGCCATCTCGCGGACGGTGTGCTGCGCCTGCGCCACGGCCATGCCGTAGCCGGGCACCACGACGACCTTGCTCGCGTACGCCATCTGGATCGCAGTGTCGGCCGCGCTCGTCGAGCGCACCGGGCGGGCTTCCTTCGCCCCACCGGCGGCCGCGACCGCCGGACCGCCGCCGAAGCCGCCGGCGACGATCGCCGGGATGGACCGGTTCATCGCCTTGGCCATCAGGTTGGTCAGGATCGAGCCGGACGCGCCGACGATCATGCCGGCCACGATCAGCGCCGTGTTGTCCAGCGCCAGGCCCATCGCCGCGGCCGAGAGCCCGGTGAAGGCGTTGAGCAGCGAAATCACCACGGGCATGTCCGCGCCGCCGATCGGCAGCACCACGGTGAGCCCGAGAATGCCCGCCGCGACCAGCAGCCCGATGATCAGCAGCTCGTTGTCGCCGCCGGCGATGATGAACACCGCGCAGGCGACCGCGACGAGCAGCAGCAGCGCGTTGACCGGCTGCTGCAGCTTGCCGAGGGTGATCGGGCGGCCGCTGATCAGCTCCTGGAGCTTGCCGAACGCGACGTTCGAGCCCCAGAACGAGATCGACCCGATGATCGCGGCGAACAGCGACGCGATCGCGATGTACACCGGCTCGTGCGCGTAGCCGCCGGTGGAGTTGAACTCGACCCACGCGATGAGCGCGACGGCGCCGCCGCCGACGCCGTTGAACAGCGCCACCATCTGCGGCATCGCGGTCATCTTGACCTTGCGCGCCGACGGGACGCCGACAACGATGCCGATCCCGACGCCGAGGGCGATCAGCACCCAGTTGCCCATTCCCGGCGTGAGCAGAGTCGCGATCACCGCGATGCCCATGCCGACCGCGGCGATCCAGTTGCCGCGGACGGCGGTGCGCGGGCCGGTCAGGCCCATCAGGCCGTAGATGAAGAGGGCGAACGCGATGATGTAGAGGATCGCGATGAAGTCGGTCACTTCTCGTCCTCCTCACCGGCGACGGGTTTCTTGGCCTTGAACATCGACAGCATCCGGTCGGTGACCAGGAACCCGCCGACGACGTTGATCGTGCCGAAGGCGATGGCGATCACCAGCAGGATCTTGTTGAACACGCCGTCGACGCCGAGGCCGAGCACGACCAGCCCGCCCAGCAGCACGATGCCGTGGATGGCGTTGGTGCCGGACATCAGCGGCGTGTGCAGGGTGTTGGGCACCTTCGAGATGACGGCGAAGCCGACGAACCCGGCGAGCACGAGCACCGCGAGGTTCTGCACGAGTGGGCTCACGCGACACTCCCTTCGCGCCCGGCCACGCAGGCACCGGCGACGATCTCGTCTTCGAAGTTCAGCTCCAGCGCGCCTTCCTTCGTCACGAGCAGCTCCAGCAGCTCGACGACGTTGCGGGCGTACAGCTCGCTGGCGTGCGAAGGCATTTCGGCGGGCAGGTTCAGCGGGGAGGAGATGGTGACGTCGTGCTCCACGACGTCCTCGCCCGGCTTGGTCAGCTCGCAGTTGCCGCCGGTTTCGCCGGCCAGGTCGACCACGACCGACCCCGCGGGCATGCCCTTGACGGCGTCCGCGGTGACCAGCGTCGGCGCCTTGCGGCCCGGCACCAGCGCGGTGGTGATCACGACGTCGAACTTCGTGATGGCTTCGGTGAGCCGGCGCTGCTGTTCTTCGCGCTCTTCCGGCGTCAGCTCGCGGGCGTACCCGCCTTCGCCGACCGCCTCGATGCCGAGGTCGAGGAACTGCGCGCCCAGCGACTTCACCTGTTCGGCGACCTCGGGCCGCACGTCGTAGCCGGTGGTCTGCGCGCCGAGCCGTTTCGCCGTGGCCAGCGCCTGCAGGCCCGCGACACCGGCGCCGAGCACCAGCACCTTGGCCGGCGGGACGGTGCCGGCCGCGGTCGTGAGCATCGGAAAGAAGCGCGGGAGCTTCTGCGCGGCGAGCAGCACGGCGCGGTAACCGCCGATGCTCGCCTGCGACGAGAGCGCGTCCATCGCCTGGGCCCGGGAAATCCGCGGGATCGCCTCCATCGCGAAGGCGCGCAATCCCGCTTCTTCGAGTTTCGCGAGCCCTTCCGGGTTGCCGCGCGGGTCGAGGAAGCCGACGAGCACGGCACCCCGGCTCAGTTTCGCGACTTCCCCCGGCGAAGGCGGGTTGACCTTCACGACGATCGGTGCGCCCCAGGCGTCGCCGAGTTCGGCGCCCGCTTGGGTGTACGCGTCGTCACTCAGGTGCGCACCGGCCCCGGCGCCCGGCTCGACGACGACGCGCAGCCCGCGCTGCACGAGCCGCCCGACCAGCTTGGGCACCATGGCCACCCGCCGCTCCCCGGGGCGTGACTCGGTCACCACACCCACGGTGAGCTGCTGACTCTGTTCGCTGTCCGTCACACGACCTCCTCATCGGCGAGGCACGATCCGAGGGTTGTACCACGCCGGACCGACACTCCCCAGTGACGTGAGTCGCAAGTCTCGCGGTTGTGCCGGGAAATACGAACCCGGTGCGTGAAACGTTCAGGCCGATTTCCAGTGAGGTACGCCGAGGAGCACGAGACGCAGCCGTTTTTCCGCCGTTCCGGTGATTTTCGCGTCGTCGGCGGGGCGGGCTTCCAGCAGTTCGACAATGGTCGTCAGCATCACGGAAACGATCAAGTCGGCCAGCATGTGCAGGTCTTCGGTGCTCCACGAGCGCAGCGGCGCGAACCGGGCGAGGTCGATCGCGAGGTCGCCGGAGAACAGGCGCAGCTCGACGGCGATCGCGCGGGCGAGCGGGCCGCCGCCGTAGCGCTCGCGCGTGAGGAACCGGAAGTGGTCCTCGTTCGCCCGGACGAACTGGTGCACGGTCGCCACCGACGCGCTGATCATCCCCTGGTAGGTGTCCGGATCGGTGCGGGCGGAGCGCATCATGCCGCGCAGCGTGCGCGTGGCCTCTTCGACGAGCGCGACGCCGAGTTCCTCCATCGAGGCGAAGTGGCGGTAGAAGGCCGTGGGGACGATGCCCGCGCCCTTCGCGACCTCGCGCAGGGAGAGCGTGCCGAACGGCCGGTCGGCCAGCAGCTCCAGGGCGGTGTCCAGCAACGCCTGGCGGGTGCGCAATTTGCGCTCTTGGCGGCTCACCGGCGTCAGGGGTTCGGACACGGGTTCCAGCGTACGGACTTCTTTTGGGGGTGCAGGGGGCCTGCCCCCTGCCGGGGCTCGGGGCGGAGCCCCGCTGTACGCAGCGTCCACCGCGTTGCTCACGTCACATCCTTCGCGTCTCGCGTTGACAGGCTGTCCACTCCTGCAGTGCACTGTTGAGTGTACAGTCGTTCACTGTAATCGAGGAGGTTCCCGATGACGGCGCTCATCCCCCGGCGGGTGCGCGGTCTCGCCTCGCTGGCCGAGGCGCTGCTGACGCCGCACGGGATGGACCGGTACCTGGAGCTCGTCGACCCGATGCTGGTCCGCCGCGAGATCCGCGGGCTGGTCACGGCGGTGCGCAAGCAGACGCCCGACAGCGTCACGCTCACCGTCCGGCCCAGCCGCGCGTGGCCCGGCTTCACCGCCGGCCAGTACGTCCGCCTGCAGGTGGAGATCGACGGCGTCCGGCGCACGCGCTGCTATTCGCCGTGCGGTTCGCAGTACGACGGCGAACTGGAGTTCACGGTCAAGGAGCAGGGCCTGGTGTCCGGGCACCTGAACCGCTCGATCGGCGTCGGCTCGGTCGTCAATCTGTCCACTCCGGACGGTGGGTTCACGCTGCCCGCGAAGCGCCCGGACCGCGTTCTGCTGATCGCGGGCGGCAGCGGGATCACGCCGGTGCTCGCGATGGCGCGCACCCTGGTCGACGAGGGCCACCCCGGCGAGATCGTGTTCGTGCAGTACTCGAACGGCCCGGCCGACGCGCTGTACCGCACCGAGCTGGCCGAGCTCGCCGCCCGGCACCCCGGGCTGCGGGTCGTGCACGCCCACACCCACTCGGAGGGCGGCGACCTGAACGGGTTCTTCTCGCCGGAGCACCTGGAGCGGGTCGCGCCGTGGTTCCGCACGGCAGAGGCGTACGTGTGCGGTCCGAAGCCGCTGATGGACGCGGTGCGCGAACACTTGGGTGAACGCGTGCACACCGAGGAGTTCACGCCGCCGGCGTTGACCTTCGACACGGAGAACGCCGAAGGCCAGGTGCGGTTCAAGCGCAGCGGCCGCGAGTGCGCCAACTCCGGCAAGCCGTTGCTGGAGCAGGCCGAAGAAGCTGGGCTCTCGCCGGAGCACGGCTGCCGGATGGGCATCTGCTTCTCGTGCACCCAGCTCAAGACGGCCGGGCGCGTCCGCAACGCGCGCACCGGCGAGATTTCCGGCGACGAAGACGAAGAAATCCAGCTCTGCATCTCCGTCCCCGTCGGGGACGTCGAGATCGACGCTTAGGGAGACTGCCATGACCGGTCTGCAGGACCGCCTGACCCCGGAACAGGTCGAGGAGTTCGGCCGCGAGCTCGACGCGCTGCGGCAGCGGATCGTCGACGACCTGGGCCAGGAAGACGTCGACTACATCCACAACATCATCAAGACCCAGCGCGGCCTGGAGGTCGCCGGGCGGGCGCTGCTGTTCGCCGGGTTCTTCCCGCCGGCGTGGCTGGCCGGCGTCGGCGCGCTGTCGCTGGCCAAGATCCTGGACAACATGGAGATCGGCCACAACGTCATGCACGGCCAGTACGACTGGACGCGCGACCCGGCGCTGAGCTCGCAGCGGTTCGAGTGGGACACGGTGGCGCCGGCGGAGAACTGGCGGCACTCGCACAACTACATCCACCACACGTACACGAACATCGTCGACAAGGACCGCGACGTCGGCTACGGCATCCTGCGGATGGACAAGGCGCAGAACTGGCACCCGTACTACCTGGGCAACCCGGTGTACGCGACGCTGCTGGCGATCTTCTTCCAGTGGGGCGTGATGCTGCACGACCTCGAGGTCGAAAACGTCGTCAAGGGCGAGCGGTCCTGGGCCGACAACGTCCCGATCCTGAAGAAGATCGTGCGGAAGGCGTCCCGGCAGGTCGGCAAGGACTACGTCCTGTTCCCGCTGCTGACGGGCCCCCTGGCGCCGCTGACGTTCCTCGGCAACGCGACGGCGAACCTGACCCGCAACCTCTGGGCGTTCGCGATCATCTTCTGCGGCCACTTCCCGGCGGACGTCGAGAGCTTCACCGAGGAGGAGACGGCCTCGGAGTCGCGGGGGCAGTGGTACCTGCGCCAGATCCTGGGTTCGGCGAACATCACGGGCGGCCCGCTGTTCCACATCCTGAGCGGCAACCTGTCCCACCAGATCGAGCACCACCTGTTCCCGGACATTCCGGCGCGCCGGTACCCGCAGATCGCCGGCGAGGTGCGCGCGATCTGCGAGAAGTACGGGCTGCCGTACCACACGGGCCCGCTGCGCAGGCAGCTCTGGTCGGTGGCGAAGAAGATCGTGAAGCTGGCCCTCCCTTCGGCGCCGTCCCCGGCTACCGTGGAACCCGACCGGCAGCTCCGAGCAGCGTGAGGGTGACATGGTGGGCCAGTTCGAACGGGAGAAGGACACCCTGCAGGTGATCACCGAATCAGCGGCGACGCACGTCGGCAACATCGTCTCGATCATCACGGGCGCGATCCGCGACGTCGCCAGGGAGACGGGCGACTGGCTCACCGACGTCATCGAGATGCGCGAGGCCGCCCAGCGCGCCCGGGAGGACGACCCGGACACGCCGTGAGACGTGACTCGGACGGGTCATCCACAGGCCAGCTGGGTTGTGGATGACCCGTCCGATGCGGCCGGTGCGCGTGCCGAAGCTGTCGGTGCCCGCCGGTAGCGTGGAAGACGGGGGGCGCCCCCGGGGCCGGGTCGGGGGAAAACCGGATGGGCCCGCCACCCCGACCGGGTGAAACTGAACCCGTGAACAGCCCCCATCCCCTCCGCCGCGTCTTCGGCCCCCTCGCCGCGCGGGACTTCTGGGCCGAATACCTCTGGCTGTGCCTCGCCGCCCCGCTCACCGTCTTCGCGCTGCTCAGCTTTCTCGCCGTCCTCGCCCTCGGCCTCTGGCTGACCCCCGTCCTCCTCGGCTTCCTCGTCCTCGCCGGCGCCGTCTTCTACGCCCGCGGCCTCGGCGCCGCCCACCGCAGGCTCGCGAAAGCCCTGCTCGGCGTCAGCGTCCCCGCCCCCGGACGGCCCGAACTCAAGCCCGGCCTCTGGAGCTGGGTGAAGACGCGCGTCGGCGATGCCGCCGGCTGGCGCGCCGCCGGGTACCTCCTCCTGCGCCTCCCCCTCGCCTTCGCCGGGCTGAGCACCGTCGTCTCCGCGAGCCTCTACGGCCTCGCCGCCACCACCTTCGGCCTCTTCTGGTTCCCGCTGGGCGAACACGAGCTGCCCACCTTCGGCATCCGCGCCGACCACTGGGCGGGTGCGCTGGCGTGGTCGGCGTCCGGGTTGCTGGTCCTCATCGCCCTCCCGTGGGTGACGCACGCCTTCGTCGCGCTCGATCGGCTGATGGTCGTCGGGCTGCTCGGCGAGCGCGTGCTGTCCGAACGGGTGCGGGACCTCGAACTCAGCCGGGCGACCGCCGTGGAGGACGCCGCCCTGCGGCTGCGGCGCATCGAACGCGACCTCCACGACGGGGCGCAGGCCCAGCTCGTCGCGCTGGCGATGAAGCTCGGGCTGGCCAAGGACGAGCTGGCCGACGTCGATCTCCCCGAGGTGAAAGCGCTGGTCACGGCGGCGCACGGGAACGCGAAACAGGCGTTGACCGAACTGCGGGACCTCGCCCGCGGCATCCACCCGGCCGCGCTGGACGCGGGTCTCGACGTCGCCCTCGCGACGCTGGTCGCCACGAGCGGGATCGACGCGCGGGTCGCGGTGGACCTGCCGCGCCGGCCGCCGCCGTCGCTCGAAACCATCGTCTACTTCAGCGCCGCCGAGCTGCTCACGAACGCCGCCAAGCACGGCGGGACGACGTCGGTCCAGGTCACCGAGGCCGGGGACGTGCTGTGGCTGCGGGTGTGCGACCACGGCCGCGGCGGCGCCCGGCTCGTCCCGGGCGGTGGGCTGGCCGGCGTCGCCGAACGGCTGCGGACGGTCGACGGCGAGCTGACCGTCACGAGCCCGCCGGGCGGTCCGACCGAAGTGACCGCGCGGGTGCCGCTGCCCCGCTAGGGTCGCGGCATGCGGATCGTCATCGCGGAGGACTCCACCATCCTGCGCCAGGGGCTCGTCGAGCTGCTGACCTTCCGCGGCCACGAAGTCGTCGCCGCGGTGAAGGACGCCGAAGCGCTGCGGGCCGCCGTCGAAGACCACACCCCCGATGTGTCCATTGTGGACATTCGGATGCCGCCGACGCACACCGACGAGGGCCTGCGGGCGGCGATCGCCCTGCGCCGCGAACTGCCGGGCTGCGCGGTGCTGCTGTTCTCCCAGTACGTCGAGACGAAGTACGCGGCGCAGCTGCTGGCCGACCGCGCGGGTGGCGTCGGCTACCTGCTGAAGGACCGCGTCGCCGAGGTGTCGGACTTCCTCGACGCGCTACGCCGGGTCTCGGACGGCGAAACCGTGCTCGACCCCGAAGTCGTCAGCCAGCTCTTCTCGGCGACGCGCCAGACCGACGCCCTGGGCCACCTCACCCCGCGCGAACGCGAGGTGCTGGGACTGATGGCCGAAGGCCGGTCGAACTCCGCCATCGCCGCGAAGCTGTTCCTGTCGGCCGGATCCGTGGAGAAGTACGTGACGTCGATCTTCGGCAAGCTCGGCCTGCCGCCGTCCGAAGGGGACAACCGCCGGGTGCTCGCGGTGCTGCGCTACCTCGAAACCTGAGCCTAGGGTGGGTCGCATGTACTCCACCGAGATCGAGGTCCGCACCGGCACCGGCGCGGTCGTCCACGACCTCACCCACGAGGCCGAAGCCTTCCTCCGCGACGCCGACGCGACCGACGGGCTGCTGCACGTCTGGGTCCCGCACGCCACCGCCGGGCTGGCGATCCTGGAAACCGGCGCGGGCAGCGACGACGACCTGCTGGCCGCGCTCGACCAGCTGCTCCCCCGGGACGACCGCTGGCGGCACCGGCACGGGAGCCCGGGTCACGGCCGTGACCACGTGCTCCCGGCGCTGGTGCCGCCCTACGCGACGATCCCGGTGCTCGGCGGCGTCCTGGCGCTGGGCACCTGGCAGTCGGTCTGCCTAGTGGACACCAACCTCGACAACCCCGTCCGCAAGGTGCGGTTCAGCCTCCTGGCGGGCTGACCGGCCCGGCCAGAGCGTCACCAGCAGGCCCGCGGCCAGCAGGGCGCCGAGCACCCACAGCGCGGTCGTGACGTCGGGTGCGCCCGGCACGCCCTGCAGCAGGCTGCGCAAGCCCTCCGTGGAGAACCGGAACGGCGTCCACGACCACAGCAGCGCGTGGTAGGCCGGGTTCAGCAGCTCCGGCACCTGCCCGGCCACCGCGGGCGCGACCAGGTACAGCGGCGCGAGGACGGCCATCGCCCGCAGGCCGAGCAGCCGCAGCAGGGCCGCCTGCAGCGCCGCGAACGCCGTGGCGGCGAGGAAGACGAAGCCGAGGACGTCCGCGGTCAGCGGCAGCGTCGGATCCCACAGCGCGAAGAACCCGGCCACCACCGCCGTGATCAGCACGCCCGCCCCGGCGACCTGCAGGAACCGCGCGCCGGCCCTGATCGTGCGGCCGGTCCGTCCGGCGAGCTGGGTCAGCGCGAGCCCCGCGACGAGGGCGCCGATCCAGGCCAGCGCGCTCGCGGCCAGCGGCGCGACCCGGCCCGCGAGGCTCACCGGGTGCAGGACCTCCTGCTTCGGCGCGCCGGCCAGCGCGGTCGCGGCGCCGGTCAGCGCCTGCTGCGCGACCTGGGTGCCGGCGGGGTTGACCGCGCCCGACGTCACGACCGTCGCGGCCGAGCCGGGTGCGAGTTCGAGCACGCCGTAGACCTTCTTGTCTTCCAGCAGCTGCCGCGCTTCGGCCGGGGTGGCGACGGTCCAGGCCAGCTGGCCGCCGCCGTGGGCGGCGATGCGCTGGGCGACCTCCGGCGGGGCGGCGACGGCTACCGGGACGCCGTCGGGCGCGACGGTGGCCTGCGCACCGAAGGTGAGGAATCCGAGCACCACCGCCACCAGCGCGCCGGCCGTGGCGGCGACCAGGGCGAGCGCCCCTGCGGGACGGGTCATCGCTGCCTCCATTTATTCGTCACATGTTGAATTACGCCTGAAGGTACGACTCGGCCCGCGGGAAGTCAACACGTGTTGAATATTGTCCCCGGTAGCCTCGGACTCGTGACGAAGAAGCGCCTGGTGCTCTGGGACATCGACCACACGCTCGTGGACTTCACCGAACTGGGCGCCGCCTGGTACGGCACCGCGTTCACCGCCGCGACCGGGGCGACGCTGCGGGTGCACCCGGTGTTCGGCGGCCGGACCGAGCGCGCCACGACGACCGACCTGCTCACCGCGAACGGCTTCGACGCGGCGGAGGAGACCATCCAGGCGCTGTTCAAGGCCCTGGTGGCGGAGTCGGAACGCCACCAGCACACCTTCCCGAAGACGGCCCGCGCGCTGCCGGGCGCGGCCGAGGCGCTGAACGCGTTCGCCGCCGACGGGGACGTCGTCCAGACGCTCGTCACCGGCAACCTGCCGGAGATCTCGCGGCACAAGCTCGCCGCGTTCGGCCTCGACGAGCACCTCGACCTGGAGATCGGCGGCTACGGCACGCTGTCGGTGCACCGCCCGGACCTGGTCCCGCACGCGGTGGGGCTGGCCGCGGCCAAGCACGGCACCGAGTTCGGCGCCGGCGCGGTGGTCGTCATCGGCGACACGCCGAACGACGTCCGGGCCGCCGTGGACAACGGCGCGGTGTCGGTCGCCGTGGCCACCGGCCACTACAGCGCCGAAGAGCTGCTGGCCGAGGGCGCGCACACCGTGCTGCCGGACCTGGCCGACACCGACGCGGTCCGGCGGGCCGTCCTCGGCTGACGTCGTCCCTCGGAGGGGCCGACCCTCAGCCGAAAGTACGACACCCTTAGGGGAAAACTCGTTCTGTTGCCTGATGTGACGAGCGACGCGGCCCGCAAGACTCTATCCCCATGACCGAATCAAGGGCGGCGGCCAAGCCCGCCGGAGGGGGACGGTTCCGCGGCACGGTCGCGGTGCTGAGCCGGCGGCTGCCGTTCACCAGCAGCGTCACGCTGGCGATGCTGGTGCTGGCCGTCGCGACCGGGGCGCTCTGGAACGCCGCAGAAGACCGCGCGGCCTTCCCGTTCGTCGCCTACGGCCTGCCGTCGCTGGAGGCCGGCCGGTGGTGGACCATGCTCACCGGGCCGTTCTTCGCCGTCATCCCCTGGTACTACCTCCCGATGGTCGGCAGCTTCGTGCTCTTCGCCGGCTTCGCCGAGTGGCAGCTGGGGACGCGGCGCGCGATGGCCGTGACCATCGGCGGCCAGTTCGCCTCGGTGCTCGTCGCGACCCAGTTCCTGGCGCTGTGCCGCAACTCGGGCTGGCTGTGGGCCGAGCGCGTCGCGGGCAGCCTCGACGTCGGGTTCTCCGGCGGCGCGCTCGCCGCGGTGGCCATCGCCAGCGCGACGCTGCGGCCGCCGTGGGCGCTGCGGCTGCGGGCCGGGCTGTGCGTGTACGCCGGGGTCGCGATCGTCTACGTCGGCACCCTGGCCGACCTCGTGCACTTCTTCGCGCTGCTGCTGGCCCTCCCGCTCGGGAAACGCCTGGTGGGCGCGCGGCGGGCGGGCGAGCCGACCGGCCCCGACCTGCGCGAATGGCGGGTGCTGGCGGTCGCCGGCCTGCTGCTGCTCACCATCGCCGAGATCGTGATGTTCCTGGTGCCCGGTGACGGCCCGTTCGGCTCCGACGAAGGCGTCTCGCTGTCGGCACCCGAGCTCGGTGTCCTGGTCCTGCTCGTGGTGCCGATGCTCAACGGGCTGCGCAAGGGCGGCCGCGTCGCGTGGCGCTGGGCCGTCGCGTTGTCGGCTTTCGTGACGCTGCAGGGGCTCGCCGTCGCCACGCTCCTCGGCGTCGCCGACATCTTCGGCGGGGACTACGACACCGCCGGCCTGCCGCTGTTCTTCGTGGACAATCTGCTGTGGACGGTCGAGCTGGCCGTCCTGATCGCCGCCCGGCACGCGTTCCGGGTGCCGTCCCGGCGCCGGCTGCGGCGCCACGCGCAGGGGCCGGGGCCGGCACTGGCCCGCACGCTGCTGGGGCACCACGGCGGCAGCACGCTGTCGTGGATGACGACCTGGCCGCGCAACACCTACTTCGTCCGCGAGGACGGCCGGTCCTACCTCGCCTACCGCCGGCACGCCGGGGTCGCGGTCGCGCTCGGCGACCCGATCGCGCCGGACGGCACCGCGGCGGCCACGGTCACCGAGTTCGCGGCGATGTGCGAGAACTCCGGCCTGGTGCCGTGCGTGTTCTCGGCGACGGAAGCCACCGTCGCGGCGACGCGCGAGCTGGGCTGGCAGCACGTCCAGGTCGCCGAGGACAACGTGCTCGACCTCGACGGTCTGGAGTTCCGCGGCAAGGCGTGGCAGGACGTCCGGTCGGCGCTGAACAAGGCGGCCAAGCAGGACATCGAGTTCCGGCTGGTCCGCCTGGCCGACCAGCCCGAGCCGATCCTCGCCCAGGTCCGGGCGCTGTCGGAGGAGTGGATGTCCGGCAAGGCCATGCCGGAGATGGGCTTCACCCTCGGCGGCCTCGACGAGGCGATGGACCCGGCCACCCGGGTCGGCCTGGCGGTCGACGCCGAAGGCACGGTCCACGGCGTGACGTCGTGGCTGCCGGTCCACACCGGCGCCGGCACGATCGGCGGCTGGACGCTGGACGTCATGCGCCGCAGCGCCCACGGCTTCCGCCCGGTGATGGAGTTCCTCATCGCGTCGGCGTGCCTGGCGTTCCGCGACGAAGGGGCGCGGTTCGTCTCGCTGTCGGGTGCGCCGCTGGCCCGCAGCACCGGTTTCGCCGCGCGTCCGGTCGACCGGGTGCTGGAGTCGCTGGGCCGCGTGATGGAGCCGTACTACGGATTCCGTTCCCTGCACGCGTTCAAGGCGAAGTTCCAGCCGCGGCACGTCCCGCTGTACCTGGCTTTCCGCGACGAAGCCGACCTTCCGCGCGTCGGGCTGGCACTGAGCCGGGCCTACCTGCCGGACGTCCGGCTGCGGCAGCTGGCGAAGCTGGTCAGTAGCTCACGGGCACGCTGATCCGCTGCGGGAAGCGGATCTTCCGCCTGCTGACGACGTTCTGGTCCTTCGGGATCAGGCGGCCGTCGGTCAGGCGGAGCCAGTGGCCGTTCCGCGAGTCGGTGAAGGCGAGCATCACGCCGGGGGTCATGTCCGGACGCTGCCACTCCTCGCGGATCGGCATCCGCCATTTCCCGGGTGGCAGGATGGCGTAGAGGTACTCGTCGTCCTCGATTTCCGGCCCGCGGTGCAGGGTGGACCCGGTCATCGGCAGGTTGTGCACGAGGTCGAACGAGACGACGACGTGGTTGACCGCCTCGGCGTTCGCGTTGGACACGACCATGTAGCCGGACCCGCCGGCGTACTCGATCCACGCGGTGACTTTCGCGGCCTGTTCCTGCCGTTCGCGCAGGTCGCGTTCCCGCCGGTCGGCGCGGGCGAGCCGGCCGTCGCGGATGGCGATCCACAACGCGACCACGACGGCCGCGATCGTGCCGACGCCCCCGGCCCACTGGCCGGCGGCGCCCCACCAGTCCGGGCTCCGCGGCCGGACGAGCCAGCTCGCCGCTTCGGCCAGCAACGGCCCGAAGAGCAGCACGAACCCCGCCACGGCCAGCACCCCGAACGCGACGGCCCGGATGCGCCCGAGCCGTCTTTCCTCATCCCCGCTCATGCCCGCAGCCTGCCGAATCCGGGCGCCCGGCGGAAGCGGCAAAACGGCCGGGCCACCGGTGCTACATTCGTCGTCGTGTCCGACGAGCCCACCGGCGAACTCGCCTTTCTGCGCTCCGAACTCGACCAGCAGCTGCGCCGCTACTCGAAGCGCCGCAAGCGAGACAAGCGGAAGGCGTTCGGGCTGCGGCTGTCGACGGTTCTGCTGTCCGCGGCGATCAGCGTCCTGCTCGGGCTGCGGAACATCGACGGTTACACGGATCTGTTCGCGAACATCGCCCTCGGGCTGGGTGCGCTGATCACCGTGCTCGCGGCGGCGGACGCCTTCTTCTCCCACCGCGAGCTGTGGATCCTCCGCACGCAGACGGTCCGCGACCTGGAGAACATTTCGCGGGATTTGCGGTACTGCATGAGCAAAGAACCGTCGCAGGACGCGCTCAAGCAGGACGTCGAGCGCATCTACGCCGAGCTGAACCGCGCCATCGAGCGCGACAGCCGGAACTGGGACCGCCTGCGCGCACCTTCCGGCACGGACCCGAAGGAATGACCCGGACGGCGGTCGTCCTCACCGCCCTGCCGGTCGAGTTCACCGCGGTCGCCGAGCGGCTGGCCGGCGCGGCCTGGCAGACGCACGCCCAGGGCAGCCGGTACCTCGTCGGGACGTCGGGGGTCTGGCAGGTGGCCGTCGCGGAGATCGGCCGCGGCAACGAAGAGGCGAGCTATTCGACGGAACGCGCGCTCCAGCACTTCTCCCCCGACGTCGCGCTCTTCGTCGGCGTGGCGGGCGGCGTCAAGGACGTCGAGCTCGGCGACGTCGTGTTCGCCACCGAGGTGCACGGCTACGAGTACGGCAAGGAGGGCGCCGACGTCTTCCTGCCGCGCGGCCAAGCCGGCGCCGCGTCCTACGACCTCGTGCAGGCCGCCCGGTACCTGCGCCACGAGCTGACCGGCGGGTTCGCGGTGGTGGTCGAGCCGATCGCCGCGGGCGGCAAGGTGGTCGCGGACGCCGAAGCCCCCACCGCGGACGTCATCCGGCGCCACTACAGCCAGGTGGTCGCGACGGAACAGGAGGGGCTGGGGTTCGTCAAGGCCGCTTCGGCCCGGTCGGGGGTCTCGATCGGCGTCATCCGCGGGATCAGCGACCTGCTGTCCGGCAAGGCGGAAGCCGATCGCGCGGGCGGCCAGGAAGTCGCCGCACGGCACGCCGCCGAGTTCGCGTTCGCCCTGCTCGACGCGGTCGACCAGCCGGCGGGCTACACCGCCGAAGACGTCGCCGGCGCGCTGTTGTCGGCGTTGCTGCGGCTGCACCGGTGGCCGTCGCGCGACGAGATCCCGGCGCAAGGCCGCGACCGCAAGGAAAAGCGGAAGGCGGAACGGCTGCTCGAGGACCTCGAGGAGGTGCTGCTGGAACGCCTCGAACGAGCCGCCGCCACCTACGGCATCGACGACGCGGGGTTCTTCCGGCAGGTCACGTCCCGCCTCCGGCTGGTGGACCAGTCCCACGCGGCCGAGGCGGCGACCCTCCGGCCGCTCCTCGGCGAGGCGAAGTCCCCGGCCGAGGGCTACTTCCTGTCCGACGTCACGGCGTTCCTCGCCGGCGCGTACCTGGGTGTCCCCGACCTGCGCCGCGACGCGCTGTTCGGCGCGCTCGAGCGGGAGACGGACCTCCCGAAAGCCCTGGAGACGGCCCTCGACAGCGTCCCCCGCCGACAGCGGGCCCGCAACGAGGCCGTCGACGACCAGCTCTCGGCGGCGGCGTACACGACGGACTACCTGCGCGCGGTCAGCAACCGCCTGGACCACCTGGAAATCCTGGGCATCGACCTGGCCCGTTCGGTGGAGCGCTACGCCCTGACCCCGGCGTTCGTGGCGCTGTCGGCAGCGAGCGGCCAATGGGACGACGACCACACGTGGTCCGGCGGCCGCCGCAACGACGTCGTGAACGTCCTGGCGGCGGCGAATCCCCTGGTGCTGATCGGAGAAGCGGGGTCGGGCAAGACGACGTTGCTGCAGTGGATCGCGGTGTCGGCGGCCCGCGCCCAGCTGCCACCGCAGCTCGAGGTGTGGAAGGGCAAGATCCCCCTGGCTGTCCGGCTCCGGCGTTACGTGGAGCGGCCGCTGCCGGAGGTCGAGGAGCTGACGGACGAGGTGGCGTCGAGCCTCAGCGCCCGCAAGCCGTCGCGCTGGTGCACGGATCTGCTCGTCGCGGGCCGGGCCATCCTGCTGATCGACGGCCTCGACGAGCTCCCCATTTCGCGCCGCCCGGCGGTCCAGACCTGGCTGGACGACTTGCTGGCGGCGTTCCCCGACAACGTGTTCATCATCAGCGGCCGCCCGGCGGCGTTGAGCCACCCGGGTCTCAAGCTGAGCCGGTTCGCCGCGGCCCAGCTGGATCCGATGGGACCGGACCAGATTTCGGCACTGGTGCGGCAGTGGCACGTCTCGACGAGCAGCTCGTTGCCGAAGGACCAGCAGGAAAGCCACCGCGCCAAGGGAAACCTGGTCGCCGAGCACATCCTGAACAGCCCGGCACTGTTGGATCTGGCCCGCACGCCGTTGCTGTGCGCGGTGTTGTGCGCACTCGCGTACGCACGAAAAGGGGTCAGCAGCCTGCCACGACGACGCCTCGATCTGTACGAGACGGCGCTGGTCATGCTGGCCGGCCGGCGGGACACGGAACGCAACCTCGCGATTTCGCCGTTGGGTCCGCAGGAACGGCTTGCGTTGCTGGAAGATTTGGCCCAGTGGTTGATCCGGAACGACCATTCGGAGATCGCGAAGGACAAGGCACTCAGCCACGTAGGCCAGACGCTCCGGTTGCTGCGTGCGGACGCGATCACCGCGGAAGAAGCGTTGCAGGACCTCGTCGAGCGGTCCATCCTGCGCGAACCGGCACCGGGTGTCATCGACTTCGCCCACCGGACGTTCCTGGAGTACCTGGCGGCGCGGTGGATGAGCAACCAGGGTGACTTCGGCGCGCTGCTGTACCGGGCCGCGGATCCTTCCTACGCCGGGGTCATCGCGTTGGCCGTGGGCATGGCGCGGCCGGGGGAAGCCACCGGTTTGCTGGCGAACCTGTTGACCAAGGCCGAAACCGCGGCTCAGGCGGACCAGGAACACCTGTACAGCCTCGTGACGAGCTGTGTGGACGCGTGCCTGCGGGTCGACGAGAGCGTGACGCGCAGGCTGGAGTCGTACCTCGAGTCCCTGGTACCGCCGCTCAACAGCGACGCGATGTTGAAGCTGGTCGCGGCCGGGGACACCAGTGTCGGCTTGATCGAGCAGTTCCTGGTCACGACAGCGGACAATGACCATGCCCTCGAACGCTGTGTGGAGGCGCTGGGCCGCATCGGCACACCCAGGGCGCTCAAGGTGCTGATCGACCTCCCGGTGGCGCTTCGCCGAGCGCTCGCCCAGAGCCTGGTCGATGCCTGGTCCTTCTTCCCGCCCGCCGAATACGCGGAACAGGTGCTGACCCCGCTTCACACACCCATTGCGGTGGAATTGCGGGATCCCACCCGGGTGGCCTTCACCGGACAACTCGGCCGCGATTACCTGGTGCACTACATCTCTTCAACCGGCTGGGTGATGGATCGGGAATTCGGAACTCACGCCCACCTGACCAGGGTGACCCTGAACTCCGAGCTCATCACGGAAATGCTCGATCATCTCATGAGCATACCGGGGCTGCAGTCCATTCAGACAGCGGATATTCTCCTCGGCGCCCGCAACGAACTCGACATTGTCCTGCCAAGAAACGAGAGTCTTACGAATCTGGAGCTTTGTTTCAATAATATTACGTTAGAGAAATACGTCCTGGACTGCGCATTTTTCCATGCCGCCCCGAACCTGACTGATTTGCGCATCACCGGAGAAGGGTATATCCACCTCACCAACCTCGAGGCTCTTGACTCATTGAGCAAGCTCGAGAACCTGGAGATCGAAGGATTCCGGCTGTCCGACGTGGAGACCGGGGAGGTGAGCCTCCCCGCCCTGCGTTCGCTGAGCATCCCTTGGTGGCCGCTGGGCGACCTCGGCCCCTTCGCGCGCTGCAGCAACCTCGAGGTGCTCGACGCTCCGGACTCGGAGCTCGAGAGTCTGCACGGCATCGGCGGCATGACGGGCCTGCGCAGCATCACCCTGTTCGGTTGCGACTCCCTCACCGACATCGGCGAACTGGCCCGGCTGACCGCCCTCGAACACGTCGACCTCACCGGCTGCCTCGCCCTCGACGACGACGCCCTCGACATCGTCGAAAAGCTCGCCCGCGAGATCGACTTCGAAATCGCCGGCTCCAGCGTCGACGCCTACCTGCGCAACGCCCCGCTGCAGATCCTCACCGAGCACGTCCCCGACGCCTGGCCCGACGCGATCGCCATGCTCGACGACGACATCGATGTGACCCAGGAGGACTTCTTCGTCCGCTCGGTCGTCGGCGCGACCGCCGCGGAAGACGAATTCACCCACGGCTGGATCGTCGGTGATCTCGAGGCGTACGAAAGCCGGCCGCTCTAGCGGGACGTGGTCGGCGGCGGAGTCGTCGTACTCCGGTCCGCCGCCGGGACGAACCGGTAGCTGCGCACGATCCGCTCCAGCTCCTCCCGCCCGGAACGGTCGCTGTCCGCGTACGCCACCACCACGCCGGACGTGCCCGAGTTCCCGCCGAACGCCAGCGCCGCCACCAGCGCGTGCCGGGACGTGCACTCCCCCGTCTTCGCCGGGGTCACCTCGGCGACCACGAGCCGGGCGGGCACCTCGGTGCCGTCGGCGCGGGGAATCTGCGCGTCCGATCCGAGGCCGACCTGGGGTGATCCGCCGTAAGCGGCCGTTGCCAGGTCCGTTGCCGCCTTGTGCGCTGCCGCCTCGAGGTCCGGCAGCGGCTCCGTCGTGATGCCCGCGCCGCCGCACTTGCCGAGGAACGCGCTGGTGATCAGCCTGATCCCGGTCCAGCCGTGCTGCGTGCCCGGCGCGGGCTGCCAGTTCGGCGGGACGTCGTAGGCGTACGAACCGTCGCGGCCCGCCACGGACTGCCAGCCCGCGACCACCGCCGGGACCGCCGCGCGCGGCGAGGGCGTCGCCACCAGCGGTGCAGGCTGCGGCGAGGACGACGCCGGGTGCTGCTTGCCGGCACCCAGCGCGTTCAGCACGCCCGCGACCAGGGCAATGAACGCCAGACCGAACCACGGCGCCCGCCGCCACTTCAGCGGCTTCGGCTTCGGCCGGATCCGCTTCGGCTGGGCTCGCGGGGCGTCCGCGGGTTCGTAACCGCCGAACCCGCGGAGCGCCGCGTTGTCCTCGTAGCCCGGCGTCGCGTCTTCGGAACGCCGGCTCATCTCAGCTCCGGACGAGCTTGACCAGGTGCTCGACGACGGCGTCGACCGCGATCTCCTCGCGGTCGCCCGAGCGCCGGTCCTTGACCTCGACGACACCGTTGGCCAGGCCGCGCCCGACGACCAGGATGGTCGGCACGCCCAGCAGCTCCGCGTCGGCGAACTTGACGCCCGGAGTCGCCTTGCGGTCGTCGAGGATGACCTCGATGCCCGCCGCGTCGAGGTCGGCGGCGATCTTCTCGGCGCCGGCCGCGATCGTCTCGTCCTTGCCCGCGATGACGATGTGCACGTCGAACGGCGACACCACGCGCGGCCAGATCAGGCCGAGGTCGTCGTGGTTCTGCTCGGCGAGCACGCCGACCAGCCGCGAGACGCCGACGCCGTACGAACCCATGGTGATCCGGATGGGCTTCGAGTCGGGGCCGAGCGCGTCGACCTCGAAGGCGTCGGTGTACTTGCGGCCGAGCTGGAAGATGTGCCCGATCTCGATGCCACGCGCGGCGACCAGCGTGCCGTGCCCGTCCGGCGACGCGTCGCCTTCGCGAACCTCGGCGGCCTCGATGGTGCCGTCCGGGGTGAAGTCGCGGCCGGCGAGCAGGTCGACGACGTGGTGGTCGACCTTGTCGGCCCCGGTGACCCAGGCGGTGCCGGGGACGATCCGCGGGTCGGCCAGGTAGCGCACGCCGTTGTCCTGCAGCGCCTTCGGGCCGATGTAGCCCTTGACCAGGAACGGGTTCTTCGCGAAGTCGGCCTCGTCGAGCAACGCCACCTCGGCGGGCTCCAGCGACGCTTCGAGGCGCTTCATGTCCACTTCGCGGTCACCCGGAACCGCGACGCAGACCAGCTCCCAGTCGGCGGAACCCGGCTGACGCGTCTTGAGCATGACGTTCTTCAGCGTGTCCGCGGCGGTGAACGTGCGGCCCAGGCCGGCGTCGTTGAGGAAGGTGACCAGCGACTCGATGGTCGGCGTGTTCGGCGTGTGGTGCACCTGCGCCTCGGGGCGGCCCTCGATGGGCTGCGCGGCCGGCGCGGGCGTGACGACGGCTTCGACGTTCGCCGCGTAGCCGGACTCGGTGCTGCGGACGTAGGTGTCCTCACCCGTCTCGGCGACGGCGAGGAACTCCTCGGACGCCGAGCCGCCCATCGCCCCCGACGTCGCCTTCACGACGACGTACTCGAGGCCGAGCCGGTCGAACAGCTTCACGTAGGCGTCGCGGTGGGCCTGGTAGGAGCGGGCGAGGCCGTCGTCGTCGAGGTCGAAGGAGTAGGAGTCCTTCATGACGAACTCGCGGCCGCGCAGGATGCCGGCGCGGGGGCGGGCTTCGTCGCGGTACTTGGTCTGGATCTGGTACAGCGTGACCGGGTAGTCGCGGTACGAGCTGTACTCGCCCTTCACGGTGAGCGCGAACAGCTCCTCGTGGGTCGGGCCGAGGAGGTAGTCGGCGCCCTTGCGGTCCTTGAGGCGGAAGAGGCCGTCGCCGTACTCGGTCCAGCGGCCGGTGGCCTCGTAGGGCTCCTTCGGCAGCAGCGCGGGGAACTGGATCTCCTGCGCGCCGATGGCGTTCATCTCTTCGCGCACGACGGCCTCGATGCGGCGCAGCACCCGCAGGCCCAGCGGCAGCCAGGAGTACCCGCCCGGGGCGACCCGGCGGACATAGCCGGCGCGTACCAGGAGCCGGTGGCTCGGTACCTCGGCGTCCGCCGGATCCTCGCGCAACGTGCGAAGGAACAACGACGAAGTCCTGGTGATCACTGCGGGGCTCCCTGCGCCGGGCGGGTGTGAAAGTCCCGCTCAGGGTAGTCAATACCCCGGCCGTGACTCCAACGGGTTACTCGGCGGCCGGTTTTGTCGGTGGTCCCCGCTAGCTTCGGGGCATGGCGATCCACATGGGCATGATCACGATCGACTGCGCGGACCCCCAGGGGCTGGCGCGGTTCTGGACGGCGGCACTGGGCACGACGGTGGCCGACGACTACGGCGAGTTCGTGGTCCTCGCACCGCCCCCGGGCAGCGGCCTGCCGCTGGGGCTGCAGCGGGTACCGGAGGCCCGGACGGGCAAGAACCGGGTCCACATCGACTTCGGCGGTGACGACCGCAAGGCCGAGGTGAAGCGGCTCGTGGAGCTGGGCGCGAAGGAGGTGGCGGAGCACGAGGTGCCGGGGCTGGCGTGGACGGTGCTGGTGGATCCGGAGGGGAACGAGTTCTGCGTGTCGGAGCGCGTGCACTGAGGGACGGTCGGAGGCGGGAGGGGGCGGCCCGGCGATCGTCGGTCCCGCGCGGCCGCCGGTCGGCTGGGGCTCGTCACCTGTGCGGCTGCTGCGCGCCCGTTGCGGGTAGAAAGGCGGCATGAGTGCTCGCGTGCTTCTGCCCTGGACCGATATCGAGGTGCCGGAGGGAGTCGAGGCCGCTTACTACGACGGGACCGGCTCCCCTCCCGGTGCGCTCGGGGATGTCGAGTTCTACGTGCTGCCCTACGACCGGGGGCCCGAGCCGCCGAAGCTGATCAAGGAACTTCCTTCACTTCGTGTGGTTCAGTCGTTGTCCGCCGGGGTCGAGGCACTCGTTTCGCTTCTGCCCGACGGTGTCCTGCTCGCCAACGGGCGGGGGCTGCACGATCTGAGCGTCGCCGAGCATGCCCTTGCCCTCATCCACGCCGGCCAGCGGGATCTGCCGCGGTGGTTCGCGCAGCAGGCGCGGGGCTCGTGGGTGCGCGAACACACCCGGTCGCTGGCCGACAGCCGGGTGCTGCTCGTCGGGTACGGGGCCATCGGGCAGGCCATCGAACGGCAGCTCGTCGCCGCCGAAGCCGTGGTGACCCGGGTGGCCAGCCGGGCGCGGCCGGCCGAGGGTGTGCACGGTGTCGACGAGCTCGACGCCCTGCTCCCCCAAGCCGACATCGTCGTGCTGGTCCTGCCCGACACCCCCGGCACGCGGGGGCTCATCGGCGCCGAGCAGCTCGCCGCCCTGCCCGACGACGCTCTCCTCGTCAACGTCGGCCGCGGCACGGCTGTCGACACCGACGCCCTGCTCGCCGAGACCCGGACCGGGCGGCTGCGTGCCGGGCTCGACGTCGTCGATCCGGAGCCGCTGCCCGCCGATCATCCACTGTGGACGGTTCCAGGCGTGGTCATCACGCCGCACATCGCCGGCGGGTCCGCGTCGTTCTACCCGCGGGCGAAGAAGCTCGCCGCCGAGCAGCTGCGGCGGTACGTACGAGGTGAGGAGCTGCTCAACCTCGTGGCGCCCTGACGGCCACCGCCGCGGTCAGGACAGCACGTACACGTGCCACTCGTCGTCGACGCGATACCCGCACCGCTCGTAAACCCCCAGCGCGCGGTGCGCATTGTCGACGTCGACGTTGAGGGCTGAGCGGTCGAAGCCCGCGGCCTTCGCCGCCTGCAACGTGTGCCCCAGCAACCCCGATGCGACGCCGCGGCCGCGCAGCACCCCGCGTGTTCCCACCCAGGTGGCGTAGTGCTCGCGGATGCCCGTCGCCGCGGTTTCGGACTCGTAGTGGTGGCTCAGGACGAACGCCAGTACCTTGTCGTCCGCCACGATCAGGAACGACAGGTCCGGACGGAAGTCCTTCGAGCCCGTGACCAGGTGGCGCCAGGCGTCCGGCTCGTACACCGTGCTGCCCCAGTGGTCGGCGAACGTGTCGTTGCGGGCGTCGAGCACCGCGAGGTCGTGCTCGAACGTGAACGGCGCCGCCTCGTAGCCGTCCGGGAGCGGTGGCTGGGGCGGCAGGTCCGCGAGGCCGACGCGCATGTTCACCATCGTCCGGCCGTGCCGGTAGCCCGCGCGGGCCAGCACGCCGGCGATCCAGCGCTCGTTCTCGTGACTGCCGTGGTGCAGCTCCAGCGGCGCGCCCGGGAACGTGCGCTCGTGGAGCTCGCGGCTCGTGCGCGAGAACCACTCGGCCAGGTGACTGCCGACCTCGTCGGTCCGGTACTCCGGGTGCACCACCGACTGGAGCCGGATCATGTGCACCGGGTCGGCGGCGTCGCGACGGCGGGCCAGGCCGTAGCCGGCCAGGCGGTCGCCCGCCCAGATGCCCACCGTGGCGCGGGGCAGGTCGACGTTGGGCCCTGCCAGCTCTTCGCGGAGGTCGTCCGCGCTGAAGTGCTCACCCGTCCGGTCGACCTCTTCGGCCGCCGCGTACAGCCGGGCGAGGGCCGCGGCGTCGGCGAGGGTCAACGGGCGCCAGGTCAGGTCCATGGCCGGAGGCTAGGCCGGACGGCGGCGCCCGCGCACCCCGATTTACGCTCGGGGCGTGCTGGTGCTGCTCCCCCCTTCCGAAACCAAGGCCGACGGCGGGCGCGGTGGCGCGCTCGACCTCGGCGCGCTGTCCTTCCCCGAGCTGAACCCGACGCGCGCGAAGCTCGCCGACGCGCTGGTCGAGCTGGCCGCCGACGTCCCCGCCGGCATCGCCGCGCTCGGGCTCACCGAGCGCCAGGCCGGGGAGGTCGCGCGCAACGCGCAGCTGTGGACGTCGCCGACCATGCCGGCGCTGCGCCGCTACACCGGCGTCCTCTACGACGCGCTCGACGTCAAGAGCTTCACCAGGGCCGGGCTGGAGAAGGCGCACCGACGGCTGGCGGTGACGTCTTCGCTGTTCGGCGTGGTGTCGGCGACCGACCCGATCCCGGCGTACCGGCTTTCGGGCGGCAACTCGCTGCCTTCGCTCGGCACCGTCCGCGGGCTGTGGAAGCCGGTCCTCGAGCCGGTGCTGCAGGCGGTCGAGGGCCTGGTCGTCGACCTGCGCTCGGGCACCTACTCGGCGTTCGCGAAGCTGCGCCCGGACGCGGTGACGGTCCGGGTCGTCACCGAAAACGCCCGCGGCGAGCGCGTGACGGTCAGCCACTTCAACAAGGCGTACAAGGGCCGGCTGGCGCACGCTCTGGCGGCGACCCGGGCCGAACCGTCCACTGTGGACCAGCTGGTCAAGGTGATCACCAAGGCCGGCCTGGTCGTCGAGCGGGCCGGCGAGTACGCGCTGGACCTCGTCACCGAGGGCTGAGGCCGCCGAACCGGTCCGGGGCGAAGGGGCTCAGGTCGAAGCCGGGGTCCTCGCCCAGCGCAAGCGCGGCGACGAGCTTTCCCGCGAACGGCGCGTTCGTCAGCCCGCCCGCGCCGAAGCCCGTCGACACCGCCAGCCCCGGGCGGAGCAGGCCCAGCACCGGGAGCCCGTCCGGGGTGCCGGGCCGGAAGCCGACGCGGGTCTCCGCGAGCGTTGCGTCCGCGAGGCCGGGCGCCACCGCCAGCGCGTTCTCCAGCACTTCGCGCTGGCCGGCGGCCGTGACGCGGTAGTCGAAGCCGGCATCCGCCTCGCGTGTCGCACCCGCGACGACGCGTCCGCCGCCGAACGCGAGCAGGTAGTGGCTGGTGCGCGGCAGGACGACCGGCCAGGCCGCCGTGTCCGTGCCCGGCAGGTCGAAGTGGCTGATCTGGCCGCGGTGCGGCGTGACCGGCAGCTCGATCCCCAGCGGGGCCAGCAGTTCGCGGCTCCATGCGCCGGCCGCGACGACGACGCTGTCCGCCTCCAGGGGGCCGTCCGGGCCGGCGACCGTGCCGTCGGCGCGGAAGGCGACCTCGCCTTCGACGAACTTCGCGCCCCGGCGCTCGGCGGCCGACAGCAGGGCTCGGCGCAGCAGGTGCCCGTCGACGCGGCCGGCGCCGGCCAGGTGCACCGCGCTCAGCCCGGGCGCCAGCGCCGGGAAGAGCTCGCGGGCCTGCGCCGGGTCGAGGCGTCGCACCTCGCCGATTTCGGGCGCGCCGGCCGCGCGGGACGTCAGCCGCTCGTGCGCTGCGGTCAGCTCGGCGTCGTCGGCCGACACGATCATGCCGCCGACGACCTCGAACGACGAACCTTCGAGCTCCGCGGCGAACTCCCGGTAGTACCGGCCGGCGGCCGCCGCCAGCGGGTACAGCGCGTCGTCCCAGCGCGAAGTCCACGGGCTGACGATCCCGGCGCCGGCCTCGGTCGCCGTCCCGGGCCGCGCCGCGTCCGCCACGACCACTTCCGCGCCGCGGCCCGCGAGGTGCCAGGCCGTCGCCGCGCCGCCGATTCCGCTGCCGATCACGAGCACTCGCATACTCCCCACCCTGCCCGATCTTGCCGCGCCCGGGCCAACGGGATTGGCCGCGTCCGGGCCCGGCCGGTCGTATGCTGCGCGCCATGCCGAGCCGTGCCGAGCGGTATGTCGCCCATCTCGACACCCTGACCGGGTCCTCGCAGCCCCGGCTGCAACCCATCCCGTCGACCCGGGCCGGGCTCGACGACGTCATCGCGTTCGTCTACGCCGACGAACCCGAGCCGCGCTACCTGACCGGCGCGACCTACGGCCTCTCCCTGGCCGACCACCCCGAGTGGCACGGCGTGAAGCCGGAGCTGTGGATCAGCGTCCGGTCCGACGACCCGGTCTGGGCGCTGGCCATCGGCTACCTCGCCGAGCAGCTGCGCGGCACCTGCCCGTTCGTCTACGGCGACACGATCGACTTCGGGCAGCCGATCGCCCCGGAGTCGGCGATGACGGCGTTCGCGGTCTCGGCGCCCGCCGGCCTCGACGCGCACCAGTACACGCTGATCGACATCGGCGGGGCGCCGGTCAGCATCGCCGGCTGCTACCCGGTGCACGACACCGAGCGGAAGTACATCCGCGAGCACGGCATCGACGCGTTCTGGCAGCTGGACTGGGACCTCTACGACGTCCGCCGCCCGCCGGTGGTCTAGCCGTCACGAACGGGCCGCACGAACTCGCGGACCGCGGCGACGAACGCCTCGGCGTCCAGGTCGTCGTCCCACGAAGCCTGCAGCAGCAATCCCTGGTAGATGGCCACGAGCACGCGGATCACAGCATCCGGCGCGATATCCGCGAACGCCTCCCGCTGGTCGTCGACGCCTTGGCGGGCGAGGGCGCGGATCCGGGGCTCGCGGACGGTTTCGGCCCACGCCTGCAGGCCCAGGTTCCGCCGCTGCGCCGCGTCAGGGCCTGCGATGTCCCGCAAGAGGCCGAGGTAGGCGGCGAACGGATCCGCTGCGCTTCCCAGGCCGGCGGTCCGGGTCGTGTGCCACTCGCCGACGATCGCCAGGATCATGTCGTCCTTGCCGGCGAAGTACCGGTAGATCAGCCCGGCGGACAGGCCGGACTCCTTGACGATGTCCTGCATCGACGTGCGGTGGAACCCGTTGCGGGCGAAGCAGGCGGCCGCGGCTTCGAGGATCTCACGGCGGCGGCTCGCCAGGTGCTCCTCACTGACCCTGGGCATCTACCGGACCACCGCCCACGCGATCCGGTAGAACCCGGCAGCGGGCTCGTGCCGGCCGTAGCGGGCGGCCGCTTCCTCCGCCGACAGGTCACCCTTCAGGTCCAGCCCGCGTTCGGCCAGGTAGCCGGGGACTTCAGCGGGCCGGAAGCCGAACGTCCACGGCTCGCCCACCTTCGCCACCGCCCGGTGCCAGGGTGTGTCGGCGTCGAGCGCCGCCCGGTCGACGTAGGTGAAGATGATCGTGCTGCCCGGCGCGGTGATCGTGACGAGGTCGCGGAGGGTCGTGTCGATGGCCTCTTCGGTGAGGTAGTTGGTGACACCCTCCCAGACGACGGCCGTGCGCTTGGCCGGAAACCCGGCGAGGGCCCTCAGGAGCCGGTCGGCGGCGAGGTCGACGGGTACGTAGCGGACGTGCGGCCGGTCGGCGATGCGCTTCCGCTTGGCCTGCTGGGTCAGGGGGTGGTCCACCTCGTAAGTGGCCGGCATGCCGGGAATGCGGTGGGCGCGGCTGTCGTAGCCGGCGCCCAGCAGCAGGACCTGTTCCGGCTCGGCCTCGGCGAGCAGGTCGTCGATCAGCCGGGTGCGGGCGACGGCGGACGTGCGCGGGCCCCCCGGATAACGGTGGTCGATGGCCCGCGCGATGCCGTGACCGAGCGGCGGGACGGCCGCGGACCGCACGAGCCAGCGGTAGCGGGCCGGCAGGAACCGGATGGCGAGGTCGTCGGCGAAGAGCCGGTCGCGGCGCCGGGTTTCGAGGGCGCGGAACAGGGCGACGTGCTCGGCGGTCCGGCTGGCGGTGCGCATGCCGCCAGTATAGTGAATGAACGTTCGTTTTTCCATGGATCCGCGGTCGCGACTCTCCGGGCGCCGTTCAGTCGCGGTAGGCGGCCGTCGCGATCCGGGCGAACGAGCCGATCAGCGGGTTGGCGTCGCCGTCCCGCCACGCGACCACGACCGGATTCGGCGCCATCCCGGACAACGGCACCACGACCAGCTCGCCCGGTGGGTGGTGCCCGAGCGGCATCAGCCCGACGGTTCCGTTCCACAGCACGGCTTGCAGGCACTCCTGGACCGCGCGCACCACCGGCCCTTCCCGGGGTTCGCCGCCGTGCCAGTACTCCTGCCAGCGCGCGTCGGTGCCGTCGGGGAACCGGAACCAGCGCCGTCCGGCCAGGTCGGCCAGTTCCAGGTGGTCGCGGCCGGCCAGCGGGTCGTCGGCACGCAGGACCGCACCCACCGGGTCGGCCCGCAGCCGGTGCACCGTCAGGCCGGTCTCGTCGAACGGCCCGCGGGTCAGCGCGACGTCGACCAGCCCGGCGCGCAGCCCGCACGTCGGGTCGGTCAGGTCCGTGTCGCGCACGCGCACCTCGACCTCCGGGTGCTGCCGCCGGTAGGCGTCGGCCAGCCGGGCCGCACCCGGGTCGGCGCCGTCGCCGAGGAGGCCGACGGTGAGCGTGGGCGTGCCCGCCGCCGTCGCCACGCGCACCCGGGCCCGGTCGGCCTGGTCCAGCAGCACCCGCGCCTCGGCCAGCAGCGCCGCACCCGCCGGGGTGAGCGTGACCCCCGCCGCGGAGCGCACCAGCAGCGCGGCACCGACGTCGGCCTCCAGCTGCTTGATCGCCCGGCTCAGCGGCGGCTGGCTCATGTGCAGCCGCGCGGCCGCCCGGCCGAAGTGGAGTTCCTCGGCGACCGCGACGAAGTACCGCAACGTGCGCAGCTCCATGACCGGCGACGATATGCGCCCGGTATCGGCACCACCGAACCGGTCTTGGACGACCACCGCCCGCCGGCGGTGGAATCGGGGCATGACCGAACTGACCGACCCCGCCGTGCGCGTCACCGGCGCCCGGGAGATCGCCCCCGACGTGCTGGTGATCCCGAACGACCACGTCGACCTGGTGCCCAACATCGGCGTCGTGGGCGGCACCGAAGCCGTCCTCGTCGTCGACACCGGCATCGGCACCGCCAACGCGGAGCAGGTGCTGGCCTTCGCCCGCGAAGCCGCGAAGGGCCGCCGCCTGTACCTGACCACGACGCACTTCCACCCCGAGCACGCGTTCGGCGCGCAGGTGTTCGCCGGTGAAGCCACGTACCTGGTCAACCGCGGCCAGGCCGAGGACCTGGACACCAAGGGCCCGGGCTACCTGGAGATGTTCCGGAGCCTCGGCGAGGTGATCGCCCGCCGCCTCGACGGCGTGCGGCTGCCGGTTCCGGACGTCGTCTACGACGGCGGGTACGACCTCGACCTCGGCGGCCGGACCGTCCGGCTGCGCCCCACCGGCCAGGGCCACACGAAGGGCGACCAGGTCGTCGAGGTCCCGGACGCCGGCGTCCTGTTCACCGGCGACCTGGCCGAGACCGGGCAGTTCGCGATCTTCCCGTGGTTCCCGCCGCACGACACCGACGTCTCGGGTGTCGGCTGGCTGGCGGTCCTCGACCGGCTGGCCGCCGCCGGGCACCGGGTGGTCGTCCCCGGGCACGGAGAGGTCGGTGGCGGGGCGGTGCTCACCGACGTCCGTGCCTACCTGCGGGAACTGCGGGACGAGACCTGGCGCCGGCGGGACTCGGCGATGGGCGTGGACGAGATCATCGCCGAGGTCCGTTCGCTGCTCGTCGAACGCCACCCGGACTGGGCCGGCCGGGAGTGGATCGAGCCGGGCGTCGCGTGTCTGTGCACCGAACACGACGCCTGACCCGGATCACCCCGCGCCGAGCACCGCCATCGCCGCGTTGTGGCCGGGGATGCCGCTGACACCACCTCCTCTCGCAGCTCCCGCGCCACAGAGCAGGATGCGCTCGTGCGCTGTCTCCACGCCCCAGCGGCCGGCCTGCGCCGGATCCGCCGCGAAGGGCCAGGAGAGGTCCCGGTGGAAGATGTGCCCCGCCGGCAGACCCAGCTCGGCTTCCAGGTCCAGCGGGGTTTTGGCTTCCACACAGGGTTTTCCGTCCGGCCCGGACAGCAGGCAGTCCTCGATCGGCTCGGCGAGCACGCTGTTCAGCGAAGCCAGCGTCGCGCGCAACGCCGCTTCGCGCGCCTCTTCGTTGCGCCCCTCGAACAGGCGCGCCGGCATGTGCAGGCCGAACAGGGTGAGCGTGTGCGTGCCGGCCGCGCGTTCGGCCGGGCCGAGGATCGACGGATCCGTCAACGAGTGGCAGTAGATCTCGCACGGCGGCAGCGTGGGGATCCGTCCCGCCGCCGCCTCGCGGTACGCCGCCTCCAGTTGCGTGAAGGTTTCGTTGACGTGGAAGGTGCCCCCGAACGCCTCGGCCGGACCGACGTCCGGGTCACGCAGCCTCGGCAGCCGCGTCAGCACCATGTTCACCTTGAGCTGCGCCCCTTCCGGCGCGCTCGGCGAGGCCTCGCCGAGCAGCCGCGCCAGCGTGGACGGCGCGACATTGGCCAGGAGGTGGCCGCCGTGGACGACGTGCTCGGCGTCGCCACGGCGGTAGCGCACCTCGCCGTCCGGGTCGACCGAGAGCACCTCCGCGCCGGTGACCAGGCGCGCGCCCGCCGCGGCCGCCGCCGCGGCGAGCGAACCGGTGACCGCGCCCATGCCGCCGACCGGGACGTCCCAGTCGCCGGTGCCGTTGCCGATCACGTGGTAGAGCAGGCACCGGTTCTGCCGCAGGTCCTCGCCGTCCGCCGGGGCGAACGTGCCGATCAGGGCGTCGGTGAGCACCACGCCGCGCACCGTGTCGTGGCCGAACCACGACGTGAGCGCTTCGCCGATCGGCCGTTCGAACAGCAAGGACCACGCCTCGGTGTCGCCGACGCGTTCGCGGAAGTCCACTTCGGACAGCAGTGGTTCGGTGAGCGTCCCGAACGCGCGCCCGGCGACGCGCCCGGTCAGCTCGTAGAACCGCTGCCACGCCGAGAAGTCCGATGTGGACCCGGTGACCGCCCGGAACGACGACGCCGTCCGGACGGCGTCGTCGTTGTCGACAAGAAGACCGGTGCCGCCCGACGGGGTGTAGGACGACGTCCGGCGCCGTCGCAGCTCCACGTCGAGGCCGAGGTCGGCCACGATCTTCTTCGGCAGCAGGCTGACCAGGTACGAGTAACGCGAAAGCCGGACGTCCACGCCCTCGAACGGGCGGGACGAGACGGCGGCGCCACCGGTCTCCCCCCGTCGTTCGAGCACGAGCACCGACCGGCCCGACCGCGCCAGGTACGCGGCCGCGACCAGGCCGTTGTGCCCGCCTCCGACGATCACCACGTCGTAGGTCTGCATCCGCCCCTCCTCCGGTCTGCCTGCCCGTTCATCGTGACCACGCCGCGGGGCCGAATTCAAGGAAACGTCACAAATACTCCTTTCGCGGCGCACCGCGAAATCCGGTTGCACCGCCGCGGACCGCTCCGGCATCCTGGGCGCACCCGGCGGGAAGCCGGTGCGTGAGAACGAGGAGGTGCCTGACGTGATGACTGTCCGGGCCTTTTCGCGCCCTCACCCACCCGCCCCCCGAGGCTGACCACGCGCCCGGTGGGGCACCCCCGATCGAGGAGAACCCCACCAGTGCGCCAGCACGACTTCGAAGACTTCGACCTGTTCGACGACCAGCCCACCCGACGCCAGGCGCGTTCGCGCCGCAACGGGCGGTTCGACGAACCCGAACCCACGCGCCGCGGCCGGCTGACCGAAGGCGAACGCGTCCGGCTCGCGAAGCTCCGCGACGACGCCTACACCGAACGTCAACTGCCCGAAGGCGCCGACCGCTGGTCCACCTGGGACGACGCCGAACACGGCCCGCTCCCCCGGCCGGACTGGGTCGTCACCGAGCTCGCCGCCGTCGACACCGACCTCGGCGTCCTCAAGACCGGCAAGGAAGCCGACGTCCACCTGCTGCGGCGGGGCCTGCCCGGCACCCCGGGCACGCTGCTCGCCGCGAAGCGGTACCGCAGCGACGAACACAAGCTGTTCCACCGCGACGCGGGCTACCTCGAAGGGCGGCGGATGCGCCGGTCCCGCGAAAACCGGGCGATGGCGCAGCGCAGCGCGTTCGGCCGCAACCTCATCGCCGAGCAATGGGCGGTCGCGGAGTTCGCCGCGCTGAGTCGCCTGTGGACGCTCGGGGCGCCGGTGCCCTACCCCGTTCAGCGCAACGGAACGGAACTGCTGCTCGAGTTCCTCGGCGAGGACGACGGCACCGCCGCGCCGCGGCTGGCCCAGGTCCGCCCGGACCCGGACGAGCTGCGGGACCTGTGGTTCCAGGCCACCGCGGCGCTCGACCTGCTCGCCTCGGAGGGGCTCGCGCACGGCGACCTCTCGGCGTACAACCTGCTGGTGCACCGGGGCCGGCTGGTGGTGATCGACCTGCCCCAGGTCGTCGACGTCGTCGCCAACCCCGGCGGCGGCGAGTTCCTGGCCAGGGACGTGCGCAACCTGGCCGGCTGGTTCCACGGCCGCGGGCTCGGCGAGGATGTCACCCGAACGGAAGAACTGCTGGCCGAGCTCGTTTCCGCGGCCGGAATCGGGTGATTCCGCGGCGGCGTCGCGGCTGTGGTGCGGAACACGGCTGCGACGCCGCCCACAACGGGTGACCTCGATGAGTAGGACTGGCTCCGGTTCGGGTACAGTGAGTACAGACCGCAACCGGCGGCGTGGATGAGTTGGTGTCCGTCGCCTCCAGAGCCACCGAATGGCTCGCGGTGATCCGTAACCCAAGCGGCGCGCAGTGTCGGCAAGCGATGACACGGTGTGCCGGGTCCGTCCCTGTGAACGCCCATCGCACACCATCTTGCCCTGCCTGCGCGCGGGCTGCCCGGGCCTCCCTTGCGACGAACCACGTCCGAGAGGCATTTGTGACCGTCACGTTCAACTCCGGCCCTTCCTCGACGTCCGCGCACGCGGACCGTCCCGACCGCAAGCCGCGCACCCGCCCGGCCGGTGGGGACATGCTGCGCGACGACGCGGTCGAGCTTGTGGCCACCAAGACCTTCGCCCAGCTGGGCCTGCCGGAGCCGCTGCTGCGCGCGCTGGCCGACGCGGGCATCAACAGCCCCTTCCCGATCCAGTCCGCGACCATCCCGGACGCGCTGGCCGGCCGCGACGTGCTGGGCCGCGCCCAGACCGGCTCCGGCAAGACCCTCGCCTTCGGCCTGGCCATGCTGGCCCGGCTCGACGGCGGCAAGGCCCGCCCGAAGCGCCCCCGCGCGCTGATCCTGGTCCCGACCCGCGAGCTGGCCATGCAGGTCGCCGACTCGCTGACCCCGCTGGCCAAGTCGCTCGGCCTGTGGTGCCGCACGGCCGTCGGCGGCATGGCCTTCGCCCGCCAGGCGGACGCGCTCTCCCGCGGTGTCGACCTGCTGATCGCCACCCCCGGCCGGCTGTCGGACCACGTCCGGCAGGGCACCGCGCACCTGGGCGACTGCAACTTCATCGCCCTCGACGAGGCCGACCAGATGGCGGACATGGGCTTCATGCCGCAGGTCCGCGAGATCATGGACCTCACCCCGCCGGGTGGCCAGCGGCTGCTGTTCTCGGCGACCCTCGACGGTGACGTCAACCGCCTGGTCCGGCAGTACCTGACCGACCCGGTCACGCACTCGGTCGCGCCGTCGACCGCGAGCGTGACGACCATGGACCACCACGTGCTCCAGGTCTCGCACCAGGACAAGCAGGACGTCATCACGCAGATCGGCGCCCGCGACGGCCGCACGATCATGTTCGTGCGCACCAAGCACCACGTCGACCGCCTCGCCGAGCGGCTGCGCGAGCAGGGCGTGAACGCGGCGGCGCTGCACGGCGGCAAGACGCAGGGGCAGCGCAACCGCGTCCTGGCCGACTTCAAGGAAGGCCACACCCCGGTGCTGGTCGCCACGGACGTCGCCGCGCGCGGCATCCACGTCGACGACATCTCGCTGGTGCTGCACGTCGACCCGGCGGCCGACCACAAGGACTACCTGCACCGCGCGGGCCGCACGGCGCGCGCCGGGGCGTCCGGTGTCGTCGTCACGGTGGCCACGCACGACCAGCGCCGGATGGTCCGCCGGCTGACCGACCGCGCCGGCGTGCGCGCGGAGTCGACCACGGTCCGCCCGGGCGACGCCGAGCTGACCCGCATCACCGGCGCCAAGGAGCCCAGCGGCGAGCCGGTCGTCGAGCGGCGGCGCGAGAGCCCGCGTCGCGGCGGCGGTGGCGGTTTCCGCGGCGACCGCGGCTTCGGCGGCGCGAACCGTGGCGGCGAGCGCAGCGGCGGCTACAGCCGTGGCGGCGAGCGCAGCCACACCGGCGGCGACCGTGACCGTGGTGGCGAGCGCGGCGGCGACCGTGGTGGTTACCGCGGCGGCGACCGCGAAGGCCGTCCCGGCGGCTTCGGCGGCCGCAGCCGTCAGCCCCGGTCGGGCAACGGCGGTGGCTACGGCCGCCCGAGCCGTGGCCCGCGTCGCGGCTACGACAGCTGATCCTTTCCTTCGGAAGCCCCGGACCTCGCGGTCCGGGGCTTCCGGCGTTTCCGGGCCCGCTTGGGGGAGCTTCGAGGCCCGGGTGGGAGACTGCGGGACGTGACTACGCCGCCGACGCTCCCGCCCGACGAGGTTTTCGACTGGCTCGACGCCGAGGCGGAGAAGCGGGCGAACGCCGGGCTGGTGCGGCAGCTGCGGCCGCGGCCCGCGCAGGCCGACGAGCTGGACCTGGCCGGCAACGACTACCTCGGGCTGGCCCGCGACAAGCGCGTCGCCGGGGCCGCCGCGGCCGCCGCGCTGCGCTGGGGCGCCGGGTCGACCGGATCGCGGCTGGTCACCGGATCGACCGAGCTGCACACCGAGCTGGAGCTGGAGCTCGCCCGGTTCTGCGGCGCGCAGGCGGCGCTCGTGTTCTCCTCCGGTTTCGCCGCGAACCTCGGCGCGGTGACGGCGCTGTCCGGGTCCGAGTCCGCGATCGTCACCGACAAGTACATCCACGCGTCGCTGATCGAGGGCTGCCGGCTGTCGCGCGCCGACGTGGCCGCGGTCGCGCACTCGACGCCGTCGGCGATCAAGCACGCCCTGGCGACCCGGCGCAAGCCGCGGGCGCTGGTAGTGACGGACTCGGTGTTCTCGGTCGACGGCGACCTCGCGCCGCTGGACGAGCTGGCCGGGATCTGCCGTTCGCACGGCGCGGCACTGCTCGTGGACGACGCGCACGGCTTCGGCGTCCTGGGTGAAGGCGGCCGCGGCGCGGTCCACGCCGCCGGGCTCTCGGGCGCGCCCGACGTCGTCACGACGTTGACGCTGTCGAAGTCCCTCGGCGCCCAGGGCGGTGCGGTCGTGGGGCCGCGCCGGGTGATCAAGCACCTCATCGACACGGCGCGCAGCTTCATCTTCGACACCGCGTTGGCGCCCGCGAGCGCCGCGGCCGCGTTGGCGGCGTTGCACGCGCTGAAGGAGGAGCCGGGGCTGGCGGCGAAGGTCGTCGAGAACGCGGGCAACCTGGCGATGTCGTTGAAGGCGGCCGGGCTGAAGGCCAGCGTGCCGGACGCCGCCGTGATTTCGGTGCAGGCGCCGTCCGCGGAGACGGCCGTCGCGTGGGCGGCGGCGTGTGCGGAGCAGGGCATCCGCGTCGGATGCTTCCGGCCGCCGTCGGTGCCGGACGGGATCTCGCGGCTGCGCCTGACGGCGCGGGCCGACCTCACGGAGTCCGATGTGGACCGTGCGGTGAAGGTGATCACCGCGACCGCACCGCGCGGCGCGGCGGTCTAGGTGTGATGTCCGGGGAGGTTGGTCAGCCGGGTGACCGGTGGCTTGCCGCCGGTTGAGCTGTGGGGTCGATGGTGATTGTAGAAGTGCAGCC
>NZ_JBFBBT010000030.1:0-92982 GCF_040682815.1 Amycolatopsis sp. NPDC051102
TTGGTTGGTGTGTTTTCCGTGGGACTTGTAGCCGTTCCCCGACCAACGCTCACCCCGGTGTTGTTTTTGTACCGGCTTTTAAAAACTCGCCTTACCACTCACGACAGCTGCGGCAGGGCGCTTGCTACTTGGTCACCGCTCCGGTCTTCGGGTCGAGCGTGACCTTCCGGGCCTTCGGCCACCAGAAGTCGAACATCCCGTTCAGCGATCCGGCGCGCGCGTCGAACGACGAGTCGCCGATCCGGCCGGCGAACCAGTTGTCCTCGATGAACTTCAGGATCGACGTCTGGTCCGTGAGCGTGTGGTCGACGTGGTTCACCTTGCTGAACGGCGAAACCACCAGCAGCGGCAGCCGCGGGCCGTAGCCGCAGCGGTCGGCGTACGTGCCCACCGACGTCGGCTTGGCCGTGCAGACCGCCTGGTCCTGCGAGGCGTCGTGGGAGCCGTTGACGATCGGGGACTTCTGGTGGTCGTACCAGCCGTCCGAGTCGTCGTAGGCCAGCACGATCGCCGTCGAGCGCCAGTCGGGGGACTGCTGGATCTTGTTGATCTCGTCGACCACGAACTGCTGCTCGTCCAGGGGGTCCGAGTAGCCCGCGTGGCCGTCCTGGTACTCCGGGGCCTTCAGGAAGCTGACCGCGGGCATCGAGCCGGCCCGCAGCGCGTCGTCGAAGTCCGAAATGTCGTACTGGTGGTTCGCGCGGTCGGTCTGGCCGATCGCGTGCACCGACGACGGCGCCAGGTGCTTCGGGTTCGCCGTCGACGGGTAGTACTGGAACGGCTCGTGGTGCGGGCTGTAGTCGGCGACCGCGTTGCCGCCCACGTTCGTGTGCTTCTGGCCGCAGACCGCGTACCCGTTGGCCTCGCCGGTCGGGCGGAAGCCGCCCTGGAACCAGCCCCACGTCACGTGGCGCTGGTTGAGCAGGTCACCGACGTTGCGGCCCTGCATCGTGGCCAGGTTGTCCGTGCTCGTGTGGTTCTTGTCCGAGCAGTCGTCCCACGCCGGGTCCGGGTCGTTGATCACCGTGCCGACGCCGTTCGCGTCCGGCGACTGCACCGCGTAGGCGTCGCTGACCGGCTTGTGCGTCACCGGGTCGACGGCCTGGGCGCCGTGCGTCTGGCCCGAAATCAGGTTGAGCGCACCCGGCGTCGACGGGCCGAAGACCGTGTTGAACGAGTTGTCGCTCATCGCGTAGTGCTGGGCGTAGTTCCACATGCCCGTGACGGTGTTGCCGTCGTAGTAGTCCATGACCAGGCCGGGCTCGCCGAACAGGATCGGCTGGCCGGTGCACTTGTCCGTCTCGGTCTTCTCGACGAACTTGTCCATCTTGCCGCCGTCGAACGCGGCCTGCTCGGCGCCGTAGTTGTGGTTCTGGTCGCAGGTCATCGCCTGCTCGTGCGTCAGCCGCTTCGGGTTGTACGCGTTCGGGTTGGCGGTCAGGAGCTTGTGGTCCAGGCCGTTGACCTTCGGGGTGCCGTGCGCGGCGGTGAACGGCGTGCCGTCGGTGTTGGCCGCGTCCGGGTAGGTGCCGAAGTAGTGGTCGAACGAGATGTTCTCGCCGAAGATCACCACGACGTGCTTGATCGGGGTGGCCGTCGGGATCCACTGCGCGGGAAAGGGGTGCAGCGGCTGGGCGTCCGCGGTGCTCGCCGCGGAGCCGGTGGCGACGGCCAGGACGGCCACCGAGGCGAGGGCCCCGGCGCCGAGCAGGCCACGCCGTCGCCGGCGGGTTCTGGTGTCCACTGTGGATTCCTTTCGTGGTGGGGTTCGCTCAAGCGAGCAGGGAGCGCCCGAAGTGGTCGTCCGGGCCGGTGACACCCGGCAGCGCGAAGAAGTAGCCGCCGCCGAACGGGGAGATGTAGTCGGTCAGGGGTTCGCCGGCCAGCCGCGTCTGGACCGCCTCGAACTGGCGCTCGAGGTCCTGCTGGTAGCAGACGAACAGCAGGCCCATGTCCAGGTTGCCGTTGCTGTCGACGCCGCGGTCGTAGTTGACCGCGCGGCGCAGGATCCGGCTGGCGTCGGTCTCCGGCGTGCGCGGGTTCGCCTTCCGGATGTGGCTGGTCAGCGGGATGACGGTGCCGATCGGGTCGTCGGCGTAGCGGGGGACGTCGGTCTCCGCGGTGCCGTCGAGCGGGGCGCCGGTGTCGCGGCGGCGGCCGAACATGTTCTCCTGCTCGGCCAGCGAGACCCGGTCCCAGAACTCCACCAGCATCCGGATCAGCCGGATGACCTGGTAGCTGCCGCCCGCGGCCCACGCGGGCTCGCCCTGCGTCCACACCAGACTGTCCACTTCGGAGCCGGTGGGGTTCGCGGTGCCGTCCTTGAACCCCATCAGGTTCCGCGGGGTGCCCTCGGGTCGCGGCGGCGAGCTGAAGCCGTTGAGCTTCCAGCGCAGCTGCATGCCACCGCGCGTGGCGCGGGCGATGTCCCGCAGCGCGTGCAGGACGGTGTCGGTGGAGTTCGCGGACAGCACGAGGCTGAGGTCGCCGTGGCACTGCGCGGGGTCGAGGGCGTCGTTCGGGAACGTCGTCATCGGCTTCAGCTTGGCGGGCTTGAGTTTCGCGAGCCCGTACCGGTCGTCGAACAGGCCGGCGCCGACACCGAGGATGACGCCGAGGTCCCCGCCGGGCACGACGGGCCCGAGCACGCCGGAGTCGGCCGGCGGCGCGGTGATCCCGAGGGAGGCGGGGGCCCCGCCGCCGGTGAGGAACCGGGCCCGGTCGGTGATGGCGCGGAAGAGCTCGGTCAGTTCGGCCTTGGACGCGGCCACGGCGTCGAAGGAGGCGACGATGGTCTGGGTCGGCGGCTTGCGCAGGATGGCGGCCTGGTTCCGGCCGTAAAATGGAACGGGAGAGGTGCTGTCGGTGACGGCGGCGGAAGCGCCCAGCCCGGCCCCGGCGGCCACGGTGAACCCGGCGCCCATGGCGGCCCGGCGGAGGAAGGAACGGCGGGGGAGGCCGGTCACGAGGTCCTCCTCGGCTGGGTGGTGGCGGCCCGGTTCGGGCAGGCGGCCCGGTGCTTCTCGGCTTGGTGGCGGCGCGGCGGGTGCCCGTGCTCGCGGGGTGCGCTCGTCACGAGGTCCTCCTCGGCTCGGCGATCGCCGCGATCGGGGCCAGGAGTTCGGTCAGCTCGCTCACGTCCGCGTTCAGCTTCTGCCGCTCCGGACGGCCGAGCTCGCCCGGCCGGGTCCACGTGCCGTCCGGGCGGTGCGCCGCGTCCAAAGCGGACTGCGTCCGGTTCAGCCAGCTGTCCACCTTGGACAAGCCGGGGTACCGCGGTGCCAGCAGCGGGCGCAGCACGTCCAGCACCGCGCGGGTGCCGTCGAGGTTGGCGCGGGCCGTGGCCAGGTTCGTGCCGCTGCCGTAGTCGGTGCGGGCGGTCAGTTCGAACTGCAGCGTGTTCTCCATGATCTCGTGCGCGCGCAGGCCCAGGTCGTTCCCGTCGACCTGGCTGGTGGCGAAGGACGTCTGCAGCGCGTGGGCGTCGGTGTCGAGCCGGTCGGCGGCCGCGGCGAGCGCGCCCAGGTCCTCGCCGTGCCAAAGGCCCTGCTCCAGGCGGTGGAAGCCGGTGAATCCCGGGTCCGCCGGGCCGTCCGGGAGGCCGTCGGCCGTTCCGTTGAGCGCGCCGTCGGAGTCGCCGAACGCGTCGTACGCCGCCCCGAGCCGCTCGTACGTCAGGTGGGCCGTCAGCCACGCCGCCTGGCTCGCCGCGCGGTCGCCGCCGTGGATCGTGTCCTTCAGCGCGCCGGTGTTCGCGACCAGCTCGGCGAGGCCCGTCGTGACGTGCTGCTGGTACGCCTTGAGCGGGCCGAGCAGGTCGTCGTGCGTCACCGGCGCGACGCCCGGCCCGGTCCGCTCGGCCCCGCCGGTGACCTGCACGGCCGGGCCGACGATCGCGGCGGCGTCCTCGGGCAGGCAGCGGAACGCGTAGCTGCCGTTGCCCAGGTTGACCTGCAGCGGCCGGGTCGTCGCCGGGCCGAGGCCCTCGACCTCGCCGTAGATCACGCCGGTCGCCGGGTCGATCAGGTCGACCTCGGCGGTCACCGACCCGGTGTTGTGCAGCCGGAACGTCTGCGGCCCGGGCTTCGGGTCCGCCCAGCCGGTGCCGCACGCCGAGCGCGAGACCGCGATCTCGGGGTCACCGGCGGCCGCGCTGCCCGGCAGGAACGCCACGACGGCGCCCGCGCCGGCGGCGAGCAGCACCACCGCGCCCACGATCCAGCGAGCACGTACTGACCCCGGCACGCGCACTCTCCCGTCACTCGATCGGACCATCATCGGTCACGGATTATGCGAGCCTATCGCCCGGAAAACCGCATCGGATCCGATCGAAAGAGGGAAGTTCACCCGGACTTCAGCCGGCTGTCTGCAAAAGAGGGAGAATCCAGACGTTTCCCTGTGCCAGATCTGTCGTGTTCGAGAAGTTCGACCGATTTGGCCAGGTCACGGCAGCGGGACACCGGTCTCGAGCAGCGTCTTCAGGCTGGACAGCAGCGCGGGCCAGCCCTGGCTGCACATCGCCAGCGTCGTGCTGTCGTCGTCGAAGCCGTCGTGCAGCACGGTCAGCTTCACCATTTCGCCCTGCGGTTCGAGGGTGAACGTGACTTTCGTGCGGCTTTCCCGTTGCAGTTTGGCGAGCGTTTCCGCGTCGATTCCGTTTCCGTTCGCCCAGTCCGCGGTGAAGGTGTGCCAGGTGTACGACAGCTTGCGGTACGGGTCCGATTCCAGGACGACCTGCCCGGGGTCTTCCGTTTTCGCGCCGTTCTCGGTCCAGGCCATCGGCGAGCCCGGCTTCCAGTCGGTTTCGAAGGAAACGCCCCAGTACTGGCGGGTGAACGCCGGATCGGTAAGCGCTTGCCACAGCTTTTCCGGGGTCGTGTTGATGTAGGTGGTGTAGGCGAATTCGTTCATCGGTGCGGACTCCAAAGCTCGTTTCAGGTCGGCCAGCGCGCCGGCCCGCCGCCGGTCGTAGCGGGTCATCCAGCGCTCGGCGATCGCGTTGATCGGCGCGGCGTCGAGGTGGTGCAGCTTTTCCCGGCCGCGCCAGGTGGTGGTGACCAATCCGGCGGCTTCGAGCACCCCCAGGTGCTTGCTGACCGACTGGCGGGCCATGGTCAGCCCCGCGCACAGCTCGCGCAGCGTCTGGCCGTTGCGCTCGTTGAGCAGGTCCAGCAGCCGGCGGCGGCTGGGGTCGGCCAGCGCCTTGAACACCTCGTCCATTGCGCCTCTCCGGAGAAATGCAGCCGTTTGGCTGCCTTTTCACGATAGGCAGCCGGGCGGCTGCATGTCAACCGGGGGTCAGCGGAAGCGGATCACCGTGATGCCGGCGAGGACGAAGAAGACGAGGACGACCAGGGTGCCGGTCTGCGCGCCGGACGACCGGGTGATCACCTGGTCGACGGCGCCGGTCAGGCGCACCCCGCACTCGGCGACGACGGTGTGCCGCCCCGCCTCGATGCGGGTGAACTCGACCGGCGCGGTGAAGGCGCCGGAGCCGTCGGTGATGGCGGAGCCGACCTCGGCGCCGTCCGACGTCAGCGTCACCATCCGGCCCGGCTGGCAGCCCTTCCCGGACGCCGAGAGCGTCTCGCCGGGCTTGATGCTCGGGTGGTCGAGCACCAGTTCACCGGGCTTCGGCGTAGTGCTGGAGGTCGTGGGGACGCCGGGCGTGACCGGGGTGGTTGTGGTCGGCGGCGCGCTCGTGGTGGCCGGCGGGGTGGTGGTCGTCGGAGTGGGCGGGGTCGTGGTGGTGCGTGGCCGGGTCGGCTGCGTCGTCACCGGCGGCGGAGTGGTGGTCGGCGGCGGGGGCGTGGTGGTCGGGGTGGTCCCGGTGACGACGAAGGTGCCGCTGGCGGTCTCCGGCTGGCTCGTGCAGGTCGCGGTGACCGTGTACGAGCCCGGCTTGGCGCCGGCCGGGACGGCGGTGGGGAACTGCCCGCTGGTCGCCGGGGCCACCTTCGAACCGAGAGTGCTGCCCGCCCAGGAGAAATTGATGATCCGGCAGGTCGGGAAACCGTTCCAGGAAATGGTGAACGAGCTGCCCGCCGGTCCGGTCGACGGTTTCAAACCAACCGACGGCGGAACCTGTGCGTCAGCCGTGCCCGCGGTCATGAGCAGAAGCAACGTTCCGGCCACGGCGCCGAAAAACAGCCGAACCACGAATCGCATTGGGACGTCCCTCCCCGGTGTGTGCTCGCTGTAGCATTCCGGACCAGTCGGATAACGCAAGTAGGGGATGCCCAATGGGACGTGTCATCGCGGCGGGGGTTGCGTTGGGTTTGTGCGCGGTGCTGCTGGGCGCGCCGCCCGCCTCGGCGGAGTCCGGCTCGCTCCAGCTGCAGGTGTCGATCGACCGGCGGCCGATCGAAGACGCCACGGTCCCGATCGATCCGGCGAACCAGGTGGAGCTGCAGGTCGTGGCGACCAACACCGGCACCGCGCCGGTGAAGGTCCGCAGCGTGCGGCTCTCGGGCGTCGCGCTCGCCCTCACCTTCTTCGCCTACGACACGACAGCGCCGTTCGAGGTGCCGCCCCGCGGGTCGGTGTCGCGGACGTTCGTGCTCGACCTCGGTGACCTGAGCGGCCAGGCGACCGGGCTGCTGCCGTCGTCGGTCGAGCTGCTCGACGCCCAGCGCGGCACGCTCGGCGAGGCGGCGACGGTCGCCGACGTCCGCGGCTCCTTCTGGTCGGTCTACGGCGTCTTCGGCCTGGCGATGCTGGTGCTGACGGTGCTGGCCTGGCTGACCGCGCTGCTCGCGCTGGCCCGGCACCGGCTGGCGCCCAACCGCTGGCGCCGCGGCCTGCGGTTCCTGCCCGCCGGGTTCGGCACCGGCCTGGTCGCGGTGATCAGCCTGTCGGTGCTGCGGCTGGTGCCGCCCGAGCCGGCGGTCGAGATCCCGGTGGTCCTGGGCGCGGCGGCGATCGCGTTCCTGCTCGGCTACCTGACCCCGCACCCGGCCCCGCCAGCAGTGACGGAGAGTGACACGACGGTCCGGCTGCCGCTGCCGTCCACGCAGGAATTCACCCGATGAGCGCACCGGCCGAGCTGGTCGCCGCCCTGCCGCAGTACGAGATCGGGGCGTCGATCGGCGAAGGCGGCATGGGGGTGGTGTTCGCCGGCGTGCACCGGACGCTGGGGCGCAGCGTCGCGATCAAGCAGCTGCCGTGGGACGTGCTCAACCACGCGGCGAGCAGCGAGCTCTTCGACCGCGAAGCGCGGGTGCTGGCCAGCCTGGACCACCCGCACATCGTCCCGGTGTACGACTACGTCCGCACCGGCCGCGAGCACCTGCTGGTGATGGAACGCCTGGACGGCGGCACGGTGCACAGCCGCTTCCACGGCGGCGGCGTCAGCGGCGAGCAGGCGTGCGCGATCGGGCTGGCGATGCTGGCCGGGCTGCACGCGGCGCACCGGGCGGGGGTGCTGCACCTCGACGTCAAGCCGCGGAACCTGCTGTTCAGCACGCAGGGCGTGGTGAAGGTGGCCGACTTCGGCATCGCCAGGGTGATCAGCGAGGGCGCGACCCTGGTGACGCACGGCGGCGAGATCCTGGGCACGCCCGCGTACATCGCCCCGGAGCAGGCGATGGGCAACGCCCTGAGCCCGGCGGCGGACGTGTACGCGGCGGGCACGGTGCTGTACGAGCTGCTGTCGGGCCGGCTGCCGTTCGACAACACCCGCGGCGCGATCAGCATGATGCGCCAGCACATGTTCACCGACCCCCGCCCGATCGCGGGCGTGCCGACGCCGATCGCGGGGGTGGTGATGCGCAGCCTGGCCCGCGAACTGGACGCGCGCTACCGCGAGGCGGAGTCGTTCGCGGCGGACCTGGCCGCGGCGGCGACGGTGGCGTACGGACCGGGGTGGCTGGAGCGAGCCGGGGTGCCGGTGCTGCACCTGACGCCGCGGGTGATCGGGGGGCTGAATTCGGCGACCGCGCCGGCACCGCCGGGCGAGGCCCGGACGCGGCCGGTGGCCCGGCCGGGAGCCACGCTGGTCGGAACACCGGCGGAAGTGGCGGACGCGGGCTGGGCCGGCGGGCACGCCGGGCTGGGTGCTGATGCGGCTGGCGCCGGATGGGTCGGGGGGCAGGCCGGGCTGGGTGCCGATGCGGCCGGCGTCGGGCGGCCCGGGGGATCGGGCGGCGCCGGGTGGCCGGGCGGCGATGCCGGTGCCGGTCCTGGTGTGGCGAGTTCCGGGCGGGGTGCCGATGCGGCCGGTGCCGGTCCGGGTGTGGCTGGTTCCGGATGGGCCGGTGGGCAGGGCGGCCGCGGTGCCGACGCAGCCGGCGCCGGTTCGGGTGCGGCTGGTTCCGGGTGGCCCGGCGGTGCGGACGATTCCGCGGCGAACGCTTCCCAAGCCGTTGTGGTGTGGCTGCGGCTGGCGGCTGCGGCCGCCGCGATCGTCCTGGTCGTGCTCGCCCTGCTCAATCCCGCGCGGCTGCCGCACGAGGCGTCCGCCGCGCTGAACCTCGGTGGTGCTTCCGTGGCCACGCCCGTCGAGGTCGATCTCAGCAAGCCGTTGCTGCTGACCGGGCCCGGTAATCCCGGCCCGGTCGAGCTCCACCTGTCCGCCGCCGGGATTCCGCTCGGGTCGGCCGTCACCCAGGCCAAGCCCGCCGGCAACGGCTTCACCGCGCAGCTCACCCTGCCCGGGATCGCGCGGTGGATCGTCGGGGGCGCCGTCACCGCCGACGTCCGCACGGGTTCGTCCACCCAGACCTTCACGCTGCTCACCAGCCAGCACCCGCTCGCCAGCGCCATGGGCGCGGGCAGTCTCATCCTGGCGCTGTTCGCCCTCGCCTATCTCGAGTCGGGGCTGCGCACGATCCGCAACGGCCACCGCTGGCGGGGCGCGGCCGTCGGCGGCCCGGTGCTGGGCGTCCTGTTCGGCGCCGCCGTGTGGCTGTGCGTGTCCGTGCTGCGGGTGCACGAGCCGTCGCCCGGGTTCGGGGCCGGGTGTGCGGTGGCGGGCGCCGTCGCGGCCGGGCTGGTCGTCGCCGCGGCGCGGCGACGGGCGTCCACTGTGGTCAGTCGACCATCCGGACGGTGACGTGCGGGCTGTAGCTCTTGCGCCGGTTCCACCCGTGCTCGGCGCACAGGCTCAGCTGGATCGCGCGGTCGGCGGGCGCCCAGTAGCCGGTGCGGACGAAGTAGCCCTCCATCGTGTTCAGCGCGCCGAGGGTCTTGCGCGCCGAGCACATCTCCCAGCCCCACTGCCGCCCGCTCTGCTCGACGCCGTTGCGGCGCACCGAGATGCGCGGGTTGCCGACCGCACGGATGTCCGCGTCACCCTCGGTGACGTAGACGACGCCGTCGATCTTGTAGAACCGGTTGTTGTCCAGAAGGGACACCTGGCCCGAGAGGGCGACGGCGACCCGCGCGCCTTCGCCGCCCGTGAGCGTCCAATCGAGACAGAATTCCTGAACCGGGAGTTCCAGCGACTGGGTCATGACGAGTTTCCCCTGTTCTGGCTGAGCGTCACCTCCTGAAGATAAGGATTTCCCGGGCGCGGGGAAGGGGACGGGGTGATCTTCACCCGAAGTGGTTTCCGACGCCGGATGCCTTGGGGGACAGGGGTTTTCAGGCTCTTGGGTGACGTGCGGTACGGGGTGTGACCACGGTGCGTCCGGGCGGGTGGTGTTCGGTGCACGGGTGGTCGTCTGCGGGCTTCGGTCACGTTCCGTGAGATCAAGGTAAAGGAACCATTACCTTTGGCGGCGCGTTCGGGGGATATGAGCGCGCCTACTGTCATCGAGCTTGGCCCGCGGGATCTGCTTGTCGTGGCCGGGTTGCCCGGGGCCGGTAAGACGACCATGCTCCGGCATGCGGTTGCCGGGCTGCCGGTGCTCGATTCCGACCAGGTTCGTGAGCGGCTGCGGGGTTTGGTGCCTTCGGTGCCGTATCGCTGGTACCGGCCGGTCGTGCATGCCTGGCATCGGGCGCGGATCGTCGGGTTCGCTGTCGGGGTGGCGGGGCCGGTTGTGGTTCATGAGCCGTCGACCCGGGCTTCGACTCGGCTGCTGCTTGCTCTCGTTGGCTTGGTCAGTGGGCGGTCGGTGCGGTTGCTGTTTCTCGATGTTCCTGCGGACGTGGCGCTGGCCGGGCAGGTGGGGCGGGGGCGGGTGGTTCGGGCGCGGTCCTTTGCCCGGCATGTTCGGCGGGTTGAGCGGTGGCGGGAGGCTTTGCTTGGTGGTCGGGTGCCTGTCGGGTGGTGCAGTGTTCAGGTGATTGATCGGGGGGTGGCTGGTCGGGCTCGGGTAGTGGGTTTCACCGACCCGGACGCCGGATTGTTCAACGGCCGGCACGCCGCGTCAAGGCGGGAAAGCGTGCCTTGACCCGGCGTGCCGGCCGCTGATGCGGCTGCGTATCGGGTCGGCAGGGGGGGTGTGGCCGGGGGGGCTTGGCTCGTGCGTGGGGTGCGTGGTTCGTGCGTGCGGCTGGTGCTCGCGTCGGGTGGTGTGCTCGGCCGGCCTGCGCCGGCCGTGGCCTAGCTGAGCCGGGAGCGTGGCGAGCGATGTGGCCCCCGCTGCTCCCGGCGCGCAAGCCGCCGAACAGGCGACTGCCGGGGTTGGTGTTCCGTTGCTCTGCGTGTGCGGCCGGGGGCCGCTTCCGGCGCTGCTCCCGTTCGCGGTGGGCCGCTCGCCTGCGGGCCGGGTGTCGAAGGCTCGTGTCGTGGCCTTTCCCGCGGTTGCCCGGAAACGCCGAACATCGAATTCCGTGGTTCGGTGATCAATGAACATGGTCACGCATTTCTGTTACGGTGCGAAATCTGTTTCACTCGATCGAGTGGTATTCGAATCCGGTTGTGGGGATTATTGGCGGGAAGTAATGGTGACGGTAAGGTCGTGCCGTGGAGCGCAACCCGAATGGTTGATTATTTCGCCGCTCGCCTTCCGCGATTTCGGAGGAGAGAGAAAAAGTCTTGGATTTCGAAGCACTCGCCGGCGAGCTGCGGAACCTGCGGGAAACCGTCGCCGGGGTGACCGATACAGTGCTGGCCGCCGTCGACGGCATTCCGATCATTGCCGATGCCGCCGATGACATCGATCCGGCGAAGATCTCCGCGCTCGCCGCGGCCGATCTCGGGATCGCGCGGCAGGCGGCCGAAATCACCGGCAAGGGGACGCTGAACCAGACCGTCGTTTTCGCCAGCGAAGGCTACATGGCCGTCTACGCCATCGGGCGGCTCGCGCTGATGGTCGTGCTGGGGGACAAGGGTCTCAACGTCGGGCGCCTGCTGTTCGAATCCCGGCCCGTCATCGAGCGGATCGGCTCGATCCTGGCCGCGTAGCACGCCGGCCACCCGTTCACGGAAAGGATGCAGCACGATGATGAACATCGACACGGCACTCAAGGAAGCCATGTCCATCAGCGGCGCCGTCGGCGTCGCGCTGGTCGACTACGAAAGCGGTATGTCGCTCGGCACCAGCGGCGGCGGCGACTGGCTCGACCTGGAGGTCGCCGCGGCCGGGAACACCGAGGTCGTCCGGTCGAAACTGCGGGTCATGTCCTCGCTGGCGCTCAACGATTCCATCGAGGACATCCTGATCACGTTGCACCGCCAGTACCACCTGATCCGGCTGCTGAATTCGGTGAGCACGCGGAATTCGCTGTTCCTGTACCTGGTGCTGGACCGCGACCGGGCGAACCTGGCGCTGGCCCGGCACTACCTCAAACGCATCGAAGCGGATCTGCAGGTGTAGCCGGGGATGACCGGAGGCGGCTCTCGCGCCGCACTCGTGATCGGCTCGGCGTTCGTGCACGACATCGGTTCCCTGTTCCCCGTGACGATGAACCTCGCCGGTGAAGAGCTGGCGTTCACGTTCGTGTCGTCCTGCCCGTCGCCCGACGCCGTCGAGGAGTGGGTGCGGCGGCGGTCGGGCACCGTCGTGGCCGGCCGGGTGCCGCGCTTCTTCGTCGACGCCGGCGGGCGGCGCATCCGCGTCGAGCTGGCCGGCTCGGCGATCCGGGCCCTGGTCGTGCTCGCCGACGAGGTGACCGCCGCCCCGGCGTCGGTCCCGCGCCTCGGCCGCTGGCAGGACCAGATGCCCTGCCGCGTGCGCGGCGCGATGGACGAGCTCGCCCGGATGCTGGCGCGCTGCCACCACCACGCGGGCGGCACCGCGCCGCTGATCGACCTGGAACTGGCCTACCGCCCGGACCGCGAGTACGAGACCCGGCTGGCCGGCGCGCACGAACGGGTCCAGGCGTACATCGCGCCGGTCCGCCCGGTGCTGGCGATGCGCTGGCGCTCGGCGACGTCGGCGCAGCGCAAGGCGTTCCTGGCGGAGGTCCCGGACGCCGCCGGCACCCGCGGCTGGCTCCGGCGGCGGCGGACCACGCGGATCATGGGAATGGAGGTGGAGGTGGCGCCGTGACCGTCGCCGCAGCCGCCGGTCGACGAGGTCCGACTCGCTCGAGGATCCGGCGAGCTACGTGGTCGGCTTCCGGGTGCCCGAGCCGCCGGAACTCGTCGGGCACGTCCAGGCACCGGCGGCCACGCCGGACAGCGGCGCGGGATGAGCGGCGCACGGCGCGGGCGCGCTGCGGGCCTCCTGGCGGCACGTCGACGCGAGCAGCAGCACCAGGAACAGCGCCGCGACGAGCCACACGCACCCGCCGCCTTCGGTGCGTTTCGCGCGGACCTCCACGCGGCCGCCGGGCACCCTCCGCGCGTGCCGCTGGGCGTAGTGGCGGGCTTGCGTCGCGGCGCCTTGCGACTCGGTCTGCCAGGGCGTCCGGTACGAGCATTCGCCGCACCAGTACCGGTAGTTCGCGGCCATCGGCTCTCCTTCCACGAACGGGATCCGGGCCGGGCGGCCCCCGTCCCCGCCCGGCCCGGAAGATCAGGGGTGCTGCAGCGCCTGCATGAGCAGGCCGACGAAGTGGTCCAGGTCGGCCTGCAGGCACGGCTGCTGGTTGTGCTTGCCGGTGCAGCCCGGCGCCCACGCGCTGCCGTCGCCGTAGTCGGCGAAGGTGAACGGGATGCCCTCGGCGGTCAGGTTGGCCGCGGTCACCAGGTTCGTCTCCCGCGCCCGGTTCTCCACGACCGCCTGCAGCGGGTCGACGGTCAGGTCGCCGCCGTTGCCGGTGTAGAGGGCCACGCCCATGCCGCGCAGCGACGACACGTGCTGGGCCGGGCTCTGCGCGTTCCAGATGCCGTCGAACGGCCAGACCGGCGGCCCGAAGATCGCGTCCACCGACGTCGTCGGCGTGCCGGACGCCGGGTCCAGCGCGGTCTCGGCGACCGCCGCCCGCTGTTCGGAGTTCTGCAGGTCGAGACCGCCGGAGAAGCTGCCGACGTAGCCGAACAGGTCGGGCCGGTGCTCGGCGTAGTGCACCGCGCCGAAGCCGCCCATCGAATGCCCGGCGATCGCGCGGCCGGTCCGCGCCGGGATCGTCCGCAGGGTGGCGTCGATCAGCGGGATCAGCTGCCCGAGGTGGAAGTTCTCCCAGTTCTGCGTGCCGAGCGCGCCGGGGTTGACCCAGTTCGAGTACCAGCTGCGGCCGCCGTTGGGCTGCACGGTGATCAGCGGCGCCGAGCGCGTCGCCGACTCGGCGATGTCCAGGTTCCGCTGCGTGTTGGGCAGGTCGGCGTTGCCGTGCAGGGCGTACAGCACCGGGTAGCGGGTGCTGCCGTCGTACCCCGCGGGCAAGGTGACCATGACGACGTGCCGGCCGGGCACCTGACCCGGCAGCACCGACGGCGCCGGCACCTGGTCCGAGCGCACGGCGAAGGTGAACGTCCGGGGGTGGCCGTCGACCCGGGTGGGTTGTTCGGTGACGGTCAGCCCGAAGCCGTCGGCGAAGTGCGGCAGCCCGGTTTCGGCGGCCGCCACCGGTGCGGCGAAGGCCGAGACGGCGGCGAAGCCGGCCACCAGGGCCGCTGTCCGCAGTAGGTGACTCTCCATGGCGGATCCCCTCTTTTCGTGTCCTGTTCCGCCGTGAGCTTGCGGTTCGCGCAGGTCAGGGCACCAGGACGCGGACCGGCCGAATATGGCCGATCGGCACGCTAGGGTCGTCGGGGACGAAACGCCGCTGCTGGGGGGATGCGCGGAAGTGACGAGCGGGTTCGGGGCGCTGTTGCGGGAACTGCGGCGGCAGGCGGGTTTGACGCAGGACGAGCTCGCGGAGCGGTCCGGGGTCGCGGTGCGGACCATCGGACGCCTCGAGCGTGACGAGGGCACCGACCCCCGGCTCGGCACCGTGAAGCTGCTCGCCGACGCGCTGGGTCTCGCCCCGGAGGACCGGCGGCGGCTGCTGGCCGTGGCGGCCGGCGGCACCCCGGAGCCCGACGACGTCCCCGAAGTCCCGCCCGAAGCCGTGACGCGGCCGGTGCCCCGCGGCGAGCTGGCCGACGCGGCCGAGCGGCTCGCCCACGCCGTCGCCGGGCGGTGGCAGCGGGAGGAGGAGCAGCGCCGGATCCACGACCCGTTCCCGCTGCCGGTGCGGTGGCGGCCGCTGCCGTCCCGGCTGACCGACCACTGGGCCAACGTCCGCCGCGTCCCGGCCGGTGCCACGGCGGACCCGCTGGACCTGTCGGGCGAACTGGGGGAGATCGCGGCGACCTACCGCCGGATCCCGTCCGGCCGGCTGGTGGTGCTCGGCCGCGCCGGGTCCGGCAAGACCGTCCTGACCCTGCGGTTCGTCCTGGACCAGGTGCGCGGGCGCGCGGCGGGCGACCCGGTGCCGGTGCTCTTCGGCCTCGGGTCGTGGGATCCGGGGACGACGGCGTTGCGGGACTGGCTGATCGAGGGCCTGCTGCGCGACTACCCGGGGCTGGCGGCGGCCGCACCCGGCGGGTCGACGCTCGCCGCCGCGCTGGTCGAAGCGGGGTACGTCCTGCCCGTGCTCGACGGCTTCGACGAGATCGCCGACGGCCTGCACCGCGCCGCGCTGGAGGCGCTGAACGGCACCACCCTGCCGCTGGTGCTGACCAGCCGCCCGGCCGAGTACGCCGCGGCGGTCGCGGCGACCGACGTGCTGACCGCGGCCGCCGGCGTCGAGCTGACCGACCTCACCCCGGCCGACGTGCTCGGCTACCTGCCCCGGACGACCCGCCGCCCGGCGCCGGCCGGCGGCCCCGGCACGGTGTGGGACCCCGTCCTCGGCGAAGCCGGCCCGGCGCTCGCCGCCGTCCTCAGCACCCCGCTGATGGTCGTGCTCGCGCGGACCGTGTACAGCGACGCGCCGGGGGAGGACCCCGCCGTCCTGCTGGACACCGAGCGCTTCCCGACCGCCGAAGCCGTCGAAGACCACCTGCTGGGCAGCTTCGTGCCGACGGTGTACCGGGACCGGCCGCGGTGGGAGCCCGCGCGCGCCCGCCGCTGGCTCGGCTACCTCGCCCGCCACCTCGACCGGCTCGGCACGCACGACCTGGCCTGGTGGCGCCTCGGCGGTTCGCTGCGCCGGTCGTCGCGCATCGTCGCCGTCGTGCTCTCGGCCATGCTCGCCACCGCGGTCGCCGACTGGCTCTTCTTCGTGCCCGTGGACGTCGCCGCGCTGGGTTTCCTGCCCGGGCTGGGCGCCGGGCTGCTGGACGGCCTGCTCGTCGGCACGGTGGTCGGCCTGGCGTTCGGCCTGGTCCACGGGATCATGGTGGTCTACGGCGGGCTGGTGTTCGAGCCGTCCCGGATGCAGCTGCGGCTGCGCGGGCGGACGGGCCGGCCCGAGGGCGGCCTGCTGCGCCGCTACGCCGGCCGGTTCGGCGCCGGGCTGCTGGGCGGGTTCGTCGTCGGGCTCGGCTACGGCCCGGTGACCGTCCTTTCCCGCGCCGCGGCGACCGGCGTCGCGCCCGAGCTCGGCGTCCTGGTGGAGACGGCGCTGGTCAACACGCTGGTGAGCGGGCTCGTGTTCGGCCTCGCCGCCGGGGCGACGTTCGGGCTCGTCGCCGTGCTGGAGACACCGCTCGACATCAGCTCGGCGGTCAGCCCGGCGACGCTGCTGCGCGCCAACCGCACGACGGTGCTGCGCCAGGTGCTGGCGTTCGGGCCGCTGCTGGCCCTGGCCATCGCGGCCGGCGGCCGGATCGTGGTCGAGCTCCTGCAGGACGTCGTCGGGCCGCTGGTCTGGACGCTCTCGGGCGGCCTGGCCGTCGGCGTGATCGGCGGTGCCGGCGGGGCGGTGGCGTACGTGTTCGCCTTCACCGCGTGGGGCCAGTGGCTGGTGGTGAGCCGGGTGTGGCTGCCGCTGACCGGCCGGCTGCCGTGGGCGACGGCGGCGTTCCTCGAGGACGCCTACCGCCGCGGGATCCTCCGCCAGGCGGGCGCGGTCTACCAGTTCCGCCACGCCCGGCTGCAGGACCACCTGGCCAGGACGGCCGGCGGCCCGGCGGAACGGGCCCCGGAACCGGCGCCGAGCTGAGTTTTCCCGCGCACCGATTCCTCCGGGCGTCGCGCGGTGTCTACGTCTTCGGAAGCGGCGGACCGCCGGTGACCGGAGCACGAGGAGACATCGTTGGGCATCAGGACTTCACCCCCGCCGGCCGCGCCGGGGACGCGGCAGCGGGGTGGCGGTGCCCCTCGGGCCGCTGCTCGGCGGGGCCGTCGCCGAGGGGTTTCCTGCCGGGCGCCTTCACCGACGGGTTCACCGCCGCCGCCGTGGTCAGCGCTGTCCTCGCCGCCGCGGGGGTGCTGGCCGGTTGTTTCATCCCGCGGCGCGAACCGAAGGAGCCGGACCATGCTTGAACTGAAGACCCACGCCGAGCTGCTGCGCTCGCTGCACCACGGGAAGCTGCTGGTGCTGCCGAACGCCTGGGACGAGGCCAGCGCGGAGCTCGTCGTCGAAGCCGGGTTCCCGGTGGTGGCGACGTCCAGCGTCGCGGTGGCGGACGTGCTCGGCCACCAGGACGGGGAAAAGGCGCCGTGGCGGGAGATGTTCGCCGCCGTCGCGCGGATCGCCCGCGCGGTGCCGGTGCCGGTGACCATGGACGCCGAGGCGGGCTACGGCCTGGCGCCCGAGCAGCTCGTGGCCGAGCTGCTCGAAGCCGGCGCCGCCGGCTGCAACCTCGAGGACACCGACCACCGGGCGGGCGGGCTCAGGGACGTCTCGGCGCAGGCGGACCGGCTGGCCGGCGTCCGCGCGGCCGCCGACGCGGCGGGCGTCCCGCTCGTGGTCAACGCCCGGATCGACGTTTTCCTGCCGCCGAGCGGAATCCCGGAACCCGGGCGGACGGCCGAGGCGATCCGCCGCGGCCAGGCCTACCGGGAGGCCGGCGCGGACTGCGTGTACCCGATCGGGATGTCCGCCGCCGTCGACGTCCGGCGGCTGGTCGAGGGGGTGCCCGGGCCGGTCAACGCGAATGCGGGACCGGCACTGGACCTGGACACCCTGGCGTCGCTGGGGGTCGCCAGGGTGTCCTACGGGCCGCGGTTCTACCGCGGCGGCCTGGCGGCGATGCGCGGCGCCCTCGAAGAACTGCGGAGGGCGGCCGGGCCGGAATCGCTGCGGGATTCCGCTCTTTGACCGACGATGTCCCCGACGAGCAGGAGTACGTGTGTCTTCCGAAGCGATTCCCCGGGCCGAGTGGCTGCAGGCCGAGTTCGGCGCGCTCCGCCCGGCGCTGGTCGCGCACTGCTACCGGATGACCGGGTCCTACCCGGACGCCGAAGACGTCGTCCAGGAAACCTGGCTCAAGGCCGTGCGCGGGGTGGCCGCGTTCGAGGGGCGGTCGTCGCTCAAGACGTGGCTCTACCGGATCGCGACCAACGCGTGCCTGAGCGAGCTGAGCCACCGGAGCCGGCGGGTGCTCCCCGCCGGCCTCGGCGCGCCGTCGGACGATCCCGGCGCGCGGGTCCTCGCCGACGACTCGATCGCGTGGCTCGGGCCGCTGCCCGACGCAGTGCTCGGCGACCCGGGCGAAGTCGTGGTGCAGCGCGAATCGGTCCGGCTGGCGCTGGTCGCGGCGCTGCAGCACCTGCCGGCGCGGCAGCGCGCGGCGTTCCTGCTGCGCGAGGTGCTCTCGTGGCCGGCCACCGAAATCGCGGACACCCTCGGCGTCAGCGTCCCGGCGGTGAAGAGCCTGCTGCAGCGGGCCCGCAGCAGGCTCGACGAGCTGGACCTGGACGACCGGCCGCCGCCCGGCCCGGAGCACGAGCTGCTCGGCCGCTACATCGCCGCGTTCGAGGCCGAGGACACCGCGGCGCTGCGGGCCGTCATCCACGACGACTTCAGCCTCGAAGCCGTGCCGCACCCGGTGTGGTTCCAGGGTGTGGACGTGTGCCTGCCGTTCCTGGAGCGCGCGTTCTCCGCACCGGGCGGCGCGCCCCGGCTCCTGCCCACCCGCGCGAACGGCCAGCCCGCCGCGGGCAGCTACCGGCCGGACGGGCCCGACGGCCTGTGGGTGTTCACGGTGCGGGACGGCCGCTTCTCGCGGGCGGTGAAGTTCCACGACCCCCGGCTCGTCACGGCCGCCGGCCTGCCGGCTCAGTGAGCGAGCAGCTTCACCGCCACGACGGCGAGCGCGATCGCCATCTCGACGACGAACAGCAGCAGCTTGAACAGGGCGGCGTCGAGCGGCAGCCAGCCGAGCGCCGCGGCGCCGACGCTGAGGATGGGCAGCGGTGCGCGCTCACGTCGGCGAAGCCGCCGGCCAGGCACAGGGCACCCAGGGCGGCGGCTTCGGTCATACCGGACCCTGAACGGGCCGCCGCGCGCGGACCCGGCGGACGACGAACACGCCTGCGGCGACGGCGATCGCCGCGAAAACCACGTACTGGAAGATCGACGCGTACCGCTCGACCCGCGGCCAGTGCTCGCCGAGCAGGTAGCCCGCGCCGACGAAACCGGTGTTCCAGATCAGGCTGCCGGCGGTGGTGCAGAGCAGAAAGCGCCAGAACGGCATCCGTTCGACGCCGGCGGGCACGGAGATGAAGCTCCGGAAGACGGGAACCATGCGGCCGACGAAGACGGCTTTGCCGCCGTGCCGCGCGAACCAGGCGGCGGCCCGGTCGAAGTCGCCGCCCCCGACCAGCGGCAGCCGGCTCACGAGCCGCCGGGTGCGCTCGTGGCCGAGCCGGCGGCCGAGCAGGTAGACGACGACGGCCCCGGCCACGGAACCGAAGGTGGTCCAGAAGAGGGCGGAGCCGAACCCGAAGGCACCGCGCCCGGCGGCGAAGCCGGCGAGCGGGAGAACGAGTTCGCTGGGCAGGGGCGGGAAGAGGTTGTCGAGCCCGACGACGAGGGCGGCTCCGGGCCCGCCGAGCGACTCCATGAGCCCGGCGGCCCACCCGGCCACCCCGGTGAGCTCTTCGGTGGCCGGTGGGGCCGGGGCTGCGGTCATGACGTCCTTTCGGGACGGGGATCGGGCCGGTTCGCGGAGTTGCGGTCTGACGTCCTTTCGGGACGGATCGGCCGGGCCGGCTCGCGGGCTTGCGGCCGAGTCCGGCTTGCCGGGCGTGGCGGCCAGGGTGCGCTCGGCCGCGGCCGAATCCGTGCCTCGGCAAGGTGGCCTCGCCGGGCAAGGCCGCCACCATCCATTAAGGACAAATCACCCCGCTGCGGGCTTTCGTCAACGCTTTCATCGGATTTCCTTCCGTGGGACCGCCGTGCGGGTCCGGATCAGGCTGGCGGCGACCGCCGTCGCGAGGATGGCGCCCACCACGCCCAGTGACAGGGCCGTCGGGATCTTCCAGATGTCCAGCAGCAGCATCTTCACGCCCACCCAGACCAGCACCAGGGCCAAGCCGAGCTTGAGGTACACGAACCGGTGCATGACGTCGGCGAGCAGGAAGTACATCGCCCGCAGCCCCAGTACCGCGAACGCGTTCGACGTGAACACCAGGAACGGTTCCTGGGTCACCGCGAAGATCGCCGGGATCGAGTCGACCGCGAAGACGACGTCGGTGACCTCGATCAGCACCAGGACCGCGAGCAGCGGCGTCGCCACCCAGCGGCCGCCGAGGCGCACGAGGAACTTGCCGCCGTGGTCGCCGTCGGTCGAGGGGACGATGCGGCGGAACACGCGCAGCACCGGGTTGTTCCCGTAGTCGACCGTTTCGTCCCGGTGCAGGGCCATCCGGATGCCGGTGAGGACGAGGAACGCGCCGAACACGTAGAGGATCCAGGCGAAGCTCGCGATGAGGGCCGAGCCCGCCGCGATGAACACCGCGCGGAACACCAGTGCGCCGACGACGCCGTAGAACAGGATGCGGTGCTGGTACTCGCGCGGGACGGCGAAGTAGCCGAAGATGATCGCGAACACGAAGACGTTGTCGACCGCGAGGGACTTCTCGATGACGTAGCCGGCGAAGTACTGGCCGGCGAACTCCGCGCCCCAGATCCACCAGACCACCGCGCCGAAGGCGAGCCCCAGCGCGACCCACACGCCGGACCAGGCGAGGGCTTCGCGGACGCCGACGACGGACGCCTTGCGGTGTGCGGCCAGGTCGATGGCGAGCATGGCCAGGATGACGCCGAGCACGGCGGCCCAGGCCCACAGCGGGACGGTCACGACACACTCCTCCGGTTCGGTGACGAACCGGAGGTCTCCCCGGTCACCCGAAGGTGACGCCGGCACCGGACTGCTCTGGGGCAGCCGGATTGACGATGCCGGACCGGGCGGGTACTCCCCTCCGCTGCCACCAGAATGACGAACTCCACTTCGTCTGTCAAGTTCGGACGTCTACTGTGGCCGGTATGGCTTCGTGGACGTTCCTCAGCAACCACGCGCACGTTCTGCTGTGCGTGGCCGCGGATCCGGACCGGACCCTGCACGACATCGCCGAGCGGGTCGGGATCACCGAGCGCGGCGTGCAGCTCATCCTGGGCGACCTCATCGCCGGGGGCTACCTCGAACGCGAGCGCGTCGGACGGCGGAACCACTACCGCATCCACCCCGAGGGCCGGCTGCGCCACCCGCTGGAGGCGCACCACCGGGTGGCCGATTTGGTGGCGGCGCTGGGCCTGGAGCCCGCCCCCGACGCGTGACCGCCGCCAGGGCACCGGCTCGCCCCACCGGTGCGCAGGGCGCCCGCAAGACCACTCGGTGAGTGAACCCCGGCCTACGAGCCGGCCGGCCGCAGCCAAGCCGCGGTGTCCGCGGCCACGATGCCGGGCTCGGCGCTCTGCAGCACGGCCGCACCCCACTCCGCGGGCGGCGTGAAGTCCGTCGGCCCGGTGTTGACCACGCACACCAGCTCGCCGCGCCGGAACGCGAGCACCGTGGCCTCGCCCGTCTCGAGCCACTCCACGTCGCCGGGCGCGCCCAGCCCGAGCTCGCGCCGCGCCCGGATCGCGCGGCGGTAGAGGTGCAGCGTCGACGTTTCGTCCTGGACGTCCGCCGCGTAACCGGCGAACCACTCCGGCTGGGGCAGCCACGGCGTGCCCGTGCTGAAGCCGAACGCCGGGGCGGCCGCCGACCAGGGCAGCGGGACGCGGCAGCCGTCGCGGCCCTTCTCCCGGCCGCCGCTGCGGTGGAACACCGGGTCCTCGCGAGCGTCGTCGGGCAGGTCGAGCACCTCGGGCAGGCCGAGTTCCTCGCCCTGGTACAGGAACACCGAGCCGGGCAGGGCCAGCACCAGGAGCAACGCGGCCCGGGCCCGCCGCTCGCCCAGCTTGACGTCGACCTCGCCGCGGGGGCGCATCAGGGCGGCGAACGCGTCGTTGCTCACCGGCGCCGGCTCGGGGCGGACGATGCCGTACCGGGTGACCGCCCGGTGCACGTCGTGGTTGGCCAGCGTCCACGCCGCCGGGGCACCGTGCACCGCCGTCCGGGCCACCGCGCGCTCGACGGCGCCGCGCAGTGCGCCCGCGTCCCACGGCTGGAGGAGCAGGTCGAACGAGAACGCCTGGTGCAGCTCGTCCGGGCGGAGGTAGTCGTCGAGGTCGGCCGGGTCGGGCACCCAGACCTCGCCGACCAGCAGCAGGTCGCGGTCGTAGCCCGCGGCCAGGGCGCGCCAGCGGCGGAAGATCTCGTGGACCTCCGGCTGGTTCCAGCTGTGGGCGTTGTAGCCGCCGCCGTCCCAGTCGCGCAGGGCCGCGTCCTTGATCAGCCCGTGGCAGACGTCGATGCGGAACCCGTCCACGCCGCGGTCGAACCAGAACCGCAGGATGTCGTCGAACTCGGCCAGGACGTCGGAGTGGCGCCAGTCGAAGTCCGGCTGCTCGCGGGCGAACAGGTGCAGGTACCACTGGCCGGGCGTGCCGTCGGGTTCGGTGACGCGGGTCCAGGCCGGCCCGCCGAACACCGACCGCCAGTTGTTGGGCGGCTCGTCGCCGCGGCCGTCGCGGAAGACGAACCGGGCGCGCTCGGGGGAGCCGGGGCCGGCGGCGAGCGCCGCGGTGAACCAGGGGTGGCGGTCCGAACAGTGGTTCGGCACCAGGTCCATGAGGATCCGCAGCCCGCGGGCGTGTGCCTCGGCGACCAGGTGGTCGAACGTCTCGAGGCTGCCGTATTCGGGGTTGACGCCGCGGTAGTCGGCGATGTCGTAGCCGTGGTCGGCCTGCGGCGAGGGGTAGCAGGGGTTGAGCCAGATCGCGCCGGCGCCGAGGCCGGCGATGTGGTCCAGCCGCCGGATCACCCCGCCGAGATCGCCGACGCCGTCGCCGTCGCTGTCGGCGAAGGAGCGGACGTAGAGCTGGTAGACGACCGCGTCGTCCCAGAACGAGGGGGTGCGGGAGGAAGTCGCAGGCACCCCGCGATCCTCGCACGCGGCCGGCGCCCGGGCCGCGGCTACCAGAGCGTCGTTGAGAAGATCCTGAGAGCGGGCCGGGTGGGGGAGCTGAACTCTCCGGGCGCGGCCGACGTGGCCTCCGGTGTTCGGGTCAACTTCCCAGGAGGTCACGGATGGCCGAGGACACGCGACGGGCAGCCGTCGTCCGCAACGACCGCGAGTACCGGCTGGTCACCAACCAGGCGGTGCCCGCCCGCGCGCTGCTGTTCACCCTCGAAGGCGAACTGACGGCCACGCCGACGCGCTTCACCGTCCAGCTCGACGCGCACAGCCACGTCGACATGCCCGCCGGGTGCCCGCTGGAGGAGGTGCTGGACCGCTACTACTGGCGGTTCATGAACCACGCCTGCGAGCCGGCGGCCGTGATCCGCGGCCGGTCGGTGCTGAGCCTGCGGCCGATCCCCGCCTGGTCGGAGATCACCTTCCACTACGCCAGCACCGAGTACGACATGGCCGAGCCGTTCGTCTGCCGGTGCGGCGCGGCCGCGTGCGACGGCACGATCCAGGGCTTCCGCCACCTGCCGCCGGAACGCCGCGAAAGCCTCCGCGAGCTGCTCTCGCCGTACCTGCTCGCCGTGCTGGACGGCCGGATCGCCGAACCCGCCGGGGTGTGACGGTGAGCCAAGCGCCCCAGCCGCACGACGCCCGCCCCGCCCTGCTCCACCGCTTCTTCGAGGAGTCGGCCCGGCGGTGGCCGGACGCGGTCGCCGTGGACGTGCCGCCTTCGGGCGGGCGGCCGCGGCGGACCGCCACCTACCGCGACATGCACCGCCGGTCCGCGATCGTGGCGCGCGCGGTGCACCGGGCCGTCCGGCGCCCGGGGATCGTCGCGATCCTGTTGTCCCGCACCACCGAAGACCTCTACCTCGCCCAGCTCGGCGTGCTCCGGGCGGGCTCGGCCTACGTCTGCCTCGATCCGTCCTTCCCGGACGAACAGCTCGGGCACATCCTCACCGACGCCGCGCCCGCGTTGCTGATCACCGACCGCGCCGGGCACGAGCGGGCCGTCCGGGCCGGGTACACCGGCGCGGTGCAGCGCGTCGACGGCACCGCCGAGCCCGCCGCGCAGCCGGTCATCGCCCCGGCGGCGCCGGCCGGCCTGGCCTACGTCATCTACACCTCGGGGACCACCGGCAAGCCGAAGGGCGTGCTCGTCGGGCACCAGGGCGTGGTGAACCTGATCCGCTCCGACGTCGCCGAGTTCGGCCTCGGGCCCGGCGACCGGGTGGCCCAGGGCTCCTCGCCCGCCTACGACTCCTCGGTGGAGGAAGCCTGGATGGCGTGGGCGTGCGGGGCCACCGCCGTGGTGATGGACGACGAGACCGCGCGCCTCGGCCCCGACCTCGTGCCCTGGCTGCGCGACGAGCGGATCACCGTGCTCTGCCCGCCGCCGACGTTGCTGCGCGCGGCCGCCTGCGCGGACCCCCGGCGGGAACTGCCGCAGCTGCGGCTGCTCTACGTCGGCGGGGAAGCGCTGCCCCCGGACGTCGCCGAGCGCTGGGCCCCCGGCCGCCGGATGGTCAACGGCTACGGGCCGACCGAATGCACGGTGACGTGCCTGCGCGCCGACGTCGAACCGGGGAAGCCGGTCGCGATCGGCCGTCCGGTGCCCGGCATGCGGGCCCTGGTGCTGGACGACCGGCTCGAACCGGTCGCGCCCGGCGAGAAGGGCGAGCTGTGCATGACCGGCGCCGGGCTGGCGCTGGGCTACCACGGCAAGCCGGAGCTCACCGCCGGGAAGTTCCCGCGGCACCCGCGGCTCGGCCGGCTCTACCGGACCGGCGACCTCGTGTCCGCCGGGCCGGACGGCTCGCTGTTCTACCACGGCCGGATCGATTCCCAGGTCAAGCTGCGCGGCTACCGGATCGAGCTGGAGGCGATCGAGGCGTCGCTCGCGCGTCACCCCGGCGTGCGCGAGGCCGCCTGCCGGGTCCAGGGCGAAGGCGCCGGCCAGGTGATCGCCGCGCACCTCGTGCCGGAGCGGCCCGGCGGCGTGCCGGACCCGGCCGAGCTGAAGGAACACCTGCGCAAGGCCCTGCCCGCGTACATGATCCCCGCCGTCTTCGGGGCGGCGGAGACGCTGCCGCGCAGCGCCGGCGGCAAGCTGCGGCGCACCGACTTGCCCGTGCTCGCCACCGCCCGGCGGCACGCGGCCGAGACCACCGCCACCAGCGGCAACGAGCTCGAGCAGTTCATCGCCGGCGCGCTGGGCGAGGTGTTCGAGACGACCGGCGTCGGGTTCGACGACGACTTCTTCGACGACCTGGGCGGCAGCTCGCTGCAGGCCGCGATGCTCATCTCGAAGCTGCGCGGCAACCCGCTCACCGAGGCCATCGCGGTCCGCGACGTCTACAGCGCCCGCACGGTGTCCGGCCTCGCGAAGCTCGCCGCGCCGGTGACCCACGACGAGCTGGACGCGGTCGCGGCGCCCGCGCGCAGCGCCGTCGCGATCACGCTCGCGCAGGCCGCCTGGCTCCTGGCCGAGCTGGCGATCGCCGCGCCGATCGGCTGGTTCGCCGCGTTCGTCGTGCTGCCCTGGCTCTCCGAGCGGATCGGGCTGGTCCCGCTGATCGTCCTGCTCCCGGTCGCGCTGCTGGTCCTCGGCTTCGGCTGGACGCCGGTGGCGGTGTTCCTCGCCGTCCGCGCGAAACGGCTGCTCATCGGCCGGTTCGAACCGATGCGGGCGCCCGTGTGGAGCGGGTTCCACCTGCGGCTGTGGATCGTGCGGCACCTGCTGCGGTTCGTGCCGTGGGGCACCATCGCCGGGACCGAGTTCCAGAACATGGCCCTGCGCGCGCTCGGCGCCCGCATCGGCAAGCGCGTGCACATCCACCGCGGCGTCGACGTCGTGCAGGGCGGCTGGGACCTGCTCGACATCGGCGACGACGCCACCATCGGCCAGGACGCCTCGCTGGGCACGGTCCAGCTGGCCGAAGGGCACCTCACGATCGGCCGGATCACCGTGGCCGGCGGCGCCACGGTGGACGTCCGCGCGGGCATGTCCCCGAACACCCGGCTCGGCCGGGGCGCCTGGCTCACCGCGCTGTCGTCGCTGCCGTCCGGGACCGCCGTGCCCGACGGCCGCCGCTGGGACGGCGTCCCCGCGCACGACGCCGGGCCCGCGCCCCGGGCGCCGGTCCCGGTCGTCTCGGGCAGCCTGCTTTCGCCGTTCGCCCACGGCCTGGCGACCGTCGCCGCCCGCGCCGCGTTCGGCTGGCTGTTCGCCCTGCCGTTCTCGGCCGTCACGGTCGCGCTGGTGCTGGCCTTCGGCATCACCTACCCGGACGTGCTCGCGGCGTTCACGCGGCCGTGGGCGCACGGGCAGTTCATGGCCGTGTTCGCCCTCTCGGCCTGCCTTTCGCTGCTGGCCGGCGTGTGGCTGGAGGCGGTGAGCGCGCGGCTGCTCGGCCAGGTCCGCGAAGGCGTGATCAGCCGGTGGAGCCTCGCCTACATCCGGGTGGCGCTCAAGACCGGGCTGGTCACCACGGCGGGGAACTGGCTCTCGGGCGGGCTGTTCTGGCCGGTGTGGCTGCGCTGGGCCGGGATGGCGGTGGGACGCGGCTGCGAGATCAGCACGATCATCGACGTCGTCCCGGAGCTGGTCGAGATCGGGCCGGACACGTTCTTCGCCGACGGCATCTACCTGGGCGGCCCCCGCATCCAGCAGGGCACGGTCACGCTGGCCCGGGTGCGCCTCGGGCACGACACGTTCCTCGGCAACCACGCGGTCGTCGCGGGCGGCCAGCGGCTGCCACCGGACATCCTGATCGGCGTCTGCACCGTCGCCGACGACCGGATCATGCGGCCCGGCACGTCGTGGTTCGGCCACGCGCCGATCCTGTTGCCCCGCCGGGAAATCGTCGAGACCGACCGCAGCCTGACCCACGACCCGTCGTTCGCCCGGGTGGTCACCCGGGTGTTCTGGGAGTGGCTGCGGTTCGCGCTGCCGATCGTGCCGCTCGCGGTGCTGACGGCGTGGTTCGTGCTGACCGCCTACGCGGCGCAGGTGCTGCCGCTCGCGGCGTTCCTCTTCCCCGGAGCGGCGGTGGTGGCGGTGCTGACCGCGATCCTGCCGTGCCTGGTCGTCCTCGCCCTGAAGTGGGGGCTGCTCGGCCGGGTCAAGCCGGGCGTGCACCCGCTGTGGTCGTGCTGGTGCAGCCGCTGGGACTTCCTCTACGTCGCCTGGGGTGTCATCGCGAGCGGCGTGCTCTCGGCGTTGGAGGGCACGCTGATGCTGCCGCTGTACCTTCGCCGCACGGGCATGGATATCGGCAAGCGCGTGGTCCTCGGCGAGGGGTTCGCGCAGGTCGTCGACCCGGACATGCTGCACTTCGGCGACGGGGCGACGGTCAGCGCGATGTTCCAGGCCCACACGTTCGAGGACCGCGTGCTCAAGATCGACCACGTGTACGTCGGTGCGCATTCGACCCTGTCCCACGGCACGGTTCCGTTGTACGGCGCGGAAATCGGCGAGTACGCCTATGTGGCCCCGCACAGCGTGATCATGAAGCAGGAGCACCTGCTGCCGCGGCTGCGCTACGCGGGCGTGCCGACGAAGGAGCAAAAGGCGCCGTCACCGCGGACGAACCCGGAGCTGCGGACGTACCCGTTCCGGGCCGGCCGGCCGCAGGTGGCGCCGGCCCCGCCGACGCAGCCGTTCCTGCAGTTCGAGCGCACGTTCACGGTGCCGGGCGAGCAGCCGGCGGCCAGGCCGCTGCCCCACGGCGGAGGGGCGCACAGTCATGCCTGAGCGAGCCGCGCCAGGTAGCGGTCCCGGGCCACGAGGCTCACCGCCAGGTGGTCGGCCAGCGGTTCGAAAAACGCGCTGCGGTACTTCGCGTCCGTCACCGTCGACGCCGCGAAGTACAGGCCCGAGAACGCTGCGATGAACAGCGACACCTGCAGCAGCTCCTGCGGGATCGGCAGCTGGATGCCGAACAGCGTGCCGCTCGCCGGGTCGCGGCCGATCCACGCCTTGATCACCGAGTGCTGCACCGCGCTGATCCCGAAGACCACGAAGAGCACGAACACCAGCGTGGCCAGCACGAGGGTCTGCAGCACCTGGGTCAGCACCAGGACGAGGACCATGTTCGCCCGCTCCAGCTTCGTCAGCGGGACCCGCTCGCCGTCCGCCGTGAACGCCGCCAGCGGGGTGTCGCGCAGCTTGTCGAGGCCGACCGGGACCGTGCGCGACTGCGTCAGGCGGGCGACTTCGTCCTTCAGCATCGCCAGCAGGAACACCACCGCGACCGCGGCGAACAGCGCCACGACCAGCCACATCCGCTGCCGCGGCAGGGCCGCGCCGACCTGCCAGATCTCGGTCGTGAAGAAGCCGAACACGGTGAACAGCAGGAGCAGGGGCAGCGCCCGGCTGGTCAGCTCGCCCAGCAGCTGCGTCTGGCGGAAGGCGGCCCGCAGCGCCCAGCCGACGATCGAGCCGGCACCGGCGAACGCCGCCGCGAACAGCCCGGCCAGGATCGCCAGCTGCGTCACCAGGCCGAGCGGCAGCGAGCCGCCGTCGACGAGCCGGTCGAGGACGGGCACGACGAGCACGAACCCGGCCGCCAGCACCGCCGCCGGCGTGGCCCCGCCGCGGTCGACCAGCTTGCGCCGCACCCACCGCGCGGTGAGCCAGGAACTCAGGCCCGGCAACACGACCAGGCCCACGAGCAAGCTGCCGTATCCCAGCGCGAAGACGTCGCTCTCCATCAGGCGGTCGAAGTCCGCGTCCGTTTGACCGTCCACTGCGGACAGCACCGCGGTCAGCACCTGCCAGACCGCGATGAACACGACCGCCGGGGTGGTGCGGACCGCCAGCCGGGCCGGGCGGCCCCGCACGACGGCGGGCAGCCCCCGCCGCCGGAACCACTGCTCGGCGGCTTCGACCTCGCGTTCGCCCGTCATCCCGGCCTTCCGATCGGCACGGCCACCGCCGTGATCAGGGCGATGTTAGCGGCCCCGGGGGCGCCCGCAGGGCGGCGGGCCGCGTCGGGTCGCCGAGACGGTCCTAAGAGGATCCACCGGCCCGCTCAGGCCGGGAGGCCGTTGTCGTCGGTCTCCAGGACCTGGGTCTTGAACTTCGTCAGGAACGCCGTGAGCTCACCGGTCGCCGACTCGATGATCGTGCCGCCGTCCTGCCAGGTGCCGTCGAGGTGCTGGAACTGCCCGGGCGGGTCGCCCTGGTTGTAGTGGATGTCGTGCACGCCGAGTCCGTGGCTGTAGGGCGCGCCGAACACGGACACCCGCCGGCTGCCCGTCAGCCGCTGCTCCAGCAGGTTCAGCGCGTTGTCCGCGGTGCTCTCGACCCAGCCGAACCGCGGCGAGCGGAGGATCGTGTTGACCGCCGCCGCCAGGGGACTCGCGATCAGCGTCAGGCAGCCGCGGCCGCGCAGCAACGGCGACCGCAGGTAGTCGAGCGCGCCGGAATTCGCGGTGCAGGGCAGGGGATGCCAGCCGGGGCCGAGGCCGGAGACCGCCGAGAACAGGTCCGCGTCGAGCTTGCGCACTTCGCGGTACTGCACGGGAACACCGCTCGGTGTCGACACGTCGACCGCGCACTCGTACTGGCCCTGCGGCGCCCGCACGGTCATCTTCCCGTGGTACCAGGACCCGAAGTCGTCCGGGTCCTCCCGGGTGAACGAGACCAGCGTGCCGATCAGGACGCCGTAGGCGGGCAGCGGCATCGGTTCCTCCTCGGGTCAGCGGAACAGCAGCCGCTGTCGGTAACTGGGGGTCGCGCGCTCGTAGTAGCGGGCGGCCCAGCTGTCGCCGGGCACGAGGTAGCCGACGTTCGCCGGGTCGTCGCGGAACTTCTGCTGCAGGTACCGGAAGTAGAAGTGGTTGAACAGCCGCATGAACTCGCCGAGGTAGATGTCCGCGACCCGGGTGTCGCCCTGGATCACGAGCATGTTCTCGTCGTTGTCGTGCACCGAGGCGTCGCTGAAGTTGCCCGAGCCGGTGATCACCAGGGGGTCGTCGCCGAGCGGATCGGCGAGCATGAACTTCGTGTGGGTGTAGCGGACGTGGAAGTTCAGGCCGGTCAGCTGTTCCTTGGTCCAGCGGTCGAGGATGTCCGTGCTCAGCAGCGATCCGACGGCGACCTTGACGTCGTGGTCCCGGGTGAACTCCACGTCGCCGCTGTCGGGCGGTTCTTCGAGGACGAGGTACCGCAGCACGTCGGACTCGCCGGAGATCGCTTCGGCGATCTTGTCGTGCACCCCGAACGCCGCGGTCATGAAGAACGACTTCCGCGCGCGCCCGGCTTGGCCGGCGTACCAGTCGATCAGGTCGAGGGTGGTCCGCGGGCTGACCACCGGCGAGATCCCGGCCGGCGGCGGCGTGGCCGGGGTCGGCGTGGCGGTGGTGTCGGCGGGCCGGATCTCGTCGTAGCCCGGGTCGGTGGACAGGCGCGTCCAGTAGGCGAGGTACTCGGCGGCGAGCGCGGGGTCGCGGACGAGGTGTCCGACGTTGGACTGGCCGAACAGGCCGCCCCAGGTGATGTTGGTCGAGCCGGTCCAGACGGCCTGCGGTTCGCCGTCGTGCAGCAGCACGAGGAACTTGTTGTGCGAGATGGCGCTGCCGTTCTCGCGCGGGATCATGCACGCGCCGAGCCCGGCGGCGGCGATGGCCGGCTCCGACTGCTGCCACACTTTGGCCCGCTTCGGATCCGTGCTCGCCTTTCCCCGCCGGTCGTAGATGATCTTGACGTCGGCTCCGCGGTCCGCGGCGGCCTTCAGGGCGTCCAGGACGCGCGGGTAGTTGAACTCGTACACCGAGCCGCGCAGCGCGAACCCGGGCCCGGCGGCCGACGCGACGAACTTCACGAGGGCTTCTTCGAGGCCGCGGGAGAGCCAGGTGTAGGCGGGGTCCGAGCGGTCGCCGGGCCGCGGCGGCCGCCCGAACCGCTGCGCGTACGCCTGGCTGGCGGCGACCCCGCGGTTGAAGTGGATCGCGTGCGTCCCGGTGTCGACGGGTTCGGTGCGGACGGTCACCGTGACCTCGCGGCGCTCCTCGAGGTTCTTGGGTTTCCCGTAGAGCGCGACCACCCGGTACACGTATTCGTGGTCCGGCTCGGCGGTGTAGTCGCCCCACTGGAAGGATTGCAGCGGGTGCTCGCGCAGGCTGACCGAGGTGCCCGGGGGAATTCCGTGTGAAGTTTCCTCGAACACCTTCATGCCGCGGAGCCAGTAGCGTTCCTTTTTGGCCGGGTCGGTGCGTTCGATGGCGAAGCCGAGCAGGCCCTTGGTGGCGCGCTTCGGCAGGTCGATCCCGAACAGCACCACGGCGGACCCGGCCACGGCGTGGACTTGCAACGAATCGGCAGTACTGCGGCTCCGCATGGTCGTGCCTCCACCCCGCCGGCCGTCCGTTCGGCAGCGGATCCACCCCGGCACTGATGGGTCGCGCGGGACGCGACGGCCGTTACGGGGTCAGTGCTCGCCGGGTGCCTGCGCGGTGTCGACCTGGCCCTGCCAGGTGGCCTGGGCGCCGGAGTCGCCGATGCGGTAGACGTCGAAGACGGCCGCGCCGGCGGCCGCGACGGACAGCACCGCGAGCACCACCGTGACCGCCGCCGAAGCCGGGGCGAGGAAGGTGCGTTTCGCCGCGCCCTGCCGGGTCTCCCGCGTGCGCCACCACACCAGCAGCGCCAGCACGGCCACCGGGAGCGCCACCCAGATCGCCGTGTCGCCGAGTTCGGTGTGGGTGCGCACCAGCGGCGTCCGCGCGACCCGCCGTTCGAGCCACTCGCCGGCGTCGGTGGTGATCGGGACGAGGAGCACGACGAGCACGGCCAGGATCGCGTTGGGCCCGGCGAGCTTCCCGCGCGCGGCCGGCCACACGGCGCTGAGCACCAGGAGCAGCGCGGACAGCGGCAGCAGCACGACGATGGCGTGCACGAGGAGGATGTGGGCGGGCAGGCCGTTGACGGTGGTCATGGTGTCCTTTGTGGAGGGTGACGGGTCTTCGGGGGTTTCAGGAGACGCGGGCCGCGGTGGTCACCGGTGGGCCTGGTCGATCGCCGACTGCAGGGACTGCTGGTAGCCCTCGGAGGTGTAGGTGGCGCCGCTGACGGTGTCGATCTGCGCGCTCTGGGCCTGCAGCGTCTCCTGGTTCAGTGCCGGCACGGCCGCGGTGTTGATCCGGACGTCACGGCCGCTTTCCTGCGGGTATTCGATGGCGTCCGCCGCGGTGATGCGGCCGCCGGAGACGGTGATCCGGACCTGGACCGGGCCGTAGCGGGTGTCCGCGGCGTCGCCGGTGAACGTCCCGTCGCTGCCGCCGCCGGCGGTCGCGGCGGGGCTCGTGGTGCGGGACGGCTGGGTCCGGCCGGTGACGGCGGGGGTGGAATCCGTGCTCGTGCGGTAGCTGAACAGCAGCACGACGACGGACACGGTCGCCGCGACGGCGATGGCGATCCTGCGCATCGGAAGTCCTTTCCTACCAGGCGAACCGCTCGTGGTGGACGCGGCGGGCGGGGACGCCGGCGCGGCGGGCGCTGTCGAGCACGGCGCCGGTCCAGGCGTCGGGGCCGCAGACGTAGACGTCGTGGTCGGCGATGTCGGGCACGAGGTGGCGCAGCACCTGCTCGTCGGGGACCGGGGCGTAGCCGGCGGGCAGCCAGGACAGGCGGTCGCGGGAGCGCCGGCCGAGCAGGTGGTGGACCCGGATGCCGCGGCGGGCCGCGAGGTCTTCGAGCTCGTGGCGGAACAGCAGGTCCGCCGGGCGGCCCGCGCGGTGGAACAGCACGGCTTCCCCGGGCTGGTAGGGCAGTTCTTCCAGCAGCGCGCGCAACGGCGTGATCCCGATGCCGGAGGCGAACAGGGCGATCTTCCGTCCTTTCCGGACGACCGCGGTCAGCCGGCCGTAGGGGCCCTCGAAGAACGCCCGCGTGCCCGGCTGCAGGGTGGCGAGGCGGCGGCTGCCCGGGCCGAGGTCCTTGGCGGTGATCCGCAGCCGGTGCCCGTCCGGGGCGGCCGAAAGGGAGAACGGCTTGCCGCGCGTCCAGCCGGGCCCGGTGGAGAACCGCCAGACGCAGAATTGGCCCGCGGCAGTGGGGAGCCGGTCGAGTTCGCGCCCGCGCAGGTACACCGAGACCACGCCGCGGCCTTCGGGCACGACCCGCTCGACGACCAGCCGGTGCCGCACGTTGAGCCACACCGGCCGTCCCACGCGGAACACGAGCACGGCGCCCGCCGCCGCGGCGTACGCGGCCCACCAGAACGCGGTCGCGACCGGGGAAGCGGTGAAGTCGGCGCCGGTCCACAGCTGGTGCGGCAGCGCGAGCCCGGCGCCGAGGTAGGCGTAGAGGTGCAGCAGGTGCCAGGACTCGTAGCGCAGCCGCCGCCGGGCCGCGCGCACCGACGTCACGGCGACCATGCCCAGCGCGGCGGTGCCGGCGGCCGCCAGGAGCATGCCGGGGTAGGTCGTCACCAGCACCCACGCCTCGGCCAGGACGCCGGAGCGGTCGGCCGCCGCGTAACCGAGGGTGACGAGCACGAGGTGCGCGGCCAGCAGCGTGATCGAGGTGAACCCGGCGAGCCGGTGGCGGCGCGCCAGCTCGTCCTGGCCGTAGCTGCGCTCGACCCACGGGATGCGCGCCATCAGCAGCAGCTGGAGCAGCAGGAGGTCGGCGGACAGCAGCCCGGTCAGCCGGCCGGTGGAGGTGAAGAAATCAGTGGTGAGGTCCTGCAGGCCGCGGCCGGACACCCAGAGCGCGACCACGAAGAGCACGCTCGCCCAGCTCACCAGCCCGGCGGCGTCGCGCCACCACGCGCGGACGGCAGGCCGCGCGATGCGGCGGGTGGCGAGCGTGGTGGCGGACATCGGGCTCCTCGGGTGATCGTTACGGGATCCACCCTTCCCGAGCCCGGTTAGCCGTCGACGTGATCAGGGTGAGAGTTCGGTAAGAGCAGCTCGGCGCCGACGGTGAACCCGACCACCGCGCCGCCGCCGGGGCGCGGCTCGGCGAACACGGTGCCGCCGTGAGCCAGCGCGATCTCCCGCACGATGGCCAGGCCGAGGCCGGAGCCCGGCAGCCCGCGGGCGCCGTCGGCGCGGTGGAAGCGGTCGAACACCCGGGCCGCGTCGTCGTCGCCGATGCCGGGGCCGCGGTCGAGCACCTCGACGCGGCTGTCGCGCACGACGGCCTCGATCGGGCCCTCGGGGGCGAACTTCACGGCGTTTTCCAGCAGGTTCGCGACCGCGCGTTCCAGGGCCTTCGCCTGGCCGGTCACCGCGGACGCGTCGGCCTCGACGCTGATGGCGCGCCCCGACCGCCGCCGGACGCGCTCGGCGGCGCGGCCGGCGATCTCGCCCAGCTCCACCGGCGCCGGCTCTTCGGCCTCGTAGCGGCGGGTGGCGAGCTCGACGAGCTCGTCGACCAGGTGGGTGAGCTCGCGGGTCTCGCCGTCGACGTCGTCGAGCAGCCGGGTCCGGGAGTCCGGGCTGAGCTCACCGAACCGGCGCAGCACGCTGGCGTTGGTGCGGAGGCTGGTCAGCGGCGTCCGCAGCTCGTGGGCGGCGTCCTGGACGAGCCGTTCCTGGTCGGCGCGGGCGTCGGCGAGCCGGCCGAGCATCCGGTCGAACGACGTCGCGAGCCTGCCGACCTCGTCGCGGCCGCCGGTGGGCACGGCGACGTCGTCGAGGCGGCCGTCGCTGACCTGCTCGGTGACGTCGGTGAGCCGGACCAGCCGCCGGGTGATCTGCCGGGCCAGCAGCCAGCCCGCCAGGGCCGCGACGGCCAGGACCAGGGCGCTGACGCCGGTGATCCGGGCGGCCAGTCCCTTCAGGACGTGCCGGGATTCGTCGACGTCGATGCCGAGCTCGATGGCGCCGCGGCCGGGCCCGAGGGCCACGGTGATGACCCGGTAGTCGTCGCGGCCGGCGGTGAAGTCCGCGTAGCGGTGGTCGCCGAGGGCGCCGGTCGCGGCCAGCGCCCGGTCGGGGTCCCCAGCCGGGAGGCGCACCCGGCGGCCGCCGAGCGGGCGGACGGTCCCGTCCGGGGCGATCGCCTGCGCCGCCATGGGCTGGGCCTCGTCGTGGTCGTCGTCATCGGGGCCGCGGGTGACCGGGCTCGGCGCCAGGACCTGCGTCGCCCCGGCGGCGATTTCCGCCGACGTCGTGAGCAGCGACCGGTCGAGTTCGGCGTCGATGCGCTGGGAGGCGGCCTGGTAGCTGAAGACCCCGACGAGGATCGCGACCGCCGCGCCGACCCCGGCGAAGGCGATGGCGAGCTTGCTGCGCAGGTTCACGACGGCCGCACCGAGTAGCCGACGCCGCGGACGGTGTGGATCAGCTCGGTGGCCCCGGCCTGCTCCAGCTTGCGCCGCAGGTAGCCGATGTAGACGGCGAGGTTCTTGGAGTCCGCGCCGAACTCGTAGCCCCAGATCCGCTGGTAGATGGTGGCCCGGTCGAGCACGATCCCGGCGTTGCGGACGAGCAGTTCCAGCAGGTCGAACTCGGTTTTCGAGAGGGTGATCTCGGTGCCCTGCCACCACACCCGCCGCGCGGCCGGGTCGACGGCGAGCTCGCCCAGCCGCACGGTCCGCCGCGCCTCCGGCTCGGACGAGGTCCGCCGCAGCAGCGCCCGCAGCCGCGCGAGCAGCTCGTCCAGCTCGAACGGCTTGGGCAGGTAGTCGTCGGCCCCGGCGTCGAGCCCGGCCACCCGGTCGGGGGTCTCGACACGCGCGGTGAGCATGAGGATAGGCGTGGGATCACCTTCGGCGCGCAGGACGCGGCAGACGCCGAGACCGTCGACGCCGGGCATCATGACGTCGAGGATCAGCACGTCGAACTCGTCCCGCCGGGCGGTGGCGAGCGCGCTGACCCCGTCGGCCACCTCGGTGACCCGGTAGCCCTCGAGGTCGAGGGCCCGGACGAGCGACTCCCGGATGGCACGGTCGTCGTCGGCGAGCAGGACACGGTGCGGCATGGCCGCCATCATGCCCGCGCGCCGCCACCGGCCGCGCGGGTGGCGTGGCCGGGGCCCGCGGGCGCCGGCGACACGTCCGCATCGACTCCGAGACCGGCGCGCATCTCGGCAAGCAGTTCGCCGCGCTTCCCGGAGTCCTTTCCGATGCGTTCCTGAACGTCGGCAGTGTCGTCACCGTCCCAGTAGAAAATCATCAGTGAAAGGCTGAAGACTTCCACGGAGAGCGTCTTGCATAATTTGACGACAGCGGAATCTGCTATTACCTGAATGACCGCCAAGGCGGCAGACATTCTGGCGCTTGCAGCTCTCAGACCCTCCACGATCTCGTCGCGCGCAGGTTCTTTCGGTCCTCGGACATAAGCGAGCCCAACCTTCTCCAGCTCCGTTCGGTGGGCGTGCATCGCTGCTGACAAAGCTTGGTCGAGGCCGCCGAGGAAATCCCCGAACTCGGCCAGCTTGCGCTCACGCCAATCGAGCTGGAACTCGTGCCTCCGCTGGTCGTCGAGGCGGCTTCGCTCACGCTGCCACCGAACTTCCTCGCGATCACGTTCTCGGTCCCAGCGCCGGTCTTCGCGACGTGAGGCAATCAGTTGCCCGCCCCAGCTGCCTGCCAGTGCACCGACAAAGCCCAAGACCGCAGCCCACCATGTCATGGCGGAAAGACTACGAGGTGATGGCAGTGAGTCTTGAAGTAACTGGCGCCGCCGCCGGCCGCGCGGGTGGCGCGGCCGGCGGCGGCCGTTACGTCGCTAGCGGGTGAAGGTGAACCAGTTGATGTTGACGAAGTCCGCCGAGCTCCCCGAGAACGTCAGGTAGACGTCGTGCACGCCGGTGGCCGCGCCCACGATGTTGGCCGGCACCGTCTGCCACTGCTGCCAGCCGCCGTTGTTCGCGAAGTCGATCTCGGCGATCACCGGGCCTGACACGCCGTCCAGGCGGGCCTTGATCGCGCCGCTCACCCCGGCCGCCGCGCCGGAGGCCAGGCGGGCGACGAACTGGTTCGGTGAGCTCGAGCCGAAGTCGACGCCCGCGTACTTCAGCCAGTCGCCGTTCGCGAGCCAGCCGACGTCCACTCCGCCGCCCGTGTCGCTGCACGACTCGTTCTGGGTGCCGCTCTGGGCGTTGTACGCCTCCGCCTGGATCGTCGAGTACGCGCTCCGGTTGCCGGAACCCGGCGGGGTCGTGCCGCCGCCCGCGCCCGGTCCCAGCGAGACCGTCCAGGACGTCGGGGCCGGGTCCTGGAGGTGGCCGTCCACCGGCTGGGCGCCCGTCGGGCCCACGTCGTCGTACGGGAACGCGTACCCGATCGACGCGTACTGGTGCACCAGGCGCGCGTAGTGGTTGGTCGTCGCGTCCCGGTAGTACTGCGAGGGTGGGACGCCGTCGGGCTGGTTGTTGCCGCCGGCGACCAGGAGGCTGCTGCGGTTCAGCGCGGCGGCCAGGCGGGCGGCGACCGCGCCCCGGGCGTCGCTGCCGGAGTTGTACAGCGGCCCGCTCGCGCAGCCGAAGATGTCGGCCGCGCTCGGCTTGGTGAACGGCACCCCGTTGGTGTTCAGGCCGGCGAACACGATCGCGTCGCCGCTGACCGTGCCCGTGTAGGAGCCGATGCCGCCCTGCCCGTTGATCGTCAGCGGCGTCGAACGGTAGTGGTCCCAGACGGCGTTGAGGTAGTTCGTCCAGTAGCCGCCGAAGTCGACCGGGGAGTGGCCCGGTGCGAGCACCCGCACCACCTTGCCGGCGGAGTCGGTGACGACCAGCCGGTCCCACGGTGCGCCGTCGGCGTTGTGCTGCGCGCGCAGCCCGTCGGCGATGCTGCCGAGGGCGCCGTCCGGCAGCGGGCTGACCGACTGCGCGCCCGCCGCGCCCGTGGTGGCCATCGACACCGGCAGCGCCACCATGTCGACGTAGCTGATGTTCGCGTAGAGGTTCGCGCTGTTGTAGGTGAACTCGCAGAACGTCCAGTTCGTCTGCCAGTTCGGGTCCGAGCTGGTGAAGCCGGGCTGCACCAGGCCGGGCCCGGGGTTGACGAAGAACTGGATCTTCTTGTCCACCGAGAACCACACCCGGCCGCCGATGAGGTAGTCGGTCAGCGTCACGGTGAGCTGCGAGCCCGAGCCGCCCAGCGGGATGGCGTAGTCCGGGATCGGCGTCACCGGCGAAGACGGGTTGGGCAGCGCCTGGAACCGGCCGTCGGCGGTGACGAACCCGGGACGGCCCGAAGTGTCCGCGCCGCTGATGTAGGCGTAGACGGTGCCGCTGCCGGAATTGTTCTTCAGCGTCAACGGCAGGGCAGCGGCGGCGCGGGCGGCCGGCGCGGCCAGTGCGGACCACAGCGGCGTGCCGGCGGCGACCGCCAGGCCCGCGGTGACGAAGGTACGCCTCGACAGCATGGCACCTCCTGGGGAAAGGGCGGGATTCCCACCGTGTCCGCCGGACGGTAGGTACGGGTTCCGGCGGGGTCAACTCCCGGCGGGCCGGGTTGGGGACTAACGGACCACGAACCTGCCCTTTCGTTGCCTGGACCAATCCGCCCGGTGGTCCGGTGTCAGTCCTTTGTGGACTGACAGGGCGACGCTCTTGCCTGCGGTCGCCCGGGCGCGCACCATGAGGTCGTCGGGGGCCGGAAGGAGCGGGTCATGGACGAACCGGCGATCGGGGTGACCGGCCTGCGCGTCCGCCGCGGCGGCCAGGACGTCCTGCGTGACATCGGCTTCACCGTCCGGCGGGGCACCGTCACCGGCCTGCTCGGGCCGAACGGCTGCGGGAAGAGCACGCTGATGCGCTCGATCGTCGGCGTGCAGGTCGTCAGGGGCGGTCAGGTCAGCGTGCTCGGCCGCGCCGCGGGCAGCCCGCAGCTGCGGCGGCGGATCGGCTACGCGACCCAGGACCCCGCGATCTACGCCGACCTGACCGTCGCCGAGGCCCTGCGTTACTTCGCCGCGGTGCTCGGCACGGGTCAGTCCGATGTGGACCGCGTGCTCGCGCAGACCGGCCTCACCGGGTCCGCGCGCACCCTGGTCGGCCGGCTCTCCGGCGGTCAGCGCGGCCGGGCCAACCTCGCCGTCGCCCTGCTGGGCACGCCCGAGCTGCTGGTGCTGGACGAGCCGACGGTCGGCTCCGACCCCGAGCTGCGCGACGAGTTGTGGAAGCTGTTCCACACCCTGGCCGCCGCCGGGGTGACGCTGCTGATCTCCAGCCACGTCATGGACGAAGCCGCGCGCTGCGACGATCTCCTGCTGCTGCACCAGGGCAAGCTCCTCGCCCGGGGCACGCCGGACGAGCTGCGGGCCCGGACCGGCGCCGCCGACCTGGAGCAGGCGTTCCTGCGGCTGATCAAGGGCCGGGAAGGGGCGACGCGATGAGCGCGGCGATCACCCTGGCCACCACCCGCCGGATCCTCACCCAGCTGCGGCACGACCCGCGCACGGTCGCGCTCCTCGTCGGCGTGCCGAGCCTGCTGATGATCCTGCTGCGGTACGTCCTGAACTCCGAACAGCGGTTCAGCGGCATCGCGCCGGCGCTGCTGGGCATCTTCCCGTTCACGATCATGTTCCTGCTCACCTCGGTCACCACGCTGCGCGAGCGCACGACCGGGACGCTGGAGCGCCTGATGACCCTGCCGATCGGCAAGCTCGACCTGCTGCTCGGATACGCGCTCGCGTTCGGCCTATTGGCGGTCCTGCAGGTGGTCGTCGCGGCCGGGATCTCCCTGACCTGGCTCGGTCTCGACATCGCCGGCTCGGTCTGGGCGCTGCTGCTCATCGTGGTTTTGGACGCGCTGCTCGGGACGGCGCTGGGGCTGTTCGTCAGCGCGTTCGCCCGCACCGAGTTCCAGGCCATCCAGTTCCTGCCGGTGTTCGTGCTGCCGCAGTTCCTGCTGTGCGGCCTGTTCGTCCCGCGCGGCGACATGGGCTGGGTGCTCGGTGCGGTGTCCGACGTCCTGCCGCTGTCCTACGCCGTGGACGCCCTCACCCAGGTGACGCGCTCGGCCGAGGTCGACGGCACGCTGATCCGCAACGTCGGCATCGTCGCCGGCTGCGCGGTCCTGGCGCTCCTGCCACCCTGCGCCGGCGCACGCCGTGAGCGTCACGGGGCGGGTACGGCGACTTCGGTGGTGAGGCCGTCGGACCACGTCAGGGTGACGCGGTCCCCGGCGACGGTCAGGGCCGGATCGGGGGCGCCGGGCCCGCCGCGGTCCAGGACGACCACGGCGGCGAGCACCTCGCCGGGCGCCGGGGGACCGTCGGTGGTGACGAACGGGATCGCCGTCACCGCACCCAGCGGTGACGTGCCGGCTTCGGCCGCCACGTCCGCCGTGGCGAAGCCGCGCAGGTTCCGCACCGCGGACCGCAGGTCCGGGGTTTCGGCCGTGGCGGCGGCGCCGGTCCGGGTCACGAGCGGCTGCGCGCCCGCCACCGGCCACCCGCTCAGCCGCACCGCCCGGACTTCGGCGCCGGCGGCACCCAGCCGCGCGAGCCGGATCTCGATCCCCTGGCGCACCACGGAAACGACGGTCAGCACCGGCCCCGGCACCACCGGGCCGCTGCGGCCCGAGCCGTGGTCCGGGCTGTCGTCACCGGTGGTGTCGACCCAGCGGACGCGGCCCCGGGACGCCGCCGCCAGCACCCCGCCCGGCAGCTCGGCCGTGTAGCACGTCGAGAAGCCCGCCCGGTGACTCGCCCGGCCGTCCGCGTCGAGCACGGCGACCGTGTTGTCGGGTACGGACCCGAGCGGCGGCACCGTGGCCGTCGAATAGCCGAGCCGGGCGTACAGCGGTGAGTCCGACCGCGGGTCGCCGGGGCGGGCGTGGTCCGTGCCGTGGTTGACGACCAGGGCGATCCCGTCGCGCCGCCGTCCCGAGACCAGCCAGCCGGGTGCGGCGATCACGCGGGCGACGTCGCCGGTCTCGATCGGCAGCGGCTCTTCGACGTCCGTCCACACGGGATGGTCCGCCGGCAGGGCGAGCCCGAGCAGGCCCTTGGCCGCCCAGTACGGCGAGCCGGGCCCGGAGTACGCCTGGCGCATGGCCGGCCAGGCCCGGTGCCAGCCGAGCGACAACACGCCGTCCGGTTCGAACGCGCCGCGGTCCGCGAAGTGCCGCACCATCCCGCCGGCCACCCGCCGGGTCAGGCCCGGGGCCAGCCGGGAGGTCCCGGTGAGCGCGCCGACCCAGAACGGCGCGGCGGCGGCGAAGCGGTAGACCAGGCTGCGGCCCTGCAGCAGCGGCGAGCCGTCGGCACCCACCAGCCGCACGGCGTCGTCGAGGTACTCGCGGAGGTCGGCGGCCCACTGGTGCCGCAGCGAGCCGGGGCAGAGGCTGCCGGTGACGTCGAACAGGTGCGTCCACAGCAGCGGGTACAGGTGCAGCGCCCAGCCCGTGTAGTGGTCGTAGGCGCGCTCGTCGCCGTCGCTGAGCCAGCCGCCGGGCCGCCGCAGCGAGGCGTGCACGGCGAGGTCCTCTTCGACGTCCGCCGCCGACCACGGGCCGCCCGCCTCGCGAAGGAACGACTCCACGACGATCCGGAACCACACCCAGTTGATCGGCGGGTAGGGCTGCCCGACGACGGTCGCCAGCCAGCCGACGACCCGTTCGCGGACGCGGTCGTCGAGCCGGTCCCACAGCCACGGCCGGGTCAGCTGGAGCACCAGCGCGATCGACGCGGCCTCCACTTTGGACTGACCGAGCTCGTCGGGCCGCGGCCACGCCTCGGGCGACGCCGGATCGGTCCCCGCGGCCAGCCCGCGCGCGTACGGCTCGAGCAGCCCGCCGGGATCCGCCCCGCGTTCGCCGGCCACGCGGAACCCGGCGACGAGGAACGTCCGGGCGAACCCTTCCAGCCCGTCGGAAACCCGGCCGTTGCGGCTGGCCGGCCCGGGCAGGTCGACCCGGGCGCCGCCGGGGGAGCGGTACGGGGCCACCGCGGCGAGCATCCGGTCGGCCAGGGCGGTCCAGTGCCCGCGCGTCCACCCGGTGTAGGGCGAAAGCCGCCGGTCCTCGAGGGCGGTCATGCCTGCACGGCCAGGGAGTGGCGGGTCACCGGGGCCCGCGGTGGCAGGCCGGCGGCGTAGCGCTCGAGCTCCCCGAGCGCCTCGGCGGTCATCCGCCGCGTCTCCGCGCCCAGCGAGCCCGCCACGTGCGGCGTCAGGACCACGTTGGGCAGGTCGTACAGCGGTGACGCCGCGGGCAGCGGCTCGGGCTCGGTGACGTCGAGGACGGCGTGCAGGCCGTCGGCGGCGCAGGCGTGTTCGAGGGCCGCGGTGTCCACCAGCGCCCCCCGTGCGGTGTTGACCAAGACCGCGCCCGGCGGCAGCGCGGCCAGCTCCGCGGCGCCGATCATGTGCCGGGTTTCCGGCAGCGATGGTGCGTGCAGGCTCAGCACGTCCGCCTGGGGCAGCGCTTCCGCCAGCGTCGCCGGCTCGGCGCCGGCCGCCCGGATCTCCGCCGGGTCGGCCACCGGGTCGACGACGAGCACCCGGGCCAGGTCCAGCAGCCGCAGCAGGGCGGCGACCCGCCGTCCGACGCGCGAAAAGCCGACCAGCACGACCGTGCGGTCGCGGCCGGACAGCTCGCCGCGCTCGTCGCGGTAACTCCAGTCCTCGCGGAACTTCCGGGCGTCGGCGGCCAGGAACGGCACCTTCTTGAACGCCCACAGGATCGCGCCCAGGGTGTACTGGGCGACCGGTTCGGCGTTGGCGCCGGCCGCCGTGGTGACCAGCAGGCCGCGGTCGAACACCGCCGCGCCGACGTGGTCGCGGACGCTGCCGGCGGCGTGCAGCACCGCCCGCAGGTTCGGCGCGGCCCGCAGCACCTCGTCGTCGAGCGGGGGACAGCCCCACGACGTGATCAGCACCTCCACCTCCGCCAGCCGGGCCCGCACCGCGGCCGAGGCGAGCTCGCCGGTCCACAGTGGATCACCGAGCCGGGCCGCGGCCCGCAGCCGCGCCAGTTCGGCGTCACCGAACTGCAGGTGCATCGTGTCCCGGCCCAGCACCAGCAGCGTCTCGGGGCGGCGCGTCATTTGACGCTGCCCGCCGCCAGCCCGGACCGCCATTGCCGGTGCAGCAGCACGAACGCGACCACCAGCGGCAGCACCGCCAGCAGCGAGCCGGTGATGACGAGCGGGTTGTACTGCGGGAACTGCGTCACCCGGGTGCTCCACTGGTACAGCCCGAGGCTCATCGGGAACAGCTGCGGGTCGGTGAGCATCACCAGCGGCAGGAAGAAGTTGTTCCAGATCCCGACGAACTGGAACAGGAAGATGGTCACCAGGCCCGGCCGCATCATCGGCAGCGCGATGGTGAAGAACGTCCGCAGCTCGCCGGCGCCGTCGGTCCGCGCGGCTTCGAGGACCTCGCCGGGCACCGCGGCTTCGGCGTAGACCCGGGCGAGGTACACGCCGAAGGGGTTGGTGAGCAAGGGGACGAACACCGCCCAGAACGTCCCGACCACGTGCAGCTGGGACGCCAGCAGGTACAGCGGCAGGGCCAAGGCGGTGGTCGGCACCAGGACGCCGGCCAGCGTGACCGCGAACAGCGCGCGCCGCCCCGGGAAGTCGAGCTTCGCGATGGCGTATCCGCACCCCGCGCAGATCAGCGAGCCGAGCACCGCGCCGAGGCCGGCGTAGAGCAGCGAATTGCGGATCCAGGCCAGGAAGACGCCGTTCTCCTGGGTGAACAGGGCGCCGAGGTTGGTGCCGAGGTTCCACTGCCCGAGCTCGAACGCGCCGGTCGTGGAGAAGTCGCCGACGGACTTGGTGGCCGAGGTGACCAGCCAGACCAGCGGCAGGACCGCGTAGAGCGCGGCCAGCACCAGCAGGACGTGCACGACCGTGCGTGACGTCCACCGCGAGCCTGCAGGGGAGAGGGTCACCGGGACCTCCGGTTGGACAGGCGCATGACCAGCGCCGAGAGCAGGGCGGACACCAGGGCCAGCAGCACGGACGCGGCGGCGGCCCGGCCGTAGTCGCCGGCGATGAAAGCGGCTTCGTAGACGTAGAGGCTCGGGGACCAGGTGCTCGTCACCGATCCGGTGAACCCGCGCAGCACCAGGGGTTCGGTGAACAGCTGCAGGGAGCCGATGACGGTGAACACGAGGGCGACGAACATCGTCGGCCGGATCATCGGGACCTTGACCGACCACGCCGTCCGGATGCCCCCGGCGCCGTCGGCGCGTGCGGCTTCCAGGACGTCACGCGGGACGGCCTGCAGCGCGGTGTAGAAGATGATCATGTTGTAGCCGACCCACTGCCAGGTCGCGATGTTCACGATCGACGGCAGGATGCCGGTCTTGCCCAGCGGGTCGAACGGCAGCAGCGCGGTCAGTCCCGAGTTCGGGCTGTAGAGGTAAGCCCAGACGAGCCCGGTGATCACCGTCGGGACCGCGTAGGGCAGGAAGACGGCCAGCGACCACACGCGCTTGAGCCGCACGACGGCGGAGTCGATCAGCAGGGCCAGGACGAGCGCCAGGCCCAGCATGATCGGGATGTGGACCACGACGAACAGCGCCACGTTCACGAGACTGGCGTGGAACGCGCTGTCGGTGAGGACGCCGACGTAGTTGCCGAGCGCGACGAACGCCTGCCGCGGGCCGGAGAAACCCAGGCCGGACAGGCGATCGGTGAACAGGCTCAGGTAGAGGGCGTACCCGATCGGGACGAGCACGGTCGCGGTCAGCAGGATCGCGAACGGTGCCGCCAGCACGAGTCCGGCGCGGCCGCGGCCGCGGCGACCCGGCGCCGGGACACCGGTGCTCGCCGGCGCCGGTACGCTCGCGGCGCGCTCGGGGGTGAGGACGGTCATCAGGCTTTCCCTTCCAGCACGGTCAATCCCCGCCCGCGCAGCTCGGCGACGGCGTCGGCCTGCGTCTGCCGGACGGCGGTGGCCAGGGTCGTGCCGCCGGTCTTCACCCCGCCCAGGTGGTCGACGACGGTCGAGAACATGCGCAGGGCGTCGGGGCCCCACGTCCAGTCCGGGACGCGCCGGGCCGCTTCGTCGAGCACGTCGTACACCGGGGCGCCGAGGAAGTAGCCGCCCTTGTACGCCCGCCGGGCGACGTCCCGGCTCGGCAGGTAGCCGGGGAACGGCGTGGTGAACGTGGTGCCGATCTTCGCCACCGCCGGGTCGGTGCTCAGCCAGCGCAGGAACTTCACGGCGGCCTCGGGCACCTTGCTTTCGGCGGAGACGGCGAACGCGCTGCCGCCCTGCACGCCGGTGGCCGGCACGCCGTCCCAGGTCGGCATGGTGGTCACCGCCCACCGGCCGGTGTCCTTCGGGATGGACTTGACGAGCGTGCCGACGCTCCACGACGCGCCGAGCAGGCCCCACAGCCGGCCGGTGTGCATCGCGCCGATCCAGTCCTGGTCGCCGGTCGGGGCGGTGGCGACGAGGCCGTCGCCGATCATGCCCTGCCAGTAGTCCGCGGTGCGCAGGGTGCCGGCGCCGTCGATGTTCACCCGCCACGCGCCGCCGTCGACCCGCCACCAGGGATCGCCCGCCTGCCAGCACATCCCGGCGAAGAACGAGCCGTCGTTGAGCGGGAACGTCGTCACCCGCGCGGCCGGGTCGGCCGTCCGCACCGCCTGCGCGGCGGCGCGGAACTCCGCCCACGTGCGCGGGACCGCGATGCCGTGCCGGTCGAAGAGGTCCTTGCGGTAGTAGAACACCATCGGGGCGAGGTCCATCGGCACCGCCCAGGTGCGCCCGCCGGGCCGCACGCCCTGCCAGGCGGCGGGGGAGTAGCCGCGTTCGAGGTCGGCCACGTCCGCGGTGAGGTCGCGCAGGCCGCCCGTGGTCAGCAGCTGCGGCAGGCCCTGGTACTCGGTGTGCAGGATGTCCGGGGCGTTGTGCGCGCGCAGGGCGTTGGTCTGCTGGGCGTAACCGCCCTTGAGCCCGGACGCGATCACGTTGAGCTCCACCGAAACGTCCGGGTGCGCCGCGTTGAACCCGGCGACGTACTTGTCCATGCCGGTGAGCCAGGACCAGATGCGCACGCGGGTCGCGCCGGAGGCCGTGGTCGTCGACGACGCGCAGCCGCCGAGGAGACCGGCGGCCGCCAGCCCGGTGGTGGCGGACAGGAAGGTCCGGCGGGTCAGGCCCGCCGATCGCCGAAGCGTCATTGCTCCTCCGTCGAAGTGATGGCTGTCACTGTCCGGGTGTGCCATAGTGCGAGTCAACAATTTGCGTCATAAACGATCAAAAACGATCAGAACCAAAGGGATCGGGCATGGAGCTCTTCGGCTTTCCCGACGTCCGTGACCGGGCGGTCTGGGACGCGGCCGAAGGCGCCGACGTGCTCGCCGACGCCCGCGCGCTGCTCGCCCGGCCGACGCCCGTGCTGACGGCCACGGCGTGGGCCCGGACGTTCCGCGACGGGGTCCGGACCGACTACGAAGACCCCGCCCGCGAACTGCGCGAGCGCGTGACCACGCTGGTGCTGGCCGCGGTGCTGACCGGCGAGGCCCCACCGGCCGAGGTGCCGTTCCTGGACGGCGCGATCGACGGGCTGGTCGCCCTCGCCGAGGCGACCACCTGGTGCTGGGCACCGCACGACCGGCACGCGGCCGGGCGCGGCGAAGTGCTGGCCGACCCCGACGACCCGTTCCTCGACCTGGGCGCGGCCGAGGTCGCGTCGCTGTTCGCCTGGGCCGATCACGCCCTCGGCCCGCACCTCGACGCCCGGGCGCCCGGGCTGCGCAAACGTCTGCGGCGGGAGGTCGAGCTCCGCGTCCTGGGGCCGTTCGAGCGGATCCGCGATTGGCACTGGCTCGGCTCGGACGGCGACGCGCACAACTGGAACCCGTGGATCCACAGCGCGGTCCTCACCGCCGCGCTCCTGCTCGTGGCCGGCGAAGAGCGGCGACGGCGGCTGGTCCGGCTGGTCGTCGAAGGTCTCGGGCACTACATCGCCGTGCTGCCCGACGACGGTGGCATCGACGAGGGCGTCGCCTACTGGTGGCACGGCGCCTGCCGGCTGCTGGAGTGCCTCGACCTGCTGGCCGGCTGCGGCGAGGAGATGCGGGACTTGTCCGTGCTCACGGAACTGATCCGCTTCCCGCACCGGATGCACCTGGGCGGCGACGCGTACGTCAACGCCGGAGACGCCCCGGCCCGCCTGTCGCCGGCCCAGCCGTGGCACGTCCTGCACCGGTGGGGCGAGCGGCTCGGCGACTCCGCCGTGTGCGCGTTCGCGGCCGCCCGGGCCTGCGCGGGCGGCCGGCTCGTGTGGCCGTCGGCGGGGCTGGGCCGCGCTCTGGCGGGCTTGGCCGACCCGGGCTGGCGTGCGGCGGTGGCCGCGGCGGAACCGGGCGAACCCTGGCTGGCCCGCGAGCAGTGGCTGCCGCGGGTGCAGGTGCTCGTCGCGCGCGAGACGGCGGGCACCGCGCGCGGGCTGACCGTGGCGGTCAAGGCCGGGCACAACGGCGAGCGGCACAACCACCTCGACGTCGGGTCGTACTGGGTGGCGGTCGAGGGCGTGCCGGTCGTGGTGGACGCCGGCCAGCCGACCTACACCGCCGCCAGCTTCGGCCCGGACCGGTACCGGGCCTGGGCGCTGCGCAGCGAGTGGCACAACGTGCCCGATCCGGGCGCCACGCAGGAACCGGGGGAAGCTTTCGGGGCGCGGGAGGTCCGGGTCGAGCTCACGGCGGCCGAGTCCGCGCTGTCGGCGGACCTCGGTGGCGCCTACCCCGGTGTCGTGCGCTGGCTCCGGTCGGTGCGGCTGGTCCGCGGACCCCGCGCCCACGTCCTCGTCGAAGACGACGAGTCCGTCCGGCCGGTCCGGCTGCGGCACGTCCTCGCCGGCGACGTCGAGCTGGGCGACGGCGAGGCGTTCGTGGGCCTGGCGGGCCGGCGGGTGCTGCGGCTGAGCTGGGATCCGCGCGGCACCGACGCGGAACTCGAGCGGCGGGAGCTGACCGACCCGCTGCTGCGGGCCGCCTGGGGCGAGCACCTCAGCCGGCTCACCCTGCTCGTGCGCGAGGGCCCGGCGCGGGTCCGGCTGGAGCGGGTCCGGTGATGCTCGCTTCGGAACGGCACCAGCTGATCCTTTCGCTGGTGCGCGAACACGGCGCGGTCCGGCTGACCGAGCTGGTCGAGCGCCTTGGCGTCACCGCGGTCACCGTGCGCCGGGACGTCACGGAGCTGGCCGACCGCGGGCTGCTGACGCGGGTGCACGGCGGGGTCACGCTGACCCGCCCCCGCGGTGGCCCGCCCGAGCCCGGGCGCGTCACCGCCTCGGTGTTCGGCCCGGTCGTGCCGGGCGCGCTGGTCGGTATGGTCACGCCGTCGGTGGAGTACTACTGGCCGGCGGTGGTCCAGGGCGCCCAGTCCACGGTGGCCGCGGCGGGCGGGCGGCTCGTGCTGCGGGCGTCCAGCTACGACGCGGCGGAGGACCGCCGTCAGGTCACCAAGCTGCTCGAACGCGGCGTGCAGACGCTGCTGGTCGCGCCGGCCACCAGCGGGCGCGGTGCGCTGGACCTGCTGCGGTGGCTGGGTTCGCTCAGCGTCCCGGTGGTCCTCGTCGAACGCCTGCCGCCGCCGGAGCTGCCCACCCTCGCGCTGGACGCCGCCACGACCGCGCACGCGCTGGGCGCGGGCCTGGCCGTGCGGCACCTGGTCTCGCTGGGCCACCGCGGCGTCGGGCTGGTGACGTCCCGGTCCAGCCCGACCAGCCGCGCGCTGCGCACCGGTTGGCGCGAGACGGTCGAATCCCTCGGCCTGGACGCGGCCACGGCGCTCGATCTGGACGTGCCGGTCTACGGCTCGCCGGGCTGGGCGGGGGAGTACGACGCGCTGCTGGACCGCTGCCGCCGGGCCGGCGTCGCCGCCCTGCTCGTGCACTCCGACCGCGAGGCCATCGGCCTGATCGAGCGGGCCCGCGACGGCGGCGTCGCGGTGCCCGGCGAACTGGCGGTGGTCACCTACGACGACGAGGTGGCGGCGGCCTCGGATCCGCCGCTGACGGCGGTGTGCCCGCAGAAGCACCGGCTCGGCGCGGTGGCCGCGGAGCTGGCGCTGGCCCGCCTCGCCGACACGACCGGACGGCCGGTCCACCGGCTGCAGCTGTGGCCGACGCTCGTGGTGCGCGAGTCCTGCGGCGGCGACCCGGAGTCGGCGCCGGGGTGAAGTCCGCTCGGCTACTGCGATCGGGGCAGGTGAGCGCGCCACCGGGCACGGGCCGTCACGGCGGTGCCGAGGACGACGGCGAGCACGGTCCCGGCCAGCACTGCCCGCCCGCGGCTTCGCGGGGCGGGCGCGGAAATGCCGAGCCCAGCGAACAACCGGGCCGCTTCGGCCATCGCCGGCCGGGCCGAGAGTTCCGGTGCCAGCAGTGCCCGCACGGCGTCGAGAACCGGCCCGCACGTCCGCGGCGGGACGGCGGACCCGGGCGGCCGCCCTTCGAGCGCGCAGTAGAGCGTGACCCCCAGGGAACGGACGTCGGCGGCGAACGCCGGCGACGCGGCATCGGGGGCGAGCGGCGAACCGGGCCCCAGGCCGAAGCCGCCGAGCTTCGCCGCCCCGCCGTCGGTGAGCAGCACGTGGTCCGGGCCGATCCCGCGGTGCACGATACCGCTCGCGTGCGCGGCCGCGAGCGCCGACGCCAGCTGGGCACCGAGCCGCGCAACCTGGTCCGGCGGCAGGGATCCCTCCCGCGCGAGGCGCTCGGCGAGGGTGCGGGCGGCCAGGTGTTCGGTCACCACGTACGGCGCGAATTCGTGCTCGAAGACGTCGTGCACGACGAGCAGGTGGGGGTGCCGCAGCCGGGTCGCGGCGTGGGCTTCGCGGATCACCCTGGCGCGCACGCGATCCGGGTGGGCGGCGTCGAACGGGCACCCGGGCGGCGGCCGCCGGACCGCGACGGGCCGGTCGAGCAGCTCGTCGTGCGCGCGCCAGACGGTGCCACCGGAACCGTCGCCGACCGTCTCGAGCAGCCGGTACCGCCCGGCGAGTTTCCCTGCCATGGTCCCCCTTTTCCGGCGTGCCCCTACCGGGAACACGGCGGCGGCGGGCCATCGGTTCGGTGGATGGGCCGGGATCCTTGCGGCCGGGATCGCGGCCGGTCGCCGCGGTTGGCTGCGGGCCGCGTGGGGATCGGCCGGGTCGCCACCGCCGCGGCCGGTCGCCGCAGCCGGTTGCGGACGGCGCGGGGCGCGCCCGCCCATCGCGGCTGGTTGCGGGCCGCGCCGGGAGCGGTCGGACCACCATGGCCGCGGCCGGTTGCCGCAGCTGGTTGCGGGCCGCGCGGGGGATTGGCCGGACTACAGCGCCGGTCGCCGCGGCTTGTTCGCCGCGGCCGGTCGGGCGGTCGTGGGTTCGTGCCGGACCACCGCAGCTGGCTGAGGCCGCGCCGGGATCGGCCCGCCACCGCCGCGGCCGGTTGCCGCCGCTGACTGCGACCGCGCCCGGGATCGGCCGGACCATCGCCGGCCGCCGCGCCAGGTCAGCCCGCTGCGGCCCCGGATCCGCCGTGCCCGCGGCCGTTTCCGGCTCGGCCGGTCGGCGCTGCTCCCGTGCTTTCTCCCACGACGAGCTGCGGCAGCACCGTTTCCGGCTCCGTGGCCGGTGTTCCGTCCAGCTGGCGGACCGCCCGGTCGACGGCCAGCGCGCCCAGCTCGCGGGCCGGGATCACCACCGCCGTCGGGGGGATGCGCTGGTGCTCCGCCACCGTTGCCGAACAGACCGCCGCCACCGAAACGTCTTCGGGGACCCTCAGCCCGCGGGTGCGCAGTGTGGCCATCACCAGCGGCAATGCCGCTTCGTCGTGGACCACCAGCGCCGTCGGGCCGGTGCCGGTGAGGAGCTCGCCGAGGCAGCGGGCGATGTCGCTCGCCGTCGGCTCGCACGGTTGGGAAAGCGCTTCCACGCCGCGCCGGGCGGCGGCCGCGCGCAGGCCCTCGGTGAAGTCCTCCAAGTACCGCCGGCGGTGGCCGGGCAGCGTGGGTGACGGTCCCAGGTGGGCGATCGAGCGGTGGCCGAAGTCGGCCAGGTGGTCCAGTACGGCCTGCCCGGCCGGCCGGAAGTCGAGCGTCAGCGCGGCCAGCCCGTGGTGCCGTCCCGGCGCGCCGACCAGGACCGCCGGGCGGCCCGAGGCGAGCAGGACCGGCACCCGCGGGTCGCCGTCGCCGGCGTCCAGCACGATCACCGCGTCGGCCAGCGCCGCCGACGTCACCCGGTGCAGGCCCGCCGTGCCTTCGTCGTCGGTCACCAGGAGCAGGTCGAAGCCGCGGCCGCGGGCGGCTCCGGCGGCCGCGGAGAAGAACTCCATCTCCACGCCCACGTGCCGGTCGCCGTGCGGCGGCACCGCGACCGCCAGCACGCCGGCCCGGGCCGGGGATGGGGACGGCGAGCCGGTGCGCCGCCGGTAGCCGAGCGCGCGGATGGTCTGCTCGACCCGCCGCCGCGTCGCCGGGGAGATCGTCCGCTTGCCGGTGATCACGTACGACACCGTGCTCGCCGAGACGCCGGCCGCGTTCGCCACGTCGGTGATGGTCACCACGCCGCGGCCTGCTCCGCCCGGTTCGTCCGCGACGTCGCGGGGATTCGTCATTGTCGAGCACTTTCCCGGGCCATTGTCCGGTCCGTTGTCCGGTGGAGCGTTAGCGTTAACACGAAAGAGGGAAGGCTGACCATAATGGCGGTCAACGGCGCTGGTCAAGCCACCTTCGTCGGAGCGCGTAGCCCGCCCTCACCCCGCGGGGCGGCAGTCGGTCACGGGGAGTCCGCGGTGGCCACCGCGCGCCAGGGCGACGAAGCCGAACGTCGTCGTTTCGCCGGGCCGCAGCACCGCGTTCCACTTCGGCGTTCCCGATCGCCGAAGTGGCGCCGGTCCGCTGCAGCTTGCCGTTCCAGAGGTCGTCGATGCTCGTCCCGGACGGCGTCGGCCAGCTGACCGTCCAGCCCGCGAGGCCGGCGCGCCCGCTGTTGCGCACGGTCACCAGACCCTGGAAACCGCCGTCCCAGGACTTCACGACCTGATAGCGCGCGTCACAGCGGGGCGGCCCCGCGGCGGACGGCGCGAACGCGGTCGTGGACGGCGCCGACGCGAGCTGGGCCGGTGCCACCGTGGGCTCGGGGCGGGCCGGGATCGCCGTCGCCGCCACGATTCCGGCCGCGGCCAGCACCAGCACGGTCCCGGCGAGCGCGACGCGGGCGCGCCGGGGACGCGCCGGCGTGGGCTCGGCGACCGCGGGGGCCGGGGCCGGCGGCGGCGTGTTCCCGAGGGCGCGGCGGCCGAACAGCCGGGCCGCTTCGGCCATCGTGGGCCGGGCGGCCGGGTCCCGGTGCAGCAGCCGGAGGACGACGTCGGTGACCGGGCCGGTGGTGCGCGGCGGGCGGACCTCGCCACGGACGACGCGTTTGAGCAGGGCCAGCTGGTTGTGGTCGGTGCCGGACGGCGGCCGGCCTTCGAGGGCGGTGTAGAGCGTCGCGCCGAGGGAGTACACGTCGGACGGGAAGCCGGCGTCGGCGCCGTCCGCGACCTCCGGGGCGAGGTAGGCCGGCGTCCCGACGACGAGCCCGCGCCCGGTCGCGGTGCCTTCGCCGTGCGCGTGCGCCACCCCGAAGTCGGTGATCTTCGCGGTGCCGTCGGTGGTGACGAGGACGTTGTTCGGGCTGACGTCGCGGTGCAGGACGCCTTCGGCGTGCGCCGCGGCCAGCGCCGAGGCGAGCTGGCCGCCGAGTTCGGCGACGTACTCCGGCACCAGCGGGCCTTCGTCGGCCAGGACTTCGGTGAGCGTCCGGGACGGCAGGTACTCCATCGCGATGTACGACGCCGAATCGTGCTCGACGACGTCGTACACGACGACGGCGTGCGGGTGACGCAGGCGGGCGCCCACGCGGGCCTCCCGGACCGTCCGGGCCCGGGTGCGCTCCGCGGCCGCCGCGCCGGCGTCCGCTTCGCCGAACAGCTGCTTGATCGCGACGACGCGCTCGAGCCGTTCGTCCCGCGCCCGCCACACGGTGCCCATCGCGCCGTGACCGGCCCGGCCGAGCACGCGGTAGCGGCCGGCGATCACTGCCCCTTCGTACACGGGCGAGCTCCCCTCTGCGGTTGCCGTCGACGGGGAACACGGCTCCTCCGGCCGCGGCGTTCGGCGTAGCCGGGGAATTCACTCAGCCGGGTGGTTTCCGGAATTGCCTTCGACGATTTCGCTCCGGATCCCGGAAAAGCAATCGGTTGCTACGGAGAAAAGGCCGATCCGGTTGTGTCGGAACGGTAACGGTATTCCGCGGTCAGTTCGACCGGCAGCCGAGGACGGGCACGGCGGCCCGGCCGCCGTCGAGGTCCTGGGTGAGCCCGAACGACGCCGAGGCGCCCGGTTCGACCAGGGCGTTCCAGCCCGCGTCGGTGACGGTCACCGTCGAACCGGCCCGGGCGAGGGTCCCGTTCCAGAGGTCCCGGATGGTGGTGCCGCCGGGCACGGCCCACGTCACCGTCCAGCCGGACAGCCGCGTCGCCCGGTCGTTGTGCACGGTCACTTCGGCCTGGGCGCCGCCCGGCCAGGAGTTCGTGATCTCGAACCGCGCGCTGCACCCCGCAGCGGCCGGCTCGGCGGGGCGCACCGGCGGCGCCTCGGTGACGCGGGCCGGCGGGGGCGGAGGCGCGGGGGCCGTGGTGGTGGCGCTGACGGTGCGGTCCGCGGTGACGGTCGCCGGCGGGCGTTCGACGGGGGCCGCGGTGGTCTCCGGCTCGCCGGTGAGGGCCACCCCGGCCGCCACGCACGCCGAGGTCAGGCACACGGCGGCCCCGGTCACCGCGACCCGGCGCAGCCCGGGACGGCGAGGCGACGCCGCGGCCGCCGGCCGCCCGACCGCGGAGAGGAGGGCCACCGCCTCCTGCATCGTGGGGCGCGCGGCGGGATCGCGTTCGAGCATCCGCATCAGCACACCGGTGAGCGGGCCGCCGCGCGGCGGCGGGAGGAGCTGGTTTTCGGTGATCCGCCGCAGCAGCGTGATCGGGTCGTCGCTGGTGCCGAACGGCGGGGCGCCCTCGAGCGCGGTGTAGAGCGTGGCGCCGAGCCCGTAGACGTCGGACGGTAAGCCGGCTTCGCCGCCCCGGGCCACCTCCGGGGCCAGGTAGGGGAGGGTGCCGACGATGACGTCGTCTTCGGCCGCGAGGTGCTCGCCGAGCGCGCGCGACACCCCGAAGTCGGTGATCCGGGCGGTGCCGTCGTCGGAGACCAGCACGTTGTTCGGGGTGACGTCCCGGTGCAGGATCCAGTCCCCGTGCGCGGCGGCCAGCGCGGCGCCGATCTGCCGCCCGAGCCGGACCACGTCGCACCGTGGCAGCGGCCCCCGTTCGAGGAGCAGGTCGGTCAGCGAGCGGGCCGGCACGTACTCCATGACCAGGTACATCGAACCGGCGTCTTCGAGGACGTCGTACACGGTGATCGCGTGCGGGTGCCGCAGCCGGGACGCCAGCCGCGCTTCGCGGATCGCCCGTTCGCAGGTCCCGGCGGCCGCCGACCCGCTGCCCGGCTCGTGCAGGAACTGCTTGACCGCGACGACGCGGTCCAGCCGCTCGTCCCTGGCCTGCCACACCACGCTCATCGCCCCGCGGCCGATGCGTCCCAAGATCCGGTACCGCCCGCTCACGAGCTGTTCCTCGAAAGGCACCGGTACCCCTGCGTCGCTCGGCGGACTTCGTGACCGAGGGACTTTTTAGCAGAGAACGGGCGCGCGCGGGGAGTTCGTTCGGTCACTCGCGCGAGAACCGTTATCATGATCGGCCCCTTCGCCGATTTCGACGAATCGCTTGCAGTCCATTGTGGACTTTGTGGAACGTGGTCGGCCGTCGCGCGTGCGGAGGCCGGGGCAGGACGCGCCTGGCTAAATCAACCGCTTGAATCAAGCCTGGTGTGAAGTTCGGCCGGAAAGCCACTTGGTCGGTGAATCCCGCGCCGTGCCCGCCGGTGGCCGTGAGGCGTACGGTGGGTACTGCGGTTCAGCCGAGAGCCGTCGCCCTTCGCGTCGTCTCTCGCTGCCAGGAGGCCGTGTGCTCGACCAGCTCGCCGTTCCGCGTCGTCACGTCGATGTCCCGGCCGAGATGACCCTGCGGGTCACCGCCACGGCGGAGGCCACGATCGTCACCGTGCGCGGTGACGTCGATCTGGCGGTCCTCGGCCGGCTCCGCAGCCGGCTGGGCGAAGAGCTCGACCTCGCGCCGCGGGCGCTGGTCCTGGACCTCACCGGAGTCGGGTTCTGCGGGTCCGGCGGCATCACCGAACTGCTGGTCGCCGCGTCCGAGGCGCACGTCAGCGGGGTGCCGTTCGCGATCGCCGCCGACCGGCGGCCGGTCCTGCGGCCGGTCCGGGTCCTGGGGCTGGAGCAGGTGCTGCCGATCCACCGCAGCGTCGACGCCGCGCTCGACTGGCTGGCCGTGCTGCCGCGGCTGCTGCCCGACCGTCCACAACGGACGGACTGACCGCGGCGGTCACCGCCGGTTCGCGCGCTCCCGCTGCGGCACGACGACGTACTTGGGGTCCTTCGTGGACTCCACGCCGGCCTCGAACACCCCGAACCGCTGCAACGCGCTGCCCGCGAACAACGCCGCTCCCGCGGCGACGGACACCGCGCGGCTGCGGTGCCCCGCCAGCGTGCCGAGCAGGCCCGCGGCGGTCAGCCGTTCCGACCACTTCCGCAGCCGGTGCGCCTTGCCCGTCGTGTACGCCTCCGCCGTGAGGCCGAGCCGGTGCTCCAGCACCTTCGACGCCGTCAGCTCCGCCACCGCGCCGAACGCCGCCAGGGCGCGCGCCGGCCCCGCCTCGGCGACCGGGACCAGCACCATCGCGAACCCACCGGAACTCGCCGCCGCCGAGCCGGTGAACACGAACGGCAGCTGCGGGTGGGCTTCGTGCCAGGCCGGCACCGCCGTCTGGGACAGCAGCACGGCCGTGTACGAGGCGACGGCCGGGGCGATGGCCGCCGACGCCAGGCCGGCGGGCCGGGCCACGGCGCCCAGCAGCCGGCCGGGCAGCGAACGCCGGACCGACGCAGGCAGCACCTCGGCCGCCGCCGCGACGCCCACCCCGGGGCCGAAGGCGCTCAGGATCCACGTGCCCACGCTCATCGGGGACGTCGGCTTCGCGACGCGCAGCATGTGGTGGAACCGCTCCGGCCGGCCGAGGTCGGCGACCAGCAGGTAGACGCTGGCCAGCAGCGCGGCCAGCGAACCGGTGCGGCCCACCCGGCGCAGCGCGGGCCGCCCGGTCAGGTCCGCGCCCGCGGCGAGCAGCGAGGTGCCGGCCGCGAGCCCGCCGGTGAACAGGTACGCCGGCACCTTCCACTCCCACACCGGCGGCTTGAGCACCGGACGGCCGTAGTACGACCGGAACTCGGCGCGCGGCACCATCAGTTCCTCACGCGAGCCGCCGCCACGCTTGCGGCGTCGGCGGCCGGGCACGGTGGCGCCGGCGTCGCCGGCCTGGGCGTCGCTGCGGGGTTCGCGCAGCAGCGGGTCCTCGCTCACCGGCGCCTCCCGAACGCGGCGACCGCGGCGGCGAGCAACGCCGACGCCGCCATCCCGGCGTACTTCCACATCGCGGGCAGTTCGCGCGTCGGCACCACCGGGTCCGGCGGCAGCCCGTAGACCTCGGGTTCGTCCAGCAGCAGGAAGAACGCGCCGTTGCCGCCGACGCCGTCGGCCGGGTCGTGGCCGTAGAGCCGGGCTTCGGGCACGCCGCGCTCGTGCAGCTGCTCGACGCGGCGGGCCGCCCGCTCGCGCAGCTCGTCGAGCTCGCCGAACTGGATCGAGTCGGTCGGGCACGCCTTGGCGCACGCCGGTTCGAGGCCGTCGTGGAGCCGGTCGTAGCAGAGCGTGCACTTCTGCGCCCGCCCGTCGTCCGGCCGCCGGTCGATGACGCCGTACGGGCAGCCGGAAACACAGTAGCCGCAGCCGTTGCAGATGTCCTGCTGCACCACGACCGTGCCGAACTCGGTGCGGAACAGCGCGCCGGTCGGGCAGACGTCGAGGCAGCCGGCGTGGGTGCAGTGCTTGCACACGTCCGACGCCATCAGCCAGCGGAAGTCGGTCCGGCCGTCGGTGCCGGTCTTCGCGCCCGGCAGGTCGAACGACGGCATCCCGAGGTCCTCCGGCGCCCGCGGCAGGGGAGTGGTGCCCAGCCCGCCACCGCCGCGCGGTGCCTCCCGCAGCTCCTCGGCGACGAAGGCGGTGGTCACGTCGATCGCGGACGGCCCGGTCGGCAGCCCCTCGAGCCCGGCAGACTGGCCGCCCAGCGGGCGCTGCTGCTCGATGAAGGCCACGTGCCGCCACGAGTTCGCGCCCAGCGCGCCGGTGTTGTCGAACGACATCCCGAGCAGGTCGAGCCCGTCCTCGGGGACGTTGTTCCACTCCTTGCAGGCGACTTCGCAGGCCTTGCAGCCGATGCACACCGACGTGTCGGTGAAGAACCCGACCCGCGGCGGGTGCCCGGTGTGCCCGGCTTCCCCGGCGACGTCCGGCAGCGGGCCGGACAGCCGGTCCTCGATGCTCATGTCCGATTCTCCTCGTGGCCGGGTTCGACGTGCCGCTTGTCGTGCGCGGTCGCCACCTGCGTCCCCGTTTCCGCCGTGATGCCCGCACGGTCCCGGTATTCGGCGAGCAGGTCGAGCAGGGCGGCCCCGCGCGGGCGCCGGCCGGGCCGGACGTCGCAGGTGGCGACCTTGCTCTCCTGGATGAACACGTTCGGGTCCAGCACCACGCCGAACAGGTCGTTGACGACGTCGCGCGACACCAGCCCGGCGCTGCCCCAGTGGTAGGGCATCCACACCTGGTGCACGACCCGGTCCTGCACGCGCAGCGGCGCCATCCGGTCGGTGACGAACACCCGCGCCTCGACGGCGGCTCGCGCGGTGACGACGTGCGCCCAGCCCAGGTGCGAAAGCCCGCGCAGCTTCGCCAGCTCGGGGGAGACCTCGACGAACAGGTCGGGCTGCAGCTCCGACAGGTACGGCAGGGTACGGCTCATCCCGCCCGCGGTGTGGTGCTCGGTCAGCCGCGCGGCGGTGAAGACGAACGGGAACACCTCGCCGTGGGCCTCGGGCGGCGACGGGTGCGACGGGTTGTCCGTGCGCCCGTACACCTTCCGCGCCGGGTTGCCCTGCTGCGCGTAGAACGGGTTCCGGAACGGCGATTCGTGCGGTTCGTAGTGCGTCGGCAGCGGCCCGTCGGCCAGGCCCGTCGGCGCGAACAGCCACGCCTTGCCGTCGGACTGCATGATGAACGGGTCGTCGCCGCGCAGGGCGGCCGGGCCGACCGCGTCCGGCGGCGGCACGTGGTCCGGCGGCTTGGTCTTCTCGAAGTCCGGGACGTCGTGGCCGGTCCACTCGCCCTTGCCGGCGTCCCACCAGATCAGGGCCTTGCGGTCGCTCCAGGGGCGTCCCTGCGGGTCGGCCGACGCGCGGTTGTAGAGCACCCGCCGGTCCATCGGCCACACCCAGCCCCACTCGTGGGCGTAGAAGTCCTGCTCGAACCGCGACTTCCGGCGGGCGGCCTGGTTGACGCCGTCGGCGTAGACGCCGCTGTAGATCCAGCACCCGCAGGAGGTGCTGCCGTCCGCCTTCAGCTCGAGGTAGCTGCCGACCTCCTTGCCGGTGGTCAGGTCCTGGCCGTTGATCCGCCGCAGCACGTCCTCGGCGGAGGGTTCGTCGCCGTGCACCTCGTAGTCCCAGGCGAGGTCCAGCAGCGGCCGGTCGCGCTCGTCGGCGGAATCCGCCAGCCGGTCACGCAGCAGCCGGCCCAGGTGGTAGAAGAACCACAGCTCCGAGCGCTGGTCCCCGGCCGGTTCGACGGCCTTTTCGCGCCACTGCAGCATGCGCTGGGTCTGGGTGAACGTGCCCTCCTTCTCGACGTGCGAGGCGGCGGGGAAGAAGAACACCTCGGTGCGGCACTGCTCCGGCGTGATCTCGCCGGTCTCGATCTCCGGCGCGTCCTTCCAGAAGGTGGCGCTCTCGATCATCGTCAGGTCCCGGACGACCAGCCAGTCGAGGTTGGCCATGCCGAGCCGCTGCAGCCGGCCGTGCGCCGACCCGACGGCCGGGTTCTGCCCGAGCAGGAAGTAGCCGGACACCTTGCCGTCGACCATGTCCATGACCGTGCGGTAGGTGCCGTGGTCGCCGTTGATCCGCGGCAGGTAGTCGAAGCAGAAGCCGTTGTCCGGGGTGGCTTTTTCGCCCCAGTACTCCTTCAGCAGCGACACGGTGTAGGCGTCGGCGTTGCGCCAGAAGCCCTTCTGCTTGTCGCCGCGGACGCTGCCGAGGTAGTCGTCGAGGGTCTCCTGGTCGGGCGTGGGCATCGGCAGGTAGCCGGGCAGCAGGTTGAACAGCGTCGGGATGTCGGTCGAGCCCTGGATGCTGGCGTGCCCGCGCAGCGCGAACACCCCGCCGCCGGGCCGCCCGATGTTGCCGAGCAGCAGCTGGATGATCGAGCCCGCCCGGATGTACTGGGCGCCGACGCTGTGCTGCGTCCAGCCGACGCTGTAGACGAGCGCGGCGGTGCGTTCCCGGCCAGAGTTGCGCGTCCAGGCGTCACAGACGCGCTGGAACAGCTCCTTCGGTGTTCCGCAGGTCGCCTCGACCATCTCCGGGGTGTAGCGGGCGAAGTGGCGCTTGAGGATCTGGAACACGCAGCGCGGGTGCTGCAGCGTCGGGTCGGCGGCGATCTCCTCGCTGCCGCCTTCGAGCACCGGGCCGCCCGAACCGTGCTGGTCGGACGCCGAGGTCTCCTTGCCGTGCGAAGTGTCCTGGGGCCGGGTGTTCTCGTAGTGCCAGGTGGCGGGGTCGTAGGCGGCCTTGGCCTCGTCGTAGCCGCTGAAGAGGCCGTCGAGGTCCTCGGTGTCCCGGTAGTCCTCGGACACCAGGAAGGACGCGTTGGTGTAGGCGACCACGTACTCCCGGAAGTCCAGGTCGTTGCTCAGGATGTGGTTGATCACCCCGCCGAGGAACGCGATGTCCGTGCCGGCGCGCAGCGGGACGTGGGCGTCGGCCAGCGCGCTGGTGCGCGTGAACCGCGGGTCGATGTGGAACACCTCGGCCCCACGGGCCTTCGCCTCCATCACCCACTGGAACCCGACCGGGTGCGCCTCGGCCATGTTCGAGCCCATGATGACGACGCAGTCGGCGTTCTGCAGGTCCTGCTGGTAGTCCGTCGCGCCACCGCGACCGAAGGAGGTCCCCAGACCGGGAACCGTGGCGGAGTGTCAAATACGCGCCTGGTTCTCGATCTGGATCGCGCCCAGCGCGGTGAAGAGCTTCTTGATCAGGTAGTTCTCTTCGTTGTCCAGGGTGGCGCCGCCGAGGCTGGCGATGCCCATGGTCCGGCGCAGCGGCTTCCCGTGGTCGTCGGTGTCCTGCCAGCCCTTGCGGCGGGCGTCGAGCACGCGGTCGGCGACCATCTCCAGCGCCGTGCCGAGGTCGAGGTCGGTCCACTCGGTGGCGTAGGGCGCGCGGTAGCGGACCTTCTGCTCGCGCTGCGGCCCGGTGACCAGCTGCTTGCTGGCCGAGCCCTTGGGGCAGAGCCGGCCGCGGGAGATCGGGCTGTGCGGGTCGCCCTCGATCTGCACGACCCGCTCGTCCTTGACGAAGACCTGCTGCCCGCAGCCGACGGCGCAGTAGGGGCAGACGGACTTCGCGACCCGGTCGGCGCTCGCGGTGCGCGGGGTCAGCGCGGCGGAGTGCGCGGACTCGGCCGCCTTGCCCCGGCCCAGCGGGTCGGTGCCGGTGAGCTGGCGGTACACGGGCCAGGACTCGAGCCACTTCCGTGGTCCCACGCCCACCTCCCGACCGCGACCGGCGCCGCTTCCGAACCGGCGGCTACCCGGGCCCTGCCGAGCCTAAACCGCGCGGCGGCGGTTGTCCTCGCGGACGAGGCACCGGTGTCCCGTATGGGGTGTTTGCCAGGCCCGGCACGCCGGAAGGCCGCCATCGGGGCACCCCGACGGCGGCCTTCCGCGGCTTCGCGCCCGCCGTCAGGTCGAGAACGGCGACGACGCCCCTTCCGCCCGGGTGCGCCCGCGGCGGCCGGCCGCGGCCAGCGGCTGGGCGATGTCCTCCAGGGACTTGCCCTCGGCGTCCACCGCCAGGAACCGGGCCACCAGGCCGCCGGCGATCATCACCGCCGCGCCCAGCAGGTAGCCGATGAACAGGCGGACCGGGTGGTCGCCGGTGCCGATCAGCGCGCCGTAGATGACCGGGCCCAGCGCACCGAAGCACTGCGCGATCGCGAAGAACACCGCGATCGCCTTCGCCCGGACCTCCAGGGGGAAGATCTCGCTCACCGTCAGGTAGCCCGCGCTGGCACCCGCGGAGGCGAAGAAGAAGATCACGCACCAGGCGATCGTCTGGGTGATCGCGTTGAGCGTCCCCGCGTAGAACAGCACGGCGGTGATCGCGAGCAGCACCCCGGACACGACGTAGGTCCCGGAGATCATCTTCCGGCGGCCGAGGGTGTCGAACAGGTGCCCGATGGTGAACGGGCCGACCAGGTTGCCCACCGCGAACGCGATGAGGTAGATCGGCGTCGCCGCCGAGGACACCCCGTAGAACTTGCCGAGCACCAGCGTGTAGGTGAAGAAGATGGCGTTGTAGAGGAACGACTGGCTGATCATCAGCGACGCGCCCAGGACCGCCCGTGAGGGGTAGTCACGGAACAGCACCTTGGCCAGCGCCACGTACCCGATCCGCTCGGCGGGCGTCACCTCGATGGCCTTCTTCTCGTCGACCGGGGGCAGGCTGCGGCCGGTGTGCTCCACCTCCTGCTCGATCTGCGCGATCGACTCCTCGGCGGCCTCGGCCTTGCCGTGCATGATCTGCCACCGCGGGCTCTCCGGCAGGTGCCGCCGCACCAGCAGGATCACCAGCCCGAGCACCGGGCCGATGAGGAAGCCGAGCCGCCAGCCCAGCGACAGGTCCATCCGGTTGAGCAGGATGTAGGTGCCGACCGTGCCGAGCACCGCCCCGGCCCAGTAGGTGCCGTTGACGGCGATGTCGACCCGGCCCCGGTAGCGGGCCGGGATCAGCTCGTCGATGGCGGAGTTGATCGCGGCGTACTCGCCGCCGATGCCCATGCCGGCGACGAACCGGGTGGCGTAGAGGAAGATGACCCAGCCCGCCCCGTTGCCCAGCGTCAGCGCGGTCAGGCCGCTGCCGACCAGGTAGACGGCCAGGGTGAGCATGAAGAGGTTCCGGCGGCCGAGTTTGTCGGACAGGCTGCCGAAGAACAGCGCCCCGACCACCTCGCCGGCGAGGTAGATCGTCGCCAGCAGCCCCACCGCCGCCGACGACATGTGCAACGTCTCGGGCTTGGTCAGCGTGTCGGCGACCGCGCTGGCCACCGTGATTTCCAGGCCGTCGAGGATCCAGGCCACCCCGAGGGCGACCACCATCCGGGTGTGGAACGGGGACCAGGGCAACCGGTCGATGCGCGCCGGGATGAGCGTGCGCACCCCGGTCGGCGCCGGATCGGGTGTTGCCGCCATGACAACCTCCTTGAGAGCGAACCGCTCCGCGTGACTTCCCCCGCGCAGCCCAGGCGAAACACGATCGGGTCGGCCCGCCCGGTCACGCTTCGTGATCGGCCCGGCGAGTGTCGTCAGTCCGCGTCGGTCGTGCTCGTCGTGTTCACCCGCCGGCCGAGCGTTCATCCACAGTGGACTACCGCTTGAGCCTCGCGAACACGATGACGTTGTCGAGGTAGTTGCGGTTCGCCGCGTCGTACCGGCCGCCGCAGGTGATCAGGCGCAGCTGCGGGTCCGGCGTGTCGCCGTACACGGCGTCGGTCGGGAAGGCGTCCTTCGCGATCTGCTCGACCTTCGTCACCTCGAACGTCAGCCGGGCGCCGTCGGCGCGGTCGACGTGGACGTCTTCCCCGGCTTCAGCTCGTGCAGCCGCCAGAAGACGCCCTTGCGGTGGCCGCCGTCGATGTGGCCGAGGATCACCGCCGGCCCGGGCTCGCCCGGCGTCGGGCCGTATTCGTACCAGCCCGCCTGCAGCGGCTGGTCGGCCGGCGGCACCTCGACCGTGCGGTCCGGGTTGAGGCCGAGCGGGATCAGCGACGACTGCGCGCCGATGGCCGGGACGTCCAGCGCGGCCGGCCGGGACCGGGCCGGTCCGGCGGCGGGCGTCGCGGCCGGCGGCGCCGCCGTCGCGCCGCACCCGGCGAGCACCAGCGCGAGCAGGAGGACCAGGATCGGGCGGCGGGCCATCGGCTCAGCCCTCCGCGGCGAGGCTGCCGTCGCCGGTCTGCGGGGCACCGGCGGGGACGACGACCACCTGGCGGGGGCCGGACGGCCGCGGCGGCGCCTCCGGCGCGCGCTCCTTCGGCGGGCCGCAGACCACCGACGCCAGCTTCACGTCGCCGCGGCCGAGGGGGCCGCCGAGCAGCTTGACGTGCAGCGCCGTCACTTCGAGGCTGCCGTCGTAGCGCTGGAGCTGCTCGTTCACGATCACCTCGGCCACACCCGGGACGCCGAGCCGCTGGTTCGGGGCCGTCGCGGCGGGGAGCGTGCCCAGCCGCCCGAGGGTGGCGCCGGCGAGGTCGCTGCTGCCGGTGACGTGGCCGTCCGCTGCCGCGCAGCGGGCGCTGACCAGCCGGATCGACGGCACGCGGCCGGCCGCCGGGCCGAGCAGGGGCAGCGTCGCCTCCGCGACCGCCGCCTTGGCCGCCACGGAATCCGCGCCGCCCACCACGGAACTGGTGATGGCCTTCGCGGTGACGAGTCCTTCCAGGGGCGCGTCGGCGACGCTCGCCGTGGCCGGTCCGCGGCTGCTCGAGGCCGCCAGCGGGCCGGTGTCGAGGGTGCCCACCCGGGCGCCGGGCACGAGGGAAACGCTCGCCGAAGCGCCGAACGCGGACCCGGTGACGGCGTCGTCCGCCGCCGCCACACCGGCGGAGCCGGCGAGCACGGCAGCGGCCAGGCCCCCGGCCCGGAGCAGGGTTGAGCGCATGAGGAATTCCTTTCAGCGGCAACGGATGCGAAGAACGCGAGCGGGGACGCGGACCCGGTGACGTCGACCGGCCCGCGGGAGAAAGCCCGGCCAAGCTATCAAAATCGCCAAGGCAGGCAAGGAAATCCGCGCGGCGACGGCGGCCGGGTGGTAGGCGAAAAGTGATCACGAACTCCGGCAGCCACCGGGTAGTGGCAGCCGCGGACGCGAAGTTCCCGGTATTCGCCGACGTTCAGTAGCGCACGCTGCGGCATTCGAGGAAAGACAACGCGAATCCGACACGGACGAGTGATTACCCGGACTGGGCACGGAAAACACGCACCGTGATGTGACCACCACGGGAAAGCCAGCCGGCGCCGCCGGGCGTGCTGCCGGAGTTCGTGCGGCGCACCGGCTTCCCAGCCGAACGCGTCACAACGCTCAACACCGTGAGATGACGCCCCGGCGGCGTACGCGGCGCGGTCCACCAAGCCCGCCGCGGCCCCCTCGCGCTCCGGGACGAGGGGGCGCGGCGGCGCGGGTCAGCGCGGAGCCTTGAGCGAGGCGAAGTAGGCGTTCGACGGACCCGTGAACGACAGCACCACGCCCACCACCGCGGCGAACACGGCCACGAAACTGCCGATCGTGCTCTGCCCGATCAGCACCGAAAGCAGCTGCAGCCCGGTGAGCACGGTCAGCACGATCCGTGCCCAGTTGCGGCCGGCGCGCAGCTTGAACGCGAACAGCAGGTACAGCGCCGCGATGATCACCGCGATCACCACCGCCGTGATCATCCCGATGTTCACCGCCTGGTCGATCTGCGCGTCGGTGAGGTTGCCGTTGCGTTCCCTGTTCGCGTCGCGCAGGGAGCGGGCGATCCCGTCGCGGTTGGCGAAGATCAGCAGGCCGCCGATCAGCCCGATCACGGTCGAGGCGAGGAACGCCCAGAAAGCGGCTTCGACCGTGCCGGGACGCGCCGGGGCGGCCGGCTGGCCGGTGGGGGCCGAAGCGGACGACTGCGGGTAGCTCGGGTACTCGGGTGATTCACTCATACTGACCAAATAGCACGCTCCCGGGTGCGCCGCAGAGCGGACTGTGGGTGCCTCCTCGGCCGGGCTTCCCCTGGGCCCGGCCGGCACGCTGATTTTCCCCTTCCCGGCCCCGTTCCACAGTGGATTCGCAAGCGCTCCGCCGGTCATGAGGCGAAAACGCGAAAGACGACGATCTTGGTGCCGACCGTGGCGGCCGCGGCGGGGGCGGGTGGCGGCGGCACCGGTACCGCCACCCCGCCGGCGGCTGCGAGCTGCGCGTCAGCGGCCGGTGCTGCCGTCGATCAGCTCGCGGAGGATGTCGGCGTGCCCGGCGTGGCGGCCGGTCTCCTCGATCATGTGGACCAGCGCCCAGCGCATCGACGGCGCGGGGCGGCCGGGGCGCGCCACCGGCTGCGTCAGGTCGGAGCAGGCGTCGATGACGGCGTTCGCCCGCTCGCACGCGGCGCGGTAGTCCGCCACGACCGAGGCGACGGTCTCCTCCGGGCGCGGCCGGAACGTGCCGGGCCAGTCGGCGGTGTCCTCGCCGAGGAACGTGAACCGTTCGACGTGCGCGAGGTGCCGGACCAGACCCAGCAGCGACGTCCCGGACGGCACGCCCGGCGTCCGGACCTCGGGTTCCGGGACGTCCTGGGCCTTGGCGGCCACAGCGGCGCGCAGGTGGTCGAGGAAACCGCGCAGCACGTCCTTTTCGGCCGGTCCGGTGCGCGGGGGCGGGGTGTCCCGCCGTCGGGTTCGGGGCATCGGGCGTCCTTTCAGCGGGTGCGGCGGACGAGCAGCAGGTGGTCGACGACGTCGGCGGTCTGCCCGCCGGGTCCGGTGGCGCGGCGGGGGAGGGCGTCCGCGCGTTCGACGGTCCACCGCGCCGGGTCGAGCGACGGCGGCCGCAGGGGCGGGCAGGAAGCCGGGTCCTGGTTCCACGACCACGGGGCGACGGACCCGTGCTCGACGACCAGCAGCCGGCCGCCGGGGGCGAGTGCGTCCGCGGCCTGCCGCAGGACCTGGTCGCGGGGCAACGGGAAGGACGTGTGCAGGTAGTGCGCCGAAACGAGGTCGAACGGGCCCGCCGGGAAGGTGGCGGCCAGGTCGTGCCGCTCGCCGGTGATCCGGTCGCCGAGCCCGAGGTCGCGCGCGCGGCGGGCCAGGCCGGCGAGCGCGACGGCGGAGATGTCGGCGGCGGTCACCCGCCAGCCGCGCCGGGCCAGCCACAGCGCGTCGCCGCCGGCGCCGGACCCGAGGTCGAGCGCCCGGCCGGGATCGAGCGCGGAGACGACCTCGACGAGCCGGACGTTGGGGCGCGGCTCGCCGTCCGGGCGGTGGGCCGTGTGGTGGCCGTCCCAGAACCGGGACGCTTCGGTGGATGTCGTCATGGGCCCACCCTGACCCGCGACCGGCGGTTCCGGCACGCGTTCTTGCGGTTCCGGCAAGATGGCCGCATGGGCGAGGACTTCGAGGACGTGCTGCACGCGGTCGGCTCCCGGCTGCGGGCACTGCGCCGGCACCGCGGGCTGACGCTGGCGGAGGTCGCCGGCACGACCGGCGTGTCGGAGAGCACGCTGTCGCGGCTGGAAAGCGGGCAGCGGCGGGCCAGCCTGGAACTGCTGCTGCCGCTGGCCCGCGCCTACGACGTGCCGCTCGACGACCTCGTCGGCGCGCCGCGCACCGGCGACCCGCGCATCCACCTCACCCCGATCCACCGCCACGGCATGACGTTCGTGCCGCTGTCGCGGCGGCCGGGCGGGATGCAGGCGTACAAGATGATCATCCCCAGCGCGGCGCCGCCGCCCGTCCCGGACCACCAGACGCACGAGGGGCACGAATGGCTGTACGTGCTCCACGGCCACCTGCGGCTGGTCCTCGGCGAGCACGACCTGGTCCTGCCGCCGGGCGAGGCGGCGGAGTTCGACACGACGATCCCGCACTGGCTGGGCACGGCGGACGGGAAGGCGGTCGAGCTCCTCATCCTCTTCGGCCGCCAGGGTGAACGAGCCCACCTGCGCGCCCGTGCGCACTGAAATCCGGCGAAAAATGTCCGCGTTCCGGGTGCTGACCGGACGATTCTGCGAGAAGGGCTGCGCATGTCCGGGTGTGGTGGATGACTTCGATCGCCGAAGCGGTCCGGGGGCTGGCCGGTATGCGGCTGGTCGAGATCAGGCGGATCGTGGACATGGTGGTCGCCGTGTTCAGGCCGGACGCGGGGGTCGAACACACGATCCACGCGCCCTGTCCGGTCCGCGTCATGCACGGCAACGTGATCCTCATCGGCTCGTATGACACGCACCACCCGAGAGTGCCCGGCACGGACAGCGATGAGTCGTTCGAAAAATTCACCACGATGTTCGATGTGCGGGCGAAATCGCTGACGTCGAGCCTCGCGGAGGGCGATTATCGGGTGATCGTCGCCGAGGTCGGCCCCGGTGGCCTGCTGGCTGTCGAGGCGGCCAACGGCTCGGATTCGATACGACTCGAAGCCATTCCGATGAGCTCGGGTCCCCAAGTCGAGAGCTGGCGGCTGTTCGCCCTGGAGAAGGATGCGGAGCACTTCGTCTTCCCTGAAGCCGCGGGCCGCGACTGACCGTGCTCCCGGTGTGTTCCGGTTCAGTCCGCCCGCGGAGGACCCGAACGCCGCCGTCGAGCTGCCCCGCGTGTGGCCGGGCTGAGGGCTCGGGGGCTCGCTCCCGGGGACCTGCGCGGCGCTGGGTGGGGTGCTGAAGGCGCTGCGTACTGGCGGGGCCGCGCCCCGCACGTATTCTCCGTACGGCGGGCGGCGATCGACTGCTGACGCGAACCGATCGGACGAGCGGATGACAGAGTACGGCCGCGACCGCGAACGCCGTCGCCGCACCCGGGCCCTGCTCGGCCTCGGTCAGGTCGCGGCCTTGGCCGCCTTGCTGAGCCTCAAGACCGGCTGGCTCCCGGCGGCGGCCACGCTCGTCGGTGTCCTGGCGTCGATCGCGGCGGTGCTGTGGGTGGTGATGTGGCGCGACGCCCGCGCAGAGCACCGCCGCCGCGCGGCTGGCGAGCCACCGTCGTGGCCGGCCCAGTTCCCGATCCAGGCGGCGTTGCTCCTCGGCGCCAAGGCACCGGGCCGCCACGCCCGCCGCGCGGACGAGGTGGGCGAGCTCTTCGGCCGGCTGGCTCTCGCCGGTGGCGAACTGCGTTGGGAGCCGAGGAAAGGCGACCGCGAGCGAGGGGCCGGCGCAGTGACGTTCGACCGCTCGTGGACGGCGGAAGTGGTGGCGCTGTGTGGCCCGGGGGCCCAGGGATGCTTGACCCTGACGTCCCCGGACGGCACGGCGGTGGACGTGTGGATCCGCCACCCGGCAGATTTGCGGTGCGCGCTGACGGCGCCGGTGCGGTAGTTCCTGCCGCGGTGGTGCTCGGGCCGCAGCTCCGCCGGCGGCTCTTCTCCCACGACCAGCACTTCGTCCACCCCGAAGAACGCGACTGACGCCCACCGAACTCGCCGAAAATCCTAGCGGCAGAACGCTGCGTCCACTGTGGACAGCACCGCCTGGGCGCCCTGGTCCGCGTCGCCGAACGTGCCCGGCAACGCCGTCACCGCCAGGCCCACCGCGCGGCCGTCGTCCGTGGCGCCGCCGCGAGTCTCGTAGCCGTGGATGTCGCCTCCGTGGCCCCAGTACACGCCGCCGCAGCTCAGCGGCACGCGGAACAGCCCCAGGCCGTAACGCCAGCCCGGCAGCAACGGCGCGTCGACCGTCTTGCGCATCTCCGCCAGCTGCGGCGCCGGCAGCAGGCGGCCGCCCAGCAGGGCGCGGGAAAACTGCGCCAGATCGCCCGGTGTCGAAATCAGCTGGCCGGCCGCCCAGCCCCACGACGGGTCCAGTTCCGTCACGTCGACCACCTCGGTGCCCGAGCGCGCGTAGCCGTGCGGGTGCGGGCCCCGGATGCTCTGGTCGCCCACCTGGGGCCAGTACGTGTTCCGCAGCCCCGCCTTCCGGATCACGCGCTCGGTGATCTGCTCCGCCACCGGCCGCCCGGTCACCCGCTCGATCAGCAGGCCCGCCAGCACGTAGTTGGTGTTGCTGTACTCCCACTTCGTTCCCGGGGCGAACCGCGCCGGGTGCGCGAAGGCCGTCGCGAGCAGCTCGAGCGGCTGGAAGTACCGGTGCTGGAGCTTCGTGATGTCCTCGAGCCCGAGGTACTCGGTGTAGTTCGGCAGCCCGCTCGTGTGCTGCAGCAGCTGCCGGACGGTGATCGCGGACCCGCCGGGCACCAGGCCGGGCAGGTACCGCTCGATCGGCGCGTCCAGCTCCACCTTGCCCTCGGCCACCAGCTGCAGCACCACCACCGCGGTGAACGTCTTCGTGTTGCTGCCCGCCCGGACGCGCCCGTCCGCCGGGACCGGGACCCGGCTGCCCAGCCGCGACGAACCGGCGACCAGCGACACCGTCCGCCCGTCGCGGGTCACCGACGCCAGTGCGGCCGGGAACCGGCCCACCAGTGCGTCGAGCTGCTCCTGGACGGCGTTGCGGGGCGGTGCCGCCACCGCGGCCGTCGCCGTGGCACCCAGCAGCCCGGCCACGGTCAGGACCACCACACTCCTGCGCATCTTCCTGCTCCTTCCGACGGGATCGACACCGCTCACGATGCCGGGACCCGGCGGAAAGATCAGCGGTGCAGACCACCGGACCGGGGGTAGCGCCAGCGCTACCCCCGGTCCGGTGCCGGCGGGCTTCGGCGCGGTCAGCCGTGCTGACCGGCGGCCCGAGTTCCGGCTCCGATCACGCCGGTCACGGCCGGGATCGCGCGTGTTCGTCCTAAGCGGACTCCTGGCGCAGGATCGGCAGGGTCGACGTGAGCGCTCCGGTGGCGACGCCGGCGCCGACTCCGGCCCACGCCAGGGGACCCAGCGGGGTGCAGCCGAAGAACTGGCTGACTCCCGGTGTCTGCACGATCGCCGCCAGCGCGAGGGCCGAGCCGACCGCCGTGCCCACCACCAGCGGGCTGCGGCGGCGGCCGCGCAGGGTCTGGGCCAGCTGGGTGCCGACCAGGCCGCACAGCGCCATCGTGCTCGTGCGGCGCACCGTTCCCGGGGTGTACCGGCCGATCAGCCACGCCGTCGTCGCGCCGACGCCCGTCGTCACGCCGCGGCCGGTGATCGCGCGGTTCAGGCCCTTGCCGAGGCCCGCGGAACCGTCGTCGTCCGGGCGGGTGACCGCCACCGCCATCGCCGGGAACAGGTCCGTCAGCAGGTTGACCAGCAGCAGCTGCCGGGTGCCCAGTGGCGAGTCGCCCGACAGGAGCGTGCCCAGCACCGAAAAGCCGATCTCGCCCGCGTTGCCGCCGACCAGGATCACCACCGCGTCCGACACGCTGCGCCACAGCGCGCGGCCCTCGGCCACCGCCTCCAGCAGGACGGTGAGGTCGTCGTCGGTCAGCGCCACGTCGGCCGCGGTGCGGGCGGCGGTCGAGGCACGGGCGCGCACGCCGATGCCGACGTCCGCGGCGCGGATGGCCGCCGCGTCGTTCGCGCCGTCGCCGACCATCGCCGTCACCCGCCCGGCTTCCCGCAACGCCTCCACGACCTGCAGCTTCTGTTCCGGTGCGACGCGGGCGATCACGCCGGCGCCGGACAGCAGCCGCGCCCGGCCGGCGCCGTCCAGCCGGGCCAGCTCGTCGCCGGTGACGACCGGCGCGTCGGCCGGCCAGCCCAGTGACGTCGCGATGGCCCTCGCGGTGTTCGGGTGGTCCCCGGTGAGCATCACCGGCGCCACGCCGGCCGCGCGCAGCCCGGCGATCAACGGCCCGGCCGTGGGCCGCAGCGTGTCGGCCAGCCCGAGGAACCCGAGGAACTCCAGGTCCGCGAGCACCTCCTGGTCGCCGTCGAGGTCCGGCCCGGCCTGCCGGGACGCCACCGCGAGCACCCGCAATCCCTGGTCCGCCAACGCTTCCGCGGCCTTCGCCAGCTCGTCCGCGCCGGCGCAGGCGGGCAGGACGACCTCCGGCGCGCCCTTGACGAGCAGCACCGGATCGCCGCCGCCGGCCCGGCCGATCGTCGCCGAGTAGCCCCGGTTCGCCTCGAACGGCTGGCCGGCGAGCTCGGTCCAGTCCTCGTCCGGGCCGGCCGCGGCCAGCACGGCGTGGTCGGTGGCGTGGGCCCGCACGTGGGGGTCGTCCAGGGTGCCCGGGCACGCCCGGGCGGCCGCCCGCAGCACCGCGTCCCCGGCCTCCGGCTCGCGCGCCCGGCCGTCCGGTCCGGTCGTGGTGACCACGCGCAGCCGGTTCTCGGTCAGCGTGCCGGTCTTGTCGAAGCAGACGACGTCCAGGCGCCCCAGCGCTTCCAGCGCCCGCGGGGCCCGGACGAGGATCCCGCGTGCGGACAGCCGCCGGGCCGCCGCCCGCTGCGCCACCGTGGCCACCAGCGGCAGCCCCTCGGGCACCGCGGCGACGGCGATCGCCACCCCGCCGGCCAGCGCCCGGCGCAGCGGACGGCCGCGGATCGCCGAGAGGCCCGTGACGAGCGCGCCGCCGAGCATCGTCAGCGGCAGCGCCCGGCGGGTCAGGTCCTGCAGCCGCGCCTGGATGCCCACCGCGGCGGCGGTCCGGGTGGCCAGCTCCACCGCCCGGCCGGCCACGGTCTCCGAGCCGACCGCGACGACCACCGCCGTGCCTTCCCCGCTGACCACCGTGGTGCCGGCGAAGGCCAGGCAGCTGCGCTCGGCCACCGGCGCGCCCGGCACCGGGTCGAGCTGCTTGGCGACCGGCAGCGACTCGCCGGTCAGCGCGGACTCGTCGACCTCGAGGTCGTTGGCGGTGAGCAGGCGGACGTCGGCCGGGACGACGTCGCCGACGCGCAGCTCGATCCGGTCGCCGGGCCGCAACGTCCGCGCGTCGACGACCCGGCCGCCCGCGCGGCGGGCCCGCTGCCGCTCGCCGTCCCGCAGCTTCGCCAGCGCGCGGCGGCCGCGGAACTGCTGGGCGCCGCCGACGACGGCGTTCAGCCCCATCGCCGCGGCCACCAGCAGCGCGTCGACCGGCGAACCGACCACCGCGGACGCGACCGCGCCGAGCGCCAGCACCGGGGTGAGCGGGTCGTTGAGCTCGGCGGCGACGTCGGCGGCCAGGCCGGTCCCGAACCGGACCGGCGCCGCGGCCGGGTGCCGGGCCACCGCGCCGGCGACCGCGCGCACCCGCCGCGTCAGGAGGTCCCGGTGCGTCGGCTCGGGGGTCGCGGCCGCGATCCGCCGGAGGACTTCGTCGCCGGTCAGCTCGTGCCAGGCGATCCGGGCCCGGCCGGCGGGTGGCCGTGCCGCGGCGACGCGGACCGCGGCGAACGTGCCCATCGCGAGCCCGGTCAGGCCGCCGAGCAGGACCGGGTCCAGCCGGGGCAGGACCGGGACCAGCGGCCGCCCCCGGCGTGACATCAGCAGCAGCCCGCCGATCAGGCCGCCCGCGGTGGCCACGCGGGTGGCCCGCTTGCTGTTCGCCCGCGCGGCCGCCGCCGCCCGCAGCACCCGCCACACGCCGGGCAGGCCCGGCTGGACGACGAGGTCGGCGCCCCACAGCACCGGGGCGTTCCGGTCGGCGAGCGCGACGCACAGGTCGCCGGCGAACAGGCCCGCCACCTCGTCGCAGCCCGGCGTGCACCGGGCGGGCGGCCGCCCGACGGTGAGCACGACCCGGCCCTCGTCCTGCAGCCGCGTCACCACCCCGGCGAACGGCTCGTCCGTGACGTCGTCGGCGAGCGCGGCGAACTCGCCGAGGCGGTCGCGGGCGGCCGTCCCGGTGATGACGACCCGCGCCTCGGCCCGGCGGGCCGCGTCCAGCACGGCTTCGGCGTGCGGATCCAGCCCGGCTTCGCCGTGCAGGGCGTCGGCGTGCAGCACGACGGTGTCCACTGTGTCCAGTGCCTTGAGCCGGTCGGGGTCGCGGACGAGGACGCCTTCGCGGGCGAACGCCGTGCCCATCGCGGTGTGGAAGGCGGTGTCGGCGTACCGGGCGGGCATCGGGGACGTCATCAGGAACGCTTTGGCGGCTTCACGGGGGTTCCGGCGCACCAGCAGGTCGGCCAGCGCGGCGAGCAGGCCGCCGCCGACGGCGGTGCGGGCGTAGTCCTCCATCGGCGCGCGGACCCGCCGCTGCGGCGGGGTGAGGCCGAGGCTGGGCCGGTCCGGCGAGCACAGCTCGTCGTGCCCGGCGTCGAACGCGGTGAGCCGGGCGACCGCCTCGGTGAGCTGGCCGGCGCGCAGGACGGCGTCCAGCGCGAGCTCCCAGGGGTCCTGGCTCAGCCCGCGCACGGCGGCGGACACGCCCGACCGCGCCAGTTCGGCGGTGTACCAGCCGAACCGTTCGTCCAGCGCCGCCCGGACGGCCGGGTGTTCCCGTGCCGCGGACACCGCGGCGCGCACCCCTTCGTGCAGCCGCCCGGAGCGGGCGCCCGCCGACACGGCCAGGCCGGCGACGTCCATCGCCAGTGCGAGCGCCGCCGCCCGCACGCCGTAGGTGTCGCCGGGGTGGGCGGGCGCGCAGTCACCCGGCTCGGCCGGCGTCAGCCCGTGCTCCCCGCACCGGCCGGCTATCCAGGCGGTCACGCGGTCCGCCGCGGCCTCCTCGGCCAGGTGGATCGCCACGCTGCCGAGCCCGTCGTCCCAATAGGCCCCGGCGACGTCGGCGTGCGCGGCCAATGCGGCGGCGAACGCGGCCACGTCGGCGTGCTCGCCGGGCCGCAGCGGCACGTGCAGCCGCCGCCCGGCCCGCCACACGGCGGTGCGGGCGCCCGCGGCGTTGCGCACGACCCGGGTGGCCCGCACGGCCGTGCGGGCGGTCGTCCGGGTCGCTTCCCCCGCGGTCCCGGTCACGCCCGCGGCCAGTTCCCCGGCGAGCGGGCCGAGCGCCGAGACCACCTTCCTCGCCTGCTGCGTCACGAGGACCGGCCCGGTCAGGGCCAGCACGGCCCCGGCCTTCGTCACCGCGAACAACCCACCGAGCACCGCGAACCTCCGCCTGCCGACCGTCTCGGGCGGCGTTCCCCGGTGGACGGCGGTCAAAACCCGGGTCCGCCCGATCGCGGGACACCCCGAGTGTTGCCTTGACGTGCACGGCAACGTCTAGCTTCGGGGCGTGAAGTTCGGAATCAGCTACAGCACGCCGGTTTTCGGGACCGACCCCGGCACGCTCGCCGGGTTCGCCCGCGATGCGGAGGAGTGCGGGTTCGAGTCGTTGTACCTGCCGGAGCACGTCGCGCTGTACCCCGGCGCCCGGGTCGGGCCGATGGAGCTGCCGCCGTCGCTGCCGTACCCCGATCCGCTGGAGTGCCTGAGTTTCGTCGCGGCGGTCACCGGCCGCATCCTGCTGGGCACCGGCGTGCTGCTGCTGCCGTACCACCACCCGGTGGTGCTGGCCAAGCGGCTGGCGACGATCGATGTGCTCTCCGGCGGGCGCATGCGGCTGCTCACCGTGGGCGTCGGCGCGCTGCCCGGCGAGGCTCGCGCGGCGGGCGTCGAGTTCGCGACCCGCGGCCGCCGCGCCGACGAGGCGATCGACGTCCTGCGCCTGCTGTGGGCGGGCGGCGAGGAGGGCGTCTCCTTCGACGGCGAGTTCTTCTCCTTCGAAGACGTCTGCAGCTTTCCGAAACCCCTGTCCGCGCGCGAGCTGCCGATCCACGTCGGCGGGTCGAGCACGGCGGCGGCGCGCCGGGCGGGCCTGCGCGGCGACGGCTACTTCCCCGGCGGCAGGCTGACGCCGGAGGAGCGCCGCCGCCAGTTCGACCTGGCCCGGACGACGGCGAAGGAGGCGGGCCGCGACCCGGAAGCCTTGCAGTACACGCGGTGGGGGTCGCTCGATGTGTCCACATCGGACGTCGAAGAGCTGGCCGCGCAGGGCGTGACCCGCCTGGTCGTCACGACGACCACGGCGGAGCCCGCGCGCCGGCGGGCGGAGATGGCGGCGTTCGCGGCGCGGTTCGGCCTCGGTTAACCGGCTCCGTCCACAAGGGACTCGATGCCCGGCGGCAGGCTCGCCCGCCGGGCCGGGTCGGCCACGGACCCCACGATGGCGGTCCGCAGCGCGCGCACCGCCCGGGTGGGTTCGACGTCGGCGCGGTGGGCCAGCTGCACCACGCGGGTCATCCCGGCGCCCGGCGCGAACCGGGTCACCGGGAACCGGTCGCCGGCCACCGTGCGCGGGACCACCGCCGCGCCCACTCCCGCGCGCACCAGCTCCAGGACCGCGTCCATCTCGCCGCCTTCGATCGCGAACGACGGTTCGAACCCCGCGGCGCGGCACGCGTTGACGGTGGCCTCGCGGACGTCGTAGCCGCGGCGGAACATCACCAGCGGGACGTCGGCGAGCTCCTCGATGCCGAGCCGGTCGCCCGCGACCGGGGCGTCGGCGGGGGAGATCACCACCAGCTCCTCCAGCAGCAGCGGCGTCGCCGTCAGGCCGGCGTCGGCCGCCGTCCGGGTGCCCGCCAGCAGCGCCAGGTCCAGCGCGCCTTCGGCGAGCCGCTGCCGCAGGTCGCCCGAGCCGCTTTCGTGCAGCTCCAGCCGGATGCCCGGGTACCGGCGGCGGAACGCCGCGAGCATCGCGGGCAGCAGGCCCGTGCACAGGCTCGGCGGCGCGCCCAGCCGGACGCGGCCGCGGTCCAGCTCGTCCAGTTCCCGGATGGCCAGCCGGGCGGTCTCGGTCTCCGCGAGGATCCGGCGCGCGATCGGCAGCAGGGTTTCGCCGGCTTCGGTGAGCGAGACGTTGCCGCGGATCCGGTGGAACAGCGGCGCGCCCAGGTCGTGTTCGAGGGCGCGGATCTGCTGCGACAGCGACGGCTGGGCGACGCGCATCTGCTCGGCGGCGCGGGTGAAGTGCCGGTGTTCGGCCACGGCGACGAAGTAGGCGAGCTGGTGGAACTGCACCCGCTCACCATAGTCCAAGGCTATCGACAACAGAGTTATCATGTCTTTGACCTCTGGTGAACGCGCTCCTACCGTCGGTCGGGTGGCAACTGACCTCGCACCCGCGCCGCTGCGGCGCTTCTGGGCGTCGACCATCGGCAAGAAGGCCGTGATGGCGGTGAGCGGCCTGCTCCTGCTCGCCTTCGTGTTCGCGCACATGGTCGGCAACCTGAAGACGTTCCTGGGCGCGGCCGAGCTCAACCACTACGCGGGCTGGCTGCGCACGATCGGCGAACCGGTGCTGCGCCGCGAGTGGTTCCTCTGGCTGCAGCGCGCGGTCCTGCTCGCCGCGCTGGTCCTGCACGTCACCGCGGCGGTGCAGCTGGCCCGGCGCGACCTGCGGGCCCGCCCGGTCCGGTACGTCCACCGGCGGCCCGTCCGCGCGACCTTCGCCGTGCGGACCATGCGCTGGGGCGGCGCGACCCTGGCGGTGTTCCTCGTCTGGCACATCCTCGACTTCACCGTCGGCACGGTGAACCGCGGCTTCGTCCCCGGCGACCCGTACCACAACCTCGTCGCCGACTTCCAGGTCTGGTGGGTGAACCTGATCTACCTGCTCGCCCTGGCCATGCTGGGGCTGCACATCCACCACGGCTTCGCGAGCGCCGCACGCACGCTGGGTGTCGCGGGCGCGAAGCGGGAGCGGGCGATCAAGATCCTCGGCAGCACGACGGCGGTCGTGGTCGCGGGCGGCTACGCCCTCGTCCCGGTCGCCATCATGACGGGACTGGTGCACTGATGTCCGATTACCGCGTGGGCGACCCGATCGCCGACACCAAGGCCCCCGCCGTCCCCCTGGAAAACCGGTGGGACGAACGGAAGTTCGCCGCGAAACTGGTGAACCCGGCGAACCGGCGCCGGCACCGGGTGATCGTCGTGGGCACCGGGCTGGCCGGCGGCTCGGCCGGGGCGACGCTGGCCGAGCAGGGCTACCACGTCGTGCAGTTCTGCTTCCAGGACTCGCCGCGGCGCGCGCACTCCGTCGCGGCCCAGGGCGGCATCAACGCCGCGAAGAACTACCGCAACGACGGCGACTCGGTGTACCGGCTCTTCCACGACACGGTCAAGGGCGGCGACTTCCGGGCGCGGGAGTCCAATGTGTACCGGCTGGCCCAGGTGTCGGCGCAGATCATCGACCAGGCCGTGGCCCAGGGCGTGCCGTTCGCCCGGGAGTACGGCGGCCTGCTCGACACCCGGTCCTTCGGCGGGGTGCAGGTGCAGCGGACGTTCTACGCGCGCGGCCAGACGGGCCAGCAGCTGCTGATCGGCGCGTACCAGGCGCTGTCCCGGCAGATCGACGCCGGGAACGTGGAACTGCACGCGCGCACGGAGATGCTCGACCTCGTCGTGTCCGGCGGCCGCGCCCGCGGCATCGTCGCGCGCGACCTCGTCACCGGCGAGATCACCACGCACCTCGCGGACGCCGTCGTGCTCGCGACCGGCGGTTACGGCAACGTCTTCTACCTTTCGACCAACGCGAAGGGCTCCAACGCCTCGGCGATCTGGCGGGCGCACAAGCGCGGTGCCTACTTCGCGAACCCGTGCTTCACCCAGATCCACCCGACGTGCATCCCGCGCTCGGGCGAGCACCAGTCGAAGCTGACGCTGATGAGCGAGTCGCTGCGCAACGACGGCCGGATCTGGGTGCCGAAGCGCGCGGGTGACCCGCGGCCGCCGGGGGAGATCCCCGAGGACGAACGCGACTACTACCTCGAACGCCTGTACCCGAGCTTCGGCAACCTCGTGCCGCGGGACATCGCTTCGCGCGCGGCGAAGAACGTCTGCGACGCCGGGCTCGGCGTCGGCCCCGGCGGCCTGGGCGTCTACCTCGACTTCGCCGACGCGATCGCGCGGCTGGGGCGTCCGGCGATCGAAGCCCGCTACGGCAACCTCTTCGACATGTACCAGCGCATCACCGCGGAGGACCCCTACACCGTGCCGATGCGGATCTACCCGGCCATCCACTACACGATGGGCGGGCTGTGGGTGGACTACGACCTGCAGAGCACGATCCCCGGCCTGTTCGTGATCGGCGAGGCGAACTTCTCCGATCACGGCGCGAACCGGCTCGGCGCGTCGGCCCTCATGCAGGGCCTCGCGGACGGCTACTTCGTGCTGCCGGCGACGCTGAACGACTACCTCGGTGGCACGCGGCTCGGCGACGTCGGTACCGGCGAAGTCGCGCGGGTCGAGGCCGAGGTCCGCGCCCGGATCGACCGGCTGCTGACCGTCGGCGGAACGCGTTCGGTGGACTCGTTCCACCGGGAGCTGGGCCTGCTGATGTGGGACCACTGCGGGATGTCCCGCACGCGCGAAGGCCTGCGCAAGGCGCTGGACCGGGTGCCGGAGCTGCGCGCCGAGTTCTGGCGCGACGTCCGGATCCCCGGCGGCCGGGAGTTCAACCAGGAGCTGGAGAAGGCGAACCGCGTCGCGGACTTCCTCGAGCTGGCCGAGCTGATGCTCCTCGACGCACTCGCCCGCGAGGAGTCCTGCGGCGGCCACTTCCGCGAGGAACACCGGACCCCGGAGGGCGAAGCCCTGCGGGACGACGAGAACTTCGCCCACGTCGCCGCGTGGGAGTACGGCAGCCCGCCGGTGCTGCACCGCGAGGAACTGGTCTTCGAGCACGTCCACCCGACCCAACGGAGCTACACGTGAAACTCACCGTCCGCGTCTGGCGGCAGGCCGGGCCGGCCGCCGAAGGCCGGCTGGTCGCCTACCCGGTCGACGGCGTCAGCCCGGACATGTCCTTCCTCGAACTGCTCGACGTGCTGAACCAGGAGCTGATCGCCGCCGGCGAGGAGCCGGTGGCGTTCGACCACGACTGCCGCGAGGGCATCTGCGGCTCCTGCGGCGTCGTGATCAACGGACAGGCGCACGGGCCCGAACGCACGACGTCGTGCCAGCTGCACCTGCGCTCCTTCGCCGACGGCGACGTCGTCGACGTGGAACCGTGGCGCGCCAAGGGGTTCCCGGTGATCAAGGACCTGGTGGTCGACCGGTCGGCGCTCGACCGGATCGTCCAGGCCGGCGGGTACGTCAGCGCGCCGACCGGCAGCGCCCCGGACGCCCACGCGACCCCGGTCCCCAAGCCGGACGCGGACCTGGCGTTCGACAACGCGACGTGCATCGGCTGCGGCGCCTGCGTGGCGGCGTGCCCGAACGGCTCCGCGACGCTCTTCACGGCGGCGAAGGTGACCCACCTGAGCCTGCTGCCGCAGGGCGGTCCCGAACGCGCGCGGCGGGTGCTCGACATGGTCGAGGCGATGGACGCCGAGGGCTTCGGCGGCTGCACCAACACCGGCGAGTGCGTGGCGTCCTGCCCGAAGGGCATCCCGTTCGCCAGCATCACCACGCTCAACCGGGAGTTCCTCGCGGCTACCCGGGCCCGATAACCGGTGGCGCCGCGGGCGCCGCGCGGGGTTGACTCGGAGCGTGCCCGACCTCCCGCGCCCGCAGCGCATCACCGTCGACGCCGGGCAGGTGCGCCGGCTCGTCGCCGGCCAGTTCCCGCAGTGGGCGGACCTCCCCGTCCGGCCCGTGGCCCGTGGCGGGTGGGACAACTTCACCTTCCACCTCGGCGACGCCCTGGTGGTCCGCCTGCCCAGCGCGGCCGAGTACGCCCTGGCGGTCGGCAAGGAACACCGGTGGCTGCCGGAGCTCGCTCCACGGCTGCCGCTGCCTGTCCCGGCGCCCTTGGCGGCGGGGCGGCCTGACGCCGGCTATCCCTTCGAGTGGTCGGTTTACCCGTGGCTGCCCGGCGAGCCGGCGAGCGCGGAAGGTGTGGCCGACCCCGTCGGTTTCGCCGTCGACCTGGCCGCGTTGCAGAGCGTCGATGCGGCCGAGGGCCCGCAGCCGGGGCTCCACAACTGGTTCCGCGGCGCGGGTCTGCGCACCTACGCCGGATCGGTCGAGCGTGCGCTCACGACCCTCGACGGTCAAGTCGACACCGGGCGGGCCCGCGAGATCTGGCAGACCGCACTGGACGCGCACTGGGACGGGGTGGACCGCTGGTTCCACGGCGACGTCGCGCCCGGCAACCTCCTGCTCGGCGACGGCCGGCTGGCGGCGGTCATCGACTTCGGGACGTGCGGGGTCGGCGACCCGGCGTGCGACACGGCGATCGCGTGGACGCTGCTGACCGCCGAAGGGCGCGAGGCGTTCCGCGAGCGGCTGTCCCTCGACGAGGCGACGTGGGCGCGCGGGCGGGGCTGGGCGCTGTGGAAGACGCTGATCACGTGCGCGCAGAAGCCCGATCCGGACGCGCGCCGGGTGCTGGCCGAGATCTTCGCCGAGTACTCAGGCCGGAGCGAATCCCGGTAGCAGCGCGGCGAACCGGCGGCGGCCGCGCGCGGTGATCTGCAGCTCCCGGTCGCCGGCACCCCGGCGGACGAGGCCGTCGGCGAGGAACGCGGCCAGCACCTCGTGCCCCAGGACACCGCCCAGGTGCGGAACCCGGTGGGTGCGGTCCAGGCAGGCGGTGGCCGGGCGACGGCGGCCGGGATCCACCTCCGACGGCGTCACACCGAGGTCGTGGAACGCCGAAAGGTCCTCGCCGAGCGACACCTCCGGCGCCGACCCGTCCGGTGGCCGCACCGCGCCGCGCTCGACCAGCAGGGCGAACACCGCGACGCCGAGCCGTCCGGCTGCGTGGTCGTAGCAGGTGTGGGCGATGTCCGCGCCCGACTCGGCGCGGTCCGGCGGGGCGATGGTGTCGTTGCCCGCGTAGTGCGCGAGAGCCGTGAGCACGGGCAGGAGGTCATCGCGGCCGACGCGGTACAGCGCGTGCCGTCCGGCGTGTTCGACGGTCACCAGCCCGGCCGCCCGCAGCCGGGCCAGGTGGTTGCCCAGCCGCGGCGCCGTGACGCCGAGGGCGTCGGCCAGCTGCACCATCGTGTGCGGGCCCTCGGCGGCCAGCACCTGCAGGGCCGTGAGCCGCACCGGATCGGCGAGCTCGCGCGTCAGCTCGACGATCGCGCCCTGGACGGCGTTGCCCGCCTCGACCAGTCCGCCCATCACCCGTCCCTTCCGCACGGCGAGCCTAACACGCTTCATGGGACGCTGAACGATCGTTGCGCGTCGGCGCGCACCATGCTTACCATTCACGTCTCCGTGAAGGGTGGTTGCATGCGAAGTCTGCTCTGGGGCCGCGGGGTGTCCGCCCTCGGCGACGGCCTGTGGTTCACCATCTGGGCGCTGTACTTCACCCGGATCGCCGGCATCCCGCCGGTCACGGTCGGCGTGGGGCTCGCGGTGGCGAGCGCGGCGGGCATGGCCGCCGCGGTGCCGCTGGGCGCGCTGGCCGACCGGGCCGGCGCGCGGCCGGTGCTAATCGTGCTCACGCTCGTGCGGGGCGCCGCGATGGCCGCCTACCTGGCGGTCGGCGGCACCTGGTCGTTCGTGGCCGTGACGATCCCGTTCACCGCCTTGGCGACCGGCGGCACCGCGGTGCGGACGGCGCTGATCACCGGCCTGGTCACCGAGCCCGCGCACCGGGTGCGCGTGCTGGCGCAGCAACGGGTCGCCCAGCACGTCGGGTACGCCGTCGGAGCCGGCCTCGGCGCGCTCGTCCTGACGGCCGACGCGCGGTGGGCGTACACCTTGGCGATCGTCGTCAACTCCGTGAGCTTCCTCGTGCTCGCCGTCGCGACGCTGCGGGTGCCCGCGCCCGCCGCGCGGCCGGCGGACCGCCCGGCGGTCCGGGCGGTGCTCGGCGACCGGCCGTACCTGGCCGTCGTCGCGGCCACGGCGGTGCTTTCCCTGTGCTGGGCCATGTTGTCGGCCGGGCTGCCGCTGTGGCTGGCGGACTGGACGCGGCTCCCGCTGGGGCTGGGCGGGGTCGTGGTCGTGTTGAGTTCGGTGGGCATCGCGGTGTTCCAGGTGCCGTTCGCGCGGTTCGCGCGCACGACGGCCCAGGCCGCGCGGACGGCGGTGGTGTCCGGCGTCGTGCTCGCCGCGAGCTGCGTGCTGCTGGCCACGACGTCCGGGGGCGCCGGCGCGGGCGCGGTCACCGTCGTGGTGCTGGCCGCGCTGCTGCACATCGTGGGGGAGCTGGGCTACGTGGCCGCCAACTGGGGCCTTTCGGTGCGCCTGATGCGCGAAGACGCCAAGGGCGCCTACCAAGGCGTCACCGAAGCGGCCACGGCGACCGTGCAGATGCTGGGTCCCGGCGTGTTCACGCTCGCGGTGGGCGGCCTCGGCGGCCTGGGGTGGCTGCTGGTGGCACTGGTGTTCCTCGCCGCCGTCGCTCCCGTGCCGGCGTTGACCCGCTGGGCGGTCCGCACGCGCGAGCCGGCCGGCCGAGCGACGCACGTCACGCCCGCCGGCCGGAACACCGGCGGTGGCCCGACGTTGTAATGGGTGTCGGTACGGCGGTGTCCCCGGGCCTCACCCCTTGCCTTCACGGAATACCTGTCACGACGGAGCCGTGTTGTGCCTTTCGCCGCGAGGCGACCCCCGTACCGGCCTCGAACTCCCGCTTCCGCTCGCAGGTCGACCCCCCTCGGACCTCCGCCGGGCGGAAGCGGGACCGTTTATCCCCGTCTGCCGCGGGAACATCGGGTGCGGCGGTGCCCGCCCGGTGTCCGAGCTCAGCCCGTGGTCTCCACAACCCGGGTGTCCGGACGGGCCACCGCTGCCATCAGCGGGTGCCAGCGCGTCGCGTCGAAGATCAGGGAAATGGCCTCGATCTTCCCGTCCCGCAACCGGAAGTGCTCGGCCGTGTGCTGGGTGCCGACCGGTGTGGCGGTGTGCACGTCGTAGACGAGCGTGGCTTCCGACTCGCCGTAGAGCTCGCTGATCAGGTCGACCCCGGTGACGATCCCGACGAAGGCGGCCAGCCCGTCGAGGTGGCCGCGCGCGTCGGTGGCGGAGAGCAGCGGGCTGCGGAAGGTGAACGTGGCGGCCAGCTGCGCGGCCGCGGCGGTCACGTCGCCGTCGAAGCGGGCCCGGTGGTAGGCGCGGACGGTTTCGCGGGTCCGGTCGGTCATCGGTCCTCCAGGTAGCGGGCGAGGTGGTGCTGGTTTTCCACCAGCCGCAGGCACAGGTGCCGCAGCTGCGTCGTCTCGGCGTCGGTGAACCCGCGGAAGAGCGCGGCCATCGCCAGCTGCGACGGCCGCCGGAACTCCTCGAGCCAGGTCCGGCCGCCGGCAGTGATCCGGACCAGCACGGACCGCCGGTCGCGCGGGTCGGGGACCCGCTCGGCGAACCCGGCCCGTTCCAGGGTGTCGACCAGGCCGGTCACGTTCCGGGAGCTCACCCCGGCGGAGGCGGCGAGGTCCTTGACGTTCGAGCCGCCGGTGCCGAGCCGGATCAGGATGTCGAGGGCGCCGGGGCTGAGCCCGCGGCTGTCGGTGCCGTGGGAGCGCAGCTGGTCCAGGCTCCGGGCGGCGGTGCGGACGGCCGCGGCGGCTTCCAGCACGCCGGTGTCCTCGCCGAGGGTGAACCCGGCCAGCGCGCTGCGGACGTCGGGGGAGTAGAGCCGGTCGTCGGGGTCGCGGGCGAGATTGGGTACGTCGTTCATAGTGAAGTACTACATTAGTACGTACTTCCATATCTCTGTCAACGGCCTGTCCGCTCGCAGGCGTTAACCAGGCTTTCGCCCGGCGTTAGCCTCGGTCCCGGGACAGGTTCGCTCTTCGCCGCCCATACTGACCCGGCTCGCCACCACGACACCCCCGGAGTCCCCATGACGGACGTCAACCGACGACGTTTTCTGCAGCTGGCCGGCGGTACCGCCGCCCTTTCCGCGCTGTCCACCAGCATCGCCCGCGCGGCGGAGATCCCCGCCTTCCACCGCACCGGGACGCTGCGGGACGTCGAGCACATCGTGGTGCTGATGCAGGAGAACCGGTCGTTCGACCACTACTTCGGCACGCTGCGCGGCGTCCGCGGCTTCGGCGACCCGCGCCCGGTGACGCTGGCGAACGGCAAGTCCGTCTGGGCGCAGTCGGACGGCAAGCGCGACATCCTGCCGTTCCGCCCCGAAGCGGACAACCTGGGCCTGCAGTTCATCCAGGACCTCCCGCACGGCTGGAAGGACACGCACGCGGCGTGGAACGGCGGCAAGTACGACAAGTGGGTGCCCGCCAAGGGCTCGACCACGATGGCGTACCTGACCCGCGAGGACATCCCGTTCCACTACGCCCTCGCCGACTCGTTCACCATCTGCGACGCCTACCACTGCTCGTTCATGGGCTCGACCGACCCGAACCGCTACTACATGTGGACCGGCTACACGGGCAACGACGGCAAGGGCGGCGGACCGGTCCTCGGCAACGACGAAAAGGGCTATTCCTGGACGACCTACCCCGAGCGGCTCGAGCAGGCGGGCGTGTCCTGGAAGATCTACCAGGACATCGGCGACGGCCTCGACGCCGCCGGCGGCTGGGGCTGGATCGACGACGCCTACCGCGGCAACTACGGCGACAACTCGCTGCTGTACTTCGACTCCTACCGCAACGCCAAGCCCGGCGACGCCCTGTACGAGAAGGCCCGCACCGGCACGAACGCGAAGGCGGGCGAGGGCTACTTCGACCGGCTTCGCGCCGACGTCAAGGCCGGCAAGCTGCCGCAGGTTTCGTGGATCACCGCCCCGGAAGCGTTCTGCGAGCACCCGAACTGGCCGGTGAACTACGGCGCCTGGTACATCGCGCAGGTGCTGGACGCGCTCACCGCGAACCCCGAGGTGTGGAGCAAGACCGCGCTGTTCATCACCTACGACGAGAACGACGGCTTCTTCGACCACGTCGTCCCGCCGTACGCGACGGCCGGCCAGTCCACTGTGGACACGAACGGGGAGATCTACGCGGGCTCGGCGTCGAACCCGGCCGGCCCGTACGGGCTCGGCCAGCGCGTGCCGATGCTGGTGGTGTCGCCGTGGAGCAAGGGCGGCTGGGTGTGCTCGGAGACGTTCGACCACACGTCGATCATCCGGTTCATGGAACGCCGGTTCGGCGTGCACGAACCGAACATCACGGCCTGGCGCCGCTCGGTGTGCGGTGACCTGACCTCGGCGTTCGACTTCGCGCGCACCGACACCGCGGTCCCGGCGCTGCCGGACACGGCCGGCTACCTCCCGCCCGACCGCGAGCGTCACCCGGACTACGTGCCCGCGGTCCCGGCCCGCGCGGTGCTGCCGAAGCAGGAGCCGGGGCAGCGCCCGGCCCGCGCCCTGCCGTACGACCTGGCCGCGGACGCCCGGACGGCACCGGACGGCCTGCACCTGACGTTCGCCAACCAGGGCCGCGCGGGCGCGACGTTCTACGTGACGTCGCCGGGCGGCGAGCCGCGGACGTACACGGCGGGCGCCGGCCGCTCGCTCACGGCGACGCTGCCGGTGTCCGGCGGCTACGACTACACGGCTTACGGCCCGAACGGGTTCGTCCGGCAGTTCCGCGGCGCCGCCGCGGCCGGCCCCGAGGTGAGCGTGCGGCCGGACGGCCGCAGCGGGAACCTGTCGCTGGTCCTGACGAACAACGGCCCGGCGGCGGTGCGGCTGACGTTGACGGACGCCTACGGCCGCTGCTCGACGACCCGCGTGCTGCGTCCGGGCGCGCGCGTGGTCGAGGTGGTGGAGACGCGGCGCAGCGGCAACTGGTACGACGTTTCGGTCGGTTCGGACCACGACCCGCGTTTCCTGCGCCGGGTGGCGGGCCACCTCGAGACGGGCCGGCCGAGCACGAGCGACCCGAACATCATTTCGCACTGAGCGGGATCCGCTCCCGATCGGGCGCCGTTGTCACCCGGCCGTGCCCGGAGGTTCACCCGGCCGCGTCCCCGCGCGTTGCGGGGCCGCGGCCGCGGTGGGAGCGTCGGGAGATCGACTGCTTTCCCACCACGGAACCAGGAGTGCGGATGACCACGACAGAAATGCCGGCGGTGCACGAGTGCACGGTGAGCGGCTGTTCCTACAACCACGACGGCTGCCACGCGTTCGCGATCACGGTAGGCGGCGACAACGGTTCGGCGGACTGCGGCACGTTCGTCCCGCTGAACACGAAGGGCGGCCTGGACCGGGTGGTGGCCCAGGTAGGAGCGTGCTCCCGAGCGGACTGCCGCCACAATTCGGCGCTGGAGTGCACGGCCTCGAGCATCCGGGTCGGCCCGGGGGAGGGCGGCCACGCGGCCAACTGCCTGACGTACACGAAGTAGGGAAGCCGGGGAGCCTCGCGGCGGGGTCAGGCCGCGAGGCTCCCGGGCGGCCTGCGGCGGTCGGGTTCGGCCGCGCTGACGGCGAGGTGGACCTGGCGGCTGTCGGCGAGTGGGGTTCGGCCGGTGGCACGCACCGCGCACCTCGGCCCGGCCGCCGCTCAGCGGCCCGGGCCCGGGCGCTTTCGGCTGTTGGCGCGCGTATTTGGTTGGTGGCGGCGCAGGTGTGCTGATCGCGCACCGCGCACCTTGGCCCGGCCGTCGCGTAGGCGGCTGGGCTGCGGAGGAGCCCCGGGCCGCTTCTCGGCTACCGGCGCGCGAATTCGTTCGATGGCAACGGAAGCGTGCCGGCGAGCGGTCCACAACCAGCCGTCACGCCACCGCGAACTCCAGTGCCGTCCGTCCGTCGGACACCGCCGCCGTCCCGCGCGGCGCCAGGCCGCACTCCGCCGCCAACGCCTCCAGCTCGGCCACCGTCCGTTCCCGGCCGCCGAAGCACATCAGCATGAACAAATCGATCGCCGTGCCCGCTCCCTGGCGCAGCGGCTCGATCACCACCACCGTTCCCGCCGGCGCCGCGGCCTCGCGGCAGCTCGCCAGGATCCGGCGGGCGTGGTCGTCGTCCCAGTCGTGCAGGATGTCCGACAGCACGTACGCGTCCGCGCCCGGCGGCAGCGGGTCGAAGAAACTCCCCGCCACCGCGCTCGCCCGGTCGCCGAACCCGGCCGCCGCGAACCGGGCCGCCGCCGCCGTCGCCGAGGGGGCCAGGTCCAGCACCTCGCCGCGGACCGCGGGATGCGCGCGCAGGATCTCCGCGAGCAGCAGGCCGTCGCCCCCGCCGACGTCGACGATCCGGGGGAACCTGCCCCACTCGAACCGCTCGGCGATCTGCGGCGCCTGCACCCGGAACCGCCAGCCCATCTGCGCGTCGAACGAGCGCCGCAACCGCGGCTCGGCGTCGATGTCCGCCCAGAACCCGCGCCCGTACCGGCGTTCGTACGCCGGCTCGCCCGTGGTGATCGTGCCCAGCAGGTCGGTGAACGCCAGTTCCGCGCGCCCGCCGGCGCGGTTGATGTCGAGCAGCACCTTGGCGTCTTCCGTGCGCAGCTGCGCGCCGAGGTCCGTGGGCCGGTAGCTCCCTGACTCCGCGTCGAACGCGAACACCCCGGCCGTGACCAGGTGATCGAGCAGGCAGGTCAGCGCCGCGGGAGACGTGCCGGTTCCGGACGCGAGCTCGGCGGCGGTGCCCGCGTGGTCCCCCAGGCCGAGTGTCGCCGCCACCCGGATGGCCATGGGCGTCGCCAGGTCCGCCATGGCGAGGATCGACTGGTCCATCCGGCCAGCGTAGTGACATCATGGCCCGGGGTCGATCGGCAAACCGAACGAAGGGCGCCACTGGTGGACGCTTTACCGAACGACGACGGCGGTCCGTCGATCCGCGACATGCTGGCGGTGAACCTCCGCGCGGCCCGGGCGGCGCGCGGCCTGTCGCTGTCGGAGCTGTCCCGGCGCTCGGGCATCGGCAAGGCGACGCTGTCGCAGCTCGAAGGCGGCACCGGCAACCCGACCATCGAGACCGTGTTCAGCCTGTCGCGAGTCCTCGAGGTGGCGATCTCCGACCTGCTCGACCACCGGCCGCGCGGCGGCCTGACCGTCGTCCGGGCGGCCGACGTCGAGGTGCTCCGCGGCGAAGGCGTCGACCTGCGGCCGCTTCGCCGCATCGAAGCGGAAAACAGCGTCTTCGAGGTGTACGACCAGACGGTCCGCGGCGACGCGCCGCAGCGGTCGCAGGGGCACGTCGGCGTCGAGCACACCGTGGTGCAGACGGGGGAGCTGCGCGTCGAGGTGGCCGGCCGGACCGTCGACCTCGGGCCCGGCGACTACGTCGCGTTCGACGCCCGCGAGCCGCACAGCTACGTCGCCCTCGCCGCTCCCGTGCAGTCGGTGCTCCTGCTGCAGTACCGCGCGGACGAACGGCTCGACGGCCGGCCGCACCCCGTCCTGCAGGATTGACACCAGCCTGTTCGTTCGCTATACCGAACGCTGGAGGGTCGATGAACCGAACGCGGGTGGTGGTGATCGGCGCCGGCATCGTCGGCGCCGCGTGCGCCAGGGAACTCACCCTGGCCGGCTTCGACGTCCTGGTTCTCGACCGAGGCCGACCCGCGGGCGGCACGACGTCGCACGGCGAAGGCAACATCCTTGTCTCCGACAAGGGCCCGGGCGCGGAGCTCGCGCTCGCACAGCTGTCCGCCCGGCTGTGGCCGCGGCTGATGGCCGAGGTCGAGCCGCGCGCGGCGGCCGCTACGGAGTACGACCCGAAGGGCGGCATCGTCGTCGCCACCACCGAAGCCGGCGCCGCCGTGCTCCTCGCCTTCGCCGAGACGCAGGCCGCGGCCGGGGTCCGCACCGAACTGCTCGACGCGGCGGCCGTCGCGGCGGCCGAACCCGCGCTCACCCGCGAGGTGACCGCCGCGGTCCGCTACCCGGAGGACGCCCAGGTCCAGCCGGCCGGCGCCGCGCTGGCCCTGCTGGGTTCGGCGCTCCACCACGGCGCCCGGCTGCGCACCGAAGCCGAGGTCACCGGGGCCCGGACCCAGGGCGGCCGGATCACCGGCGTGCGCGTGCCGGGCGAAGTCGTCGAAGCGGACGTCGTGGTGAACGCGGCCGGACCGTGGTCGGGGCTGGTGTCGGCCCGCCTCGGGGCGCCGATCGCGGTCCGCCCTCGCCGGGGCGAGGTCCTGGTGACCACGCCGATGCCGGGCGTGGTGCGGCACAAGGTCTACGACGCGGACTACGTCGGCGCGGTCGGCGCGGGCAGCGGCGACCTGCAGACGTCGGCGGTGGTGGAGTCGACGGCGGGCGGGACGATCCTGATCGGCTCGTCCCGCCGCCGCGTGGGCTTCGACGACACGATCCGCCCGGACGTGCTGGGCGCGATCGCGGCCAAGGCGGTCCGGCTCTTCCCGGCCCTGGCCGACGCGGCGGTGATGCGCGCGTACGGTGGCTTCCGGCCCTATGTGGACGATCACCTGCCGGTGCTCGGCGAGGACCCGCGACTGGGAAACCTTTGGCACGCCACGGGTCACGAAGGGGCGGGGATCGGCCTGAGCGTCGGGACCGCCCGGCTGCTGCGCGAACTGCTGACCGGCGAGGAGCCGTCGATGCCGGTGGAAGAGTTCACTGTGGACCGTCCGGCGGTGCTGGCGTGAGCGAGCCGATCGAGATCACCGTCGACGGCGAGGCCGTGCCCGGGATCGCCGGGCAGACCGTCGCCGGCGTGCTGCTCGCCGCCGGCCGGCTGTCCTGGCGCACCACGCGGTCCGGCGCGCCGCGCGGCGTCTTCTGCGGGATCGGCGCCTGCTTCGACTGCCTGCTCACCGTCAACGGCGTCGCCGACGTCCGCGCCTGCCGCCGCCGCGCCGCGGACGGCGACGAGATCCGGACCCAGACCCGGGAGGAGGGCGCGTGACGCACGTCGTCATCGTCGGTGCGGGGCCCGCCGGGCTCGCGGCGGCCGAGCACGCGCTCGCCGCCGGCGCCGAGGTCACCGTCCTGGACCAGGCGGACGTCCCCGGCGGGCAGTACCACCGGGGAGCCGCGCACCGGTTCGAGCCGCCCCTCGACCGGTGCCGGTGGTGGCCGGAAAGCACCGTCTGGGCGCTGGAGGGCAAGCGGGTCCACGTCCTGTGCGGCCCGGCCGACGGAACGGGCCGGCGTCGCCACACCCTCGAACCCGACGCGCTCGTCCTGGCCACCGGCGCGCACGACCGCGTCCTGCCCTTCCCCGGCTGGCAGCTGCCCGGCGTCTTCAGCGCGGGCGCCGCGCAGGCCCTGGCCAAGGGGGACCGGGTGGCCGCCGGACGGCGGGTGCTCGTCGCCGGGGCCGGCCCGTTCCTGTTGCCGGTCGCCGAGTCCCTGCTGGACGTAGGCGCCGGGGTACTCGCCGTCCTGGAGGCCAACCCGGTGCGCACCGTCCTCAAAGGATGGTCGTGGCGCGCGGCCGCCCACGCCGGGAAAGCGGCCGAACTGGTCCGGTACGCGGGCACGCTGGCCCGGCACCGCGTGCCGTACCGCACGGGCCGGGCGGTGATCGAGGCCCGCGGCGACGACCGGATCCGCGAAGCCGTCACCGCCCGCGTCCGCGCCGACTGGTCGGTCGTGCCCGGCACCGAACGCACCTGCGAAGTCGACGCCCTCTGCGTCGGGCACGGCTTCGTGCCGCAACCGGAGCTGGCCGTCGCGGCCGGCTGCGTCCTCGACGGCCCGTTCGTCCGGGTCGGCCGCGACCAGCGCACCAGCGTCGGCGGGGTGTTCGCCGCGGGGGAGCTCACCGGCATCGGCGGTGCGGCCGCCGCCGCGGCGGAAGGCGCGGTCGCCGGGTGGGCCGCCGCCGGCAGGACGCCGGGCCGAGCGCTGCTCGGACGGCGTGACCGCACCCGCGCCTTCGCCCGCCTGCTGGCCGCCGCCCACCCGATCGGCGCCGCGTGGCCCGGCTGGCTGCGCGACGACACCGTCGTCTGCCGCTGCGAGGAAACCACCTACGGCGACCTGAAAAGCGCCGCCGCGGACCCGGCCCGGCCCGGTCCGCACGCGCTCAAGCTCGGCACCCGTGCCGGGCTCGGGCCGTGCCAGGGCCGGATGTGCGGCGCCGCCGTCGCCGCGCTGTGCGGGGGCTCCGAGCGTCACCACCGTCCGATCGCCCAGCCGATCCGCTTGGGCGAGCTCGCCGATCCGAAGGAGACCCCAGCATGAGCACCCGCGACCTCGGCGGCGTGGTCGTCGCCGCCGCGCTGCCCTACCGGGCCGATGACGCCGCGCCTGCCGGGCTGGCCGTCGACTACGACGCCTACGCCGAACACTGCCGCTGGCTCGTCGGCAACGGCTGCCGCGGCGTCGGGCCGAACGGCTCCCTCGGCGAGTACTCCTCGCTCACCGACGAGGAACGCCGCCGCGTTGCCCGCACCGCGATCGAGGCCGTCGGGTCCGACGGGATCGTCGTCGTCGGCGTGCACGCCCCGGGCGCGCACCAGGCGCGGGCCTGGGCCGAGGCAGCGGCCGAGGACGGCGCGCACGGTGTCCTGTGCCTGCCGCCGACGCTCTACCGCGCCAACCGCGGCGAGGTGCTCGCCCACTTCGAGGCGGTCGCGTCGGCCGGGCTGCCGGTGATGGTCTACAACAACCCGCTGGACACCAAGGTCGACCTCACGCCCGACCTGCTGGCCGAGATCGCGCAGATCGACAACGTCGTGGCGGTCAAGGAGTTCTCCGGCGACGTCCGCCGGGTGCTGGAGATCCGCGAGCGAGCACCGGGGCTGGCCGTGATCGGCGGCGCCGACGACGTCGTCCTGGAGAGCCTGCTGATGGGCGCCACCGGCTGGTTCGCCGGGTTCCCCAACGTGTTCCCGGCCGAGTCGGCGCGCCTGTTCGAACTCGCCACGGCGGGCAAGCTCGAGGAGGCCAGGGCGCTCTACGAACCGCTGGTGGCGGCGTTCCGCTGGGATTCGCGCACCGAGTTCGTCCAGGCCATCAAGCTCGGGATGGACATGGTCGGCCGCCGCGGCGGGCCGTGCCGCCCGCCGCGGGGTCCGCTGTCGGACGCCCACCGCGAGCAGGTCCGCGCCGACATGGGCCGCGCGCTCGCGGCGCTGGGGGTGGCGTAGATGCGGTCCTCGCGCGCGATCACGGCGGTCGACTCGCACACCGAGGGCATGCCGACCCGGGTGGTGACCGGCGGCGTGGGCCCGATCCCCGGCGCCACGATGGCCGAGCGCCGCCGCTACTTCATGGCGCACCTGGACCACCTGCGGCAGTTCCTGATGAACGAGCCGCGCGGCCACTCCGCGATGAGCGGCGCGATCCTCCAGCCGCCGTGTCGCGAGGATGCCGACTGGGGCGTGGTGTACATCGAGGTGTCGGGCTGCCTGCCGATGTGCGGCCACGGCACGATCGGCGTCGCCACGGTGCTGGTGGAGACGGGCATGGTCGAGGTGACCGAGCCGACGACGGTCGTCCGCCTGGACACCCCGGCCGGGCTGGTGCACGCCGAGGTCTCCGTCCGCGACGGACGCGCCGAGCGGGTGAAGCTGCGCAACGTCCCGTCGTTCCTCGCCGAGCGGGACGCCGAGGTATCCGTGCCGGGCCTGGGTTCCGTCCGCTACGACCTCGCCTACGGCGGTAACTTTTACGCGATCCTGGACCTGTCCCGGCTGGACATCCCGTTCGACCGGGCGGAGAAGGACCGCATTCTGACCGCGGGCCTGGCGATCATGGCCGCGATCAACGAGCAGCGGCCGCCGCAGCACCCGGCGGACCCGCTGATCGGCGGCTGCAAGCACGTCCAGTTCCTCGCCCCGGGTTCGGACGCCCGCGCGTCGCGGAACGCGATGGCCATCCACCCCGGCTGGTTCGACCGGTCGCCGTGCGGCACGGGCACGTCGGCCCGGATGGCCCAGCTGCACGCCCGCGGCGAGCTGCCGCTGCACACGCCGTTCGAGAACTCGTCGTTCATCGGCACGACGTTCACGGGCGAGCTGGTCGAAGAGACGACGGTCGGTGGCGTGCCGGCGGTCGTCCCGGAGTTCTCCGGCCGCGCGTGGATCACGGGCACGGCCACCTACCTGCTCGATCCGTCCGACCCGTTCCCGGCGGGGTTCGTGCTCTAGGCAGGCTGCCAGAGCTCGATCCGGTTCCCTTCGGGATCGGTGACCCACCCGAACCGCCCGACACCGGCCATGTCCTGGACGTCGCCGGCCACGTCGGCCCCACGTTCCCGCAGCTGGGCGAGCATGGCGTCGAGGTCGCGGACCCGGAAGTTGAGCATGGTCTGCTGGGTGGCCGAGCCGAAGTAGTCCGTCCCGGCTTCGAAGGGCGCGAAGACGGTGGGGCCGGCTTCCTGCCGCCAGCTGCCGTGTTCGTCGGTGTCGAGGCCGAGGCAGTCCCGGTACCAGGCGCCGAGAGCAGCCGGGTCCGAAGCGCGGATGAAGTACCCACCGATGCCGAGCACACGTTCCATGGGCGCGATCCTGCCAGCGCGACGGCACGGCCGGGGTGGGCGACACGCAGGTCGCCCACCCCGGCCGCTAGCCGGCGGTGCAGGTCGCCGTCGTCTTCGACCGCCGCGGCGGCGCCGGTGGCCGAGGTGACGACACCGCCGAGGCCGATGACCGTGGCCGCAAGCAGGAGGAGGCCAGGACGAAACCGTGAAGCGTGCAACGAAGGTTTCGAATTGCGGTCGATTCGAAAGTTTCAGGCCCGGCTTACTCCTCCCGGCCGATTTCGGCGGCTTCGAGGACGGCGAGGGCGTCGGGGACGAGGACGGCGGCGGAGTAGTAGGCGGAGACGAGGTAGGAGAT
>NZ_JBFBBT010000031.1:0-89768 GCF_040682815.1 Amycolatopsis sp. NPDC051102
GCGTCGTCCGCGTCGTCGGCCTCGTCCGCGTCCGGCTCGTCGGCCTCGTCGGCGTCGTCCGCGTCGTCGGCCTCGTCCGCGTCCGGCTCGTCGGCGGCCTCCTGGTCGGCGAGCCGCTGCCGCGTCTTGCTCAACTGCTCGGACTCCCACGCGGTGGGCGTGTAGTTGTCGAGCCGGTACAGCAGATCGAAGTACTCGATATCCACGCGGTTCCACGTGCCGGACCAGTTCCGGGCGTGAAGCTCGTACGATGCGAGCATTCGTGCCCACGCTCCGCGCAGGTCGAGTTTGGGATCTTCGTTGGCTTCCATCTGCTCGCGGAACTGGTCTCCGAGGGTGGGTTCCAGGTTCCCTTCGAACCAGAGTTTTTGCGCGACTCGCCCGGCGTCTCCGCCTCCGGCGGTTTGCGCGATTCCGTTGTGGTAGCTGCGCGCGAACATCCACAGGATGTCCTTCTGGGCCGGGGTCTTGCCCACGATTTTGAGTAGCGATTCCATGCGGTTCTTGCGGGCCTCGGTCTTGTTGGCCTCTTCGGCCTTTCGGGCCAGCTCGTACTCCGAGGGCTCCGCCTTGGTCTTCGGCGCGGCCGCCGGGCTGGCGCTCTTGGCCTGCGGCGTGGTCGGCTCCGGCTTCTTCTTCTCGGCCGTGGTGTAGTAGACCAGCTCACCGGTGGTGGTGTCGACCTCGGCGGCCAGCGTTCCGGCCTTGCGGGCCTTCGTGATTCCGGCGGCATCGGTGAGGCGGCGTTCTGCGGCTTCGAAGCCGAATTCCTTGCCCGGCTTGATCAGCTTGATTTTCTGCTTTTCGGCGGTGGTCACCGATTCGATGACTTGGGCGACGTACAGGCAGACCCGTTCGGTGTTCCACCCCGTTTCCCTGCCGCGTGCGTTCATGGTTTTGAGAACCTGAATCTGTGCGCGGCGGCGTCCCTCGTCGAGGGTGGCACCCTTCTTGGCGGCCGGACCGGAAGGGTCCGCGAACGGGAATTTCTGGGCGATAACTGCGGCCTCCGCCGTGGGGAGCTTCTTGAGCTTCTTGATTTTCTTGTCTCCCTCCTCCACCTCCTCGTAATACAGGGGGCTTTGTCCGTTGATCGCCTCGATCAGTTCCGGGCACAGGTTCAGCAGTGCGAGGCGTCGCGAAATGGTCGGCTGGGTGTAGCCGGTAAGCAGCTTGGCGAGACTTCGTTGAGAGACACCCGCACGAATGTAATTCTCGAACATGAGAGCTTCTTCAAGTTCGGAAATGTCTTCGTGATTGTGATTGTCCTCCGTCATGCGAACAATGTCCCCATTGTTCTCCATAAGGGAGTCGTCCACTTCGGCCTTGAACGGAGTTTCCGTTGCCTCCGTGGTGGCGCGTCGGCGGTGGCCGCAGATGGCGACGTACTCGATTTTTTCGGAGAACTTGTCGGCGAGCGTCGGACGCGCCTGCAGGAATGCCGCGATCGTGACGACGGTACCGGCGGCGGTGTTTCCGCCGCGCTCGGCCACGGAAGCGCGCAGCTTGGCCCATCGGGGTTCGGACCAGTCCGGCTGAGAGCGAATCACGCTGTTGAACGGGTGCGGCGCGACGGTCGTGGGGTCGAGCAGGCGCGTGACGAGTGCCGACGTGTCGGCCGCCGGGTCGGAGTCCTGGGCCATCGGGGCGGGTTCCTCGGTTCGGCTGGCCGCCTTCTCTTCGGCGGCCGGGTCGGGCTCCGCGAAGGGAATAACAATGGCTTCCTGCAACTGCGATGCGGTCATGATTTTTCGTTTCCTCAATCTGATGGTGCGGAATTCCGGGCGTGGGAATCGGTGTGGTTCGCCACGCCCGGCTCGGTTCCGATGAACCGTGTTCCGCTTACCTCTGAACTTTACCAAATTAGCGAAATTCACCAAATGATTTTATGGGTGATCCACGTCACAAAATCGTGGGTCGTCGCCGGCGTCGGGTGGACGTTTTTTCGGGTGGCGCTAGTCCTGGTCCGGGGTGTCGGCGATCGCGCCATAACGCGCGGCCTGGTCAACGGCGCTGCCCAGCTCCTCGGTGAGCTCCGAGATCCGCCGTTTGAGGTGGTCGGCAGTGCGGGCGGCGGTAGCGCGGTGGCGGGGGGCTTCGTGGCGGGCGCGGGCCTGGTGGAGCTGGTCGAGGTCGTCGCGGGCGTAGAAGTCGGCCAGTAGCGCGCGGACGACGGCGGCGGTGCGGTCGGCGGTCTTCTCGGGTACCTCGTAGCTGCTGCGGCCGCCGTCGTCGCTCCGGCGGGGCCGGACTCGGTACCGGTCGAGCTGGGCGACCCGGTCCGGCGTGATCGCCCCGCAACTGCCGAGCAACTCGATGCCGTTCACCGTGGGCAGGCTCGGGGCCTGCCCGTAGTTGTAGAAGTCGGCCCCGGAGTAGTCGCCGTACCGGACGGTGGCGGACGTGATGGTGTCGTGGTTGGCCGCGTCCTCGCTGTGGACGGTCCACGTGCCGAACAGGCGTCGGCCGGTGACCTTGTAGACGACCGTGCCGCTGTCGGGGCGCGGAATCGCCCACGCGATGGCGGTCCCGTAGTCCCGGAGGTCCAGCCGGACCCGGCGGGTACCGACCGGCTTGTCGGTGATCCAGGCCGCATCGTCGGCGGAGGCGCGTTCGGCGGGGCGCTGGCGCGGGCGTTCCTTCGGCGGGCGGCTGAGGATCGATCCGAGGGCGCGGGCCATGCCGACCACGGCGTCGGCGGCGGGAACGGCGATCACCGGCGGCTCGGCGTCGTCGTTGACCTCGACGGTGTCGACGTCGTCGAACACGACGGTGTAGCCGAACCGGGCGAGCTGGTCGGCCAGCGAATCGCGTAGCACGGCTTCGGGCTCGTCGACGGCGGACGGCCGGAACCCGGGCATGGTGTCGTCCAGTCCCTCGGTCTGCGCGTAGTCGTAGTAGGTGCGCGTGCGGAACCGGCTCCGGGTCTCCTTGCCCTCGCCGCCGTCGGTGTCGTCGTGGTCCTGGCCGTCGTGGTCGGCGGCGTCGCCGTCGACGGTTTCGGTGCCCTTGGGGATGGTGAGGCGGTACGGGCGTTCGCGCTCGTCCTCCAGCACGCTTCGGCCGCGCTGGCTCCATCCCCGTGCGGTGTCCAGGTCGGTGAGGGTAGTTCCGCGTTCGCGGGCCTGGTTGATCAACATGGCTTGGTTGCGGAGGGAGTACCGCAGGATTCGGGGGCTGCGGATGGTGAGCATCTGGGTAACCAGCCGCTCGAGTTCGGCGGGGTCGGCGAGAACCCGGTGGGCGGCATCGGCGAGTGCGGCGTCGGCCTCGGCGAATGCGGCCCGGTCTTCGGCGGTGTAGTTCTTCCTGTAGGCCATGGTGGGGCCTCCTTCCTCCCCGGGGTGGCCGGAGCCACCCCGGGGACGTGAGAGCTGAGGGGTAGTTACCGCGCGTCGGCGGTCTGGCAGGGTGCGGCGGCGGCCGGGAGACTGCGGACGGCGTTGACGGCTCGGCGGTAGCGCCGCTCGGACTCGGCGAGGCCGTGCGTGACCTTGAGCCACGCGAACGCGGCGAGCGTCGCGCGGGCGATCGCGTAGACGCCGTCATCGGCGTTGCCCTGCGCGAGTCCGAGGTCTTCACGAAGCTGCGTGGTCGCGTGCTCGGCGGTCTGGATGATCAGCATGCCTGTGCTGACGCTGCTTCGGTCGTGGCCGCCGGGGTTGTCCTTCGCGTAGGCGAGTGCAAGATCGGCGTACGCCTCGGCGCGGACGTGGAACACGCGTTGCTGTTCGGCGCTGAGGAAATGGTTTCCCGAACGCGACACTTCGTGTTGGACGCGCACGGCTTCGCGGTCCTTGTGCTGAGTGAGCGTGGTGAAGAAGATCAGCAGTTCCAGGACCTGAGGGGCGGTGCGGAGGCGGTGCCTGCTCATCGGCGGCACCCCTTGCACGTCATCTCGGACGGGTCGGCCGCGAGGTCGACCAGGTCAACCAGGCTCGAACTGTCGATGCCGCATCCGCTGCAACGGACCGTCATGACGCGCGTGGCGTGGATGAGGTAGAGCACGTGGTCGTCCGGGAAGGTCCAGACCTGGTCCAGGTCTTCGACGGCGATCCCGACCACTTCGCGTTCGCGGCTCCATGCCGTGTTGGCGGCGATGTGCGCGCCGTGTCCGCAGGGCCAGACGCTGAACACGTCGCCGGGGTTGACGGCGTTTGCGGCGGTGGGCAAGGGCGTGCGGTGCATACTGGGTTCTCCTTCATTGCGAGGGAATCCCGGCCGGGGCGGTGATCTTTGGTAGGTGAGTCGCCCCGGCCGGGGCGTTTCGTCGGTTAGCGGTAGGTGCGCTGGCTGGTCGCGAGATCGACCACCAGCCCGCAGGGCGGGCATTCGAGGGTGGGCCGCTCGTGCTCGTCGACGCTGTATTCGGCCTGCTCGTGTGAGCAGTCGTAGGGGATGTGGACGTCGTCGGCGTCGGTGTCAGTGCTGCCGGACCTCGGCGATTCCGGCTGCATCACTCGGCCGGTTCGGTCTGGCTGCTCGGCGCGGTGTTGCCGTTGATCAGCCGTACGATCGCGGACGCGAAGTCGGACACCACGTGGTGGCTGGTGTCGCGGGTGAGGTCGGCCTTTCCGAGGTGGAGCGGCGCGTGCGTGGCGGGGTAGCTGATCCGGTAGCCCAGCGAGTGCGGCCGGACGGTGACGCCGGACTGCCGGTGTTCGAGGTAGGCCGCCCCGCTGAACGGGTAGCGCTTGAACGCGAACCCGTCGCCCTGCAACAGGGTTCCGAGTATTTCGGTGTCGGCTTCGATCATCTGGATGGTGTTCGCCGATGCTCCCCCGGCGCGGTTCCCGTCGGCCATTTCTGGCCCCCTTCCTGGGGTTTCCCCCTTCGTTCTTACCTCTCAAGTTTACCAAATTCGCCAAATTAACGAAATCCATCATTCTATGACGTGGGTCACATTGGTGAGCGGGCGTGCTTTGCTTGCCACAGAGGGGGTTTGGTGCTCTCTCCGATCGGCCTGCGGGCGGATCTACCCGGCGAGGGCGCGGGGTGCAACGCGCTTTTCGTTGCGGCCCGTGTCCTTGTCGGGTAGACCTCCTGTGGGTCGAGCGGAGAGAGCACCAAACCCCAGCCACCTCGAAAACGTGACTGCCAAGGGGTTTCCCCCTCTCTCCGGGAGTGCCTGCGGGGGTCCGGGGGCGGCGAAGCCCCCGGGTTTGTCGACGGAACGGGGGCTAATCCGCCGGCTTGCTCAATTTGGTAAATTTGGTAAACTTGACGGGTGCGTACAACAACAACGTGGGTCCACCAAAACTGGGGCGAGTTCAAGGAATTGGTGGAGGTCGACGACGAGATCGTGGTCGTCTGGCGACGCGGCCGCCGGCCGGGCGCCACGGCCGTCGACCCGGACAGCGGACGCAAGCCGGTGGCGGTGGCGATGCCGCCGGACACGTGGGCGGCGATGGCGCCGGCGCAGGGGATGAATCCTCAGCAGCTGGTGGAGCTGCCGTCGTCGGAGTTCCGGAAGCAGCTGTCGGCGGTGTGGCGGGACGCTCAGCGGGGAACCCCGTCAGCGGCGATGTACTGGGGCCGCCCTGTGCTGGTGGTGGCTCCGATTTCCGTGCTTCCCGACGATCACGCGGATCTGCAGCCGGAGGCCGAGCCTGAATGACGTCGTCGCGTGGATCCGATCGAACGTCCGGTGATGCAGGCTGCAACGGCAGTTCGCGCGAGCGGCGGCAGAAGCGCCGGGAGGACCAGGGGGACGTCGGGGCGTCGGAGGCACGGGTGGAGCCGGGTACCTTCCGAGCGTTGGTGCAGCAGCTTGGTGACGACGTCGATCGGTACGGTGATCTGCCGGTGGTGCTGGAGCCGCTGCCGGGAGGCCCGCGCTGGCGGTTCACTCGAGCCGGCCTTGCTGGTGTCGCGGGAGATTGGGACGCCGTCGTGGTCCGGGGCGCCGAGCTGGTCGCGCCGGTCGAGGACGCGGTGAGCGTTGACGCCTGCGTGGAGCAGATGAACCGCGCGCGGGCGGTCGGCGATTTTCGGGTGGCGGCGGAGTGGGCGCGGCGGCTGACGGTTTTGCTGGCGAAAGCCGCGGGTGTGGAATCGGATCGGTCACGGATCGGCGAGTCGCGGGCGAGCTCGGCGCGGGACCTGGATGATCTGACAGCTCGGCGGAAGCTCTTCGAGGGAACGGAGTGACCGTGGCCAGTTATCAGCGGCCGAAGTTCGAGCTCCTGCACGAGGGCGAGTTCGCCCGCCACGTACGCCCGTCCCGCGCGGACGACGAGCTGATCATCGACTTGGTCGCGGCGGTCTTCGCCCCGCGGCCGCCGCTGGCTCCCTGCGACCCGGGGTTGATCCGGCAGCTGGTCGACCGCGCTCCGCAGCCGGGCAACGTCGGTGTCGACGACCGGAACCGGTCGTTGCGGGCAGACGAGGTCGCCGAGATCTGGGGCGCCCCGATGGAGGGGCCGGAGACGCGCGCGCAGTGGCTGGCCCGCGCGGACGAAGTGGCGCGGGCATGGGGTCGGCCGCTGCTCGGTCCGGATGGGTTGCTGGCCGACCTCGCCCGGTCCGAGGACGACGATGCCGTCGACGCGCTGGTGATCCGCCTCGCGACGCTGGCGATCGAGGATCCCCGTGCGGCCGGGGAGCAGCTGACTGACTGGGTCGGGCGTGAACCGTCGCCGGTCGGTGAGGAGCGCCTTCGGCGGCTGGCTCACGTCGCGCCGCGGTTGCTGGCCGATGCGCTGGCCGATGTGGGGGATCTCGAGCGGGTCGATATGAACGGGCCGGGTGCCCACGTCCCGCCGGCGACGGCCGAGCTGGCTGCGATGCGTGCGGTCGCGTGGCACATGGCTGGCGATCGGGCAGCTGCCGACGCGCTGGTGGATGCCTTCGCGGCGCAGCATGGTGGTGTGGCGGGCTGGGGCGAGTTCGGGTTTTCTGCGCTTCGTCTGCTGACGTCGGAGCTGCGGGAGCGACGCGAGGCCCGATGACGCGGCGGCTCGTCGGCCGAGCTGGTCCGTCCACGACTTGATGCCTGGAGGGGATGACCGCGTGGGACTCCGCGAGATGTGCCGGGAACGGGCCGAGTACTACACGCTCTGGGCTGCCGAGTTGACCGATCCGGAGGACACCAGCCCGGAGGCGCAGGAGTGGCGCGAGAAGGCCGCGGCCGTTCTCGTTCGCCGGGCCGAGGCGGCGACCGCCGGCGAGCCAGATCGCTGAGCGTTCGCATGTCCTGAGTCGGCGTTCGTTCCGGTTGGATCCGGCCTGCGCTGTCCGCGGTCGAGGTGATGCAGGCGGGATCACCTCAACCGCGGAGCGCCCGGTCGAAAGTCAGCCGCCGAAGACCGCGGCGAACGCGTCGACGACTTTCTCGAACATCGCGGGGTTGCCGGTGCCGAGGGTCGAGCACGGCGAGCAGGAGCAGGCTGAGCGTCAAGAGCAGGCGCATCGCCGGTGTTTTGCGGATCACAGCCATGATGACCACGAGCGCTATCAGGCCGGCGAGGGTGAGCACGACGATGACCACGAGCAGTTCCACGGACCGGTAGACCTTCCAGGTTCTGACCGGTGGAGCTGAGAGCTGGTGGCCTGCGGTGGATCTTGGAAATGGGCGCAGCCTCGGCTCAACCGGTGCATCAACGGTTGACCGAGGTCCGCGCCTCCGACTGCGGCGGCGAACTCGGGGAGAACGAAACCCCTCGAAGGGGCCGAACGTGCGGGGGTGACTACATCAGGATCGAACCAATACGACTTTTGACGACACGGACGCCATCCGACAAGTACAGACCTGGAGTCGGCATCAGGTCCTCCTCCTTGTGCGTAGGCGTTCGCTGGGTCGACATGTGCATCGCGCTGATGCACGGGTCAGATGGTACCTGCTGCCGACTGAACAAGCGGCATTCGAGCCTCGTCTCCCGTGCAAGCCACGCGGCCATGCCCGTCGGTCACTTTGCGCTGTTGGGCTGTTCGGGTGACGATGGCGGCATGGCAGCCGGAGGTCCCGGGCGGCCGGCACCGGTGGAGCCGATGCTGGCCACGTCGGGCGCGCCGCCGTCCGGGCCGGGCTGGTGGACGGAGTTCAAGTGGGACGGCGTCCGCGCGGTCGCCGCTGTCGTCGGCGGGCAGCTGGAGGTGTTCTCGCGGCGGCAGACCCCCATCACGGCGACGTACCCGGAGCTGAGGGACCTGCCTGAGCTGCTGCATGGCCGCGATGCCGTGCTCGACGGTGAGATCGTGGCGCTCGAGGACGGCCGTCCACGGTTCGGTTCGCTACAGCGCCGGATGCACGTCCAGCGCCCATCCCGGGCGCTGCTGGCCGCGGTGCCGGTGTTCCTGTACGTCTTCGACGTCCTGGCCCTCGACGGCGAATCGACGATCGCGCTGCCGTACTACCGACGCCGGGATCTGCTCGAGGAGTTGAAGCTAGCGGAGGACCACGTGACGGCGCCGCCGGCGTTCCCGCACGTCGACCCCGCGACGATCCTTGAGGTCGCCGCCGAGCACGGCCTGGAGGGCATCGTCGCGAAGCGGGCGGATGCGCCGTACCGGCCCGGCGAGCGGAGCTCGGCGTGGATCAAGGTGCCGCTGCGGCCGACGACCGAGGTCATCATCGGCGGCTGGCTGCCTGGCACCGGCCGCCGGGCCCGGACGTTCGGCGCCTTGCTCGTCGGCGCGCACGATGAGGATGGCCGGTTGGTGTGGCTGGGCAACGTGGGGACCGGCTTCACCGACGACATGCTGCAGTTGCTGCTGTCGCGCTTCGGCGGCCTGGAGCGCACGACCTCGCCGTTCGCCGCCGGGGTTCCGCGGGAGTTTTCGCGGGTGGCTCGCTGGGTGGAGCCGGTCCTGGTGGCCGATGTGCAGTACGCCGAGGTCTCGACCGATGGGCGGCTCCGCAAGCCGGCGTTCAAAGGGCTGCGGGTCGACAAGCCTCCGGAGGGGATCGGTCTTCCGCGGGTGTGAGCGGTGGCGCCGCGCCGTCGCGGTAGCGGGCGCCGCCGCCGGGCGGCGGTGCTGAAACCCGGACCACAATCGGACGGCGGGGTCTGCGGACGTCGGTCGCTGCTGATACCGCGGCCTTGCTGCCTGCGATAGCCTGATCGCCTGGCTGCCGCACGTCGCTGCCTGCTTCCGAGCCGTCGCCCTCCCACGCAGGGCACGACGGCAACGAGGACAAGGGTCGATGCCCGCCCGTCGGGCGGGCTGGGGACTCACGTGCACCTGGAGTACCCATTGGACTGTGGTCGATCGTGGCCGGTCGGATGGCGTGGGTTCCGACCGTGAGAGGCGATCATGACCAACAACGCAGGCAGCAAACGACGTCGGCGCGCCAAGGCCCGCGAGGAAAACGAGCCCTACGTCCGCGCGCAGAGCGGCCGGACGGCTCCCCGGCGCGACGTGGACGACGCGCAGACCGCACTGGCTGAGCTGAACCTCCTTTTGGACGCGGCTGAGCAGGCGTACCGCCAGGACGATGACCCGCACCGCAAGCAGGCCGGATATTCCGCAGCGTCACGGCTGTACGAGCAGCTGGCCGGCCGCACCGATGACCCGACGTGGAAGCACGCGGCCAGGATGGCGGGCCTGATGTTCTCGGTGCTGGGCGCACGAACCAGGTGGGCACACGGGATCCCAACGATCACCCCCCGCGCCGAGCTGGAGTTGCTCGGCCTGGGGGTGTGCGAGAACTGCGGACGTCCGTGGCAAGTGGACGATGCTGCAGAGTCGTGCGAGCAGTGCCCGCGGCTCCGGTTCGGACCCACGCCGCAGTCAGCTGAGGAGGCCGCGCAGCTCGGTTCCGGCGAGCCGGTCGCGTTGAGGGAGCTTCTGGGGCGACGCGACGGCGAGGCGGATCGGTAGGGCTGCGGCTGCCTCGTGGATGGCGACGAGCGGAGTGGTGGCGTCGCAGAACTGCTGGTGATTCAGGCGGCATCGTCGAGGTCGGCCAGCCGGGCGGAGTCGAGTGCTGGCCGCCCCTTTGGACAGCACCCGACTCCGTAGAGGCTGACAAAGTCCTCCAGTTCCACGATAGCGGCGGCGGTTGCTTGTGACACGCGCGGCGTCGGGCGGAAACCCGGACCACAAGCGCTGTGGTAGGCAGCAAGCCACCGGACGCGGGCGAAGGCCCGGGGGAGCGAGGAGTCCTACACCCGCGTGCAGGCCGGCCGAAGGAGCCCGTGGCGGGAGGACAACGCCCAGCGAGCGCATCGGGCTTGGCGCGGGTTGAGCTGACTCGTTGCTCGATGAGGCGGACGCGCCCCCGAGAAGCACCCGGCAGGCGATCCACGCGGTACCAGGGTGTCAGCATCCGACCGACGCCCTGGGGGCCGCTCAGCCCGCAAGTATCCTCACCATGCGCTTGAGGTGCGTACGTGAGTCGCGTATCTCGGACGGCAGAAGTGTCGGTCCGACCCAGTGATTCAGGCGACATTGCCACACCGTGTGTACTGGAGCGCCAAGGCGGATCGGGGGGCGCGACGGATACATAACTGCTGGTAAGGACCAATGTGTTGACCGATGTGTCGTCCAACCAGTGGGTAATGAGTGCGCCAACTGGTGGCCGATCAAGTAGATGTCAGGAGCGCCGCTACGGCGCATAGTGTGCAACACGCTGAGTAGATCACTGCTTAGGTAAGTGACAAGCACGGCTCTGCCGGTAGTAGAGTGCTTCCAGACACGGTCCCGGGAGGCGACAGGTGACAAGGTCCATACCCAACATCTCAACCAGTCGAGCACAGGCACGGGCGCGTCTAGAGGCAGTCAGGCCTTACCTAAAGCGCGTAGTCCTCTTTATCAACGGTAAGGGTGGAGCGGGCAAGACCAGCCTCACCGCCAACTCCAGCGGGACTCTGGCACGGGCTCTATCGACTGCCAACTCGTCACGCAGGGTGTTGGCTATACAGCTTGACCATCAGGGAGACCTTGGCCTGGATGTCAACACTCGTTACGCCGAAGGGCTGGACGATGATGGAGCCAGCATTCGTGCGACCCTCATGGGCAACGGTTCGCTTAAAGTCATCCGCGATGTCCGGCCGAACTTTGATGTCGTACCAAGTGGGTCGATCCTTACCGAAGTTGCCGGGTACCTGAAGTCGCTTGACACCAAAAACCGTCTGGAGGCTCGGCTTCGCTTCGTTGAAGCGGTCGCTTCCCTGGCACACGAGTACGACTGGATATTTATCGACTGCCCCCCGGGTGACCAGGAGCTGCAGATCTTGGGCTTGCTCGTCGCCCGATGGTTCGTCATCCCAGTCGTGTTCGACAAAGCTAGCCTTTATGGGCTTGAAGGGGTCGCGGATGCGCTCGAAGAGGCCGAAGAATTCAACACTGCTGTCCAATGGCTCGGCGTTGTGATGTTCGCCTTCGAACGCAAGGACGTTCGCACCTACGTCGACGCCGCGAGCGGCGAGGTGAAAACCCAGGAGGGAGGGCAGCGCGCACGGATTCGAAAGAAGCTCAAAATGGAACTGGAGCGGCTGGAAGCCGATCCCGGCGTGAAGGTCTTCAAGTCAGTCATTTCCTACAACCGCTCTATTGCGGAAGACTGCCGGGACTACGGGCGGCTTGTGGTGGAAGCGGCGGACGCCGCCAGTCACCCTGACTGGCGTAAAGAGCGCCAGCGTCAGCAGCTTTCGGTTTTCACCAGCGACGCTGCCACCGGACTGGCAGCTGACTATGAGCAATTCACCGCGGAACTTGTGTCCACCATCCGAGCCCGCGAAGCTGACGCGGCCCGAGCGACGGAGAACAGCTGATGGAACAGGACACGCAATCCGTAAGCTCGGTCCCGGCTGCTGACCACACCAGCCCGGTTCCCAGTACCCCACGCACCCCTCCGCCGCGTAGCCGGAAGCTGGGCGGGCGCGATCGGCGCGAGCAGTCGTCCAGCGCGCTCGCAGCATCCCTATTGGAAGAGCCGGGGAGCGAAGCCACGCCGCCTCCGTTCGTTCCGTTCACTCCACCATCCGTGCAACGGGAGGTCGAGGACGAATCTCCCACGCAAGAGGCCGACAGCTCGGGCGTGAACGAGACCAAGGATGCAGAGTCGGAGACCGCGAACAGGAATCCTGCAGACGTCAGTGCCGAGGACCGCAGCGACGTCCCGGCATCGCTCCCCGTTGAAGAGGCCCCGGAGCACGTCACAAAGAAGGCCGATCAGCCGCCCCCCGGACAGCCCAAAAAGGCATCCAAGAAGGGCAAAAAGGCTGAGCCGTCCGAGGACATCTTCATCGATGAACCTACGTATCCGACCTCGGTCTACGTGTTGCCGGAGGCACGTGCGGAAGCGAAGAAGCTGTGCAGCAAAACGGGACAGGTGCACGCCTCGATCGCCATGGACGCGATCGACGAGGCCATCCGCGCAGACCTTCTTGGCCACCTCATCAAGGAACGTCAGACGGTTCCCCGCGAGGCCGATTCGCGATTCCCGAATCGGCGCGCCACCCGCAGGGCCAGGCCCCGCGCCGGCGGCCGGGAAGATCGAACCTCGTTAACCCGCGTCCTGTGGCAGTGCCATTTCACCGCCAGCGAGCTGGGCGTGATCGAGGAACTGATCAAGGAGACCTCTGCGACGTCGTTGTCGGAGCTCCTGGCAGCGGCGACGGAGTGGTACGTGCTGAAGTACTTGAACGCGGACGCAGAGGCACCCGCAGAGCCGGTTGACCTGGACCGGCGCCGGTAGGACTTGCACGCGGCAGGAGCCAGCTGAGGGGGCCGCAAAGGGCCTACTCAGCGCCCCCGCCAGCGGGTCCTATCCGCCGCCAGCCGAACCCGGGACACCCGCGAGCCGGGGGCCGTGCCCAAGCTTGGTGCGATACGGGCTGCATCGTTTGTGGTCCGGGTTTGCTGGTGGCGTGCTGGTCGTTCAGGGGAGAGCGCGCAGGTCGGGTTACTGGCCGTTCGCGGGGAGTGCGGTGCCCCAGGCCTGGGAGATCGGGTCGGCTGTCGTCGACGTGGGGCGGCGCTGGTCGGGGACCTCGGCGGCGGGGATCCACTGGATGATCGTCGGGCGCTTGCCGGTGGCCACGAATTCGCCCAGCGCGGCGTAGACGTACTCCGCCGGGAGTTCCTCGCCTTCGGTGTAGCCGACCGGTTGGCTGGCGAACCAGTATTCGATGACGTCGCCGCGGCGCTGGGTGCCGGCCGGGACGAATTCCTCGTTGGCTCCGTCGGCCCACCACGTGAGCGTGCCCTTGTCGCCGTGGATGCCGACGGTGAGGCACGGGCCATCGTCGATGGCGCGGGCCCACAGCGCCCAGCGCGTTGCGACCGGGGCGTGGGTGTCGCGGTCGTGGTGGGTGCCGGAGCGCAGGAGTTCGAGGTAGTCGGGAACCGCGCGCAGGACGGCGAGGGTCGCTGTGTTGTCGCGGCGGACCTGGTCGAGGTCGAGGGCGAGGGTCACGGCTGGGGCCTTCCGTAGCGCTTCCGGTAGGGACGATTGTCCTGGTAAGTGCCGTAGACGGTCAAACTGCGCTGGCCGGTGCTGGGAAAGATCCGGTCCAGCAGCTTGTCGCAGGTGGCGGCGAAGTCCTGCTGTACCTCGATGCCGCACGGGGTGTAGTTGATCGCCACCTCGACGTCGGTCATGTCGTCGCGGCGGAGCATCAGCTCGGCGATCTTGATTTCGGCGTGGTACTTGAGGTACCGGGCTTGCGCTTCGGTGCAGCCGTTTTCGCGGAGCAGTCTTTCGCTGGCGTCGGTCAGCTGGTCGGCGCCCGAGGTGACGGTCGGGAGCACAGTGCCGCTCCAGCGGGCCACGGCGTGCGTTCGTTCGTTGGCTCCCGGCGTGACGCGCGGCGGGAGCCGGGCAGCGAGGTCGGCGGCTTCCCGCGGGTAGTTGTCGCCGTGGCCGTTCGTGAACGGCGTGTTGGCCGGCGGACGCGGTTGTGGCTGGGCGGCCGACCCCGTCGGCGGCTGGCTGGGCCCGCTCGGCGCGCCCTCGAGGCGGGCGGCGTAGCCGTCGAGACGTGACGCCACCTGCTTCAGGCTGTCGCGCTGTCGCGCGATGCCCTCGGGGCCGTCGAGCGCCTGGCCGTAATGGTTCATCGCTTCGGTCGGCTCCGGGGCACCGGCGCCGACCGTGTGGTTCCTCAGGAGGTCGCGACCCTCCGCGGTGAGCTGCTGTGCCTGCTCCAGCGTGGCTCGCACTTGTCGGACTGCGGTCGCAGCGGCGCGGATAGCCGCGACAACCTCGTCAACGGGCACGCGCGGTCACATTGCGACGGGTGCCAGCCGGGCACCGGTGTCGGCGAGGCGATGCGCGCTGAATCGGCCGCTGTGGCGGACGGGTCGACCGAGGTGCGGTTCACGCGTTCGTGAGGTCGTCGGAGGGTGAGCCCACGTTCCCCGGGTGGGTGCCGTTGATCTGGGCGTCAACGTCTGGATGTTCGGCACTGGGGGAGTTTCCCAGACGACACGTCGTGGGGCGTTGCGGCACGTCGTCCTGGCGGCGTCGAGATCAGGTTGCGCCGGAGATCGGGCTCGCATCGATCGAGGCGCCAGCGATCTTGCTCGGCGCGACGCGGATCGGCGGGATCGGAACCGGCAGGTTCCGATCCCGCCCTGAATAGCTCGTTATACGGTAGCTGCGTGCCGGGTGGCCGAGTAGGTGTTCGCGCCGGTCGCGTGCATCCAGGTCAGCATCGCTTCCAGCTGTTCGGCTCGGTCGTAGACGCCCGGACGGACACGCGATCGTTGCCGTTGGAGGAACATCTCCTCGCCGAGCAGCTTCCGCAGTTCGACTGCGGTCTTGCCCTCGCACTCGCGGCGCAGGGACGGCGAGAACTGCGCGCCGGCATCGGAACGGGTGGTCACGGCGGCACCGGTGAGCGCCCGCCGCATCTGCCACAGCGCCCGGCCGAGCTGGTTGACCCGGCCGCCATCGTCGGCGGGCTTGGCCAGCAGCTCGGTGAGGGTGGCGGCCGCGGCGGCGAACCGCTCGCGGTCTACCCCTGTCAGCCGGCCGCGTTCCAGTCGAGCGGTCACCTCGCCGACGATCTGCTCGGCGACGTCAGGAAGCATCCCCGCGACTTCCTTGAGGCCGTCGAGCGCGGCCGCCAGGTCGGCCGGGGAGTCCCCGCGGCGGTTCATCCAGTCGCTCGCGTAGCGGTGTAGGCCTTCGTGGGCGGCCCAGATCGGGGCGGCCGGGGTGGCGGGGACGACGTCACGTGCCCGGTGGACGTTGCGGCCTTCGGCGTAGGCCGAGAGGGTCCAGGTCGGCACGGCACCGGGCAGGCTGTAGCGCGTCCGGTCCCACGGCGGATCGTCGACGGTCCCGCTGAGGGTGTCGCCGAGTTGCGGCATCTTCCCGCCGGCGGCGGCGCACCAGGTGATGCTGACGTCGTCGAGCGGGCCGGGGTAGAGCTGCTGCCAGGCCGCGCTCGTCGCCGGGTCGCTGTTGAGCCCCCTGTCGATCGGCTCGTCGATCGCGCCGGACGCGTGCGCGGTCCGGTCGGCCCACATCTGCAGGTGCAGCGTCGTGACGATCGAGTCGTCGACGGCGGCCTGCATCGCCGGGAACGGACCGGCCGGGGCGTCGCTGGCGGTCGAGGATGGGATGAGGTTTTGCCCGGTCGCGAGGCTGCGGACGGCGGAGAGGTGCAGCTGAGCGGCGCGCAGGTGCCGGGCCATCATCACCGCCGCCGACGCGTCCATGGTGGCCGGTGGTTCCTCGTCCAGGGCTTCGATGTGGCGCCGCGACGAGCGGGCGTCGGCCCTCCTCGCCGCGGTGTAGGAGCTGGTCGTGCGGCGGTCGCGCGTGCCTCCGGCGAGCTCGCGGGCGGCGCGCTTGGCCGCCTTGTCGGTGGTCATGGTCAACTCCTCGGTTCCGGCCGGGGATGCCCACGCCTTCCCCGGCCTGAACGAGCAGGACCGAAACGGGAAGGTTCAAGTGACGCGTGAGTCCGAGACCCTTGTCCTCGTCATCGCGGGTCAGCGTGGGTGACCGAGCGATTCGGAGTCCGGCAGCGACGCGTGGCGGCCTTGCCGACCAGGATAGCGGTGGTGCCCGGCGTTTTCCGGAAGGCGCGTCGGTGCTCGGCGAAGGAGGACGTGGCGTGCCCGGTTGGTCGCATGGTCGACGAGGAGACGCCCCTTCCGTCCGGGCCCGTAGCGGAGCATCGGCACCGGCGGGCGATGCGGGCTGGATCGGCGGCGTTGTGGTCCGGGTTTCGGCGGGCACCGCCGTCCGGCAGATTTGCGCAGTTCAGAGTGGTTGGCAATCTGATTGCCAACCTGGGAGTCTGGCTGCATGAGCCGGAGTTCTGCGATGCACAAGCTGGCGAGGACGTTGTCGCAGAAAACCGGCGTCGAGGTCACCGCCACCTACGACGACTTCGGCAGCGGGCTCGGCTGGCACCTCGAGTGGATCGACGGCCCTGCTGCGGACACGATGCGGAAGGTTGCGCGGTCCGCCGTTCGCGCGGGCTCTGTGGTGGACGTCGCCGGCCTGCGCTACCGCCGTGACCGGACCGACCTGGCGGTGGTGGCGGCGTTCCTCAGCAAGGTGGTCGCCGAGCCGGTCTTGTTGATCAACCCGCCGTTCGAGGTGTTGCACGCGTACGACCGGACCGACTTCCCAGGTTCGATCCCGCCGGAGGTGTGGGAGCTGGCGCGCTTCGCGATCGTGCACGCCGGCGTCGCGGACTACTCGGCGGATCCGGCGCGAGACGTCATCGACCACGTGATCCGGACAGGCCTCAACGGGCTTCGGCTGGATCTGGCCCTCGACACCCGGCAGCCCGGTGAGCAGTCAAAGCTGCCTGCCCTGGACGTCGCCGGTGTCCTCGAATCGTTGGAGAAGAGGGTCACCCACGCCTTGAGCCTGGCGGTTGACGAGCTCGTGAGCGGCAGTGCGCACCGCGATGATCCGATCGTCCGGCTGCACGGGATCGAGGCGGTCCGGAACGAGCTGACGAAAATGGCCGACCGGCTGCAGCGGACGGCCGCTGTGCCTGCCCTGGTAGACGGCTTCTCGCTGTCGTCGATGAGCAGGACGATCGGGTTGTCACCCCGGGCGCTGGGTATGCGGTTCGGTCCGGAGCTTGGCGGGGTCGTCGCGCCGCTGGCCTGGTTGCGGGATCACGTGACGGAGTGGGCGGCCGCGTGCGCGGCCGCGGCCGCGGCGGTGCGGGCGGGGACCTCGTTCGAGGTGCCGTGCCCACACGAGCTGTGGCTCCTCGATCAGGGCGGCGCGGGGGAGGGGTGGCGTTCGTTGGTCGGCACGCCAGAGGCTGCCCGCCGTCTGCTGGCCGAGACGCGGAAGTCTTCACCGCGCGGTAGCGAGGGCGCGCTCGCGGAGCTTGCTCGGCTTCTTGAGGATCATGATCGGGCCGAACCTCCCGGTCGGCGGGAGGGGCGCGCACGTCAGCCGATCACGAACGCTCCGACCAGGATGGAGTCGGCCGAGTAGCCGGGCCTCGGCTACAGGTCCCGATCCAGCCTGAATCGCTGGCGACCGGCGGGGAGGCGATCGCTGTTCGGGTGCCGCGGGGACGAGGTCGCGGTCACCGGGCGCCGGCGCACGGAGGCTCTGTCGAGCCGGACCGGACCAGTGCGTCGATGACGGCCGAGCCTGTGTTCCAGGTCTGCCGTGCCTGTTTCAGCAGTTCACCGTTGCTGGTCAGGCGGGCGCCGAGAAGCTGTTGCATCTCCGCGATGGCCGCGTCGGAGATCCGCGTGAACTCCTGGTACGCGTTGTCGGCGCGCTGCCGGGCCGCGGTGATCTTCTCGGCGCTGCCGTCCTTGCGTGCCTTGGTCAGCTGACCTTTAGCTGCCGTCCACCGGCGCCGGGCCGCGGCCTGCTGCGCCACCAACTCGTCCTGTCGGACGGTGGCCACGGTACCCTCAGCCGCGTTCACTACGAACGCGGCGTTGAGCTGGCTCCGCTCGGCGGCGTGCGCGGCAACCAGCGCGTCGACCCCCGGGATGCCGGTGGATTCGGTCACCAGGGCGCTCCTTCTGCTCCGCTGTGGCGCGGTGCGGCACCGTCACCCGCTCCAGGATCAGGTGTCAAAGCTAGCTCGTTCCCGCGCACAGCTGCGCTCGAATTCGATATCGTGCAGGAACGTTCCGTGTTCGGCACCGTCGTATCGGCCGGTTGCAGCGTACGCGTCGAGGAGGTCCTGCGCTTCGCGTTCGGTCATGCGGTCCGCGGTGTCGCGGCGGCCGGCTGCCTGCACAGCGGCGTCCGTCGGCCGGTCAGCCGGGTTCGCGTAGTGCATCCCCGTTTCGTGACCGCGGAGGTAGATCCCGTCCGCGTCGTAGTACCGGGTGATGGCGGCGACGTTCTGGTTGACGTCGCGGCAGATTCGGCGGGCCGCTGTGCTGATCGGACCGTCGGCGGTGTGGGATGGCATCTGGTTCCTCCGTGGGCGAGCTGCGGTGCCGGGCGTTGTCGTCCGGACGTCAGCCCCGCGGCCGCGGGGATCACTAGCTGTTCGATTCTATCGTGGTCGCCGCCGGGCCGGGAGACGGTGAGCGACGTGGCGCCCGGCCGAGCGGATGCGGGCTGAATCACGGCGCCGTGGACTGGCGGAGCCTGGCCGCTAATTCGTCACCGTGACAAAACGGGCCTGTGTGATCGGGCGTCGACCCAAGAGCGTCGATGCGGCCCGGTTGTACTGATAACGTCCATTGACGGTACGTCGAAGAGGGGCCTGGAACAGCCGCACCGAGCGGCAGGGGGTTGCGCCGGAATGTCGGTGGCGGGTGGTAGATGTTGCTCACTGATCAGTGAGCGATGCCGCCGGCGTCGCCGGGACCGAGGGCGGTCGGTTCGGATGGTGGAGGCAACGGGCTCGTTGGTGCGCGCCGACGCGGGGTCGACGTGGGATGACCTCGGCGATCAGCTGATCGACGAGACCAAGGAGTGGCTGGAGCGGCTGAGCGCGAAGTCGTGGGCGACCGCCCGCGGCTACGCACGAGACCTCGGGTACCGGGTTCCGGTCGCCCACCCGGAGAAAGGTCCGGCGCGCTCGCCGCTGCTGGGTGGCCTGAACTGGTGGGCGTGGCTTCGGGCTCGCGGCCTGGATCCGTTGGCAGTGACCGAAATCGAGGTGATCCGGTGGCTGGCCGCGCTGAAAGACGCGGGCTACGCCACCGCGACGCGGGCGCGCGCGCTGTGCTCAGTTCGGTCCTGGCACCAGTTCCTTGCGGACAAGGGGCTGATCGAGAAGTCGCCCGCTGCCAGGGTTTCCGCTGGTGCACAAGGCATTCGGCCGCCGGAGGACTCGCCGACGATTTCGCTGACGTCGGCGCAGGCCGTGGCGATGATCGAGGCGGCGGATCAGCTGCAGGGCCCGATGCGGCTGCGTCACGCGGCCACGGTGGCGTTGCTGCTGATCACCGGCGTGCGGATCGGGGAGCTGTGCGGGTTGGCCGTCCAGGATCTCGTCAACCGCCAGGGAAGTCGGAAGCTGCGCGTGCTGGGCAAGGGTGGCAAGTACCGGCCGCTGGGGCTCGCCGACATCGCGTGGGATCGGCTGTCGGCGTACCTCGACAGCCGCCCGGACCTCAAGGTCGTCGTCCGGCGCGGTCAGGCCGGCGGCCGCACGCGGATCCCGCTGTTGATGACCAGGACCGGCAAGCCGATCACGCCGCACGAGGTGTTCCGGCTGCTCCGCCGTGTGGCAGCGCTCGCGGGACTTCCGTCCGAAGTGGTCGAGCGGATGACGCCGCACGTCACCCGGCACACGACGGCCCAGCTGGCGCTGGAGTCCGGAGCCAACATCGAAGAGATCCGGCTGCTGCTCGGTCACGCGTCGATCCGGACGACTCAGCGGTACCTGCACGCCTCGGGGGAGCAGGTACCGCTCGGCGTCGGCGAGGTCCTTGCAGCGCGGCGTGCGGCGGATGCGACCGGCTCGGCCGCTTGATCCGGGCCGCATCATGCTGCCCGGTCGAACAACGGTGGCTGGCCTGGATCATGTGGTGCAGCAACGGGTCCGTCCAGCCATGTTCGCTCGCGCATTCCCAAGTGGACGGTCAGCGGGGCGGCCGTGAGCGCGACGACGTCGGCGGGATGGTCTTGTCCAGTTCGTGCGCGTGCTGCGGCCTGCGCCAGGTCGTCGCGACGGTTCAGCCAGTCGAACCATCGTTTCCTCTCGTCGGGCGCTAGGCGACCGAGAAAAGCCCTGCGCTGCTTGCGTTTCTGCTCTTGGACGTCCTCGGGTAGTGCCTCCCAGCGGGCGCGTTGAGCCCAGAGGCTTCGTGCTGCTTTGGCGGCTGGGTGCTGGCTGGTGGCCCAGCGTTCTCCTGTCTGGCGGTTGGCTTCTTCGAGGGTGCAGCGGAGTTGCCAGCGGGTGCGTTCCCGGACGTGGTGCAGGCGCATACGTTGGGGGTTGGCGTGGCCGTAGGAGCGTGGGGTGGGGGTGTACAACCTAGTGGTCTCGTTTTGCGGAAGTGCCTGTTCAGCGCGGGAACCCAGCACGTAGCGGTGGCAGTCGTCGGCTCCGCCGCCGTACTTCTCGGCAACCGCGATGATGCCGTGTTCGGTGAGGTCGGCTTTGACCTGGATTGTGACCCCTTTGGACACACAGGCCTGTTCGGCAAGGGTGCGTACGTCGATGCTGCCGTCCCGGCTGACCAGGGCGACGGCAAGGGCGTCGATGACGGCACGGATGCTCTTCTGCCGCTGAGGGCGGAAGCTGGCGATGAGGTCGGCCGCTGCGTCGTGCATCGCGGTGCGGGTGCGTTCGAGAACGGCGGCCTGCTCGGCGGGATCCGCTGTGGACGTCTGCGGCGGCTCGTCGGCGCGGTCGGTGAGTCGGCGGACGCGCGGTTGCGTCGGGTCGGCGGCGCGCTCGACGGCGGGAAGCCAGTAGCGATCGCGCCAGGCTTGGCGGCCAAGGGAACGCGCGCGGGCGGTGCTGGCCTCGCGGGCGAGGTCCCACGCGGCATCCTCGTCGAGTCCGCGTTCGGCGGCGACCTCGGTGACGGCCCGGAACCACATGAACCGGCGGAAGTCGGCCTGGCCGCGCTCGACGACCTTGCAGTCGCCGAGGATGGCCCAGGTCTGGGTGAAGTTGAGGCCGCGCCGGATCGCCGCGCAGGTGCGGCCGTATTCGCGTTCGGATGCGGTCTGCTGGCCCGGTTTGCTCGGCCCGGACGTGGGGCGGTGGGCGGGGCGCTTTGGGGTCCTGGCGGGGCCTGTGGACGCCGTTGGGGCGTCGGCGGGCGTTAGGGTGCCTTCGAGTACCGGGGCGGGGTGGCCGTGGCGGTGCGGCGCGGTGAGCAGGCGCAGGGTGCGCGGGACGCGCAGCGTGGCGGCAACGCCGTTGTGCTCGGCGACCTCGGCGACGTAGGAGGCGAAGGCGTCGAGCAGGGCGGCAGGCACGCGGGCGATGACGTGGTGGCCGCCGGGGCGGCCGGAGGCGCGGCGGAGGTAGGGCAGGCCGTAGCCGCTGAGCCAGTCGCGGAGGTTCTCGGAGGCGGCGGTGCCCGCTTCGGCGGGCGCGCCGGTGTCGGCCGGGTCGACGTCGACGACCTCGATGCCGGCTCGGGCGGTGCCGACGATGGAGACGGCGGCGGGGTGCTGCTGCAGCGCGGCGCGCGCGGCGTCGGCGGTGGCGGCCGTGACGACCTTGTTGTTGTCGCGGTCGATGACGATGTAGGGCGCATCGAATAGCGCCTGGTCAAGGGCGTGTAGTTGCTCGGCGGTTGGCGCACTCGCGCCGAGCGGGTCCCGGGTGTGTTGCGACACGCGGGCGTGTTTTTCGTCAGACGGCTGGTCTGATCGAGGGTGTGCGCTACCCTGGGGGCAGCGTTCCACCGCTGGTCCTCCTGTGACGGGTAGTCGGTGGGGCGCGCGGGAGACTGTTTGCTGCCAGGCTTGGGTCTCCCCAGACTTCCGAGGGCCCGCCCGCTACGGCGGGCCCTCGGGCTATCCGGTTCTCGGACGCCCCTTCTACGTATTCAGTTGTGGCACATCCTGTGCCGGTGTTCAGCTCGCTTTCTTCAGGTTCATGAGCGGCAAGGGCTGCTGCTTCGGCGCCTTCCGGCGCTGCGCAACCCAGAGCGCGAAAAGTTCGTTGGCCACGTCCGTCATCGAACGTCCGGCCTCGTTGCAGGAGTCCTGGAACTCCTGCTTCAACTCCGGCGTGACGGGCACGTCGACGTTGGCCGTGCGCCCAAGGCGTGGTCTACCCATGGCGTATTTGTATCGGACGTCGCCGCGTTGTGACGTCTCGACACGCTGACCTCGAGTGAGTTTCTTCCGGAAAAAACTCCGGTCGTGAGCGCGGCTGCCGGACGGCGTGCGCACCTGCTGGGCGTGGACTTTTCCCTGGTCGCTCCAGGTTGCGAGCGCATCAGGCCTGGCATCCACGGCCGTTCCTATGTAGACGGCGGGGTGGGGCACGGCGACCGGCGCAGCTTGATCACCGGCGATGTCGGCGACGCGATCGGTGGCACCGTCATGGAGCGCGAGCCCGGTGATCGCCGCCGTCGGCGCGGCGGCCGCGAACGCCGGAGTGAGTCCGGCGCTGGGGGCGAACGATAAGACTCTCCACAATGCACACTTTCCACCTTTTGTCAAGTGAAACTTGAAGTCGAAAACCCTTTCAGCAGCGGATATTTTCGCCGTCCCTGGGATGGTCACGCTGAACCGTGCGAGCGTGTGAATCGCGCTGGCGATCCAGCCTGAATCAGCTGGGGAAGCCGCGTAGCCGCACAACGAGGTCGCCTTCATGAGGTCTCCGCGGCGGCGTGGTGTTCCCGTGCTGGGTGTAGTTGTCCAGGTGTTGAGGGCGCAAGCCAGGGGGTTCGCCGAAGACGGCGAAGCGCGCGAGCGATCACAGGTCCGCTGACCAGGGCCAACACGACGGTGCCCGCACCCACTGCCCCGGTCCGGACGGCCTCGGCGGGACCGAGGATCGACGTGGCGCACGCGACGAACGCCACGTCGATACCGATTCGCGCGAGCGCGAGCCGCCGTCCGTTGTGGCCGGTTGCCTCCCGGTCTCCGCCCAGGGCCAGCATGAGCCCGTCACGAGGTAGCGGGCCGAGAGCGGCGGCCAGGTAGAGCGCGACGCCGAGGCAGAACAGGCCCCCGCCTGCGGCGAAGATGACCAGCCGCACGACCAGGTTGCCCAGCGACGGCAGGACGGCCAGAACGGCGTCGGCGGTGCCCGCGGGGACCACGAGGCCGACGACGGTGCCGATGCCTGGTCGCACCTTCAGCGGGAGGAACGTGGCGAGCAGGGCCGCCTGGCAGGCCAGGATGCCGAGACCGAGTGTCCATCCGAACGCGTGGGCGACGGCCAGGTGCACCGTGTCCATCGGCACCATGCCCAGCCGGCTGGAGACCAGCAAGGCGATGCCCACGCCCATCGTGAGGGCACCGGCGCCCAGCAGCGCGAGCCGCATCCAGGGCGGCCGTCGGGCCGGGCCCGTCATGATCGGGCCCCGGGCGGATACGTGCGGGCTGAGGCAACCGGGTTCGGGGCATCGGTTCGCTGGCCCGATGCGTTGTGTAGCGCGGGTCGGGCTGCCTCGATTGCCGGGTGCCGGGCGTACGTCGGCGGGTCAGGGAGGAGGTGCATGGCGCTCACCGGGACACGATGTGCACGGTTGGGCCGGTCAGCTGGTCGTCGAGCTGGCCGGCGGCGTAGCGGCGTTGCAGGTCGGCGACGCGCTCCGCGACGAGAGCGTCGAGGTCCGGGCGACGATGGACGTCGACGTTGAAGGCGGGGTCGGTGCGTGCTTCGAGCAGCTCGGCGGGGGTGACGGGATCGAGGTTGAGTCCGAGGTGGACCACACCGGGCCCGACCCACAGGATCGAGCCGGGTGCGTGGAACAGCGGCTCCAGCGCCTCGCCGACGAGTGAAGCGATCATTCCCGAATGCACGTAAACGAGGATCGGCGAAGCCTCGTGGATGTGCGGAGCCGCGTGGTGGGCACCTTCCATCCGCACCAGTCCGCAGGTAAGACCCTTGGGATCGACGACGCCGTCGTGGACCACCGGCGCTAGTTTCTGGTTCTGGGCGCCGAGAGCGAACGGGGGGATGAGCGGATTTTGGATGCGGAGTTCGTCCGACAGGCCGGTCGACATGGCTTCCTCTCGTGGCAGGGAAATAGGGCTGGTGAGGTGCTCTTCGCTGCACCGCAGGCGAGCGTGTGCGGGCGCCGGAGCGAGGTGGCGGTCATGGCGTGATCCGGGCGGGCCGGGGGATCCGGGCGGCGTAGTGCGGGATCGTGTCCGGAGCGCGGTGGGTGATCAGCTGCCGGTGAACGGCCTCTGTGGTGAGCGCGACGGGGCGGCCGGCGCCGCTGATGACGGCGTGGGAGACGAGCGCGGGGACGTCGTGCTCCTGGTGCTCGTCGTCGCCGGGCGGGCGGGTGAGCAGGTAGGCGGCACGGTGGAGCCCGTCGAGGACGTCGTCGACGGGCTGTCCGCCGTCGCGCAGGGCGCGGCGGGCGCCGAGGTCGGCTCCGAGCAGGGCTTCGTGGACGTACTCGGTGACGGTGGCGACGGTGAGGATCGGGCCGGTCATGGCGCCGAGCAGCCGGATTTCGCGTCGGAGCACGATCGTGCCGACCGGGAGGTCGAGCAGTGTCGCCGAGGCCTCGCTGAGCTCGTGCGTTGCGGGCGGTGCGACTTGTTCACCGCGGAGCGGGAATCCCGCCCACCAGCGGACGGCGTCGAGGAAGCGCGGGGCCGTGCGGACCATCCGGGCAAGCCGGTCACGGTCGGCGGCGAACTGCTGCTCGCCGAGCTGGTTGGTGCTGGCGGCAGGCCGCGCGGCGCGGCTCGCGCGTGCCGCGCCGTTTCCGGCTCCGCTCGCAGGTGCGGGGTGGGTCGTCACCAGCGTCGGCCCGGTCATGCCGGGTCCTGGCTGCGGCGGGGTGATCCCGCGTGCATCACCGACGCCGCGTCGGCGGCGCCGGTCGAGTGGGGAGCGGGTGGGTAGGACGTCATTCGGGCAGCCCTCCGAAGAGGTCGGGTTGGGCGGGGTCGGCGGGTGCGGCCTTCGCCGGGTCGGTGCCGGCGGCGCGGGCGCGTTCTCGTGGGTCGGTGGCGCGCCAGCGGGCGATGCGGCCGTAGTCGGCGGAGAGGTCGACGCTGATTCCGGTCCGCCCGTTGAGGGCCGCGGTGAGCGCGGTGGTGGCGGTGCCCCCGAAGGGGTCGAGAACCACTCCGCCGACGGGCGACCAGGCGCGCACGAGGCGGCTGGGCCATTGCGGCGGGAAGACGGCGTAGTGGTCGACGCCGAGCTCCGCGGGCACGGTCAAGGGCTGGGCGGAGATCAGCCACACCGAGCCGGGGATCCGGCCGCGCGGGTGCTGCTTGTGCCAGGCGGCTCGCTGAACGTGCTTGCCGGGCCCGAAGTGCTTGACGCGCCGGGAAAGGGCGCGGTCACCGTCGTAGAGCTCGCGGATTTCGTCGAGGTCGGCGTAGTAGTGAGGCTGCACGGTGAGGTGGACCCAGTCCTCGTGCGAGCGCCGCACGCGGTCGGTCACCGACTCGGGCAGTCCGTTGGGTTTCGCCCAGATGATCACGGCGCGAACGATGAGGCCGAGCTCGTCGACGGCGGCGATGCGGAAGCGCTCAGGCAGCAGCATGAGGCTTTTGTTTGGGATACCGGTCCGGCGGGGGTCAGTCTGGCGCCAGGTTGCTGCGCTGTCGGTGCGGTGCTGCCGGCCGTGGACGCCGGTCTGCGTCTGGCCCTGCGCGCCGGAGTACTTGTCGCCGAGGGCGAGGAAGATCGATCCGGTCGGCTTGAGGACGCGGACCATCTCGCGCGTGCAGTCCAGCAGCGCGGCGAGGAAGTCGCGGGGGCTTGGCTCGTCGCCGAGCTGCCCGGCGTAGTGGCGGCCGCCGTCCTGATACGAGCGCAGGGCGTAGTAGGGCGGGGAGGTGACCACGAGGTCGACGGAGGCGTCCTGCAGCGGGAGCGCGCGGGCGTCGCCGCGCAGGATCACCGGCATCAGCGGGGCGAGCACGGCGTCACCGGGTGCCGGCGTGCTGTCGGGCCGCGGGTGGTGGTCCATGGTGCTCCTGGTCGTGGTCGGTCCGGGTGGCCGGTGGCGGCCGGGCTCCGGGGTGGCCGTGGTGGGCGACATGCGGCCGCGGTTTCGGCGGCCGCGCTCCCGTTGGGGGGTTACGGGGCGGTCGCGCGCGCCATCGGTGTGGAGCCCGGCGGCCGCCGGTGGTGCTGGCCTCCTTCCTCGTTGTCGGCGTGCCCCGTGGTGCGGGGTCGTGGTCGCCGTGGGCGGCCCGGTCGAAGCGGGCGGCGCCGGACGGCGGGCTGGGGGCGCGGGCTGGTGCGGTTCACGTCGGCCGACCACCGCCGGGGCCGCGGGGCGCCGGGCGGGGGCGTCACGTGGCCTCCCAGAGCGTGCGGGGGATGGCTTCGGTGCCGAGGACGACGCGGGGGCGGCTGGGCCGTGTCCACCCGGGCCTGGCTGGGCGCTCGGCGATGACGCGCCAGCCGGAGGCGCGCAGCGATGCGCCGCTCTCGGGGCGCTGGGTGTAGGTGATCAGCCGGCTGTAGCCGAGGGCGAAGGTGGCGCGGGTGACGGCGCCGTAGAGCATCGAGTTCGCGTTGCGGGTGCCGTCGGTGGTCGTGCGGGCGACCTCGAGCGTGGCGCCGTTGTCGAGCATCCGGGAGACTGGCCGGCCGACGATGGCCACGCCGCGCAGGACTCCGTCGTGGTCGGCGACGCCGACGCAGAATTTGCAGCCGGGGGGCCGCTTGTGGGTGCGGTGCCAGGTGTCGACGAACCCGGCGGCGTAGGCGAAGGACACGGGGACGAGGTGCAGCGACGTCACGGGGCCTCCCGGACGGCCGGGGCGTCGACGCCGGTGCGCTGGTCGTCAGCGGGTCGGTGTGATGCAGCGCGGATCAGCCCGGCGGGCCCGCGACGCGGTTGACGGCGCAGCGCGTCGTCGACGCGCTCGCTGCAGGGGCGGCGGCCGCGGCGGGCGTCGTCTTCGGCCTGCCATTGCCGGAAGGTGCGGCCTTCCAGGCGGGTCAGGAACTGCGCGATCTTGTTGGCCGGGATGCCGACCGGAGCTGGTCCGAGGACGGCGAGCAGGTCGGAGTCCTCTTGGGAATTCCAGCCGGCGGCTTCGATGGCCGCGCGGGTAGGGAAGACGTCGGCGACGCGGTCGCGCCGGTCGTCGAGCAGCTGGTCGTCGCGGCCGCCGAAGCTGTAGACGAAGAGGAAGTTCTCGGGCGGCCTTGGCTCAACGAGACGCCGAAACCGGCGGATTTCCTTGGTGTAGCAGTAGAAGTTGGTGCGCGGGCTGGTTCGCATGATGCGTAGCCACGCGAGGGTGTAGGCGTCGGAGAGGAAGTCGCCGGCGTCGTGGATGCGGACCCAGGCGTCGGTGAAGCGCGCGGCGGTGAGTTCGGTGGTCATCGCGTGCTCCCATCCGGGTAGGTCCTCGGTGACGTAGGCGAGGTTGGCGAGGTGGCGGCGGCGGACGTTCGGGAATCGGTAGGTTCCGGCCAGCGCGTAGCAGACGTGCGCGCAGATGCCCGCTGACGGGCAGGTGCGGATGGTGACGCCGTTGAGGCGGGCCGAGAGCGCGGGGAGCGTCCAGGTGTAGACGCCGGCGTCGGCGAGTCGGCGGTTGCCGCGGCTGAGCAGCTTCGCTGGGCGTGGCGTGGGCGGTGGCGCTGGCACGGGAAACCTTTCTGCGGTGGGGTTTCCGGGTGTGGGGCGCCGCCCCGCCCACACTCGGTGCTTCCGGTTCCGGTGTCCGCGATACGGGCTGAATCACCGGTGTCGGAGGCAGTTGATCACCACCAGATGCGGGTGCCGTCCGGCTGGACGATGCAGTTGCGGTTGCCGGGCGTCGCCCAGATGCGGGTGCCGTCCGGCTGCACCCCGCCTTCGCGGGTGTCCGGGCTGACGGCGGCCGTGCCGATCGCGGCGTTCGGCGAGGCGGTGATGCCGTGGGAGTACGAGCCCGGCGTGGCGGCCGCGGCGACGCCGACGGTGCCGAGCGCGGCGGCGCCGGCGAGCCCGCCGATGACGATGGTCCGGGCGATGGTTTTGCTGATCACGGGTTCTCCTTTGAGGTGTGGGGCTCGGCGGCCCGCTCCCGGGGAAGATGGAGCGGCCCGCCGAGCCGTGGGGGTTCCGAGCGACGGGGGTTAGGTCGCTCAGCCGGTCACCGGGTGGTGACCGTCGCGCGGGACGGGCAGCGGCGCCGGCTTGTCCGGCGTCGAGCCCGGCCGGTGCGTGCTGGTCGGCGGCTGCTGGGTGGGCTTGCCGCTGGGCTGGTGGGTGGGCTTGCCGCCGGGCGGCTGCGTGGGCTGGCCGGTCGGGGGCTGCTGGGTGGGCTTGCCGGTCGGCGGCTGGCTGGTCGGCGGCGGGGTGCCGGTGCCGCACTTGACGACAGCGACGGTGATCGTCTCGACGGCCTTCCCGCCCGCGCCGTAGATCCTGACGACGGCCGCGGCGCCGCCGCCGCCCGGAATGACTTCGAGTTTGTCCGTCTTCATCGCGGGAGGGCTGTTGTAGCTGACGACGCCGTTCTTGCACGTCGCCGACGCGCGGCCGATGGACTTGCCTCCGACGGTCAGCGAGCTGACGGTGGCCTCGGCCATGCCCGCGCCAGCCTTGACCGTGATCCCGGAGGCGCTGAACGTGCCGGCCTTTCCCGACGCGGACCCCGACGCGGTCTTGACCGCGCCGCTGCTGGACACCGACGGTGTCGCGCCGACCGGGTCGACGCCGCTGGCCGAGACGCCGTAGGCGGTCGAGGTGGTTGCGGCCGCGTCGGCGGGCGCCCCGGCGGTGAGCACGAGCGCGGTAGCGCTGGCGACGAGGACACCGCCGGCGCCGATACCGGCGAGAACGGTTCTGGTTGAGTTGCGGACCACGTGGTCCCCCCTTGCCTGAAGTGGCCCGGCCGGGCCTGGATGGGTGTTCACCGGATCAGCACCGGGGTCCCGATCGGGACCTGCGTGCTGATCACCTGCAGCGCGTCCGGCGGAATCCGGATGCAGCCGTCTGAGCTGGGGCGGCCGTAGACGTCGGCGGTGGGCCAGGTGTGCAGGCCCACCGTGCCGGGGCCGCCGCCGTAGGTGGAGAAGGTGTCGCTGTGGGCGCCGGTCGGCAGGATGATCGGCGAAAACGTCGGGTGAACGTCCCTGATGGACGCGAGGATGAACGTGCGGGTCGCCGGGGTCGGCGAGCCGGGCTTGCCGACCCCGACCGTCCAGTGCCCGACCGGTTTTCCGTCGCGGTAGAGGTCGAGGGTGAACCGGGCGCGGTCGACCTCGAGCCGGTACGAGCTGTGGGCGGTGCTGAGGGTGTCGTCGAGGTAGAGCCATCCGGCGCGGTCATTCGGCCGGCTCGGCAGCAGGACCTCGGCCCAGCCGGGTTGCTCGGCGACGACGGGCAGCCACGTGTCGCTGACGAGTTCGGTGGGCGGCAGCGCGGCGATCGCCGGGCCGCCGGGGGCGACGTAAACCGGGATTACGGCGGTCGGGTGGACAAGCCGGCCGCCGGGAGCGTCGCGCGGTGCGGGGTCGGGCAGGGCGGCGGACACGGTGCCGAAGGTGTCGGCGCGGGGAAGTTGGTCCAGCTGCTGCGAGGTGACCGGCACGGGCTCGATGACGGCGACGTCGTCGACGTCGACCCCGATACGCGCGAGTGATCCACGCTGGATCACCGCGTCGGATCCGCCGGTGCCGCATCCGGCCCAGGTGAGCGCGCCGAGGACGGCGAGTGCGGCCAGGGTGCCGATGGCCCAGCGGGTGCCCCGCCGTCCGCGCGGTGACTCGGCGGTCGGCCGGCGGTGGCGGCCGCGGGCGGGCGCGGCCGGGCTGGTGACGTCAACGGCGGTGGGCTGGTCCTGGTGCTCAGTGTCGTCGGCCACGGCGCGGCCTCCTTCCTGATGGTCGAGGTGATGGGGTGGGGTGGCTGCCGCCCCCGGGTCGGCAGCCACCCGGGAGTGCTACTGGCCGAGGGCGGAGACGAAGCCGGCGGCGGGAGTGCCGACGCCGGTCACCCGGTCCCAGCCGGTGCTGGACTGCAGCGTCTGGGGCTTGCTGTCGAGGTCGAGCAGGTAGGAGCCGGTCGCCGGGGGGACGGTGACGAACCCGAACCCGGCCATGAACGGCGACCAGATCCCGGCCTTGACCGGCTTCACGTCGGTGATCTGCGCCTTTCCACTCAGCGCGTAGAGAGCGGCGTTGAGGAACCCGAGCCGCTCGCCGCCGTGGGCCTGCTGCGCGTCGGCGACCAGGCCGACCAGGATCGGCGCGGCCAGCGACGTGCCGCCGCTGGAGTAGGCGGCGTAGCCCTGCGACGTAGTGAAGCCGACCGCGAGACCGGTGTAGGAGTCGGCGAGGGCGGAGATGTCCGGGACGGCGCGGTGGCCACCGGCGATCGTGGCCGGGACGACGCCCTGCTGGTAGTCGGGCTGGTCGTAGAGCTTGCTGACGCCGCCACCGGCACCACCGGCGAACCGGCCGTCCGCATCGGACTGCGGGGTCCAGGTGTTGCCGGACTGGGTGTTGCCGCTGTTTTCCCAGCCCGTCTGGAACTTCACGCGGTTGCTGGCATCGAGCGCGACCGAGGTGCCGCCGACGGCGGTCACCCACGGGTGCGAGGCCGGATAGCTGGCTTCGGCGCGCCCGGCGGCGGCCGGGGCGGAGTTGTCACCGCTGTCGCCGGAGGCGAACAGGATGGCCTGGCCCTGGATGGCGGCCTGGACGGCGATGGCGCCCAGCTGGTCTCGCTCGGCCTGCGAGACGCTGCTCTCGCCGGGGTAAAGCCAGGAGTTGTTGATGACGCTGACCTTGTCGTCGGCGACGGCACGGTTGAGGGTGTTGAACAGGTCGAGGCAGCTCTTGCCCGCGTAGTAGGTGATCTTCGCGGCCGGGGCGACTTCGTGGATGGCCTGGACGTCGAGCGCCTGCTCGCTGGCCCAGGAGTCCGGCCCGCACCGGTCCTGATCGGTGAAGGTGCCCGGGAGGACGGTGCTGTACTGGCCGCTGGTCAGCGCCGGGGCGCCGAACTGCCCGGCGGCACGGTTGGTGTCGGCCACGATGGTGGACAGGTTGTATGCGCCGACGATGCCGACGGTCTGTCCGGCGCCGGTGGCCGAACTGGGCAGGCCGTAGATCGCGCGCAGCTGGGGGCTGGTGTAGCCGCAGAGCGCGTTGCTCTGCTGCCCGGCCGCGTACTTCTGCGGGACGTTCGCGTTGTTGGTCTCGGCCCAGAACCGGGCGCAACTGTTCGGGTCGCCGGCCGCCGGGGTGACGCCGGGCCGGGTGCCGTCCGGGCGGGTGGCAGTGGCCTGGGCCGGGGTGATGGTCTTGCTCGAGTCGTCCAGGCCGAGCACGGCGGTGACGGTGCCGCGGATGGCGGCCGGGACGGTGACGGCGGACTCCGGCGCGGCGAGGACGTGCGTGCGGCCGTCGCGGGTGGTGTGCCGGTAGGTCGCCAGGGAGGTGCGGAAGGCGGTCTGCAGCTGGGCGACGCCGCCGTCGGCCTCGACGAAGTGCCGGTTTCCGGCGACGCCGGTCACGCGCAGGCCTTGGCCGCGCAGCCAGGTCGTGACCTGGTCGACGGTTTCCTGGGTCGGGCCGAATCGGGCCAGGAACTCGGCGTTGCCGAGGTGCCGGCCGTATTCCGGCGAGCCGGGGGTAGACACGGCTTTCGCGAGGGCTTCGGCTCCGGCGGGGTCGCGCAGGGCGAGCGCCACCTGGACGTGGCGATGCTGGTCGAGGTCGGCGTGGCCGACGCGGGCGCCGGGCGTGGCCCAGCTGGGTACGGAGCCCGCGACCGCGGCGCGGTCGTCGGGCGCGGAGTGATCCTGCGCGGTCGCGGCCGGTGCGGCCGCGACTCCCACCAGTACCGCGCACCCGGCGATCAGCCCGGCTGCGCGGGAAGGTCGTACTGCCATGAATGGCTCCCGTTTGTTGTCTGTTTCCGACGCACCGAGCCCGCACCGCAGATTGTCGCGATCGGAGATTGCGGATGCTTTCGCATCCGAACGCCGAGAGTCGCTTGGCGCGGATTCCTGGGATTGACTTGCGGGTCCCCCTCGGTGTCGGCCAGCAAGATTGCCGACCTGACCAGCGGCTATGCTCGCCGGACGTCATCACCTTGCATCGATTCGACATGCGATGTCAACCGCTGCCGACATTTAATTTTCGGCGGATTTCTGGACTGTTTTCGCGCAGACTGAAGGCCTCGATCATGGACGCCGGATCGAGGTAAAAGGAGGTGCTATTGCCGCTTTTCGATTACCCGGTGGCGGGTTCGATGCGTTGCGCGACGAGGTTTCGATGCGCACCGCAGACCGAAGCGCCGATTCGGGCGACGTAGCCGGTGATCCGTAGTCGTTCGGAGTTCGGCGCGGTTCCCGCGCGGACAGCTCCGGCGCGGCTTTCCGCAGCCGGTCCGACCAGGGTGAAGACCTGCGAGCCGACGGCTAGCTGCACGCAACCCGGGTGCGGCATCGTCCAGGTGACCCGCCCGTCGATCGTCAGCTCCGGACCGTCGGCGCTCGGCGGCGGCAGCGGAACCGATGATGCAGGCGGTATCGGCGACGGCAGTGGAACCGATGATGCAGGCGGTATCGGCGGCGGGGGAGCGGGGCCAGGCGGAGGCGAGTTCGAGCATCCGGCGAGTACGGCGGCCGCGACGCCGGCGAGCGTGGCCAAGGCACGCCGGTGCCGTCGCACCGTGGGGACGGTGGTGCCGATGGGGCTGTTCATGTTGTTTCCTTGAGGAATGCTCGTCGCTGCACCGTCCAGGAAGGACGGTGCAGCGACGAGGGGTTGAGCACCGCGGTGGTCACGTCACCGCGCGCTCGGGCTTGCAGGCTCCGGGTCGCCCCGGGCGTTGGCCGCTGTGTCATCCGACTTCGGCGTGCGAGTGCGCGCCGCGCGACTGTCGGGCTGCGCGGATGGTGTCGGCGGCCAGGATCAAGGAGTTCGGGCAGCGCATCTTCGGCAGGATCGGCGCGAGGACGCCGGTGACCTGGTCGAGTGTGCTGAAACCGGTGCCGAGCAGCCAGAAGGTATGAGGGCCGTCAGCTCGCCGGACGGCGTAGACCTCGGCGGTGGTGGGCAGGTAGCCCAGCGTCCAGCTGCCTGTCAGGTAGTGAGGAGGTAGTTCGCTGGGATCGTCGTCGGGTTCGCGGCGCCAGTGAGCGCCGAATTCCTCGATGCCGGCCAGCGCGGTGCCGCCCCAGCCGTCGCCCTCCGGGCGGGCGCGGCGGCGGTCGAGCTGCGCGGCGAGGAACTCGTCGAGGATGACCTCGACGTGGGCGGGGGGTTCGGGGTTGCGTTTCCAGCCGGCGGCGGCGTCGCGTAGGAGGCCATCCGCGGCGAGGCTGATGACGAACTCGCGGAGCAGGTCGGTGGTGAGGGTGACGTCGTCGAGTTGCTCGACGACGCGAGTGTGCCCGGCTACGGCATCGGCGCGGGAGAGCGCGGTGCCGGTGCGTGCTCCCGCGCTGCGACCGCTGCGGCTGATCTCGCGGGCGGCGGCAGCGGCGTTGGCACGCAACCGTCGAGCCAATGCGACGAGAGTGCCGTCGAGGCGCAGAAGGTCGGCGCCGACGTCGGCGGTGAGGTCGTCGGGCCCATGGAGCAGGAGGCCTTCGATCGGCTCGGGAACTGGCTCGGTTCTGCGGCCGATCCGGAGAAAGAGCCGATCGTGGCGGTGGAGCCAGGTGTGCGGTGACATGAACGTTCCCCCCAAGGGCCGCTCGCGGTGATACGGGCTGTATCACCGGTTTCGGGCTGACCACCGGCCGGGGTGCTGCCATCTTGGTGTGGCTACCCGGCCGGTGGTCGCTGGGGCCGCAGGGCGGCGCGGCCCGGCTACGCCGTCGACGGCTCCCCCCTGCGGAGTCGGTGACGGCACGCTGTGGACCTTGCGACGACGGTGGTCGTGCCTGGTTCGGCGGGCCGTGAGGCTCGTCGACGCGCAGGAGTCAGTTCGACACTGGCGCGCAAGTTCGCGATGATCCCGGAGAACGCTTCCCCTCGGATGCGGACTCTGGTTACTATTTCCATCGAAGATAGACGAGTTTCGCTACTTGTCAACCAGACTCAGCATTGCGCAGGTCAGGGAGTTGTAAGCCCCGCCACAGGGGGGTCGACCGAGGAGGATGCGGTGACGGGCGGCACAAAGACGTCGGCGGTCGAAGTGAACGGACGGCCGATTCCCACCATGGGTGAGCGCATCCGCCACCTGATCGAGCACGTCCGCAAGCCGGACGGCAAGAAATACACCCAGGGGGACATCGCCGAAGGCGTCACCAAGTTGATCGGCAAGGCGGTGGACCCGGGGTATGTGTCGGCCATGATCCACAACAGGAAGGAGAATCCGACCCGGGCAGTGCTGCAGGGGCTGGCGTCGTTTTTCGCCGTGCCGGCCAGCTACTTCTTCGACGACGAGCAAAGCGTCAAGATCATCCGCGAGATCGACACCGCGGTCGCCCTCCGCGATCCGCGGACTCGGGAGCTCGCTCTGCAACTGCTGCGCAACACCGAGCCCGCCGACACGCATCTGGTCGCCGAGGTCGTCGCCGCGATGAGAGATCGCCCTGCCCTTCGTGCCGCGCTCACGCTGATGGCGTCTCTTGATGAGGCGGATCTGCAGGCCGCCGTGGCGGTGCTCGACGCCGCTTCGCGCTACCGCGGGCGCAGCGAGCCGACCTGATCCCGGCTGCATCACCGCGGCAGGTTGCCACCTGCAACTCGCGACTCGACGGCATCGCTGACCTGCGGTGATTGTCGGTGGCACAGGTTATGGTGGTGATCGGGAGGGCGGGTGTATGCCGCCGCGGTGATGCCGAGGCCGTAGGGACCTGGGGGAGTGCACGAGTGCTGGGCAGTTACGCATCGATGAAGAAGGACGGCGAAGGGCCACCGGGAGGCGGCGCCGAAGCCGAGGGCCGACCGGCGCCGTTGCTGCATGCGGACCTGTCGACTTTCGTCGGCCGCGATGACGAGTTGCGGAAAGCGCGACAGCTGCTGAAATCGACCCGGCTGCTCACGCTGAAGGGCCCCGGGGGGATCGGTAAGACCCGGCTCATGCGCCGGCTCGGCCACGTGATCCAGCAGGAGGGCGTGTACCGCGACGGCGTGGTGCTGGTCGAGTTGACGAACGTGCGCTCGAATGAACTCGAGTCGGCCGTGGCCGAGGCACTGGGCATTCCGGCGAACTCGGCCCGGCACGGAGCGGCCCGGCTCATCGCCCACCTGAGGACCAAACGTCAGCTGCTGATGCTCGACAACTGCGAGCACCTGGTCGATGACGAGGAAGACAGCGCTCTGGCGCAGCTGGTACGTACCCTGCTGGAGGCGGCGGAGGACCTGCAGATCGTCACCACCAGCCAGGCCGCGATCCGGGTGGAGGGCGAGTCGTGGCTGGATGTGCCGCCGCTGTCGGAGGACGAGGCGCTGCAGTTGCTGCGCGAGCGCGCGGCCAACATCAATGTCGTCATCCCGCCCGCCGACGACGAGGACGCGCGCACGGTCCTCAACCGGGTCGATCGGATGCCGCTGGCGATCGAGCTGATCGCCGGCCGGATGGACACCGTCTCGCTGGCCAGCTTGGTCAAGCGCACCAACCTGCTGAGCCTGGGCGGGGGAACCTCAGCCAAGCGTAGCCACCGGAAGCTGGAATGGACGGTCAGCTGGTCCTACGGCCTGCTCGGCGAGGCGGAGCAGCAGATGCTGACGCGGCTTTCCCTGTTGGAGGGCAGCTTCGAGCTCGACGACGCAGCCGCGCTCGGCGCGGACCTGGGGGATCAGGACGTCGTCGCCGACCTGCTGAACGGCTTGCACAAGCGGTCGTTCATGGTCGCGGAGCGCCACCACGAGGGGCCGCGATTCAGGCTGTGGGAGTCGATTCGGGCGTTCGCGTACGAGCAGCTGAGCGACGAGGCAGCCGACGAAATACGTGAGCGGCACGCAGACCATTACGAAGCGCTCGCCGGGCAGGGTGCCCGGAGCTGGTTCGGGCCGGACGAAACCGGCTGGCTCGGCCGCCTGAGCGGCGCGCTGCCGAACCTGCGCGTGGCGCAGGAAACCCGGCTGGCGAACCCTCGTACGGTGCTGCGGGGCATGGACCTGTTCAGCAGCGTCGCGCGGACGCGGTTGTTCTACTTCACCGGCCGGTTGAGCGAGAGCAACCTGATGCTCGAGGCGGCCCGTCGGTGGCACCCCGACGAGCCGAGTCACTCGCTGGTGAGCGCGCTGAGTTTCGCCGCCACCGTGGCGCTGTGCCAGGGTGATCAAGAGCGCGCCGACTCGCTGCTGCTAGCGGCTGAGGCGGCAGCACGGAAGCTCGGCTGCTTCCACGACTTCGGACCGCTGCTCTACGCGCGGGCGACTCGCCTGTGGCTCGTCGAGCGCGACTTGAGCGTGGCCCGGCAGTCGATCCCGCTGTTCGAACAGGCCGAACGCTGGTTCCGCGACAACGACGCTCCAGGCGACGCCTGGATGGCCCGCTTGTTCATGTCGATGGCGGCGGCGATGCTGGGCCTGCGCGACGTCGCCGTACGGGAGAGTGCCCGGCTGCTGGAGGACGCCGAGACCGCCGGCGCCGCCTGGTGCATCTCCTGGGCAAAGTGGACGTGCGCGCTGGTGGAACTGCTGTTCGGCTCGGACCTCGGCCGGGCGGTGCGGCTGGCGCAGGAAGCCTTGGCCGCACAGCGCGCGATGGGCGACAAGTGGGGCCTACTCTGGACAATCTGGTTGATCGCTCTGCTCGCGGCGCGGCTGGGACGGTCGGCCCGCGCGGCGAGGTCGCTGGCCGGCGTGGCGAAATTCCAGCAAGAAGCCGAAGTGATCGTTCCGGCTCTGCTGCCCTTCTGGGAGCTGCAGCGCCAGACGGAGACCATCTTGGGCCGCGAGCTGGAAGACACGCTGCCGACCGAGCGGGAGATCGGGCTCGGCCTCAGCCGCGGCAAAGTCATCGAGCTGGCCGCGGAACCCCTGTCCGCTCCACCGGCGCCGGTGGTCAAGAAGGAGCGACCCGGCAGGTTGACCGAACGCGAGTTCCAGGTGGCCCGGTTGCTCGCGGAGGGGCTGGCGAACAACGAGATTGCCAAGCGGCTGGGGGTGACGCAGCGGACCGCGGAGACGCACGTGCAGCACGTCGCGAACAAGCTGGGCGCACGCGGCGAAGGGCGCCGTGGCCGGGTGGTCAAGATCCGCGAGTGGTTCGAAGAGCACCAGCAGCACTGATCACGACTGGAGGCGATCCCGCCTGCATCACGTCCGTCGGTCAGTGGCCGACGTTGAGCAGTGCCGGCAGTCGCTCCCAGCCGTTCATGATCGGGCTTCGCCGACGGCGGAGTTCGGCTTGGTCGAGCAGCACGGCGCGGGGGAAGGCGCGCGCGAGCGTCTCGATCACGACTTCGGCTTCCATCCGGCCGAGAGTTGCTCCGAGGCATCGGTGCAGTCCGAACCCGAAGCCGAGGTGACGGAGGTCGTGGCGTTCGCGGTGCAGGTCGAGCTGGGCGGCGTGCTTGCCGAACTGGCGTGGGTCTCGGTTGGCGCTGTGCAGGGAAATGAGAACGATCTCGCCGGGGAGCAGGGTGATCCCGCCATAGTCGACGTGCTCGGCGACGACGCGGTGCGTGGCCATCCGGACGGGGCAGTCGTAGCGCAGGACTTCGTCGACGACGTTCGGGATGAGCTCGGGGTGTTCGCGCACCAGCCGCCAGCGGTACCGGCGATCCTGCAGCAGAGCTCGCAGGGTGTTACCGATGAGGTTGGCGGTGGTGTCGTGGCCGGCGTTGAGGAGCAGGAAGAGCGTGCCGAGCAGTTCGTCGTCGGCAAGCTTGTCCGGTTGGTCTTCGCCGACGTGGATCAAGGCAGAGACCAGGTCGTCGCCGGGGTTTCGGCGCTTGTCGTCGATGAGGTCGGTAAAGAACTCGACGAGCTGGTCGGAGGCGTCCGGGGCCGTGGCGGGGTCGTTGAGGTTGATGGCGTCCACGAGGGGGCGCAGCGGCTCGCGCGCGTCGGCAGGTACGCCCAGGAGTTCGCAGATCACGGCGAGCGGCAGGGGGACGGCGACCTGGCTGATCAGGTCGACCTCCTCGTGGACGGGTAGTTTGGCCACCAGGTCAGCGGTCATGTCCCGGAAGACCGGTTCGAGAGCTTTGACCCGCTTTGGGGTGAAGGCGTTCATCAGCAGCTTGCGCAGCCGGGTGTGGCGGGGCGGGTCGCTGAACAGGACGTGCGGGCCGAACATGCCTGAGGGATTTCGGTCGCCGTAGCCCGCTTCCTCAAGTTGGTGCTGGATTGCCGCGATCAGGGCGGCGCTGTCTTTGCTGAGTTTCGGGTCGTCGAGCGCTGCGCGTGCCTCGTCGTAGCGCGTGATCACCCAGACTGGCAGGCCGTCGGGGAGGGTGACGGGAAGGACGGCGGCGCGCTCGCGCTCTCGGTCGCCGACCGTCAGCGGATCGGTCCAGTAGTCGGCGCCGAAGAAGCCGGCGGTTTGGGTCATCTGGTTCTCCTGTGGTGCACGGTCGCCTCGCACGGCGGCGACGGATCTACGCGGCCAGGAGGTCTCTTCACGCAGCGCACCGCGAACTCGTGCCGCGGTGACCCCTGGGCTGCGCGGCTTGTTCCCCCTGCCCCGGCGCGCGGTGATGCCGGGCGCCGAATCCAGCATCGGCGATGGCCGTGCCTCATTTCATCGTCACTACTACGGAAATAGAGGCAGATCGACTACGTAGGATTTTTAAAGGCACTACGTAGGAAAATCCGGAAGCACTACGATGATGATTAAACAGCCGGTCCCGACCTGGGTTTCCAACCTTCGCGATTAATCGCGAAGACACTTTGCATTTCGATCGTCCGACCGGGCGTGACAGGTGTGTGCAAATTGCATATCTCATTGTGCACGAATGGTGCTGACCAGGTCAGCGACACGTATCGACTGCTTCGACACGTAGCGTGCACGTACGTACTGCCGCCGCAGGACTACTCCGCGCTAACCTCCGCAGGATTAGCGAACTACCGGACAAAAAGATGACACCGGATGTGCCGTATCGCGTTGACAGCGGCCGCTTTGCGCCTATTGTTGCTACGTCGAGGCGATCACGCGTTCGACTGCAGGGGCAGGCAAAAAGCAGAACTTTTCACGAAGGTGATGCGGTTTACCGACCTAGGGGTTCCGGTTAATCGCACCACCCGGGGACAGGTCGCTGGAGGACCGCGTCCGGCGCGAGGCAGCCGGTCGGGTGCGGTCGGCCGGACGTCGCCGCAGGGCCAGGATCGGGACGATCAAGGGGTAGATCGATGTCAGTGCATCTCGTCGGCCGTCAAGGTCACACCACGAGATCAAGGGGCGGTTTCCGGCTGACGCCGTTCGGCGGCGTCTCGATCGAGCCTGTGTGTCCTCCGCAGCCGCAGGCCGGCGAGCAGGTGATCAGCCAGGCGGAGTTCGATCAGCTGATGCTGCTGATGCCGGACCTCGACCCGGATGTGGTGAAGAAGATCATGGGCGTGGCGGTCTGCAGCGAGAGCACGAGCTGAGCCGAGGTGCGGCGGGCCGCCCTGCTCCGTGGCCGGGTGATCCAGTGTGGATCACCCGGCCACGGCGCGGGTTCGTCGGAGGCGACGTCGACCCAGATCAGCCGGGTCCCCATTTCCGGTTGTCGTGGCCACGTCGCGGCTGGGGCTGGCCCCCGGCTGGCGTGCCCGTCCACCCGGGGGCAGGAGTGGATGGACACCACCCGGGAGTCATTGCGGGTTGCCGCGTCGGCGCAGCGTCACGCCGGCGGCAATCAGCATGTTGCGGGTCCGGTTGTAGGAATGGCCGTACCGTGTGGCGAGCTGGCGGATCGTGGCTCCGTCGCGGTAGCTCTGGGCCATTCCTGGAGGGCACGGCGGAACCGGCGCCTTCGGCGGCCGCAGCGCCACGCCGCTGGAGACCAGGGCTTCCCTTACGCGTCGGTAGCTGTGGGGGGTCGACTCGATGATCGCCTCGATCGTCTCTCCGGCCTCGTACCGGCGGCACACATCGACCACCTCATCAGGTGTCATGGCGCATCCGTGTCCGGCCCTGCGTGCGGGCCGTGTACCCGCCTGATAGCCGCGACGCGTTCCGGGCCGCCGGTGACGGACATGTTGCTCAAAGCCACCTCGGGAGCGATCTGGACAGGTTCCTCGAGGCTGAGCTCCGGCGCCCGGTGAAGCAGGGCCTGCACGGTTTCGCCGACGAGGGCGGGTTTGACCGTGGCGAGGGGCGAGAGGTCGGCCAGCTGAGCGATGGTGGGTTGGCCGGTGAATCTGCCCAGGGTGCGGCTGACGTCGGCGGTGATCAGCGCGACGGGGTCGGGCACGTGCGTTGCTCCTATCCGGTGGATGGTGGCCGCGGGGTGATGCAGGCGGGATCGGATGTTCGGCAGCTGCTCAGCTCGGTGAACCGGCATGCAGGAGCAGGCTGTGGCTGGGCCGGCTGATGCACTGGCCCGGCGTCAGCGCCGTCGCCCCGCCGGGGTAAGCGGTGATCGTGGGGTGGGCCTCGGGATGGAGCACCCATTCCTGGATGCGGTCCACGAACACCGCGGAGAGCCGGGCGGCGAAGGGGCCGACGCCGGCGGCACCGAGCGTGTACCGGCGGGCGCCGTCGTCGGCGGCGGGGATTTCTTGGCGGGTCAGGTAGGCGATCGTCTCGTTGGCGATGATCGCCGGCGTGGCGTTCGGGAACGCGAGGTGCGGTATCACCGTGGTGGTCTGCGTCGTGGAGAGCCCGAACACCGCGCGTTCGGTGGCGGCGAGGTGCAGCCACAGCCGACCGAGCGGGTCGTCGTGGCGGACGACGACGTCGGACCAGGCGAGGTCGGAGTGGGTGAACCGCTCGGGCTCGCTGAGCTTGTGTCCGGTCATGAACTCGGCCAAGTCGTGATCCCAGGTGAGGACGAGCTGGCCGCGGGGGCCGATCGGGCTGGTGCGGGGGAGGTCGTGGTTTGCGCCCAGCATCCGCGCGAGCCGGCTCGGCTGGCTGTCTCGGGCGCGCAGGACGCCGTCGGTCAGGTGGAAGGCGATGCTGCGTTCGAGTCCGCGGAATCGGAGCGGGACGACCAGCCGGCCGTCGGGGGCGAGCTGGCGCACCCAGGTTTCGGGTAGGTCGTAGGAGCTGGCGGTGACGATGATCCGGTCGAAGGGGCCGTGCCCGGGGGCGCCGGCGTTGCCGTCTCCGGTGATGACCTCGACCTCGCCGTAGCCGTGGGTCTGGAGGGCGGCGCGGGCGCCGATGGTGATGTTGTGCGACCGGTCGATGGTCATGACGCGGTCGGGGCCCGCGATTTCGGCGAGCAGGGCGGCGGTGTAGCCGGTGCCGGTACCGATGTGCAAGACGTTGTCGCCGGCGCGGACGTCGAGCTGGTCGAGCATCGACGCGGCCACGAGGGGGTCGATGCTGCGGCCGGAGTCCGCGCCGGCGACGCTGCCCGGCGCGCGGTAGAGATCGGCCAGCGGCCGGTCTGGCTGAAAGGCCTCGATACGCACGAGCTCCAGTGCCCTCCTCACGTTGGGGTTCGTTGCGTGGCCGGTGGCGACGACCCGGCGAACCATCGCGGCACGCAGGTCGGCGGATTCGTCGAGCTGGTTCATCGAGGCCCCTGGGATTCCGTGGTCCGTGCGGCGCCGGCCGCGGGCGAGGTGTCGGTGTCCGAGCGTGCTGATGGGGGACCGGCGAGGAGCGCTTCGGCGTCGATGAGCATCTGCTCGACGTCGTCGGGGGTCGTGTGCAGACCGGCGGCGATCTCGGCGAGGTCCTGGCCGCCGCGGTGGGCCGTCAAGGCGGCCATCAGCCGTGCGGTGAAGTTGAAGGTGGTCCCGCTGATGACGGCAAGTTCGGTGAGGGCCAGGAAGGCGGCTGCCTTTGTGTCCTCGTCGTCGGCGAGGCCGAACGCGTCGACGTGGCTGGTGAGGAGATCGATGAAGCGCAGCAGCTCCAGCGTCTGCTGTCGGTGCGGTGGCCAGCTTCCTCGCTCCGCCCGGCTGAGCGAGGCCGCCTGCAACGTGTCGACGGGGATGTCGATCGGCTTGATTTCGCGGAGCTTGAGGCAGAAGCGGAGGATCGCGGTGCTGGCTTTGGTCAGTCCGAGCCCGAACTGCTTCGAGTCGAGCGGCACCCCGGTTTTGAGCAGGCCGATGGTGATGTCCATGAGGTACTCCGTGAGGCTCGTCGAGAGCGCCAGGAGGTTGACCGCCGCCAGGTCGGGACCGGTGAAGCGGGCGACCTGCGGGGAGACGTCGCCGGGAGTGTCGGGGTCGGTCATCGGTGGCCGTCGCGGTCGCGCGGAGACGGTGATGCAGGCTGGATCCGTGGCGCTGAGGGGGGTGTGGTGTCGGGAGTCCGAGTGGATCGACGAGGTGGTTCGGCTCGGTCGCGCGTGCCGGGATCCTCGCGGTGCGTCGGCTGCGCGGCCGCGGGAACTGCGCGGCTACCGCCGTGGCCCCGGAAGTTGGTGCCGGCGTGGGCGAGCCCGGTGTGCATGGTTGCGTAGCCGACGCCAACCTCGCGGGCGAGCGCGCGGATCGAGGTGCTGCCGGCTTCGTAGGTCTTGCGGTGGACGCGGTAGTTGCGTCCACCGCGGACACCGACCTGCCTGTCATCCAGGATCTTCTCGATCGCGGCGACGGTGAGGCCGAAGCGCTCGGCGACTTGGTGCTCGTTGTCGCCGCCGGTGTAGGCCTCGACGATCTGGGTGTCGCGCTGTTCGTGCTGGGCTCGGGTCTGGGTCACCGCGGGCTCCTCGAGGTGGGCGTGTCTTCCGGGGCTGGCGTGCCGCGTTCGCGGGCCGTGCGGGTGAGGTGGCAGCCGGTGGTCGCGCTCACGGTGGCGTTGACGTCCGCGCCGACCTGGACGGAGCCGCCGGTGTTGTCGACGAGGGTGAGCAGGTAGTTGCCGGGGACGTCGGATCCGACCGGGCCGACGCCGAACCCGAAGCGGTAGCCGACCTCGACGATCTTGCCGCGGACAGAGGGCCAGTCGTGCCAGTCCAGGTGAGACGCGGGGGTGTACCAGGCCGGCAGGGTGGCCTTGGTCGCGTCGTAGACGTCGGTGGCGGGGAACTCGCTGCAGCCGCTGCTGTGGATCGGCATGGAGGTTGTTCTGCGCTGCCATGGTCCCCAGTGCTGCATGGTGGTGAGGACGTCCCGGACGTCGGCGAGGAGCCGCTCGTCGGTGGCCACGACGGCGTCGATGTCGGGGCGGGTCTGCAGGATGGCGTACTCCCGGGCCCGGGGGCTGGGCCCGGGAGCCGGGCTGGAGACGACGGGGGCGACCGGTGCGGCGGACAGCACCAGCGTGGTGGCGGCGGCCGGCGCCGCCACTGCGACGGCGGCGAGGCCGAGTGGGCGCCAGCGAAGTGAAGCAGGTCGGGACATGAGCGATTTCTCTCGGCAGCAGGGGTTTCAAGTGCGAGTGATGCAGGCGGGATCGGTTGTGGACGGACGGCCTCACAGCCGGCGGCGTAGGTCGCGGGCGGCGTGCAAGTCGCGCACGGCCCCGCGACCTGCCAGTTCGAGCTGATCGATGAGGTTGTCGGTGAGGCTTCGGGCGCGCGCCGAGTCGCCGCGGGCGTACGTCGCGCGGGCCGCTGCGAGGTCGTGTCCGGCTCGGTAGCGGATCGCCACGCTCTCCTTGATGAGCGGGTGGGCGCGGCTCAGCTCGTGTATCGCTTCGGCGGCACGGCCGCCCGTGGTGAGCGCCTCGGCCAGGTAGGTGACGGCCCGGACGCGCGCCAGCGGAGTACGAGGCATCGCGGCGGTCGCATCGCGCAGGCAGGTGATGGCCTTGCCGATCTGCCCGTTGGCGAGGCGGGTCTGCCCGACTCGGCGTAGCAGGGCGGCTTTGCCGTAGTCGTCGACCAGGCGCCGGTGGTAGCTGAGCGCGGTGGTGAAGTCGAGCAGGGCGTGATCGGTGTCGCCGGCGGCGAGGTGAACGCGACCGCGGATCGACACCACGGCCTCGCGGATCCGCCGGTCGGTGTGCTCGTCGAGGCGGCCGACGGCGTCGTCGACCGCTGCGCGGGCGTCGGCGTGGTGGGCGAGGTCGGCGAGGACTGCGGCCTCGCGCGCCTGGAACACGGGGGTGAGCGCGGGATCCGAGCGTTCGGCGGCGGCGCGGCCGGCCTGCTGGGCGTGCAGGAGGTCGTGATGGTGGTAGGTCGGGCGGCCGAGGTGCCAGATCGCCTCGGCCAGCCCGATGACGACGTCGTCGTGTTTCCAGCTGGTCAAGGTCGTGACGACGTTGCGGAGCACGTCGTGTTCCCAGGCGAACCAGCCGAGCGGATCCCAGCCGCCCGCGCAGCGCGCGACGGCGGCGTATGTGACGCGCGGGCCGAACCGGTGAACGTCGAACGCGAGCGGCACGGCGACCTCGGCGGTCGCGGCGTACCAGTGCAACAGGCGGATCTGCTGCTGGGTGCGGATCGAGGGTGGTGTGCGACCGCGCAGGTGTGCGGCGTGTCGGCTGACGCCCTCGGCGAGGGTGTAGCGGCGATCGCGCTCGACGGGAGCATGACGGCCTTCGGGACGTCGCAGGACCTGGCCGCCGGCGCGCAGCTGTTCGAGCGCGGCGATGACGACGGGCTCGGGCAGTTCGAGCGCGGCCGCGAGCGGGGCGGCGGTCGTGTCGGGTCCCGGGTGGTCGACCAGCACCTCGAACACGCGCTGGACGGTGGCAGCCGGGTAACCGTGTTGGTCGCTCATCGGAGCCGCCCTTCACCCGAGTCCGCGACGCCGTCCGGCGAGGCGGGGACCGACGTGGGCAGGTCCAGGCTCCGCAACCTGTCGGTGATGTCCTCGACGGTCAGCCCGCATTGCCGCGCCGCTGCTACCACCGCCTCCGGGGGCAGCAACATGACGGAATTGCGGTGGTTGACGCTGGTCGGCGCCTGGCTGCGAGCCCAGCCGCACAACGGCTGCAGCAGGGGATCGTCGGTGTTGGCCAGCTGGTGCAGATCGATCAGCACGTGCCCGGACTTCTCTGTGTACAAGCGCCGCTCGACGCGCTGCAGCAGGTCGGCGACGGAGGTGTTCATCGCATTGCACACATGGATGAGGCGGACCACGCCGATCTCGCGTCTTCCCTGTTCCCAGCTCGCGATGGTCTTCTCGGTCCCGAAGTGAAATCCGTGCTCGCGCAGACGTCGGCACAGCTGCGTCCGGGTGGTCAGGCCGGCGCGGATGCGGGCCAGACGTAGTTCGGCGCCGAACGCCTTCTGAAGGCGCGCTTCCTCGTCGCTCCGGTCACGCGCGCTCATCAAGCACCAGACCGCGTGCCGATGGGCGACGGCAGTTCGAGCATGGCGTCTCGAGCCGTCACCGAGCCTTCACCGATCGGGCGCCGTCGGGCCGCAGCGCCGTAGAGCAGGACGGTCATGGGCTTCTTCCTATGCACAAACGGTTTCGAGGTGCTGATGCGAATCGACGGTCACGAGATCGGCGGGTTCGGTCGCCGGCGAGCGAGGCGCGAGGACCAGCAGGAGGTCGTTGTCGGCGCGCGTCTTGGCGACGAGGAGCTCGTGGCCGTGGGGAACGGCGTGGTCGATCAGCCACGCGAGGGCGGCTTGACCGGCCGCGGCGAGGCGGGCCAGGACCGCGTCGGATTGGCCGGAGGGCTTCACCGCGGCCTCGACCAGTTCGGGGTCGTCGGCCAGGGCCGGGCTGTGTCCGTGCCGGTGGGCGAGGCACACGAGCTCGCCGGCGAGCTGGTGCGCGTTGCTCACGCGGGCGAACACGCCCGGTTCGCGTTGTAGCATCGCGACGGCGACCACGAATCGTCTCCTTCGTCCTGGTGGTCGGCGGCCCGGCTTCCCGCTTGCGTCGGGGAGCCGGGCCGCCTGCCCGGGGGCTGCACCAGCGGAACCGCTTCTTGATTCCGCTGGGCGCCTGCGCCGGACCGGCCGGGAGACTCGCTCTCTCCCGGCGGACCTGGTGATGCAGGCGGTATCGCCCGGTCCCGGTCGCTACCTGCGGACGGGACCGGTGTCTTTCAGCGGGGTGCTCACCCGGCCAACGCGTAGGCGGTCTGCGCGTCGGGTGCGGGCTGGCCGTACTGGGCGGCCGAGCTGCTGATGGCATCCGGTGCGGCGGTCTCGACGCGGGTGTCCGGCGCGAGGGTGTGCATCGTCTTCACGATCCAGCCGAGGTAGGGCCAGATCTCGGTGTAGACGTTGACGGTTCCGCAGCGTTCCTCCGGACCGCGCGACGCCGTCGCCACCAGGACCCAGACCCGTCCGAGTCGCTGGACGCCTCCGCCGCTGGAATCACCGGCGCAGGTGCCGCCGCCGTCGGGCGCGATGCCGAGGCACACCTCGGCGGTGCCGATGCCGGCGCCCGCGCACTGCTGCTTGCTTGTGACGCGGACGTCGGTCTGCTTCAGCAGCGGACCGAGCGGGAGACGGCCGTTCGGGCCTATCCAGCTCGCGGGGTCGGGGTTGGTCATGCCCCACCCGAGTTCGCGCACGGGCAGCCACGGCAGGACCGGAGCGACGAGTGCTCCCTGGACGTGGATGGGGTGGGCCAGTTCGGCGACCATGACGTCCCAGATGTAGCCCTGGCTGTCGGGTTCGCCCCAGTTCCAGTCCTTCGGGGGGATGAAGCGCTTGATCCCGACGGACTGTCCCTCGAACCGGTTCACGTTGCCGTAGACGAAGCGGTAGCTGGCCGGGTCGACGGGGGTCGACTTGAGACCGTCGCCGGCGCGGCTGGCAGGGTCGGCGGGCGCGTCGGCCAGCCCCGCGTTCTCGGCCCATGCGCGGAACTTGGCGGCGTTGACCTTGCCTTGACGGGACATGGCCTGCACCTGCTCCTGGGGCGGCGGGACCGTGCCGCAGTGGGAGTTGAGGACGATGAACTTGGTGTCGCCGTGGCCGTCGTTGCCGAAGGCGTGCGCGGAGCAGAAGCCCCAGTCCTTGTACCCGTTGTGGTCGAACTGCAGGGACCCGATTCCGGCGTAGGTCTGCGGCGCGTAGGTGCCGCCGACGATCGCCGAGGCGGGTGCGGCCGCACCGGCGACGAGCCCGGCCATCATCAACGCCGCGGTGATCAGGCGCACGGCTGTTCTTCGGAGTTGCAAGTGGCATTCTCCTTGGGGTGTAGGGGTTTCTGCCGCAGCGGTCGCTGTGGCAGGTCGCGGGATGCCCAGCCCGGGCAGACGGGGGGATCCTGTGGGCTGGGCATCCCGCGCGGCCCCGGCGTGCCGCGGTCCGGGGCCGCTTCCCGCCGCGGCCGGCGGCGGGAAGGAGGGGGTCAGTCGCCGGGGATGGCGGCGACGACGCCTGCGACGAGCTGCTCGGGCAGCGAACTGGGCTTCAGGGGTGGTCCGGCCCACCACTGGCGGGCGGGCACCACGCTGGGCGGTGTACCGGCGCTGGGCGCAAGGATCGTGGCGCCCGACACCATCGCTTCGATTTCGTCGCGGGTGGCGAGGCTGCCGGCCCCGAGTGGGCCGCCTACCAGCGTGTTCTGGATCTCGACGGCGACGGCCGTGAGTTCGGGCTCTTCGGGGTCGAGCAGGTGGGTGAGCACGAAGAACGATCCGTGGGGGAGGTGGTTGAGGTGCTGGCGGGTGACGGCGGCGATGTCGGCGCGGGAGAAGGGGTGGTAGGGCAGGACGCCGCCGAGCACGAGGCAGATCGGCTCTCGATCGTCGACCGGCGTGTGCCCCTGATCCAGCTGTGTGAGCTCGTCCCACGTCGTGTCGGGATCGAGGGGGTCGGCCTTGACGACGTGCACGCGGCGGCCGCCGCGCATGTCGTCGAAGGTCCTGAACGTGGCCAAGGGGACCGGCTCGTAGTCGACGTACCAGACGCCGGCGTCGCTGTTGACCTCCCGGATGACGTCGTGGATCTGGTCTCGCCCCTCTGGTGCCGGCCCGGCGACGGCGATCACCCACTGCTCGATGGGGAACTGCGTGCCGATCCAGCGGACGGCGCGGTGCAGGAACTCGACCTCGGACCGGAAGAGGTCGGCGATCTCGGGCACCCGTTCACGCAGCTTGTGGCACACCATCCGGTCGACGCCGTAGTTGTGGCCGCCGCCGAGGAAGGCGTTGTAGATCCGGGCGATCGTCGGGCGGGTGAAGTCGATGCCGACCGGTGTGCGGCTGGTGTTCGCGGCGGGGTCGGCCGGTTGTGCCGCGTTCACGAGGCCATCTTGATCGACGCGGCGGATGGCCCCTGATAGGTGCAGGGTGTGGTGGCGGGGTGGTTGCCGGGGCAGCCACCGCGGCAGGCGGGTAGGGCCTGCAGCCGGGCGAGGATCCGGGCCAGGTCGGGCTTTACGCGGTGGGTCGTCTCGCCGTTCTCGTCGCCGTCGACGGGAACGAGGAGAGTTTCGACGCCGTCCGGACCGGCCGCGATCACCTTGAGGTGAGTGACGGTGCGTTCGGTGGAGTCGCTGTCGTGGTGGGTGGTTTCCGGCGCGGTGGCGTCTGCGGTGCCCGGACTGCGCTGATCGGAGTTCTGGTGGCTGGTGGGTTTCACGAGAGGCCTCAGTGGACGGTGGTGTTGATGTAGAGGTGGGTGAGGTAGATCGCTGCTGCGAAGCCGAGGGTGATGATCGCGGCGCAGCCGACGCTCAGGCCGATGAGCTTGAGGAGGTAGCTGCTGGTGCTCGGTGTGGTCGCCGCGGAGGTCGCGTGTCGGCCGATGGTCATCTCGGGGTTCCTTGGGTCACGTGCGGGTTCAGGCGGCGCGGTGGCTTTGGGCCGGGGTGATGCAGGCGGGATCGGCCGGGTGAACGGCCTTGACGGGCGCCCGCAGCCTTGGCGGCAGGTGACCGAGCGGGACGCTGCCGGGCAGTAGCCGGGGGGCGACGAGGATGGCGGCCGCCGGACGGTTCACGAGGGGAGAGGGCTCGGGCGGCCATCGGACTTCGCTGGCGACCGGTTCGAGCTGCAGCACGCCCATGCGGTTGTCCTCGACGACTGCGGGGTCTGGAGGTGTCCAGCAGTCCGTGCAGTGCTCGCGCAGGTCCGTGGCAAGGTCGGCGACGACCGGGCGGCAAGCGGCGCCGCAGCGGGCGAAGACGACGTAGGTGTTGAGCAGGCCGAGCGCTGCTGCGTTCGGGCCGGCGAGGTGCATCGGGGTGGCGCCGTAGGGGACACAGTGCAGCAGCTCGCTACGGAAGAGGCCGCCGACGTAGATCTTGCCGGTGGGACGCACTTCGGGCGGGCGCCAGCCGTAGGCGGGGGTCATGGCTGGACCTGCGTGCGCGAGCGTTTGGTCGTTGTGGTCCGGGTTTCCCGGGGATTTGGGGTCACCGACGCCAGACGGCGGCACGCTGACGACCTGGAACCCGGCAGCCGCAGGCGCGGGAGCCGCACAACCCACGGCCGCCGGGAGATCGGGGGCACCGTACTTGGCGGACAGACCGACGTTGGCGAGCCACGATGAGTTACTCGGCATGGTCGTCGTCCGGGTCGATTCGGTCGGCATCGATCATGAGCTCTCGCCCGACGTCGTGCAGGAGCATCCCCAGCTCACGCTCCTTCGACGCGAGCTGGTCAACAGGTAGCCGCGAGTGCGTGATGCCGATGATTAGACGATGCAGGTCAGCGGCGAGTCGACGAGCTCGCTCGATCGCTGCAGCGGTTCGATAGTCCACGATGCCCGGCCTTTCTCGCGTCATCGCGTCTGCAGGAGCGTCACGACGCAGACTTGCGACGACGGAGAGCCCGAGCTTGCGCCCAGTTGGTGCACAAGAGGAGAGATGGTGCACGCGCGCACCACTGCAAATTGCGGGGCGGGGCGCATCTACCAGCGAATTAGCTGATAGCGTCACGTTCGGTGCGACCATACGAGTCACCTTCTGGTGCTTAGTTAAGAAGTGGTGCGCACCACTGTGCACCACATGCACCACCCGTGCAATACAACGAACGGGTGCTACCGTGCGGCCATGGGCCTACGGCTAGGTTTGGTGCATGGCGCGCACCAACTCTGAAGGCGCTGCAGCGGCAACTGGGCGGCAGCGCACGCTTACCGGTCTCCTGCGGGCGGTCTATGAGGACAAGAAGCCGCGGCCTTCGCAACGACAGCTCGGAGAACAACTCGGCGTCGCCCACACCACCGTCGGCCGATGGCTGGACGGCTCGGTCACCCCGGATGCAGAACGCGTGTCCGGCTTTCTCGCTTGTCTTGGTGTCGTCGGCGAGATGCGAGAGAAGATCATGCGCCTCGCCCGCGGCGAGGGAAGCGCCGAAGTCTGGGTGACGCCAGGCCCGCCGGGCGTCGCCGACCAACTGACCGCAGCCGTCGAACTGGAAAGCCAGGCGACGAGCATGGTCGAATGGTCGCCACTGTTCGTGCCGGGCATGCTGCAGGTTCCCGAGTACGCTCGCGCGATCATCGGTAAGAACCCGAAGACCCCGCGAGCCGAGGTCGAGCAACTGGTCACGCTCCGACTCGGCCGCCAGCACGCGATCGCCCGCGAAGATCCGCTACCTCTGGTCGCGATTCTCGGTGTACCAGCGATCCGAGGCGCAATCGGCGGCGACAGGACCATGCTTTCCCAGCTCAAGCACCTAGTGACGGTCTCGCGCCGTAAGGCGATCACACTCCGGCTCGCGGAGGTCGACGGGGACTGGCACGGCGGTTTGCTGGGCTCGTTCATCGTGTACGACTTCACTCGGCCGATGCCGTCCATCGTTTCGCTCGAGCATCACCGCACGGCGTCCTTCGTCGATGGCGCTGCTGATGTCGACGACTACAAACAGCTCGCATCCGAGCTGCTTGCGTTGGCGTACGACGCAGACGAGAGCCGAAGCCTGATCCAGGCGGAGATTGAGAAACGGGAGAACGCATCGTGAATGACCGCTGCGACACTGGCTGGTTCACCTCGTCCTACAGCGGTGAGCAGGGCCAATGCGTCGAGGTGCGGATCGACCGGGACGTGCGCGTACGCGACACGCAAAATCGCCTCGGCGGCGAGCTGAACGCGCAACCGGCGACGTGGAGAGCCCTCCTCGATCAGCTCCGCAGGTAGTCCAGCCGATCGGACCACGCCGAGGGCTCGGGAGCCGGCGCTCTTGGGCCCTCGCTGACGTCTCGGCCCCGCCTGACCTCCAGTCGCGGTGATGCAGCGGGTATCACTCGGCCTTCGTGAAGTCGAGGTGGTGCCGGATGTGCGCCTTGTCTTCGACCGCCTGATCACTCATGCCGCAAGCGTAGAAGGCGAAGACGTCGAAGGCTTCGGCGAGCAGCAAGCTCGCCGAAGCCTTCGTTGATGGGCACCGCGCGACCGGTGCGTCATCGGGGTCCTGTGCTCCGGACTGGTCATCTGCTTGCCCAGGACCGGGGGCGTCCAGCGTGCCGGACGACTCCCACGAACTCACTGTAGGGCCGCATCGGAAAGACGGCCATGGGGTGGAGGGGCTTGGACTCCCTGAGGCCCCGTGTACGCGGTTTTTCAGCGTCCAAACACTGTCTGACCAGCAAAGATATTGTGCGACTCTCCGAGTTAACTCGGAGAGTCGCGTCCAAAGTAAGGGGAGTTTGGACACGTCGTTGGTCAGCGTGGACGGTGCGGTGGGCGCAGATCTCGGCCCGAACACGTGTTTCTCGCGCAGGTCGTTGGTAGGTGGTGCCACACTTTCGGTGTCCCCCGGCGCGGTGCCGTCGGGTGGAGCACCTGGACCCCGCGGGCCGCGAACCTGCCCAGGTGTGAGACCCCAAGTCTCCGGACTGGTCGTCTCGCTGCGGCCCGGTGGCACCGGCCGGGCCGCCCTGTCCTGCCCAGGAGGAACACCGTGTCGAAGAAGAAGGTGCCGCCGTGCGCGCTCGTCGCCGGCGAAGCACCCGACTCGCCCGGGTCGAGCGCGATCATCTTGATTGCGATGATTTTTGGGTTCGAGGCCTACCTGCTCTCCACCGGTGCCGATGTCGTCACCACAGTCGTGCTCGTCACGGCCGGGGTGACCGTCGCCAGCTTGACCACCGTCAAGCCGACCAGCGTCGCCGCGTCGCTCAAGTCGCTCGCCGACCTGGTGCGCATGCTGTCCGGGACGGTCACGCCGTGAGTCCCGCCGTCGTGAGCGGTTCTGCAGGTCCTATCAACGGTGCTGTGCTCCGGACCGAGCGTTGGCGTCCGGTTAGGCCCAACCCCACCAGGGAGATCATCGACGAGCGCAACGACTTCAGGTTGGTTACCGGCGCCGCTGGGACCGGCAAGTCACGATCTCTCCTGTTGAGTGAGGCGGGCCTAAGCGCCTTGTTGCCGAACCGACTGCTGAAGTACACCTCGTCGGAGAGGGTGGTGCTCGAAGTCGACGAGCTCAACGTCGAGACGGTGGCCGACTTCCGGGCGCTGCTGAAGCTGGTGCTGGACCGTGCCGGGCTGACCTGCGGGCAGATTGCGATGAAGACCTCGATCAATCGCTCGTCGCTCTACAACTTGGTCGACGTCCGCAGGAGCGGGCTGCCCACCAAGCCTGGTCAGGTCCTGAGTTTCCTGTATGCGGCCGGCCTGCAGTTGCAGCAGGTTGCCACGATCATGCGGTCGTGGGAGCTGCTCAACGCCGCCAGGCCGAAGCCGACCGGCAAGCCGGCCGGGGCGACGACTGCGCCGACGCCGGCCTCGACGCCGATCACCCGGCTCAGTCCGCGAGAGATCGTTCGCGAGGCGACGGCGCTGCGTGGGCCACGGATCCGGGACGTCGCGGTCGGTGACATCGGCCGCGAGCTCATGCGGATGCGGACGTTGCTGCCCACCCTGTCCGTTGTCGCGGTGCTTGTCGGCTGGCACCACCTGGCGCTGTACCTGCTCGGTAGCCACGCGGACGTCGGGGTCTGGACGATGCTGCACATGTCGGCGAACTGGTTCTTGCTGACGATGGTCGGCTTGATCCTCTCGCCGCAGGTACTTCGCTGGCGGCTCCGCCGGACGGTGTGCTCGCGCCCGACGGCCGAGGGGAAGATCGGCCTCGTACGCCTGCTGGCTCGGCGGCAGTAGCCGGCTCCATGGGCGCCCTCCTCGATTAGCTTTGCAGGTAGTCCAGCCGATCGGACCACGCCGAGGGCTCGGGAGCCGGCGCTCTTGGGCCCTCGCTGGCGTCTCGGCCCCCACCCGACCTCCAGTCGCGGTGATGCAGCGGGTATCGCTCAGGAGCTGAGGTTCACGTCTTAGCGAGGTCTTTGGGCAGGCCGAACCCGCCGGCGCGGACGCCCTTGACGAACGCGTCCCACTCGCCCGGCGTGAAGACGAGGATCACGCCGTCCGGCTTCGCCGACTGCCGCATCGCGGTGTAGGTGACGCCGTCGGTGTGCTCGATGAACGCGTACGGGGGGGGGACTTGGCGCCGGGCCGACGCGGCGCATGCCGCTGCACGGAAGACGTTGCTCTGGGCTGGCCTGCTACACGACTCGCGGTGATGCACGCTGTCGTCGTACCGACGGGGCCGCGGAACCGGAATCGCTCGCTTGGCCGCCTCGATGTGCCGGCGCGGCCGCGCACCAAGGGTGCGCGCATCTTCCGGAGTCGGGTTCGAGCGTAGAACCGTCCGAACCCGGCCACGGAAGTTGGTCGAGAGGTCCGTGGCACCGGCTCTCTCGGGAGACTTAGACCCTCGCCTGGACGATTGGACGGAGGTTCTGAGCCTGACACCAACGTAGTCGATTCGGCGGTCCCCCGATGTTGCGGGAAGAGCTAAGTAGCGAAAAACGACCGGCCTAGCTGGAGTTCTACCCGATGTGCCCGGTTCGTCGATCAGCCGATGGCTGAAAAACGCCGGTTCCCGCGGTCCGGGGTGACTCCCCCTCCCTACCAGCGTTTTTCGGAAAAAACTACCCTGCGTTGATGTTGATCACTGATTGCGATTTGATCGTCGTCAACTGGTCGGATGACGATCACGTTCCCGGGTGGCACCCCGGGGGCAAGGCTCGTTGGTCGTCATCTGATCTTCCCTCGCCTGGACGGCGCCGAAGGACGGAGAGATGGATGAGTACACCGAGTGAGAGACCTGATGCCCCATCGCCGAGGCCCGGCCGGCCGAAGTCCGGACTTCCCTCCGATGCGCCGCCCGAGGTGCTTTGCCTCAAGCAGTACCTGCGCGACATGGCCGGGGATACGAAGCTGGAGACGATCGCGGCTCGGAGCGGGTTCTCGGTCAGCACGGTGTGTGCCGTGATCGGCGGATCGACGCTGCCGCCGCTTCAGCAGGTGCTCAGCGTCGCTGGTGGGATCGGCGGGTCGCAGCGGCACGCTCACGGACTGTGGTACGCCGCAGCGCTGCAGGCATTCCGGGCGAGCCAGCCGAAGAACCCGGGCCCGCTTGCCGCGTTCGGCATCGAGCTGCGCCGGGCGATGCTCAAGGAGGACCTCGGTCCCGCCGACGTCCGGCGTCGCATGGTGGAGGCCGCAGCCAGGTTCGACGTGCGGTCGATGTCGGTCGGCACGCTGCGGAGGCTGTTGTCGGGCGCGGGTGCTATGCCGAAGATCGTCCAGATGGACTTGCTGCTCGAGGTTCTGCCGCTGCAGCCGGACGAGCTGCAGCGGCTCAAGGCCCGGCATCGAGTGCTCTCCGAGGCGCTGGAGATCGCCAGGGAACTGGGGGACGAGCTGGACGGGGCTGCCTGATGGCCGGCGGCCACGTGGTGGGGTTGATCGAGAAGATCATCACCAGCACGCCGAACTGTGTCCGCGTCGTCGTGTCGATCGCGCTGCTCGTCGGCGTCGCCGTCGCCGCGCTGTGGTGGCTGAACGCTGAGGTGCGGATCGGGTCGTTCGATCTCACCCGCCGCGACGAAACCAGCGCCAAGGTTGTTCAGCAGTGCAAGCCGAACAACAACTCTCCGGACGAGCTGAGGGCTTGTGGCGGTTGATGGGGCACAGGCGGAAGCCGTCGACCAGGCCGACTCCGGTCCGGTCGACGGCTTCACCATGCTGCCTAACCCGCGGTCGGACGGCGGCCTGGTCAAGGAGCGACTTGACCCGGTCGTGGCGGCGGCCCGTGACGGCGACCCGGATGCGGTCCAGGCGCTGCTGCGGCTGATCAAGCCGATGGTGGTGCGCTACTGTCGGGCCCGGATCGGGGGCCGTGACCTGTCCTACCTCTCGGCCGACGACGTCGCGCAGGAGGTGTGCCTGGCGGTGCTGAAGGTGCTGCCGAACTACCAGGACCGCGGCGGCTCCTTCATCTACCTGGTGCGCGCGATCGCGGCGAACAAGGTCGCGGACGCGTTCCGCGCGGTGGCGCGCGACCGGTCGAAGCCGGTGCAGGAGCTGCCGGACCGGCCCTTGGAGGGAAGCAACCCGGAGACCCACATGCTCGACCTGGACCTTGGCGCCCGCTTGGGCGGGTTGCTGGCGTTGCTGCCGCCGCTGCACCGAGAGATCCTGTCGCTGCGGATCGTCTCCGGCCTCTCGGCGCAAGAAACCGCCGAGGCACTGGGCATATCCGTGAGCCACGTCCGCATCACGCAGTTTCGCGCGCTGGCCAAGTTGCGCGGCTTGGTCCCGGACGGAGGACTTTGAACCCGTGCGGGCGCCGCGGCAGTGATCCGTTCTCCAACCGTCTACAGTCGAACGCCCCGCAGTCGACGGTCACCGCTTGAGGTCGAGCCGCCGCACGCACAGGGCGGCCCGGGTGAGAGGCTGCCACGCGAGGATTTCGCCGGCGACCTGGCGCTGGTTGGTCGTGCCGCCGACGCGGACGCCGATGTACCCGGCGCCCTGGTACTCGGGCTCCTCGTCGGCGACGGCCAAGTTCGTGGGGGCCTCGACCGCGACGATGAGCTGGCCGCCGAGGATGCTTACCGATTCAGGGCAGGCGAGATGTCCGGCACGCCTCGACGGGTGATGCAGGCGTTATCACCCCGTGTGGCGAGCCGGTGACCGCGCGGGCGGCTGCGAGGCGAGCGGGACCGGCGCTGCGGGGTGAGGCATTCTCCGCCTGGCGTCGGTGCATATCAGCAGGCTTCTATTTGGCATCCGCGGCCGCTTTCTTTAGTCGTCGCCCCAGATTTACGGCGCAGTCTTCATACCAAAATCGGGAGTACGTCAGTTACAGTTAAAGGGGCCCGCGCGGCGATCTTCAGTGACGGCCGCGCGGGGGAGTGCACCCTGGTCAGAGCCCTGATGCGGAGACGGGCGCAACTTGAGCGGATTGACGACAAAAACTTGACAAAACCACGTCAGCTAGACGTCAAGTTGTAGGTGACTTAAGGCTGCGCTGTCAGAATTCCTGCTAGCCCGGCTACGGCCGGGCTCCCCGAGAGACTTCCTGTCCAGGGAGCACTCGCGGAAGAGGGGTCGCCGTTGCACCGGCGGCCCCTCCTTAGCGTGTCCCCATAACTACGGAGAGTAGTTTATCCGCCTTCTTATGGCCTTCTCGTGACCAGTGAGCAACAATCGAGTTCTCCGCGCCCCGAGGTGCAACTCATAACGCGGAGGCTGAGCTTCACCGCGCTCCCTGGACAGCTTAGGAAGGCTCGCCATGTTTCCGTTCCGACGCCGCAACCCTCCGTGCAGTACTCCCGAACTGGACTCGGAGTTTCCTGTAAGGCGAGCCCGGGAAAAGATCGTTCTGGTGATCGTCATACAGGCCTTTACTGGCTTCTTGATCACCCGCGGCTACGCTGTGGAGGCCGCTCTGGCTGCCAGCGGTGCCACGGTGGCATTGGCTCACGAGAGCGCGCGGTTGACTGGCCGTATTCGGCTTGCCGGCGGGATTGCCTGACATCGGGAGCCGTGCACGGGGAGTGTGGCCTGGTCATCGCCTGTTACCGTTGCAGGTCCAGGCCTCATTTCGTGCACGGCCCCGAGTGCTCCGAGGTTCGTGATGGCTCAAGAGGTTGCCGAAGCAAAGATCAACGCTCTCTCAACGGAGCTGAAGCTGCTTCGCAAAGGCTTGGGCGTCCAAGCGAAGAACCTGCCAGGAGCCGTTGGCGAGACGTTGCGTGAGGTGTGCGGTGTCGCTGCAGACGACCCACCCGGAACGGTCCGCGGGAAAGTCGTCACGACGCTTCTGGCTCTGATCGAGAAGCTGCCCAGGCCACAGCAGGAAGCAGCACGGATCGTCCTCGGCTTCGGCATCGGCGCAAACGAGCGCTACACCGCGCGCCTCGCACTGCTGGGCACCGGAGCCGACCGCAACATCCGCACGATGCAACGCCGCGCCGACGACATCGTCTACCTGATCGCCGAGGTCGCGTACGGGACGCCAACGACGTTCAACCCAACGCTGTCGAGCAACGACGGCCCGTGGCACACCTCGGCGCTGGCGGTCCGGCTGACCCTCACCGATGTCGCCGCCGATATCTTCGAAACCCGGCGCATCGTCAGCCACGTCTCCGGACTCGCGGAGATCGAGCACAGCATTTCCCTCGCCCGACCGGCCAACGCGGCCGCGGCGTCGGAACTCTCCGGGCTCGGCATCGACGTCGTCGCCGGCGGCGAGGTGCATTCCGTGCGGATGGTGTCCTCGACCCGGGTGGCGTTCCGCCTGCGGCCGCCGCACCCGCTGGACGCGGGCGACCAGCACGAATTCTTCTTCCGCATCCGGCTGGACGAGCTGCCGGCGCCGTTCTACTGCTGCACGCCGGAATTTCCCTGCGAGAGCTTCGACCTCAACGTCCGGTTCGACCGCAACGATCCACCGCAGCGGATCTGGCGCATCGACGGTGACCTCTCCAAGGACGCGGCCGATCCGGTGCCGGCGCGCAAACCCCTCTTCCTCGACAACGCGGGCGAGGTACGCACCGGATTTCGTCGCCTCCAGCCTGCGCGGTCCTATGGTGTGGGGTGGCAGTCTGGCTCCGAAGTTGGAGTAAACGCAGGTCAAGTCCACACTCACTAGGCTCACGAGCTAGCAGCGGCAGCGCGGACGGGTACGACAAAAACACGACAGAAACGCGCCACCGCAGCACGCGGCCGCTGCAGCCACGCCGATCGACCGCAGTCGACGGTCACCACTTGAGGTCGAGCCGCCGCACGCACAGCTCGGCCCGGGTGAGGGGCTGCCACGCGAGGATTTCGCCGGCGACCTGGCGCTGGTTGGTCGTGCCGCCGACGCGGACGCCGATGTACCCGGCGCCCTGGTACTCGGGCTCGTCGTCGGCGACGGCCAAGTTCGTGGGGGCCTCGACCGCGACGATGAGCTGGCCGCCGAGGATGCTCGCCGATTCCGGGCAGGCGAGATGTCCGGCGGCCTTGGCGTCGTCGTGGTTGAGCGCGTCGACGAACGTCGCGATGAGGTTCTTCGCGGCGGCCAGCTGTTCGGGGCTGCCCATGTGGATGGTGGTCTTCGCCGCGACGCTGCTCGTTGGGGCGGCGGGACGCGCGCTCGTGCTGCCTGGCGCGGCGACGGCCGGGGCGGGGTCGTCGTGGTGCAGGAAGAAGCCGGGGACGGCGAATCCGGTGATGGCGAGGATGGCGGCGAGCAGGCCGGTGACGGCGATGGCGACCCGTCGGCCGACCGGTTTCGGCGGAGGCGGGACCGGGGCTGCGCCGGGGTAGGCGAGCGGCCGGTACGGCTGCTGGTCGGGCCAGGCGGGCGGATAGTTCGACTGGGTCATCGCATGGGCTCCCATCAGTCAAAAGCTGACTTTGGTTGACAAAAGACGGACTTAGCTTACTCTCGTGGTAGCGAGTGCAACCAGACTCAGCATTCGCGTTTCCGCAGTGGGCGTGACCTGGGGGAAGGCCGCTCACGCGGCCGACACCGGGGGAGTCCGCCGTGCGCTTTGTGCTGCCTGTTTTCTGCCTGCCCGCCGCGGTGATCGTGGCCGGATGTGCCGTCACCGCGCCCTCGCCCGCGCCGTCGTCAACCGCGCCGATCCCGCCTGCATCACCGGTACCGAGCGTGGGCACGAGCGTCCCGCCGGCCAGTCCCTCTGAGCATCCGGCGGTCTCCGCCGCGCGGGAGTGGGCGACCCGGTGGTGCGCCTGGTCCTGGAACGACCCGTTCGGCGCCCGCGAAGCGCGGGCCCGGGAGCTGATGACCTCCGAAGCCGGCCGGGCCCTGGTGCCCACGGCGGCCGACACGTGGCAGCGCGACGTCGTCGGCGCCCACGAGTCCGCGACCTGCTCGACGTTCTCGGTGTGGCTGACCGACGGCCCCCGCGGCGACGATCACGTCTATGTCGCGATCACCGCCAAAAGGGTCGTGATCAGCGATGACGGGCTGGTGTCGAGCCCGTTCCGCGATGACCGGCGCATGAGCCTGGTCGGTGGCCGGTGGCTGGTCGACGCCGCCGTGGCGGGCGGGTGAGCGATGGGACGCGTCCTTACCGCGATCGCCGCCGCTGTGACGCTCGTCGTCGCGGCCGCAGCGCTGATCACCGTCGTGTTCACCAGCTCCGCGGTCGGCTCAAGCTGCGACGGCGGCCGGGCGGTCAAGCACCTGCCCGGCTCCGTGCTCACCGACGAGCAGTTGGGGATCGTGCAGGTGATCCTCGGCGTGGTCGAGCAGCGGCAGCTGCCGGAGCGGGCCTCGATCATCGCCGTCGAGACGGCGCTGGTCGAGTCCGAGTTGAGGAATCTCGATCACGGCGACCGGGATTCGCTCGGGGTGTTCCAGCAGCGCCCGGGCCAGGGCTGGGGCACACCCGATCAGGTCATGGATCCGGTTTACGCGACCGGGAAGTTCCTCGACGCGCTCGTTGCGGTGGACGGCTGGGAGTCGATGCCGCCCGGCGCGGCCGCGCAGGCAGTGCAGCGCTCGGGTTTCCCCGACCGCTACGCGTTGCGCGAGCCGGAAGCCACGCAGATCGTCGCCGGCGTGCGGGGGCAGGTCGGCGACCTGCCGGATCCGTGCATCCCGCCGCACGACGTCGACGCGCCGGCCGCGGTGCAGCGGGCGCTGGCGCAGCTGGGGATGCCGTACTGCTGGGGCGGCGGCACCACCGACGGCCCGACCCGGGGCGACGGGTCCTCCCCGGCGCCGTGCGGGCCGAACTCCCCGGGGTTCGACTGCTCCGGGCTGATGCTCTACGCGTTCGCGCCGAGCGTGACGCTGCCGCGGACCAGCCGCGCCCAGTACAACGCCCCGGGCGGCACGCACGTGCCGCTGACCGACGTCGTGCCCGGCGACATGCTGTTCTGGGCCAACGACACCCGCGACCCAGGCTCGATCCATCACGTCGCACTGGTCGTGACGCCGGGGCAGCTGGTGGAGGCGCCCGAAGACGGCAAGACCGTGCGGCAGCGGGCCTACCGGCTCGACAGCCCCGGGCTCATGCCCTCGGCCGTGCGGATGAGCCGATGACCGCGCTGCGCTCGAGCGCGCCGATCCCGCCTGCATCACCGGCGGTGATGCAGGCGGGATCGGCGGATCCGCGGCGCCTGGTCGTGGTCGGCGCCTCCGGCAACGTCGGCACCAGCGCGGTCGCGTGGATGCTCGACGCGGTCGACGCGGGCAGCTGGCGCACCGACGTCCTCGGGCCGCTGCCTGTGCCGGACGTCCTGGTCGCCGGCGTGCCGCTGCAGGCCATGACCCGCGCCAAGAACGCGCTCCTTCTGCTGTCGCGGCTCGGCGTCCGGCCGGTGCTGGTGGTCGTCAACGACGGCCACGGGCGCCCGCCCGCCGACTCCAGTGCCCTGCTGATTCTCCTGCGGCCGCTGGCCCGGGAGGTCGCGCAGATTCCGTACGTCCCGGCCTGGCGGGCGTGCACCAGCCCCGGGGGACTGACCCCGCCGACCGGCCCGGCCTTGCAGGCGGTGAACCGGCTTCGCGCCGTGTTCGGCCTCGCGCCGGTGCCTTCACCGAAGAGGACACGCCGATGAGGCTGACCCAGTTCAACGACCCGCTCTCACCTGGTCCGACCCCGCCACCGTCGTTCACGGTGCCGGATCCGCCCCCGAAGGCCCCGCCGGGCCTGGATTGGTTCGGCGACTTCGTGGTCGCCGCCATGAAGTACTTCGGGATCATCTCGGTGGTCGTCGGCTTCGCGATCTGCGCGATCATGATGGCCCTCGGCCGCCGCAACCGCTCCGACTGGGCCGCGCAAGGCATGCTCGGCATCCCGTACGTCATCGGCGCCATCCTGATCCTCGTGGGTACCGGCGGGATCGTCGGCGGCCTGCTCACTGCGGCGCGGTGACCGCGATGCCGTGGAACGACAAGGCCCCGCGCCGCCGCTGGCCGCTGGTGCTCGGCGCCGCCGTGGTGCTGCTGGCCGGGCTGCTGATCGCTTCGCTCGTCTACGTCGGCAAGCACGACGCCGCGCCGTCCTCGAGTACGGCGGTATCGGACGCACCGGCGGTGCCGGACCGGCTGGACTGGGGCTCGATTAGCTGGATCGAACTCAACGGCACGCAGGTGCCCCGCTCGGCCGAGTACGGCCCACGCGAGAACTCCGGGCCGCTGGCGTCGGGGTTCACCCACGACCCGCAGGGCGCGGTGCTGGCTGCGGTGAACATCGCGGCCCGCAGCAGCGGCCTGGCCGGCGGCGAGGAGATGTGGCGGCCGACCATCGCCCGCCAGACCACCGGCGACGTCATGCAGTACCTGGCGGCCACCGAGGAGACCTTCCGCGAAGCCCTCGGGCGCGGCGGTGCGCCGGTGCCGGTGGTGATCGGGTTCCGGCTCGCCGGGGCGAACACCGCCGACGACGTCGCCTTCGACATCGTCGCTCGCCTGACCAACCGCAGCGACCCGCGGCTGAAGGCGCTGCTGGTCGGCACGCTGCACGTCCGCTGGGCCGCGGGGGACTGGCGGCTCGTCGTGCCCACCGGCGCAGGCAGGCAGGTCAAGGCGATCCCACCCGGATTCGCCGCCATGCCCGGCCAGCGCTTGACACTGGCCGGCTGACGGGGCAGGGGCGATCCGATGTGTCCTATCTGGGCCAACGTCCTTTCCCAAGGCGCGTGCCAGGTCGTCGAGTGGACCGGCGACCTGGTCGCCGACGGCGCGAAGAGCGTCGCGGGCTCGGCGCTGCAGGGCGCGGCGGACTCGGCGGGCCAGTCGGCCGGTCAGCTGATCACGCTCTCACTGGGCTGGTGGACATTTCAGTCCACAGTGGATTTCGGGTCGCCGGCGATCCGGCTGATCCAGCAGTACACGATGCCGCTGTCGGTGATCATGCTGATGGCAGGCGTGATCCTGGCGGCGGCGAAGACGGCGCTCACTCGCCGCGGTGAGCCGTTGACCAACCTCGCGACGAACGTCTTGACCTTCCTGGTGCTGGCCACCGCGGGGGTCGGACTGCTCGCCGCGCTGCAAACCGGGGGCGACGCGTTCAGCGCGTGGATCATCTCGGAGGCGGGCGCCGACTTCGGCGAGCGGTTCGCCCAGGCGGCCATGTCTTCCTACACCGGCGCGTTCGGCGTCATTTTGGTGAGCTTGCTGTGCATTCTGATCGCGTTCGTGCAGTGGATTTTGATGCTTTTCCGGGCGGCCGCGCTGGTTCTGCTCGCTGGGGCGTTGCCGTTCGCGGCCGCCGCGTCGACGGTGCAGGGCCGCACGGACTCGACGAAGCGGGTCGTGACCTGGTCGGTGGCGATCCTGGTCTACAAGCCCACCGGCGCGCTGATCTACGCGGCCGGTTTCACCACGCTGGCCGAGGGCGGCTCCCTGCTGGTGATGCTGCAGGGCGTGGTGATCCTGCTGATGGCGATCATCGCGCTGCCCTCCCTCGTGCGGTTGTTCTCCTGGATGTCCGCGCCGATGCCGTCCGGAGGTAGCGGCGGCATCGCGGCGGTCGCGGGGATCGCCGGACTGGCGATGGCTCGTCGCCGCGGCGGCGGCGGAGGAGGCGGAGGCGGTGGTGACGTCGAGCCGGAGCCCGACGGCGGCGAGCCAGACCCAGGGGAAACTGCCGCCTCGACGGGGCAGGAAGCCGTGGACCACGTACGGAGCATGGACACCGGCGGGCCGGGTACCGGCGGTGGCGATACCCCGATGGACACGCTGTCGTCCGAGAACGCGGGCGGGGCCACCGACGCGCCGTCCGGCACGGACTCCGGCCCGGCCGAGAGCGGGAACGCGTCGACCGAATCGCTTCCGCTACCCGGCGGCGGTGAGAGCGGGGAGGCTGCGGCGACCACGGCGGCCACCGGTGGCGCGGCGGCGGGGGCGGACACGCCGACCTCCAGCGGCGGGTCGATCCCCGGTGAGCTCGACGGCGGGTCGGCCGTGCACGACGTCGTCGACGACGGGACAGCCGCGGCGACCACGCCGGAAGAGCCGTCCGATTCGGACGGATCGTCATGACGGCCACGACGATGAGCGATCCCGCCTGCATCACCGGCGGTGCGACATGGTGAGGACCTACGGGGCCTGGCGACGCCGGCGCGGGTTCGAGGTGATGGGGCTGCCCGCCGGTCACCTGGCCTGGCTGCTGAGCGCGGTGTGCCTGCCTATGGTGATCGCGCTGTTCGACAGTGGCGCGGGGCTCTGGGCCGCCATCCCCGGCGCGCTGGTCGCGATCGCGGTGCTCGTGCGTTCGGACGGAACTCCGTGGGTGGTCCTGCTGGCCCGCCGCTGGATCTGGCACCGCGCCTACCGGCGAGGGATGACCTCGTACCGCTCCGAGCTGGTGACCCGCGTCGCCGGAGCACCGTATCTACCGGGCCCGCTGGCGCCGCTGGAACTGCTCGCGGTCCGGCAGATCACCGGCGCACCAGCAGGCTGGATGTGGGACCGGCGCGGTGGATACCTCACCACCCAGGTCCGTCTCGGCTCGACCGGCACCCTCCTGGCCGAGGAGTCCGCGGCAGAAGGCTGGGTTGCCGCGTTCGGCGCGTGGCAGGCGGCGCTGGGGTACGTCCCCGGCATCCGCTCGGTGGCGATCGTCGTGGACACCGCCCCCTCGTCGATCTCGCGGGTACGCGACTACGTCGCCGAGCACGCGGTCGACGACGCGCCGGATCTCGCGCGCCGGCTGATGGCCGACGTGCTCGCCGACCTGCCCGAGCAGACCGCGGAGATGCACGTCTGGGCCGCCGTCACGCTGGATCCGCGCAAGTTGCCGACCCGGCCGACCACGATGGTGGAGGCGACCGCCGAGGCGTCGGTGGCGCTGACCGGAATCGTCGAGGGGCTCGCCTCCGGCGGGGTCAGCGTGCTCGGCCGCGCCACCCCGGGCTGGACGGCCTCCCGGATGCGTGCCGCGTTCGACCCGGCCGCACGGGGGCAGGTCGACCGCGACCAAACCGGCGAGGCGGCGGTGAGCTGGCAGCAGGCCGGCCCGCAGGCCGCGACCGAGCAGTGGGATCACCTGCAGCACGATTCGGGCTGGTCGGTGACCTACGCGCTGCGCGAGCTGCCCGCCGCCCGGGTCCGCCACGACGTCCTGCGGCGGCTGATGGCGCCCGGGGCGTGGCCGCGCCGGGTCGCGCTGCTCTACCGCCCGTATCCCGCTGAGCTGGCCGCGTCGGTGGTCGACGCCGAGCTGCAAGCGGCCGCGGTCCGCCGGACCGCGGCCCGTAAGGCGAAGCGGGACTTCTCTGTGCGCGAGCAGGTCGACGCCGCGCTGGCGACCGCGACCGCGGTGGAGCAGGCACGCGGTGCTGGGCTGGGGGAGCCGAGCATCCTGGTCACGGTCACGACCTTGGCCGAGGCCGACTTGCCGGCCGCGTGCGCCGACCTCGAAAGCCGGGCCCGCGGTGCCCGCTTGAAGTTGCAGCGGATGTACGGCGCGCAGCTGCTCGGCTTCGCCTCGACACTCGGCGTCGGCGTGGATCCCTACGAACTGGCCGCCCGGACACCGGGACGGTCGAGGTGATCCGGCGACGCCGCGCCGACGCCGCGGCGATCCCGCCTGCATCACCTGCCGGTGCCGGCCCGACCGGCGAGAGCGAGGCGACGCTGCTGACGGCCGAGCAGTTCGACGGCCGTCGACGGGCTGGCGACGGGCTGCCCGCGGAGTGGATCGCCGCGCGCGACAAGCCGATCCCGCCGGCGCTGGGCTGGCGGATGCCGGGGGCGGGCCGCGCGCCCATCGCGCCGAAACTCACGCGCTGGGTCGGCTCGACCGCGCAGGTCAGCGGCCTGTACCCGTTCGTGCTCTCGGCGGGAGCGCCGGACTTCGGCGTCCCGGTCGGAGTTCACCAGATCACCCGCGAGCCGGTCTCGCTCGACGTCGGGGAGTACTTGCGCCGCGGCCTGGTGACCAACGTGGGGGTCTACCTCACCGGCGAGCCCGGCACGGGCAAGAGCACGATCGGGCGGCGGCTGATGTGGGGTCTCAGCCTGTTCGGTGTCGGCGTCATGGTCCCGGCCGACTTGAAGGGCGAGCACCGGCAGCTGGTGGAAGGCCTCGGCGGCACGTGCGTCACCCTGGGCCGCGGGCTGCACCGGATCAACCTGCTCGATCCCGGCCCGCTCGCCGGCGTCTTGGACCAGGCCCCGCTCACCGAGCGGGCCCGGCTGCGGCAGGAGATCCAGGCCCGCGCCCTGGCCCTCACCGAGGGCGCGCTGACGATCAGTTCGGGGCGTCCTCTCGATGACTCCGAGCGGCTCGCTCTTGCGCTGGCCTACGAGCTGTTCGGTCGCCGCCGCCCGTCCGACACACCGACGCTGTCGGATCTCCTGGTGATCTTGCAGGAGGCTCCGGAGGAGATCCGGGCGCCGCTGCACGCGGCGGATGCGGCCGAGTCGCAACGGCTGCTGCGGCCGCTGCTGGTGCGGCTGCAGCTGATCCTTCGGGGCCCGCTGGCCGGGCTTTTCGAAGGCCAGAGCACGTTCACGATCGACCCGCGCACCCCGGCGACCAGCCTGGACCTGTCCCGGCTGGTCGCCGGGGCCGACGACGACGCCGTGGCGATCGCCATGCTGGCCGCGTGGGGCTGGGCCTCCGCGCTCATCGACGCCGGCCAGGTCAGCGGGTTCCGCCGTACGTGGGTTCAGTTCTTCGACGAGTTCTGGCGGGTTTTGAGGGCGGGCTCGGGAATGGTCGAGATCGGTGACCAGGTCGGCCGGATCGGGCGCCAGAAAGGCGTGCAGGCGCTCATGGCCTCGCACGCTTTCGCCGACTTCCAGGCCTTGGCCACCGAGGAGGACCGGGCGAAGGCGGTCGGCATCATCGCGCGGTGCTCGACGGCGATCGTGGCCGCGCAACCGCAGTCGGAGCTCGACGCGCTGTCGTCGATCATGCAGTTCAGCAGAGCGGAAAGCGCCTTGATCCGGTCGTGGGCCGCGCCGCCGACCTGGTCCGGCGAGACCCACCACCCGGGCCGCGGCCGGTACATGCTCAAGCCGCGCGAGCGGATCGGGATTCCGGTCCGGATGCTGCTTGCGGCCTCGGAGCGGCCCTACCACGACACCGACCAGGCGTGGCGATGAGCACGACCGCGCCGCCTCGGGACGAGATGCTGCTCGGCTGGTTGTCGATCGGCGCGATCGCGGCCGCCGAGCTGGGCGCCGCGCTGCTGTGGGTCGCGCAGGGGGCAGTCGCGGTGGCCGCCGGGGACGGCTGGTCTCCACCGGCGTTCCGATGGGGGCTCGGTCCCGTCCTCGACGTCGTGTCCGCGCATCCGGTCACGGCGCGGATTCCGACGCTGATCGTGTTCGGCGTATTGCTGGTGGCGGCCGTGCTGGTGCTGATTCAGGCGGCATCGCGGGCGCGGCGGCTGCTGCGGACCCGGCGCCGGCTGGCGGAAGCGGCGGCGGTGAACCGGCGAGCCGAGATCGAGGGCATGACGGCGCCGGACCGCGCGGCTGAGACCGCGCGTCTTCATCCGACGCTGACTGGGCCGCCCTCGGGTGGCCGCCCGGATGTGCGGGACGTCCTGGGCGTCGCGCTGCCCTCCGGCCCGGAGATCCTTCCGGGATGGGAGGACGTGGAGATCGCCTGGATGGCGCCGCGGTCCGGGAAGACCACGGCTCGGGCGGTGCCGCGGGTACTGGCTGCCCCTGGCGCAGTCGTCGCGACGTCGAACCGACCGGACCTGTACCGCGCCACCGGCGGGTACCGGGCGAGGCTGGGCCGGGTGTGGCGGTTTGATCCGCAGCGGATCACCCGCGCACGGCGGACGTTCTGGTGGAACCCGCTGCGCCTGGTGCACGACGACGAGACCGCACGGCAGCTGGCTGAGCAGTTCGTGCAAGCGGTCCGGCCCAACGGCGGCGAGACGTTCTGGGCCGACAGCGCGGCGGACCTGTTGTCGGCGATGTTCCTGGCCGCGTCGGTGAGCGGTGCGTCGCTGCGCGAGGTGTGGCGCTGGCTCAACGCCTCGACCGACGATCGGCCGGCGCAGTTGCTTGATGATCACGGGTTCGGGCCGGTGGCCGAGAGCATGCGCAACACGGTCTTCCTGCACGCGGAAACCCGGGATTCGGTCTATCAGACGGCGAGGACGGCCGCGAGCTGCCTGCGCAGTACCCAGATCCTGAAGTGGGTGACCCCCCAGCCGGGTCTTCCGGAATTCTCCATGCTCGACTTCGCGCGGTCGACGGACACGGTGTACTTGCTGTCCAAGGACGCGGCCGGCGCGGCCGCGCCGCTGCTCGCCGGGTTCCTGGACCAGCTGTTCGATGCGTGCCAGGACGAGTCCGAGCGACACGGCGGGCGGCTGCCGGTTCCGGTGGCGATGGTCCTGGACGAGGTCGGCAACTGCCCGTGGGACCGGCTCCCGAAGGTCGTTTCGTACTCCGGCGGGCTCGGGGTCTCGATCAGCGCCATCCTGCAGTCCTGGGCCCAGGGGGTGCGGGTGTGGGGCGAGAACGGGATGGAGATGCTGTTCGGAGCCACCACGATCAAGGTCTTCGGCGCCGGGGTCGAGGACGAGCAGCTACTTCGCCGGATCTCCCTGGCGGTCGGCCGGCATGACGTCGTGCAGCGCTCAACCACCTATGGCTCGGGTGGCCGGTCGGACACCACGAGCATGGACCACCGGGAGATCTTGCCGCCGGACGCGGTGCGTGCGCTGGAGAAGGGCACCGCGCTGGTCCTGCTCACCGGTCGTCGGCCGGTGATCGTGCGCTTGGTGCCGTGGTACGCGACGTCCTACCGCGACGTCGTCGAGCAGTCGATCACGGAGGCGCAGCGCGAACTGGCGGAACTGGTCCGCCAAGGCGGGCCGTGATGCAGGCGGGATCGGGCGAGAAGAAGAAGCCGGAACCGCCCGTGTGGGATCCGGCCGAACTGGTTCGGTGGCTGGAGACCACGGTGTTTCCGGTGTACCTGCGGCCGATCGGCCGGCCGGGGATGCACTGGTGCAGTCGGTGGTGGGCCCACGCGGAGGCTTGGGCGCGCTTCACTGCCTGCCATCGGGCGTGGCAGGAACTGGTCGCCGAACCCGGAATCGGGCTGTCGGTCTGGCATCGCGACCACCTCGACCCGATGCTCAAGGAGCTGCTGGGGGAGAACGGACCGTTCGCCGCGTGCACGCCCCGCTCGCACACCGATCCCACGCGGGCCCGGCACGTGCAGCCACCTCCCTATGATGCGGAGGAGATTCCGCAGGAACAGCCGTCGCGCCGCGGTCGCTGACGTCCTGGGGCTCGACGTCCGGGCACCATCCCGTACACGACGTTATACGCCCGCATTCGCGATGGGGATGCAGGCCGGGTCGGCGCTGACGAGTTCCCACGCGACCGCCTGACGATCTTCGCCACCTCGCGGCCCGGGAACCCTCGTGAAATCGCTGAACCGGGTGGGCGTGTCGGAGCGAGTGTCACAGCGCGAACACAGGTCTACTTGTGGAGCCGACCTGTGTGCTGCCTCGCGCTGCAGTCGAGGGAGCACTCCGAGCCCCGGCTTCATCGAGCCTCCGCTCGATGGCGCTTCGGAGAGGAAAGGAAGGCGGTTGATCTTGACTTCACGTCGGGATCGACGGCGTGACAGCTGGAAGTGCCGGATCACCGTCACGATCACGGGTTCTGTGACCGTGACGGCGGCCCGGCTGGTGACCACCTTGGTGCTGGTACTCACAGGCCTCGCGAACCTGTACCCGCGCTAGTCGATCACCTGGTTGTCCGCGCTCGGCGGGGCCTGCTCATTGAGCGGGCTTCGCCGAGCCTTTTGCCCTTTTGACGCGTAAGCGTCAATTACCACTGTAGACGCCTTCATGATCAACCCCGGTAACTTCATCGGCTCGGCGAGGCGCGCCGGTGATGCAGGCGGGATCGCCTTCTGCGGCGAGGTGTAGCAAGAACGTGGTCTCCCGCGACTTTCATGTATGAGGTCGGTGCACCGTGACGTGTTCGCGCTGTTGGAGCAGTGGCGTGACGAGCTGGACGCTGTCGAGCTGACCGTGCCGATCAACCTGCCCGCGCTGCAGGCCCGGCAGCGGTATGAGGCGCTGCGGTTCCCCAGCGTCGCGCAGGCGGTCGAGCAGGTCCGCGCTACCGTGCTGCGGGGGACGGCGTTTCCGCCGGTGGATGAGGTCGTCGCCGTGGTCACCGTCGAGGTTTTGCCTGCCGTGTCACCAGGTCCGCCGTACCCGCCGGCGTGGACCCCCGACGAGCTCTACCCCTACCCGGCCGCTGGCTGAGCAGGCGCACCTGGCCATCGCGGTGTGCCTTGGATCCTGGCGTTCCGGATGGATCCGCACTCCGAGGCCGACGTTGAGCGGGCTGATCAGGCTGGTCCGGCGGCTGAGTCCCGGGCGGTCAGAGCCCGGCGTGGGTCGCCAGCGCCGGAAGGCCCGAGGGTGTCCGGCCCGGCGCGTCGAGCATGGTCGCGATCAGGCCGCGGACCGACGGCCGTTGGAGTTCCTGCGGTGCGCAGGTGAATGCCTTGGTCAGCGCGCTGCTGGCCTGGTCGAGGTTGCCGTGTTCTTTCCACGCTCGGGCGCCGTCGACGTAGGCGCGTGCGCGTCGTTCGGCAGTCGGCAGCCGGGCTGGGTCGACGGCGTCGAAGTAGCGCAGCGCCCGGGAGGAGTCGCCAAGGGCGGTGTGCACGCCAATGCGGTACACCGCAACGGTCGTCTCGCTGAACTGGGCGTTGCCGGTCCCGCCCGCGGTCCCGGGGAGCCGGCGCGCGGCGTGTTCGGCTTCCTCGATGAGCGCGATGGCCTGGGCGGTGTTGCCGTTCTGGGCGGCGGAGTAGCTCGCGGTGCACAGCAACGATCCGTAGGTGGCCAGCACCGGCATCTGCGGGTCGCCGTGGTCGGCACCGAGGTCGAGCGCCGTCTTGGTGAGCATGGTGATCGCGCCGTTCAGCCCGGCTTCCCGGTCGATCCGCTCGGGAGCGCCGAGGGCGTCGCGGCGCATCGAGATCGCCATCGCGCGGGAGCTGGCCGCGATGGTCAGCGGGTCGCCGCTGGCCTCTGCGGCCGTGTGGGACCGGTCGGCGGCGACGCGGGCGACGGTGTCGCGGTGCCGCTTGGTCGCCAACTCGGAGCCGAGCAGGTAGGCGCGGGCCAAGGCGGCGGACATCCGGTCCTGCAGCTGGCCAACGGCGGCGTCGCGGCTGGCGTGGGCGGCGGCGATCAGTCGGGGGAGCGTGCCGGTGAGCTCGCTGTACTCGCAGCGCTCGAAGGCGGCCTGGGCCTGGGCGAGCGCCTGGTGCAACGTCACCAGGGGCACCGGCGCGGCCGGCAGCTGCGACTTGGCCAGCAGCAGCGCTTCCAGCGACTCCTCGCCGGATGCCGCCCGCGCGGTGCCGGGCAGCGCGGCGGCGATCGTGAAGCCGGCCAGCCCCGCGAGCAGTTGTCGTCGCCGCATCGCCTCGTCACCGTCCTGTTCGCCGGGAGTCGTTGCGCCGACAGTAACCGGCCCGGCACTCTCGCGCGTCTCTGCCGCGCCGCTGTCCGCCGGGACCAGACCGAACAGGTGCGGCGGGATCGCGAGAACGTCGGCCAGGGTCCGCAGGTAGTGAACGTCGACCAGCTTGCGCTGCCCGGTTTCCATCCGCGAGAGGGTGCTCACCGACAGGTGACACAGGGTCGCGACCTGCGCCATCGTCAGATGCCGCGCTTCCCGCACGACCCGCACCACCGCACCGAAGCGGCCTTCGGCGGCGGCGCCCACGACCTCAGGTGACGACCAGAACGGGTGCAGAGCGTCCATCGGAACCTCCTCACCGATCGTCCCGCATTCACCACCCTCAGCAACAGCCCGAGGTGGCCTGGTGCCGTTTGACAATTCCGCAAATCCGTTGCCGATCGCGCACATCCCCTGCCGCACGGACGCGGTCCGCGCGTTCCATGAAGTCCCCGCTCCGACCGAGCACCGTCCGTAGGGAGATCGTCGTGACCCACCATCGACACCGCATCCCCGTCGCCCCAAGCCTGGCCACCGCGCTGGCAGAAATCGAACTGGGCATGGACGGCCACACCTGGGCCGCTGCGCACGTCGACGCCGCTCGGACGTGCCTGCGGACGGCGGGCGTCGCTCTGGTGCACAGCCTCGCCGACCGGCTTGCGGCAGACGGCTGGGCGATCGCGGCGCTTCCTGCCGAGCTGCCCGACGAAAGCCTCCGCCGCGCGGCCGCCGGGGTGCTCGCCGGGGTCGGGGCGCCGTTCTTCTCCATCGACGGCGGCCGCGGGCTCTGGCTGGACGGGCTATCCGGGCCCGAGCGGATCCCGACCAGCTTCGGCGGGTTCGCCGCGCAGGTCCTGCATATCGACGCACCGAACGTCACCGCACCGCCGGACTACACCAGCCTGCTGATGCTGCGCCCCGACCCGGCCGGCGGCGGACACTCGGTGCTGGCCGACCTGCGCGCGGCCGCGCTACTGCTCACCGACGCCGATCGCGACGTCCTGAGTCACCCGCTGTTCTTCGAGGGCCGCGCCGAGCAGCTGCACGGTGTCGGCGAGCCGCTGCTGCCGTTCCCCGTCCTCGAGGACGGCCCGCCCGGATGCACCTGGATCCGCTGGGCCGGGAAGCTGCTGACCGACCCGCGCAACGCCACCCACCTCCCGGTGCTCGACCGCTTCGCCGCGCTGCTGCATGGCACCGAGCGTCGGGTCCTGCTGCGCCGCGGGAACCTGCTGGTCGTCGACCAGCGCCGGGCCGCGCACGGCCGCACTGCCCTGGGCCCGCAGGACGGCGTCTCGGCATCGGCCCGGCGGTTGCTGTGCCAGGCCAAGGCCCGCTTCGACACCGACGCCCCGGCGCACCAGGTGATGCGGAGCGCGGCATGACCAGCCTGGACGCGGTCGACGTCGCCGTCGTCGGCACCGGTGTGGTCGGGTTGGCGGCCGCGCACGAACTGCTCGCGCGCGGCTTCACGGTCGCCGTGCTCGGCCCGCGCCCCGGTAGGGCATCCGGGCAGGCCAGCGCGGCGGCCGGCGCGATGCTGTCGCTGTTCTCCGAGGTCGACGCCACCCAGCCCACCGAGCGGGTCGAGCTGGAAGTTGGCCACCGGCTCAAGGCCTTCGCGCGGTACCCGGCGTGGCTGGACCGGCTCTCCGCTGCATCCGGCGGCCCACCGGTTCCGCTGATCGCGGGGACCTGGGTCGTCGCCGACGACGGTGCGCGCGACGACGTCGCCGCCATCGCGCGCGCGGCGCGGGCCGCGTCGCACCCGGCCGAGCTGCACGACGGCGCGGACGTCGACGGCCTGCAGCCGGAACTCGGCCCGGCGGTCGCGTTGTGGCTGCCGACCGAACCCAGCTTGGACGTCGCCCGCCTGCTGGATGTGCTCGGCGTGGCCGTGGCCGGGCACCGCAACGCCCACTGGTGCGAATCGCCGGCGATCGGAGTCACGCCCGTCCCGACTGCGATGCGCCTTGCCTGCGTGGACGGCACGGTCGTGACCTGCGAACGGGCCGTGCTCGCCGCGGGCGCCGGGATCCCGGCGCTGCTGGGCGAGCGCGGCCGCGACCTCGGCGTCCCGCCGGTGCTCGCCGGGCGGGGCGTGAGCATGCTGCTCGGCACCCCGGTCGCCGTTCCTCACACGGTCCGCACCCCGAACGCGGCGTTCGCGTGTGGCACCCACCTCGTGCCCCGTGCCGACGGGACGGTCTACCTCGGCGCGACCAACCGGCTCACCCTCACCCCAAAACTCGACGGCGCGGCGACGCTGGACGAGGTCGCCGTGCTGATCGGCGATTCCGCCTGCATCATCGATCACCGGCTCGCCGGTGCCGAGCTGCTGCGTACGCAGGTCGGGTACCGGCCCTACACCCTCGACCACCTGCCGCTGGTCGGGCCAACCGGCGACCCGCGGATCCTGCTGGCCACCGCGACCTACCGGTGCGGCGTGCTGCTTGCCCCGCTGCTGGCGGACCTCGTCGCCGACGAGATCACCGAACCTGGCTCCCTGGCTGTGCATCCCTACCGCGCCGACCGCCCGATGCCCGCGCCCCAGCTCAACGACCTGCTGACCCCGGCGACGCTGCGCGGGCTCGGCGACCACCTTGCCGGGCCCGGCGCACGTGCCGGAGGGCGGCAGCTCACGGCCCTGCTGGCCGCGGCGCTGCCCGCGCTGCTGGCCGCCCACGGGCCGCTCGGCGACGCGGCGGTCCGGCTGCTGGCCGCCGCTCCGGTCGCCGAGGTGCTGCCGTCCCTGCTCGCCCTCGCCGAACGCCTGGAGGTCCACTCATGCCCGACCACACCGTCGATCCCGCCGCCGCGGTCCTCGGCGCCGCCGCTGCCGTCCGGGGTCGCCGTGCCGGCGACCTGACCCGGGACCACCGGCTCGACGCGCTCGGCTTCGACTCCCTCGACCGGTTCTACCTCGCCGTCGCCTTGGAGCAGACCACTGGGCGGGCTGTGCCGGACCTGGTGCTGGCCAGCGCCGCGACGCTCGGCGACTTCATCGACCACCTGACCACCGCCACGAAAGGAACGCCATGACCGCCACCGGCAACCACCAGCTCGTCGAGCCGAGCGCCCACGTCGCGCCCGGGGCGCGGATCGGCGCCGGAACCCGGGTGTGGCACTACGCGCAGGTCGCCGACGACGTCGAGATCGGCGACGGCTGCACGCTCGGCATGAGCTGCTACGTCGGCTCCGGCTCGCGGATCGGGAACCGCGTCAAGATCGGCAACCACGCCGACGTGTTCGGCGCGCAGATCGAAGACGGCGTCCTGATCAGTCCGCAGGCCGTACTCACCGAAGACCGCACACCCCGGGCGACCCGCCCGGACGGCCAGCGCCAAGGCCCCGCCGACTGGACCCCGACGCCGGTCATCGTGCGCTGCGGCGCGACTATCGGCGTCAACGCGAGCGTCGCAGGCGGAGTCGAGATCGGGCGCTACGCCCTGGTCTGCATCGGCGCCGTGGTCCTGCGCGACGTGCCCGCCCACATGAAAGTTGCGGGCAACCCGGCTCTCGCCGTCGGCTGGGCCTGCCGATGCGCCGAGACCCTCGACGGCGATCTCCGCTGCCCGCGGTGCGCCAGGGCCTACGAAGTGACCGCTGACCAGCTGATCGAGAAACCGCGCAGCGTCTAAAGCGACGCCGGTCACAGGCAAGCCCGGCGGGATGGGTAGCGTCGCCGGGCATGACTCAGGAATGGCTGCCGCCCGCCGAGTACTACGCCACGCTGCCCAAGCAACTTGGCAGCGGCGGCGTCCTCTTCCGCGATGCCCAGGGCCGTGTCCTGCTCGTCGAGCCCAACTACGGCTCCGAGACGTGGGAGATTCCCGGCGGCGGCCTTGAGGAGGGCGAGTCCCCGCGGAGCGCCGCGCGTCGCGAGATCAAGGAAGAACTCGGGTTCGACATGCTGCCCGGCCGGCTGCTGGTCGTGGACTGGGTGCCGCCGCAACCGGACGGCCGCAACGCGTTGGAAAACCACGTGTTCGACGGCGGCGTGCTCGACGAGGACCAGATCGCCTCGCTGCGTTTGGACGACCGCGAGCTGAAGCGCTCAAAATTCGCCACCCGCGACGAGGCCGCGATGATGCTCAGCGATCACCTGGCGCGCCGGGTCGCGGCGTGCCTCGACGTCGTGGACTCTGGTCGGTTCGTGTACCTGGAGAACGGATTCGACCCGATCGCGCTCGAAACGTCGTGACGATACCGCCTGCATCACCGGCTTTCGTTCGGGCCGACCAGGCCGGACCCTCGCGCACCTGGCTCGGCTGAGGTCCAGAAGCGCATCGGCGGGCGGGCTGGCAGATTGTGCGCATGAACAGCGTGCCCGAACCGAGCTTGCTCCAGGACGGCGCCTGGATCGCCACGATACTCAGCGGCTTGTCCATCGTGGCCGGCGTGCTCGTGTGGATCTTCAAGCAGCTCCGCGGATGGCGAGAGCAACGGCGTACCATCCGGCATCGCAACTGGCACGGCTACATCATCACGGGATCGGTGTCGAGCTGGTATGTCCGGGTCGCCGATGATCCCAAGAGCCCGACCGGTCGGATCGTGCTGGACGTGCTCGACGGCCCTGACGGCACGCCGGATGCCAACCGGGCCTACTCGATGCGCCTGCAGATCGCGGCGGACGGCATCATCGCCCGAGCACCAACACCGGGGGAAGACGCCTTCCTCAAGTCCCTGGGCCGCAAACGCGGCGGAGGCAATGACCCGGAGGGGTTCCCGGTGCACTGACCGCCGCGGCCGCCCGCGCGGCGTGCTCGGCGTCGAACCTCGACACCAGCCAACGCATCGCCCGACGTCGGCGCGTCTCGTCGAGCCGGGTCAGCGCCACGTACGCCGTGCGCATCGCGGCGATCTCCGGGTTCTCGGGTGCGTCCATGCCTTCGAGCGTCGCACGGATCTGGCCGGGCGATGTCGCACTTATGTCGCACGCCCGCCGTCCGGCGAGCGGGGTATGGACTGACCCCGTCAGCAAGGGTGCAGCAACACCGCTCGACGGTGATGCAGGCCGCATGACGCCATCTACCGGCCGGTCGGCCTAACCCTTACCTGCTTCTTTTGAGCGAGCACGACCCGGTGGGGGCAGCATGGGCACGCCTACAGTCACCGTGCGTTGCCTGCCTCCACTTGGTTACGTACCGGCAGATCGATGTTGCTGTGCGCAGTGGGTGTTCACCCGATTGCACGTTGCAGCCTGCTACGCCCTCTCAACGGCATGAGCGAAGAGCAACCCTTGAGTGGAGGGAACGGCGGCGACCCGCCCCCGCTTCCGACCGGTGCCGCTCCGCACGATCACGCTGGGTGGCGTCTCGCCTTCCGGCTCGTCGATCTCGGGGCCGGCAGTAACGACAGTGCGAGCTGGAGCCAGTTCGCCAGGATCACCATCTGGATCATCGTCGCGTTGGCGACGATCGGGGTGATCATTTGGGTGGCGGGCCCGTGGGTCGGCCTCGGCGGTGGCGGCGCCTATGGGCTGACCAAGGCGGGTAAGGCGGTGCACCGCAAGGTCACCGGTAAGGGGAAGGAGATCACCTCCGGCCCGCGGGCCTGAAGCCGGCAACACCACCGAGGTGCAGCCGGCCCGGACACGCCCGGCCGATCGCCGGATCCAACCGTGCCCGGTCCGAGACCCTGCCAACGGGCTATTCGATCCGTGGCATCTCGGATTTCAGGATCTTCTTGCGCAGGTGCGCAAGCGCGCGTTGCTGAGCAAGCCGTACTGCCCCCGGAGTCATGTCCAGCGCGGTCGCGGTTTCCTTCGCCGATAGCCCCACGACGATGAGCAAGACCAGAACTTCCCGCTGCTGTACCGGCAGGGTGCCCAGCATCGTCGCAAGTTGAGCAGCGACAGGTTCTGCGTCCTCGGCCGTCGGATTCAGCTCCGGCTGGGGTAGCCGTTGATGCGTGCGGCTGGCCTCGCCGACCTCCACCTTGAGCACGAGATAGACGAACCGCAGAAACGGTTGCCCATCGCGATATCGGTAGGTGGGTAGCTTCGAGACCAGGCCCTCCAATGCTCGCTGAGCCAGCTCGTCGGTGATTTCCAGCGACACACCGAGCACGCTGAGCCGGGCGCGGGTGTAGCGGTAGGCCAACGGGCGGACCAGGGAAATGATCCGCACCAATGCCCCGCGCTGACCCCGGGACAACGCCGTGAACAGCTCGCAGTCGTTGAACCCGTAGTCCTGCCAATCGGGCTCCGGCACGGCCGACTGCACGCGGCGCAGCTTGCACACCGTCTCGACCGTGGTCTTGTGGTGCCACGCGGCCAGGACTTCCGAGTAGGTCTGCAGGCTGGCCTTCTCGGCCAGCTGCGCGAAGTCGGCATCGACGTGTTCCCAGCGGCCGCTGGGCCATTCCGGGCCCGAGTCCGGCAGCGCGCCGGTCGTGGCGGCTACGGCGACCCGTTCGTCGATCTCGCGGCGTGCTTCCCGCGCGGACCGATGCTTGATGGCCCGAAGAACCGCGGCGCTGTCCACGCGCTGACGCACGGCAGCATCGAATTCCTCGCGCTGGCCGGTGAGCCAGGCGTCGAAGGCCTCCTCGTTGCGGTCCATCTCAGGCACCTCCTTCAGTGTGCTGGTTCAGCTGGTCCCACCGCTTTTTGATCTTGGCACGCGCATAGCGCAGAGAGGACCTCGCCGACTCCGGTTCGATCCCCAGTGCGTTCGCGATCTCGGTAGGTTCGAATCCGTCGAAGGTCCACGCCATGATTTCGCGTTGGCGGTCCCCCGGCAGCGACTGCAACAGCTGATCGCGCAGCAATTGGGCGTCGACCGATCCGGTCGAGTCGTCGCCGGTCTCGTGCAGGAGCCATGAGCTCTCGGCCGACCGCCGGCGGTCCTCGGTCTCCCGGATCGACTGGTTCATCGCCTCCCGGGACGCGACCTTGCGTACCCATGCCTTCGGATGTTCGATCACGGCCCACTTCTTGTGCGCCTTGAACATCGTCTCCGCCGCAGATTCCTCGGCTATAGCAAGTGGGTAGCCGAGCCTGATCAGAAACCCCACTAGTCGGGGGTGGTCGTCAGCGAAGAACGCTTCGAAGTCGAGATTCGACATCGCGACGTCCCCCCTCCCGGGGATCTCGTGGGTGGTGGTGGATTCTCATCCGCCTGTACAACCTCATAGAGAGTCGCCGGGGCGCCGAGCGTGCAAAGAAGTTTCAAGATCTTTTGACGGCTCGCTGACCTGCGGGTATCCACACTCGACGAGAAGCGGCCCGCGCACGGCACCTTCCGGGACGTGGCGAGCGAGGACCAGCGTGCCGGACGGCGCGTTAGCAGGGACGTGCCGCCAAGAGCTGAGGGCACGAGCTGTTGGCGGCGATGTAGGCCTCCAACGACGGGTCGAGCAGGCCGGCCAGCGCGAGCACGCGGCTGCACCGGTCTTTCAAGTCCACACTGGTCAGCGGCTCGTGGTGCGCGACCCGGTTGCGCAGTCGGTGCAGCTTGTCCGCGTGGTCGTCAACCACGGGGCGGCTCGTTCCGCTCACGAACGCGTGGTGCAGGAAGGGCACCCACAGCGGTTGGTGCTGGACCGGGGACTGCACTGGTGAGGCGCCATAGGCGCCGGAAAGCAGAAACCGCAGGTGAAGCGGGGTAGCGAGGGATGTGCGCAAGGTAAGGCGTCTCACATACCGAGAAAAATGGCCTGAAGCGTCTCACCTGAAGAGAAAGATGGCGTCGGTTCGTACCCTTATGTAATGGCGCTCACCGCGAGGCGAGTACGCCCAGGAGCCAGCCGGCTTCGAGGGTCGCTTCCCCCCTGGGAGCTCTGCCGAAAGGAGCCCAGATGAGTAAGGGCAGCCGCGGTAACGAGGACGGACCGACCCGCTGGGCCGGTCTCGCCCTCAAGCTGCTGATCGTGCTGGGCAAGATTTTCGAGAACTGGACCCGGCACTAACGCAGCACCGCAGAACGAGTTCGCCCCCTGGTTGCCGCCGGGGGGCGGCTCTGCGTCAAGGCTCGATCATACGCCGTAAACAGGCCAGTCCTCCCAGGATGTGGGCGCTCGGAGGGGTGAGCCCGACGCGGGCTCGATACGGCGCCGCGCCGGGCGAAGATCAGCGGGGCGCATCACCCCCGTCCGCGCTGTCCTCGTCGCCGGCCGTCGGAGGCCGGGGGAGCAGCTGGCGGAGGGAGGCAGCCCAGCGCCTGTCTTCGCGAAGCAGGCCGGGCAGGGCCTTCAGGATCGGAAGGGCGAGCCGTAGAACACGTTCGTTCTCCGCGCCGGTCTTGATCAACCAGCGGAGGAACCACAGCGCTTGGGCCATCGTGGCGAGTCGCACTATGGCGGCGAGGGTGCCCAACCCCAGCGCGGCCGCGACGTAAGCGTTAACCGGATTTCATCGTCTGAACCATTCTGTAGGGGCGTGCGCGATGGTAGCCGAAGGCGAGGACCGGGGCGCCCCAACTTCCGCATTCAGTACATAATCTGCTTTATGGACTAAATGCTCAGCATGGGCGCAACGCCGCCCGACGCCGATGCAGGCGGTATCGATGCTCGAGCACGTCAGCCCTCGGTGGCCTGCCTGGCGGCACTCGTTTCGCCGGAGCGTCAACTCGCTGAGGTTCGCCGCGACGGCAACTCACCGACCACCGCGCGGTAGATCTCCTCGGGCTTGAGGGTGGGGTTGTACAGCTCAGTGCCGACGACGTGGGCCAAGCGCCGACGCCGGAACGCCGGCTTGTCGACCAACTCCACGCTCGTCACGCCGCCGGTCCGGACGGTGTACACCGCCTTGACGACGGTGAGGACCTCGTTGCGCGGGATGCCCTCGGCCTCGGCCGCGTCCATGATTCGCTGCGCGGCCGCGACGACTGGGTCGTCGGCGGATTCGGTGGTGCTCGACATCGTGACGACCTCCCTGGTGCCGTTCCGGCAGTGACCCGTTTGGCCGCACCTGCACGGCTCGATTTGACTGTAGCTGCTGGTCCGCCGCATGATGACGACACCTCTGGAACAAGTGTTCGAGCAGGTTGTGATGGTGTGGCTACCGCCTTCCCCGCGGTGCTCGTGGCGTGTGGGAGTCGTGTGGTGTCCAGGTTCAACGGCGGCGCGGGACGCAGTTGGCGCGAGATCGAGCGCATCGCGTCCGGCCGCCCCCCAGTGCCGGGCGACGGTGGCGACTCCCCGGCCTGGAGCCGCAAGCGCGACGGCTACCGCGCACCAGCGGACGTGCCGGTACGGCGCAGCAGCGACGACGGCGCGGGCGGGCTCCGGCGCCCCTACGCCGAGCTGCACACGCACTCGTACTTCAGCTTCCTCGACGGTGTGTCCTCGCCCGAAGCTCTGGTCGAGGAGGCCGCCCGGCTCGGGCTGGATGCAGTCATGCTGACCGACCACGACGGCATGTACGGCGCCGTCCGCTTCAGCGTCGCCGCGCGCGAGCTCGGGATCCGCGCCGGGTACGGCGCGGAGCTGAGCCTCGGGTTGTCCGCGCCGCAGGCCGGCATCCCGGACCCGGAGGGCACGCACCTGCTGGTCTTGGCGCGCGACATCGAGGGTTACCGGCGGTTGTGCCGGGTGATTTCCCACGCCCAGCTCGCCGGCAAGGAGAAGGGCCGCCCGGTCTACGACGTCGCCGAGGTCGTCGACGAGCTGGCCGGGCACGTGCAGGTGCTGACCGGCTGCCGCAAGGGCGCCGTCCGCCAGGCCCTCATCCAGCGCGGCCCGGCCGCGGCCGCCGCGGAACTTGCGCTGCTGGTCGACCGGTTCGGGCACCGCAACGTCGCGGTGGAGCTGATCGACCACCGTCAGCCGCTCGACAGCACCCACAACGACCACCTGGCCGCCATGGCCCGCGAGTTGACGCTGCCGACGGTGGTCTCGAACAACGTGCACTACGCGAGGCCGGACGACGCGTGGCACGCCGATGCCGTCGCCGCGATCCGCGCGCGCCGGTCGGTCGAGGAGCTGGAGGGCTGGCTGCCTGCGGCCGGGACCGCGTACCTGCGCTCCGGGCAAGAACAGCTGCGCGCGTTCGAGCGCCGCTACCCCGGCGCGGTCGGCCGCGCCGCCGCGCTCGGGGTCGAGTGCTCGTTCGACCTGGCCCTCGTCGCGCCGCAGCTGCCGCCGTTCCCTGTACCGTCCGGCCACGCCGACGAGGCCGCCTACTTGCGTCACCTCGTCATGGAGGGCGCGGCCGCCCGCTACGGGACCCGGGCCGACGCGCCGGAGGCCTACGCCCAGCTTGAGCACGAGCTGAAGGTCATCGCCGAGCTCGACTTCCCCGGCTACTTCCTGGTGGTGTGGGACATCGTCCGCTTCTGCCACTCCCGCGGGATCCTCGCTCAGGGTCGCGGTTCGGCGGCCAACAGCGCGGTCTGCTTCGCGTTGAAGATCTGCAACGCCGACCCGGTCAGGTGGGGCCTGCTCTTCGAGCGGTTCCTGGCGCCGGAACGGGACGGGCCGCCGGACATCGACGTCGACATCGAATCCGACCGCCGGGAGGAGGCGATCCAGTACGTCTACGAACGACACGGCCGGCTGCACGCCGCCCAGGTCGCCAACGTCATCACCTACCGCGCGAAGTACGCGGTCCGGGACGCGGCGAAGGCGCTCGGGCACAGCCCCGGCCAGCAGGACGCCTTCGCCAAGGCCATCGACCGGTGGCACCGCGTCGCCGACGCCGACAAACCGGACGAGCGCGGGCACGGCATCCCCGACGACGTCCGCGAGCTGGCCGCGCGGCTGGAGGACTCCCCGCGCCACCTCGGGGTGCACTCCGGCGGGATGGTCATCGCCCACACCCCGGTCTCGGAGATCGTCCCTGTCGAATGGGCAACCAAGAAGGATCGCACCGTCCTGCAGTGGGACAAGGATGACTGCAGCGAAATCGGCTTGGTCAAGTTTGACCTGCTCGGGCTCGGGATGCTCTCGGCGCTGCGCTACAGCATCGACCTCGTCGCCCAGCACCACGGCCGCGAGGTCGACCTCGGCGAGCTGGACCTGGCCGACAAGGCGGTCTACGACATGCTGTGCGAGGCCGACGCGATCGGGGTGTTCCAGGTCGAGTCCCGCGCCCAGCTCGGCACGCTGCCCCGGCTGCGGCCACGGAAGTTCTACGACCTGGTCGTCCAGGTCGCGCTGATCCGCCCCGGACCGATCCAGGGTGGATCAGTGCACCCCTACATCCGCCGCCGACGCGCTGAGGAGACCTGGAGCCACGCCCACCCGCTGCTGGCCGACAGCTTGGACCGCACGCTCGGCGTGCCCTTGTTCCAAGAGCAGGTCATGCAGATGGCCCGCGACGTCGCCTCGTTCACCGCGGCCGAGGCCGACCAGCTGCGCCGGGCGATGGGCGCGAAGCGCTCGGACGCGAAGATGATGGCGCTGATGGCGCGCTTCTTCGACGGGTGCGCGGCCAACGGCATCGACCGGACGCTCGCCGAGCGGATCTTCGAGCAGATCCACGCCTTTTCCGGGTATGGGTTCCCGGAGGCGCACTCGATGTCCTTCGCACTGCTGGTCTACGCGTCGGCGTGGTTCAAGCGGTACTACCCGGCGGCGTTCTGCGCCGGGCTGCTGCGCGCGCAGCCGATGGGGTTCTACTCCGCGCAGTCGCTGGTCGCCGACGCCCGCCGGCACGGCGTGCTCGTCCGCGAGCCGGACATCAACGCCTCGCTGGTCCACGCCACGCTCGAGTTAGACCCGGCGTCGACGGGCGGGGTGGCGCTGCGGCTCGGGCTGGCCGGGATCCGCCAGGTCGGCACCGACGTCGCCGAGGCAATCGTCGCCGAACGCGACACGAACGGCCCGTACGCCAGCATCGGCGAGCTGACCGAGCGGGTGCAGCTCGGGCAGCCTCTCGCCGAGGCCTTGGCCACCTCCGGCGCATTCACCGCGCTGGGTCCGGATCGCCGGCAGGCGCTCTGGGCGGCCGGGGCGGCGGCCCGCACGCGGGCCGGGCACCTACCCGGCATCGCCACCGGCGTCGACGCGCCCGCGCTGCCGGGCATGACCGCCCTCGAGGTCGCTGCCGCCGACGTGTGGGCCACCGGCATCACTCCGGACCGCCACCCCGTGGAGTTCGTCCGCGAGCACCTCGACGGGCTCGGCGTTGTCCCGGCCGCCCGCGTGCTCGACGTCGCCGACCGCAGCCGGATCAAGGTCGGCGGCGCGGTCACCCACAAGCAACGCCCGGCCACCGCCGGTGGGATCACCTTCCTCAATCTCGAAGACGAGACCGGCATGATCAACGTCATCGTCCACCCCAGCACCTGGACCCGGTTCAAGCAGGTCCTGGCCACGAGCTCGGCGCTGGTGATCCGCGGCCAGGCCCAGGTCACCCAGGGCACCGCCTCGGTGGTCGCCGACCAGATCACGCCGCTGGATCTGCGCGCTCTCGCCGGACGCAGCCGTGATTTCCGCTGATCCGGCCGGTCGTCGTGACGGTGCCGGGGCGGGCGCCGCGCGGGCTGGGCGGTTCCTCGACGTCCCGCTCTGGCCGTGGGCCCGGCCGCTGGACGGCCCGCAGGACCTGCCCCGCCGGTGCCCGGCTGGGCACCGGTTGCAGTCCGGGATGGTGCAGGAAACCCCGAATCAGGACTACGGCGTCCGCGAACTTGTGTGCCGGCATTGCGAGAACCAGCCGGGCCACGGCCGGTGGGCGCTGGTCGACCCGTCAGCCTCCGCGCAGGTCACCGAAGACCGCGTCCAGCCGCGGCGGCTGCAGCTCGTGGCGGTCCCGCCCGACGTCCGGGCCGGTGTCGGGCTGATCCAGTTGCGTTGGGGTGCCACCATCTACGGTCACGTCGAGCTGTCGTTGTGTTCGGTCGACCGATGCGGTCTGCTGCTCGGCCTGCACGTCGAGGTTCGGCACCGCCGCCGCGGCGTTGGCCGCGTCCTGACCCACGCGGCGGCCGCCCGGGGGAGCGGGTTTGCCTGGAGCGCGAACCCGCCTGAGGAGCCGGGCGCTGCCGCGTTTTGGGCGAAGATCGCAACGCCGAGGGCGCCGGCCAGTCCGTGTTCGCATCAGGAAGCGGCGGGGCTGCGCATAGAACCCCGGTGGCCGAGATGGTGGGAGAAGGCGTGATCCAGGCTGAATCGACGGGAAGACATGATCCACGCTGAATCACGTGTTGCTCGCTGTCTTCAGTGCAGCCAGGTCTGCTTCAACCCTCCGCAGACGTTTCGTGATGAGCTCGACGGTGTTCTCCAGCTGAGCAAGTCGCGCGACGTCCACTGAGGACGCGTCGGCGTCGGCGTCGGCGTCGGCGTCGGCGGGAGTGAAAACCCGAGCGGCGACGGCGGAGGCGTCGAGGTCAGGCTCGGGGATGTCGGCGGAGGTCATCGCGTCTTCCTGGGCGTCTGCTCCTGGACGGCCGCCGGGGGAGCAGCGGCTGTGGTCGAACTAGTGCCCTTCGCGGCTGCGTGGCCTTCTGCAGGGGTCACTACGTGCCGGGCGGCTTCCAGGGCTTCGGCACCTTCGGTGTCCGCGATGACGAGAGAGTCACCCGGAGTTGGCTCCGGGGTCTGCTCGGTCGGTGGCTGCTCGGTCGGTGACTGCTCGGCTGCGGGGTCGTTCGTCGCCGCCTGTTCCTGCTCGGCCTGTGTTTTACCCGCCGCCGGTTCCTGCTCGGTCGTCTGCTGCCCGGCGGCTGCGGGGTCGTTCGTTGCCGCCTGTTCCTGCTCGGTCGTCTGCTGCCCGGCCTCGGTGTGGCTGTTGTAGTCGCGCTGAGCCTCGGTCAGGGCATCGAGTTCGCGGCGGTACGCGGCCTCGGCCCGCTTGACGCGCCCCTCGGCCTTCCGGACGTGTGCGCCACCGCGCCGGACTTCCTCGTCCGCTCGCCGGGCGTTGTCGTCGGCCCTCTGGAGCTGCCACTTCGGGGCTTTGTTGTCGAGCGCCTCGGCGAACTCGTCGTGCTTGAGCACGGCCTCCTTCTTCAACCACTCCAGTCGCCGCTCGGCCTCGCGGAGCTCGCCGATCGCCTCGCCAACGTCGAGCTTGGCGCGCTCGGCACGGCCTTCGAGCTGGCCGATGCGGTTGCGGCGTCGCTCTTGCTCTCGGGCGGCCATCTCGGCCTCGCGCTGCCGATTGCGCTCATCTATCTTGGCGTCGCGTACGGCCGCCTCCTGGCGCCGCTCCTGCTTGTCGGCCGCCCGCCGCTCCTCGATCTTCCGATCACGATCGGCCTGGTCCTGGCGGCGTTCAGCCTTATCGGCTTCCCGCCGTTGCTGCAGGACCTGGTCGCGGTCGGCTTGGTCCTGGCGGCGTTCAGCCTTGTCGGCCTGCCGCTCTACCTGGCGTTGCTGGTCGCGTTCTTCCTGCCGCTGCAGCGCTTCCCGTCGTTCCTGCTGACGCTGCAGATCACGCATCTCCTCGAGGTGCTGGCGTTCGATCGCGTCCCGGCGGAGGCCGTAGAGCTGCGCAAGGGTCGTCGTGGCGGTGGCGACCTGGGTGACGTGGCCGCCGGGGATGAGGTCGGGCAGTTCTTCCGTTCTGGTCATGGTGGTGCCCCCTGGTGCGGTTCAGCGGCGGCGGGGGACCTCCGGCGGCGCGGTCGGTGGCCGGGAGATCGTCGCCCTGGCGGCGCTGTGGTCGGCTCCGGCCCTCGCGGGCTGGCGCCTGACCGGCTGCGGTTCAGCCGGTCGGTGGCTGGTGAGCGCTCGGCGGGCTTCCAGGACACGCTCGCGAGCGGTGACGGCGGCGTGCGCGGCTGCGCGCCGGTCGGCGAGTTCGTGCCAGGCCTCCACCTGCACTAGAACCGACGCTACCGCGATCACGACGCGAGCGGCGGTATCGTCGTCGCGCTCGTCGCCGCGGTGCGACCTCAGCAGCGCACCCGTGGCCACCCGGAGATCGCGAGCCATCTCGGTGGCCGGGCCGCGCCCGAGCGCCGGCATGACGGGCATCTCCGCGGCGAGGCGGCTGGCGCGCTCGGCCGCTTCGGCGGCCGCGCGGAGTTCGCCGAGCTCGGTATAGGCCGCGGCAGCGTGGAGGACTTCGCGAACAGCCTTGCCGATGAGCGCGAGTTCGGCGTCGGTCGGATCGTCCGGCCCGGTCGCTGCAGCTCGTTCGAGCGCCGACACCGCGGCCGAGATCGACTCGGGGGAGTGGTCCGCTGGGTTCGCCCATGCGGCGCGCAGTTCGGGCAGGCGCAGCTCCGGAGCGAGCTTGCCGAGGTTGTAGAGGATCGGCTGCCCAGCGCTGTCCGCGCGGACACCGACGCGGTAGTCGACGATCTCGCCCGCCTGGTCGCGCTGCTCGGCGACGGTGATGCCAGCCGCGCGGAGCCGATCGGCGAAGACGTCTTCGCTGCCTGCTTCCAGTGCCACGACGGTGCACCAGTGCCGCAGCTGCGCGGTGTCGGGAAGGGCGTGCGGGTCTCCGCCGGCCTTGTGCTGTTCGACCTTCGCCCGGCTCGCTTCGGCCTGGTGGTAAGGCCTGCGGCTGGTGCCGTCAGCGTGCCCGGTCGGGGTCAGCGTGAAGCGGGCTTCGTACTCGTGCCGCATACTTTCCCAGGCCCGGGTGTAGTTGATGTAGCCGACATCGCTTCCGTCTTCGCGGATGCGCGAGAACGTGATGTGGATGCTGTTGTCGTCGTGTCGGACGGCGATCCAGCGGACGCCGGCCTCGTCGTCCGGGCCTTTCCAGAGTCCGGCCCGGCGCATCGTGGTCTCAGCGATTTCGCTCCATTGCCCATCGGTGAGCACCGGGTCGTCGTGGCTGTTGGCGACGATGAGGTGCCCGGTCCGGCCGGTCTTCGACCGTCCGGCGAGCCGGGCGGGGACGTCAAGCGTGCGCGCTATCGCGCGGATGGACTGGCCGCCGTCGGCGCGCTGCTGAGGCACGTGTAGTTCGGGTAGGCCGTCCCAGCTGGCGATGGTGCGCGGGTTGACGTGCACGGTGCCGCCGCGCTCCGGTCCCTTGCCTGGCCCGTAGAGGTAGGCCAGCAGGCCGGCGGTGTGCGAGCCGCGCGGGGCTTCCTTCACGATCACCGCGCGCTCCCTACTCCGGGTCGACCAGGTCGAGCAGCCGGGCGGTAACCCGGTCGTGTTCGGCGAGCTGGGTCAGCAAGTACTGGCGGGCGGCGTCGTTCGCCGCGGCGGTCGGCGGGTTGCCGGAGTTCGCGCCGGCTGCGAGCTGGTTGAGTGACCCGGCGGCGTTGGCCAGCAGGCGCCGCAACTGCATCTGCTGTTCGACGACTTGGCGGAGCAACGCGACCTGCTCGCCGTTCAAGCCGTGCCCGTCGGCACCCGAGGTGACGCGGTAGCGGCCGGTGGCGACGGCCAATGCGGACTTCGCGATGAATGTGACAAGGGACTGGCCTCGCGCGTCCGCGGCCTCTTGGATCATGACCAGTTCGGACGGGGCCCAGTCGATTGGTCCGGTGCGTTCGGTGCGGCGTTCGCCGTCCAGGCGCTCTCTGCGTCGCGTTGTCGTCATGCCGGACCTCCCCAGGGACGTGGTGTCTATTTTGCCACAACCGCCGCCGCCCATGTCCGGTTTTCCTATGGAAAACCCTATCTTGCTCCTGAGCGGAGCGCTGACGGCGCGAGGGCGCCCCTGCGAGGGCGGTTGGGCGGCGCTCGATGCGCCGGGCAACCGCAGGCCACCCGGGACCGTCGTCAACAAGACGGCGCCCGGCGCACTGCCTTCGCACCGCGCCGGCCGCGTTCGGCCGTGGCAGCCAAGGTGCGCCGCCCTGCGAGGGTGATTGCCTGGCGCTCGATGCGCCGGGCAATCACAGGCACACACCGGAACGGAATTCCGCCGAGTTGACTTGCCGGTGGCGCACTGGTCGCCCCCGTAGCTGACTCTCGGGTCCCGGGCCTGTTGCCGCGGATGCACGTACGGTGGAGCGGCATGGGGACTGACACCACGCTTGACGCAGCCGCTGCGCTGCAAAAGGAGAAGGCGGCTGCGCGGATGCAGCTGATCACGCGGCTTTACAAGGCGACAGAATCCGCGGTGCAGCTCGACGAGCTGCTGACGGACGCGAAGCGGGTGCGGAAGGCCGCGCCACCCGACTTAACCGGGCCGCTGGACGAAGTGGTCGAGGCCGCCACGCGTGCGGCCGCGGCGGCTGGGCAAGCACGAGCGGCCGCCTGGAAAGACGCGACGGCGGGCGGCTGGGCTGCCCGGGAACTTCGTCAGCTCGGCATGTCCCCCGTTCGTCCCCGCCGCGACAACACGGCCGACCGCGGCACGCCTGGATCGTCAGCGTCGGATGGCCAGAGAACGGCGGTGCCGTCCGCGGACTCCGGCCAGCGGTGATTCAGGCGGCATCGCGCGCACCGGCGGCGTGATTCATCGTGGGCAGGTTTGGCTCACGGCCTCTTCGGACGACTGCCGGGGGATGGCGCGGATGAGCCGGGTTCTGGCTCGGCGGCTGCGCGCCTCGCTTCGAGCTGCTGCCGAAGTCCCTCAATGACCTCGTCGCGAGCGCTGAGCGCGCTCCGCAGGTCTGCAAGTTGGACCGCGTGGTCGGCGCGTAGTTGTTCGCGGTCGGCGCGACCGTCTCGCCGGATCTCGGTCACCTCGGTGCGGTGTTGTTCGCGGACGTCGTGGAGTTCGGAGCGGAGGTTCTCGACGGTCGTCCGGTCTTCGGCGGCCGCTCGTTTGACGCTTTCCAGCTCGGTTTCGGCACGAGTCTGGGCGGTGCGCGCTTCCGATGCGTCCTGGTTCGCGGCCCGGACCTGGGCCTCCGCCTCCGCACGAACGCGGGTCATCTCCGCGTCCGCATCCCGCTTCGCGGCGGCCACTGCCTGCGCGGCGTCCGTGCGGACGCTTTCAACGCTGGCCTCGGCCTCTCGGCGAATCCGTTCTACTTCGGCAGCCGATTCGACCCGGATGCGCTCGGCCTCGCTCTTCGCGGCGGTCTCGCTGGCGGCGGCAGCCTCGGCGGCGCGGTTGGCGTTCTCAACCTTGGCTGCAGCGTCCGCACGCGCACTTTCGACTTCGGCGGCTGCGGCCGCCTTCGCGGCTTCGACTTCGGAGGTTGCCGCCGCTTTCGCGGCCTCGATTTCCGCGGCCGCATCGACTTGGATGCGCTCGGCTTCGGCAACGGCATCGGCAGCCGCGGCATCGGCCTCAGCCCGCGCGGTGGCCTCCTGTTCGGCGCGTGCCTCGGCCTGCCGCCGGCGGCGTTGCTCGCCGGTCAGCTCCCGTTGCGCCTCGGCCACCTTCGCGTTGGCGTCCTGGCGGACCTCTTCGACTTCTGCCGACGCGGCCTCGACGTCACCGGCTGTCGCGGCATCGGCGACCAGATCCCGCAGGTAGTCCATAAACTCCTGCATCCGCCGCGGAAGATCCGACAGCTTCATGTCGACTCCGATGTGAGCCCGCGTCTGCGGCGCGGTGGAGTCGTGCGGATCGACGGTGTCGAGTGCAGCCTGCTCCCGGCCGGTGGCCGTTGTGCCGACGAGGACTCCCGCCTTCTGCCGCCGGTTGCGTTCCTTCCACGCGTTGCCCTTGGAGTGAAGCGGGCCCGAGCCGTCTTTCGCGTAGCAGTACTTCGTGGGGCGTCCGGTGTCCGGGTCCGGCGCGGTCGGGCGGCTGCACTCGCTCGGGTAGTCCCCGCCGGGGTACTGGCAGGTACTCGAAGCGTCTTCGCCGCGCTCTCCATCGCTCATGCGGAGAGACGATACGCCTTAAGTATCTTATGTGTCCAGTCAACGGTGTCTTTAGTTCCGTATCCGCTACTAAACTAAAGACACGTTAGTCACTTAACCGCCTGATTCAGATCTCCCTCCGGCCGATACGAGCTGCATCACGACGTGCTCCTCGACGAGTGGGTCGCGGGGTCGTGTGACCTTCCGATCGGAACGGTGGAGATGGGGGGGCCTTGACCCGGTGGCGGGCGGCCGGCCGCGGGGTGAGGCGAGCTCCGCTCGACATTCCCCGGGGCCGCGGAACCACGACGGGGTGGTGACGCGCCCCGGCGGCGGCCGCAGGCCGGCGCTCGATGCGCCGGGCTGCGGACATCCGCTCACGCGCGAAAACCCGGGGGCCGGGTCGTCTCCCGGCCCCCGGGAAGTCGGGGTAATTCGGCTGGCTACTGCTCGTCGGCGTCCGGCTCGTCCGCGTCCGGCTCGTCGGCGTCGTCGGCCTCGTCGGCGTCGGCCTCGTCCGCGTCCGGCTCGTCGGCCTCGTCGGCGTCGTCCGCGTCGTCGGCCTCGTCCGCGTCCGGCTCGTCGGCCTCGTCGGCGTCGTCCGCGTCGTCGGCCTCGTCCGCGTCCGGCTCGTCGGCCTCGTCGGCGTCGTCCGCGTCGTCGGCCTCGTCCGCGTCCGGCTCGTCGGC
>NZ_JBFBBT010000032.1:0-87323 GCF_040682815.1 Amycolatopsis sp. NPDC051102
TTCCTCAAGGGTGGCCGCGTCTCGACCGGTGACTACGACGTCGCGCTGTTCGGCTGGTCGGCCCAGCCGTTCAAGGCGGAGTCCCGCTCGATCTAGCGCACGTACTCCGCGAGGTGCTTGCCCGTCAGGGTCTTCTTGCGCGCCTTCACCAGCTGCGCCGGCGTGCCCTCGAACACGACCCGCCCGCCGTCGTGGCCTGCGCCCGGGCCGAGGTCGACGATCCAGTCCGCGTGGGCCATCACCGCCTGGTGGTGCTCGATGACGATCACCGACTTGCCCGCGTCCACCAGGCGGTCCAGCAGGCCCAGCAGCTGCTCGACGTCCGCCAGGTGCAGGCCCGCCGTCGGCTCGTCGAGGACGTACACCCCGCCCTGCTCCGCCATGTGCGTGGCCAGCTTGATCCGCTGGCGCTCGCCGCCGGACAGCGTCGTCAGGGGCTGGCCCAGCGTCAGGTAGCCGAGGCCGACGTCGGACAGGTGCGTCAGGATCTTCTGCGCCGCCGGCAGTGCGGCGTCGCCGGAAGCGAAGAACTCCGACGCCTCGGCCACCGACATCCCGAGGACCTCGCTGATGTCGCGGCCGCCGAAGGTGTACTCCAGCACGTCGGCGTTGAACCGCTTGCCCTCGCACACCTCGCACGGGGTCGCGGTGCCGGCCATGATGCCCAGGTCCGTGTAGATCACGCCGGCGCCGTTGCAGTTCGGGCAGGCGCCTTCGGAGTTGGCGCTGAACAGCGCCGGCTTCACGCCGTTGGCCTTGGCGAACGCCTTGCGGATCGGCTCCAGCAGGCCCGTGTACGTCGCCGGGTTGCTCCGGCGCGAGCCGCGGATGCCCGTCTGGTCGACCGTCACCACACCTTCGCCGCCGGACACCGAACCGTGGATCAGCGAGCTCTTGCCCGAGCCCGCCACCCCGGTCACGACCACCAGCACACCGAGCGGGATGTCGACGTCGACATCCTGCAGGTTGTGCGTGGAGGCCCCGCGCACTTCCAGGAATCCCGACGGCGACCGCACCGACGGCTTCAGCGACGCCCGGTCGTCGAGGTGCCGCCCGGTCAGCGTGCCGCTGGACCGCAGACCGTCCACAGTGCCCTGGAACACGACTTCACCGCCGTGGCTGCCGGCGTGCGGACCGAGGTCGACGACGTGGTCGGCGATCGCGATCGCCTCCGGCTTGTGCTCGACGACCAGCACCGTGTTGCCCTTGTCGCGCAGCTGCAGCAGCAGGTCGTTCATGCGCTGGATGTCGTGCGGGTGCAGGCCGATCGTCGGCTCGTCGAAGACGTAGGTGACGTCGGTCAGCGACGAACCGAGGTGCCGGATCATCTTGGTGCGCTGGGCTTCGCCGCCCGACAGCGTCCCGGATGGACGGTCGAGCGAGAGGTAGCCGAGGCCGATCTCGACGAACGAGTCGAGCGTGTGCTTCAGCGCGTCCAGCAGCGGCGCGACCGACGGCTCGGACAGCTTGCCGACCCACGCGGCGAGGTCGCTGATCTGCATCGCGCAGGCGTCGGCGATGCTGATCCCGTCGATCTTCGACGACCGGGCCTCGGCCGACAGCCGCGTGCCGTCGCAGTCCGGGCAGGTGGTGAAGGTGGCTGCTCGCTCGACGAACGCGCGGATGTGCGGCTGCAGCGAGTCGACGTCCTTGGACAGCATGGACCGCTGGATGGCGGGCACCAGGCCGGAGTAGGTCAGGTTGATGCCTTCGACCTTGATCTTCGTCGGTTCCTTGTAGACCAGGTCGTTGAACTGCTTCTTGGTGAACTTCTTGATCGGCTTGTCCGGGTCGAAGAAGCCGGAACCGCGGAAGATGCGGCCGTACCAGCCTTCCATGCTGTAGCCGGGGATCGTGATCGCGCCTTCGTTGAGCGACTTGTTCTCGTCGAAGAGCGCGGTCAGGTCGATGTCGTTGACCCGGCCGCGGCCCTCGCAGCGCGGGCACATCCCGCCGGTGATGCTGAAGCTTCGGCGTTCCTTGATCTGCCGCCCGGCCTTCTCGATCGTGACCGCGCCCGCACCGCTGATCGAGGCGACGTTGAACGAAAACGCCTGCGGCGAACCGATGTGCGGCTTCCCGAGCCGGCTGAAGAGGATGCGCAGCATCGCGTTCGCGTCGGTCGCCGTGCCCACGGTGGAGTGCGCGTTGGCGCCCATCCGCTCCTGATCGACGATGATCGCGGTGGTGATCCCGTCCAGCACGTCGACGTCGGGGCGGGCCAGCGTCGGCATGAAGCCCTGCACGAAGGTGCTGTAGGTCTCGTTGATCAGCCGCTGCGACTCGGCCGCGATCGTGCTGAACACCAGCGAGCTCTTGCCGGAGCCCGAGACCCCGGTGAACACCGTCAGCCGCCGCTTGGGCAGCTCGACGCTGACGTCCTTGAGGTTGTTCACCCGGGCGCCGTGGACGCGGATCAGGTCGTGGCTGTCGGCCGCGTGCGGGGCGTTCTTCCTCGTGGGCTTGCTCATCGGTTCTCCAGCGTTCCGGGGCGGGCGGGTGGAATCAAGCTACGGCGGGATCCGCGGCCACTGCTTCTCGATTCCTGACGGCTTCGGCGGCCCGCCGGTAATCGTGCGGCGAAAGCCCGTAAGCGTCCCGGAACCGGCGGACGAACAATGCGACGGGCAATTCCGCCGTGGCCGCGAGCGAATCGATGTCCAGCGGCAGCGCGTGTTCGCGGTCGATGCGGTCGCGGACGCGGCGCAACAGCGTCAGCTCGCGGAAGTGCTGCCGCGCGGCCGCTTTCAGGCTGAGGCACATATGGGGTTCCCTTCCGGTGTGCGCCCGAGCACCGCCCGGAGGCTTTTGGGGGTTCCGGGTGGCGGAGCCCCCGGCCCGGGGCACAGCCCCGGCTGTCACAGGCCGCGATCGGGAGCAGCAGGAGGGTCAGCACGCCGGACACCACGAGCCCGCCGGTGCTGCCGGTCAGTTCGATGAGGGGGCCGCCCAGGGCCAGCCCGAGCGGGGCGGCCACCGTGGCGCCGGTCGTCCACAGCGTGACGACCTGCTGCTGTTCCCCGGCGGCGAGCCCGGATTGCAGGAAGCTGTACGCGACCGGCGTGAACGGCGCGTACACGAGGCCGCCCAGGCCGAAGACGAGCAGGGCCACGGTGAGGTCGCCGGTGACCGCGAGGGCGATCGGGCACAGCGCCCACAGGCCGATGATCGCGACCAGCAGCGGCCGCTGCGGCAGGTTCCGCAGCCGGCTGACGAGCGCGGCGCCGAGGAACGCGCCGGCCCCGAGCGCGCCCCACAGCACCCCCAGGCCGGACGCGCCGGCGTGCAGCGTCCCGCTCACGTACAGCGGCAATGCGACTTCGACGGGCATGTACAGGAAGTTGAAGAAGAATTCGACCACCAGCAGCCGCGCGGCGACCGGGCGGCGGCGCAGGATCCGCCAGCCCGAGATCCCGGTCCGCGCGGGCGTCTCGGCCGGCTGGGGCACGCACGCCAGCGTGGCGGCCAGCAAGATCAGGGCGCCACCCGCGTCGACGAAGAGCGCGAAGCCCGCGCCGGCGGTCGCGACGACGACCCCGCCGAGCACCGGCCCGGCGATGTAGAGCGCAAACGTCGTGTTCAGCCCGAGCAGGCCGTTGACCGAGAAGCGGCCGGCGTCGCCCGCGGCGAACGTGGCCAGCAGGCGGCGGCTGCTCGACCCGGCCAGCCGGAACGTCGCGCCGAGGAGGAGCCCGGCGACCAGCACCGGCAGTGTGAGCCGGCCGGTGATGGCCAGGACGCCGAGGGCGGCGAAGGTCAGCGAGCGCAGCACGCAGTCGGCGACGAGCAGCGTGCGCGGCGGCACCCGCACCCGGCCCAGGCCGATGGCCAGCGCCAGCACGGTGGACAGCACGAACGGCGCGGCTTCCACCAGCCCGATCGCGATCGCCTGCGGGACGCCGCCGTGCAGCGACAGCGTCTGGACGGGCATGGCGACCAGCAGCATGCCGGTGCCGACGTTGGCCAGCAGGTCCCCCAGCAGGAGCCCGGCGATCCGCCGGTCGCGCAGCACCTCGCGGTAGCCGTGCGCGGGGGCGGTCGTGGTCAGCGCAGCTCCTGGATGCGCAGCAGGTTGCCGGCGGGGTCGCGGAACGAGCAGTCGCGGATCCCGTACGGCTGGTCGACCGGCTCCTGGACGACTTCGGCGTTGCCGGCCTCGAGCTTGGCGAACAGCGCGTCGAGGTCCTCGGTGGCGAGGTTGACGCTGGCGTAGGTGCCCTTGGCCATCATCTCGTTGATCATGCGGCGCTCGTCGTCGGTGAGGCCGGGCGTCGCGGCCACCGGGGAGAGCACGATCGAGGTGTCCGGCTGGTTCGGCGGGCCGACGGTGATCCACTGCATGTCGCCGTATTTCACGTTCTGGCGGACCTCGAAGCCGAGCAGGTCGCGGTAGAAGGCGAGCGAAGCTTCCGGATCGGTGTGGGGGAGGAAGCTCGAGTGAATGGTGACGTCCATGGTCGTCACCCTAGGTGGCCGTCGACGGCCGCGCTTCTCGATTCCTGATCGGTCTGGTGACTTGTTTGGCCACGCACGGCGGCATCCCGACGGTGGCCGCGGCCTGCTGCTCGCGGTAGACGCTCGGGGGCATGCCGACCAGCTCGGCGAACCGCGTGCTGAAGGTGCCCAGCGACGAGAACCCGACGGTGAAGCAGACCTCCGTGACGCTCAGTTCACCGGTCCGCAGCAGCGCCATCGCCCGTTCGATCCGCCGCGTCATCAGGTACGAATACGGTGACTCACCGTAGGCGCGCCGGAACTGCCGGCTGAGGTGCCCGGCCGACATGTTCACGCCGCGGGCGAGCGCCTCGACGTCGAGCGGCTGCGCGTACTCCCGGTCGATCCGGTCCCGGACACGCCGCAGCAGCGCGAGGTCACGCAAGTACTGCGCCGTGGCGGCGGAGCTGGTCACGGATGAATCGTGCCACAGCGGACGTCGGCCGCGGAGACTTTCGTGTCGTCCCTCCAAGCACGCGTGTCGTCCCTCCAGCCACGCGTGTCGTCCATTCCTGCACGGCCTCCCCGTGCTCGAAGGGGCATCACTCGTGATCGGAGGGGCAGCACGTGTGATTGGAGGGGCATCACTCGTGATTGGAGGGTCGACACGGGGTCAGCGGAGTGCGTCGCGGAGCGTTTCGCGGAGCCACTGCTGGGCCGGGTCGGCGTCGAGGCGGGCGTGCCAGGACAGGTGCACCTCGAGTTCGGGCAGGTCCGCCGGGACCGGGAACCAGCGGAGGCCGAGCGCGGTGCCGTACTGCTCGGCGAGGCGCTGCGGCAGCAGGCCCACGTACGGGCTCGAAGCGATCACGAGCGCGGCGACGGCGGCGGTGGGCACGACGGCGGCGACGTGGCGGTGGAGGCCGGCCGCGGCGAGCACGTCGTCCAGCGGCCCGCGGGCCAGGCCGCGGCGGGAGGCTGAGACGTGCGGGTGCCGGCACAGCTGCGCCAGCGTCGGACGGCGGTTCCGGCCCAGCGGGCTGTCCGCGCGCACCGCGGCGACCAGGCGTTCGCGGTACAGCACGGCGGTCCGGATGTCGGGCGCCGGCGGCCCGCCCACGCCGATGTCCAGGTCGATCGAGCCGTCGCGCAGGGCGTCGGTGCTTTCACTGCCTTCGGCCACGAACCGCAGGGTGACGCCGGGGGCGGCCGCCGCCGTGGCCTCGGCCGCCGCGGTCGCCAGGGTCGCGGCCACGCCGTCGTTGATGCGGATCGTGAAGGTCCGCTCGAGGCCGGCGAGCGAGAAGTCGGTGCTGACCAGGGACGCCGCTTCCTCCAGCAGCGACCGCACCCGCGGCGCGGTGCGCAGCGCAAACGGCGTCGGGGCCAGCCCGCGCCCGGCGCGCACCAGGATCGGGTCGCCCATCGCCCGCCGCAGCCGGCCCAGCGCCCGGCTGGTCGCCGGGATGGACAGGTGCAGGCGCTCGGCCGCGGCCGTGACGCTCCCGTCCCGCAGGAGCGCGTCGAACACACGCAGGAGGTTCAGGTCGAGCTGCTCGGGCACAGTTGCAGCATACGCAAACGTCTGTTGCCGAAGTTGCGTCGCGCGCAGGAGTCCGGCTTTCCTACCGTCGGGTTCATGTCCACTCAGCTTCCGATTCGCGAACCGATCCGCGAACCGACGCCCGGCCGGGCGTCGCCGCGCGGTCTCCTCACCCTCATGTGCGCCGCGGTGGTGCTCGTCGTCGGGATGGTCGCGGCGATCAACCTCGCCGTCCCGCTGCTCGCCGCGAGCGCACTGCACCCGTCGGCGCCCGCCCTGGTCTGGATCGTCGACACCTACGTGATCGTGTTCGCCTGCCTGGTGATCCCCGCCGGGGCGGCGGGCGACCGGTTCGGCCGCAAGGGCGTCCTGCTGACCGGTCTCGGGCTGTTCGCCGCGGGCACGCTGCTGTCGGCCGCGGCACCGGACGTCTCCGTCCTGCTCGCGGGCCGGGCGCTCACCGGGATCGGCGCGGCCGCGGTGCTGCCGAACTCGCTCGCCGTGCTGCTGCACGCCGTGCCCGCCGCGTGCAGACCGGCGACGATCGCCACCTGGGCGTCGATGACCGGCATCGGCGGGGTCGCCGGCAACGTCGGCGGCGGCTTGGTCCTGACGGCCGGCTCGTGGCGCGGGCTGTTCGCCGTCGCCGCGGCAGTCTCGCTGGGGCTCGTCGCGCTGGCCGCGCGGTTCACGCCGGTGTCGTCGCGCCACGACCGCCCGCTCGGCCCGCTGGCCGCGGTGTTGCTGACCGGCGCGTCGGTCGCGCTGCTGCTCGGGATCGTCCAGGGCCCGGAGGCGGGCTGGGGCAGCGCGGTCGTCGTCACCAGCTTCGCCGCCGCTGTCGTGCTGTTCGCGGCCTGGGTGATCACCGAACTGCGGTCCGTGCACCCGCTGCTGGACCCGCGGCTGTTCCGGATCGCGGGCCTGCGCAGCGCCTGCCTCGGGCTGACCGCGATCTTCTTCGGCATGTTCGCGCTGTTCTACGTCAACGCGTCGTTCCTTCAGTACGCCAAGGGGTTCGGCGTGCTGGCGACCGGGCTGGGGATCGTCCCGCTGACCGTGCCGATCGTCCTCGGTGGACGGCACGTGGGGCGCCTGGCCGGGCGGATCGGCCTCGGCGCCACCGTCGCCTGCGCGTTCGGGTTCGTCGGGGCCGGCCTGCTCGGGCTGTCGACGAGCGACGCGGGCACCCCGTATGCCGCCTACGCGGCTTGGCTCGTCGTGACGGGGATCGGGGTGACGCTGGCGTTGCCGACGCTGTCGGGCGTGATCGCGGGTGCCCTGCCGCCGGCCCAGGCCGGCGTCGGCACCGGGCTGCAGGCGACCACCCGGGAGTTCGGCAGCGCGCTCGGTGTCGCGGTGGTCGGCACGGTGTCCACCGCGCGGTTCGCCGCCGCCTTGCCGCCGGACGCCCGCGGGGCGCACACCGTGGCCGAAGCGCTCGCCCGGACTCCCCGCGCGTCCGACGTCTTCACGGCGTTCGTCTCGGGTACCGACGCCGGGTTGCGCGTCGCCGGGGTGGCGGTGCTCGTCCTCGGCGGTCTGGTCGTGGCCGAGTCGTGGTGGTCACGGCGCAAGCAGTGAAAGACCGTCCCGGGGGTTCCCGTGCCCCCGGGACGGCCGTGCACCGGTGCTGCCTGACCGTGGCGTCCTCCCCGGCGGCATACCCTTCCGCCGGAACGATCGCCACGGCCCGTGCGCCCCGGCGGGAACCGCCGTGACGCTCGACCCCGGGCCCCCGCCCGGTGCGCCGGAAGAAGGCCACCCCGGGGGCGTCGGGTTCCCTCGGGATGACTTTCTCCTGGCCCGCCGGGCGCCACGATCCGTTCGGACGCGAGGCGGGCTGGGGGACGCTTGGGGCCGGTCACCACACCGCCCAGCCGCGGAGGGGGCGTGGTGACCGGCAAGGGACGGAGGCCGCCGCGCGCAGCCCCGCCCCGGCTTTTCTCTACCTCCCCATCGGGATGGCCATGGTCGGCAGCGCCGCCCCCGGCTGCGCGGCGAACGCCGTGGTCGGCGGGGCCGGCAGGGACTGCGCGGGGAACGCCGTCGTGGGGATGTCGTTGGCGAACTCGCTTTCGAACTCGCGCTCGAAGGCCTGGTGGTCGAAGCCGCTGTCGAACTCCGGCGGCACGTCGGCCGCCAGCGCGGCGAGCGCCGGTTCGACCGTCGGGACCTCGGGGACCTCCGCGACGGGCGCGGGCTCCGGCTCGGGCACGTAGTCGGGTGCGGGCAGCCGGCGGTCCAGCTCGAGCATCCAGTCGAGCATCGCCCGAGGCTTGTCCCACGCGGAGATGCCGACCAGCCGCCCGTCGCGGATGAAGCCGGTGATGCCGTCGGCCAGGGACACGGTGTCCTCGGCCAGCGACGGCATCCCGCACATCTGCAGCCGGGTGTCGTACAGCGTCGACCAGGCGCGGGGGAGCGGGGTGAACGGGATGGCGCTCGAGTGGCCCATCAGCAGGTTGTCCGCCGCGTGCCGGGCCGACTCGACGGCGTTGATCCAGTGCTCGACCCGCCGCGGGGTCTCGTCGAAGCGCAGGTTCGGCCAGCGCGCGATGTCGCCGGCGATGACGACGTCGGAGGCGCCCTCGGCGAACAGCTTCGAGTCGCAGAGCACGCCGTCGCTGATGTCGAGGCCGGAGCCGCGCATCCAGTCCACCGACGGGACGCTGCCGATGGCGAGCACGACGACGCTGGCGACCAGCAGCTGGTTGTTCGTCAGGTGCAGCCCGACGGTGTCCTTCGTGCTGATCCAGTGCCGGACTTCGCTGCGCATCGCCAGCTTCGCGCGGTGCTCGTGGTGCGCCTCGACGATGCCGCTGGAGACGCGGTCGCCGAAGCGGTGCAGCGGCGCCTTGGCGTGCCCGATCAAGGTGACGTCCCGGCCGATGTGCCGCATGCTCGCGGCGAACTCGTTGCCGATCAGGCCGGCGCCGATCACGACGGCCGGCTTCTTGCTGGCGTTGAGGCAGCGCCGCACCGCCATCGAGTCCTCGACCGTGCGCAGGATCCGCACGCGCGGGTCGTGCCGCGGCGCCCCGGGCAGGTGCCGGGGATAGACGCCGGTCGCGGCGATCAGGCCGTCGTACCAGAGGGATTCGCCGCCGGGCAGGTGCACGACCCGCTCGGTGGTGTCCAGGTGCGTCACGCGCGCGCCGAGGCGCCAGTGCACGTCGAGGTCCGGCAGGTAGTGCGAAAGGCCCACGTCGCTGGGCCGTTCGGTCCCCATCACCAGCGCCTTGGAGACCATGGGGCGGTGGTAGGGCCGCCGGGCCTCGTCGCCGATCAGGACGATCTCCCCGTCGAACTTCTGCTCTCGCAGGCGCTCCGCGGCACGCAGCCCGGCGACGCCCGCACCGACGATGACGATCCGGTCGCCGTCAGCCATCGAGGTCCCCTCTCATCACGACCGCCTGCATCGGGCAGCAGCGGGCGGCCATCTTCGCCTGTTCCATGGTGGTTTCGTCCAGCAGCCGCGTGTGGAAGCGCAGGCGGCCGTCCTGGCCGAGGTCGAACACGTCGGGCGCCTCCATGGCGCAGATGCCGTAGAGCTCGCACCGGTCGTTGTCGACGCTGATCCGGGGCCCGCTGCCGGGCAGTCGGAGCGGCATGTCAGGCCACCTGCTCTTCCACGAGTCCGATGCGTTCCAGGGTGCGGGCCGGCATGAACCGCAGCATCGACACCGTCACGGCCGGCACGAGCAGCGTGATGCCGCCGAGCCAGGTGACCGAGAGGTGGCCGTTGGCGATGGCGCCGAACCAGGAGTGGATCGCGATGAGCGCGACCGCCGGGTACGCGCAGCGGTGCAGCCAGAGCCAGCGCCGGTAGGAGGTGAAGCGCTGCAGGCCGGCGGTCAGGAAGATGGCGAACATGACCTCGAAGCCGATGATGCCCGCGATGTGGCGTGTCTCCTGTCCGGAGCCGAACGGGACGAACATGTAGGCGAAGCTGTACGGCGCGACCGTCAGGTAGGTGAACCCCAGTGCGTGGACGGCGCCGAAGATGATCGTCGCGGTGGCCAGCACCATGTGGGTGCTGCGCAGGCCCTTCCGGCCGGTGACCGAGCGGATCCAGCCGGTTGCGGTGAGCACGCCCCAGGTGAGCGTCAGCATCGTCGCCGCGTAGGACGTCCGGGCGGCGAAGGCCGCGAGGCCGCGGGCCGCCGGGTCGGTCTTCGGCTGGAACTGCTGGGTGAGGAAGATCGTTGCGTCGTGCCAGGTCTCAACCATGGCTACCCCCGGTTCTCGCGGTGGCCGGCCGGGACGCCCTGGCGCGGCCACGGTTGCCCTTGATCTGGCGCAGCGCGTAGAACAGCCCGCCGCCGACCAGCAGGAACAAAGCCCCCACCACGGCGATCTGGGACGTGTCGAGGCCGAGCTGGATCCCGGTGGGCGCCGCGGTGGTGGAGACGACCGGGGCGGGCAGCGCGGTGTAGTCGACCATCCCGGTGCTCTCGAGCATCGTCATGTGCCGCATGACGGCCTGGTTGCCGACGGTGGCGAAGGCCCGCACGTCGTCGTTGCGGGTACCGGCCCGCAGCTGCGCGAGGATGGCGAACACCTGGCCGTGCGCGGCCCGCAGCCGGTTGGCGAAGACGCGGTCGAACTCCGGGCCGGGGGAGGCGGCCATCTCCTCGGCGAGCCAGCCGCGCTGCTCGTCGGAGGGCTGGTCGGGGACCGGCGAGTTCAGCTTCTGCGAGAGCGCACGGGTCGCCACGTCGAGACGGCCGTGGTCCATCATGATCGCGAAGCCGACCTTCTGGACGAGCGGGCTGCCCTTCTCCATGGCCATCATGCCCGAGGGCATCTCCCACAGGCCGGCCTGGCGGACCTTGGTCAGCAGGACCGCGTCGGTGTCGGACACCGAGTTCACCGCGCCGGTCTGGGCGAGCGAGGCCGAGCCCGGCGCGAGCAGCGCCAGCACCGCGGCCAGCACGAACAGGATCCGGACCAGCGGCCGGGAGCGCTCGAGGACCGACGGGGGTTCGAACCCGAACCCGGCGAACTCAGACGCCGAACGCATCTTGCCTCCATTCGTCCTGAGTCAACGTGATCTTCTTGCCGTCCGGCGCGATCGGGTACCACGCCTGGTCGGCGCCCTGGCCGGAGGTGTCGGCCGGTTCCTGGTCGCCGGTGAAGTGGTACAGCGGCCAGCCGGCGAGGGTCAGCTGCTGGCTGCCGTCGTCGCGGGTGATCTGCCCGATCAGCGACTGGTCGACGTCGATCGGCGCCAGGTTGCCGGGCTTGACCGGGATCCACTTGGCCGCGCACGCGTCCGTGCAGGTCGACCGCGACGGTTTGGGGGTGTCGCGGTCGTAGCGGTAGATCGTGTAACCGGTTCCGTCCACGAGCAGGAGCCCGAGGTCGAACGTCTTCGCGGCCCGGAGCTGGCTCTTCGCCGGGTTGTTCGGGTCGGCGGTGATGGACTGCGGCATCGGCAGGACGACCTGTCCCTGCTGCATGCCGGGCATCTGCATGCCGGCGCCGCCGGCGGCGGCGTACCCGCCACCCGAGGTGGTGGCGGCACCGGCGGTACAGGCTGTGAGCAAGGCGAGTGCGGTGAGGCACACGGCGGCGGGGACCACCGGGCGGGGAATGCGGATCACTGCTCCTCCGTGGGGCATGACTACGCGCTGTTGCCGGTAGTGCAACGGAAAAGGGCGCGAAGGATCCACAGTGGACATTCGGTCCGGAGTGGATGCGGAGCGTTGCGGGGGACAACGCCTGGTCGGGGTCTTCGGTAGGGGATACGGACACGGTCCGGAAACGGTTCAAAAAAGTTTTGGACCGGTTCGGGGGCCCGAAGTACTGGACGTAGGCCGTCCGGCCCACCAGGATGTCCCGCGTGGGACGGCACACCCGAGCGCTGAGATCCGTCGGAGACCCCGAAGCCGTCGAGCCCGGCGACGGCTCCGACGATCTGGCGAAGGCGCTCTACCAGGAGTTCGGCGGGTCCCTCATGGCGTTCGCCCTGCGGCTGACCGGCCACGACCGGCAGTGGGCCGAGGACGTCGTGCAGGAGACCCTGATCAAGGCGTGGCGGAACGCCGACAAGCTCGACCGCCAGCCGGAGATGCTGCGTGCCTGGTTGTTCACGGTGGCCCGGCGTACCGTCATCGACGGCTGGCGCAGCCGCAGCGTCCGGCCCCAGGAGCTCGAGGAGATCGAATCCGACGCGATCGCGGTGTCCGACGAATCGGACCGGACGCTCGCCGCGATGATCGTTTACGAGGCGCTGCAGGGCCTTTCGCCGGAGCAGCGGGAGGCCATCCAGCAGACCTACCTGCGCGATCGCACCGTGAACGAGGTCGCGGCGACCCTCGGCGTGCCCCCGGGCACCGTCAAGTCCCGCATCCACCACGCCGTCCGCGCTCTGCGCCGGGCCCTGCGCGAGCGGGGGTGAACTGAGCGTGGCCGGTTCCGCACACACCGACGTCGCCGCGTACGTGCTCGGCGTACTCAGCGAGGCCGAGAACACCCAGTTCGAAGCCCACCTGATGAACTGCCCGCACTGCCAGCTCGACCTCATCGAGCTCTACCAGTTGCCGGACGTCCTCGACCTGGTGAAGCGCAGCTGGCCGGAGCCCCCGATGCCCGCGCCCGGCCCGCGCACCCTCTCCCCGGGGCCCCGGGTGCTGCGCGGCCTCATGGAAGAGGCCGCGGTGAAGCGCCGCCGCCGTCGCCGGCTCGGCATCCTCGCCGGGGCCGCGGCCGCCGCGCTCGTCGTGGCCGGTCCGCTGGTGACCCTCGCGGTCCGGCCGGCCGACGCCGTCCCACCCGCCTCCCTCGCCGCCCCGAGCGGCAAGCAGCCGCCACCGGCGACGAGCGTCGCCGGGACGTCCACCCCGCCGCCGTCCGCCCCGGCGGGCCAGCCCGGCGGCGGCCAGACCTACGGCCGCGGCAGCGGCGGGTCCGCCGTCAGCGCGCTGGTCACCGTGTCCCCGGTGGAGTGGGGCAGCCGTGTCGAGCTCGAGCTGCGCGGGATCGTCGGGCCGGTGAAGTGCCAGCTGATCGCCATCCCGGCCAGCGGCGACGAGCGCGTGGTCTCCAGCTGGTCGGTGCCGCCCAAGGGGTTCGGCATCCCCGGCTCGCCCGAACCGTTGCGGCTGCAGGGTTCGGTGTCCCTGGCGATGGACCAGATCAGCCGGTTCGAGGTCCGCGGTGACGACGGCACGGTGCTCGTCGTCGTCCAGCGCTGAACGCTTTTCCGTCCTGATGCTATGACCTGGGTGAATGCTGCCCGGTTGCGTTCCGCTTGATAACGAACAGATAACGGGCCGGTCGCTTTTGAACCTCGGGGCGCTGGGGTCCGTATCCCCCAATGCATCCCCCGATGCATCCCGACAGCCGGAACCGAAAGCATCCCCCGACCGGTTCCGAGCGGATCTCGACCTCAATTGACGGTAGTTCTTGCCCGGGCTGCCGCGCAGTTCGGCGCGCCCGGAAAAACGAACGAGGTGAACTAGTCCATGCCCCGGAATTCTCGGCCCCCCGTGACGGGCAAGCATCGTGTCGCCCGCCGAACCAAGATCGCGATGGGTGCGATCGGCCTGGCGATCGCCGTCGGCGGGCTCGCCGTCGCGGTCACCGCGGGCCGCACGGGCGAAGCCAGCGCGGACCCCGCGGACCCGTCGTTCTTCATCGACATCAACAAGGTCCCCGCCGGCAACAACGTCAACGCGGCCCTGAAGAAGAAGGGTGCGCAAGGGTCCTTCACCGTCAACTGTGGAACCAACGCCGACGGTGCGCACCAGAACCCGGACAACTTCATCGCCCAGCCCGGGATCAAGAACGGTGCCCAGCACCTGCACGACTACGTCGGCAACCTGACGACCAACGCCGACTCGAGCCTCAAGAGCCTGCTGGCCGGCGGCACCACCTGCAAGAACGGTGACAAGTCCGCCTACTTCTGGCCGGTCATCCGCATCGACCGGGAAGACAAGGCGCAGGCGCAGCAGAAGAACCAGCAGGCCCAGCAGCAGCAGAAGGGCAAGACGGGCGACGTCCAGCAGGACAAGAGCGCCCAGGACGCCCAGGACGCGCAGGAGCAGCGCAACAGCCAGGGCCAGGGTGGCGGCCGCTCGGGCAAGAGCGCCCAGCAGCAGCAGGGTGACCAGAACCAGAACCAGGACGGTCAGCAGCAGCAGCGTCGTCAGCGCAACCAGGACCAGAACAACCAGCAGGACCAGAACAAGAACCAGCAGCAGAACCAGCAGAACCAGAACAAGAACCAGCAGCAGAACAACCAGGACAAGGCCACCCAGAGCCAGGCTGCGCAGCAGGACCAGCTCGGTGGCATCCAGGGTGCGAACAAGGAAGTCGGCGACAACGACGGCACGATCATCGAGCCGGAGTCGGCGACGCTGAAGTTCATCGGCGGTGGCGCGCAGGACGTCGTCGCGATGCCGCTCGGCCTGAAGATCCTCTACGGTGACGCCAAGCAGAGCACCAACGGCCCGGCGAACGCCCGGCCGAGCTGGACCTGCACCGGGTTCGAGGACCGGCTCACCGACCTCTACCCGATCTGCCCGGCGGGCAGCAAGGTGGAGCGGATCCACAACTTCCCGAACTGCTGGGACGGCAAGAACACCGACAGCGCGAACCACCGCACGCACATCGTGTTCGCCAACCAGCAGGGCAAGTGCCCGCAGGGGTTCAAGAACGTGCCGCAGCTGCAGGTGACGCTGGTGTACAACGTGCCGCAGGACGTCCAGCAGAACGGTGAGTACAAAGTGGACGCCTTCGCCCAGGAGAAGCACAACCCGCGGTCCGACCACGACGACTTCGCGAACGTGATGAGCCGGCAGATCATGGGCCGCCTGGTCAACTGCATCAACTCCGGCAAGGCCTGCGCCGAATAACCCGTCCGCCGACCCGTTCGTCCGAGACCTGGGAAGGAGAACTTCCGATGTACCGTGCTCGCCCGGTTGCCGCTCTGCCGCTCGCCTTCGCCGGACTCGCGCTGGTCGCGGCCTGCGGGACCAACCCGTACGCCGGCTCCGGTGCCGTCCAGCAGCTGACGCTCGGCGCCCAGCAGCAGCAACCGGCGAGCGCGGTCCCGGCCGGTTCCCCGGCCGGACCGGCCCGGCTGATCACGTCCACTGTGGATGGTCTGGGCACGGTGCTGGCCGACGGTGAAGGACACACGCTCTACCGCTACGCGAAGGACGCGGCCGAGCCGTCGAAGGCCACCTGCGCCGGCCCGTGCGCGATGACGTGGCCACCACTGGTCTCCGACGGCCCGGCGCTCGCCGCCGGGGTCGACGCCGGCCTGGTCGGGCAGGTCACCCGGCCGGACGGCACCAAGCAGGTGACGGTCGGGGGCTGGCCGGTCTACCGGTACGCGAAGGACACCGGCCCGGGCGTGGCGCTCGGCCGGGACGTCAGCGCGGACTGGACCGCGATCACGCCGGCGGGGAAGCCGGCGGACGCGGGACCGGCCACCCTCGGCACCACCGACGTCGGCGGCCTCGGCCCGGTCCTCACGGACTCGGCCGGCCGCACGCTCTACCTGTTCACCAAGGACGGCAAGGGCTCCGGAAAGTCCGCTTGCGACGGAGCCTGCGCGCGGAAGTGGTCGCCCCTGCCCGCCGACGGCCGGATCACCGTCGCCGGCGGCATCGATTCCGGCCTGGTCGGCCGCATCCGCCGGCCGGACGGCACCAGCCAGGTGACGGTCGGCGGCTGGCCGGTGTACACCTACGCCGAGGACACCGCGCCCGGCGAGGCCAGCGGCCACGGCACGGGCGGCACGTGGTTCGCCGTCGAACCCAACGGCTGCAAGGCGAACCCGGCGAGCCGGCCCGACGTCCAGCAGGCCGTCGCGACCTCGCCGTCCCCCGGCGGGTACTGACCCGCCCCACGAACCCCGGCCCGGCGGACTCTTCCCTCCACCTCACCCCCCTGTCCGCCGGGCCGGTTGCTCCACCCCGAAGAAAGGCGGGATCTCCTCCCGCACCCCGAGCCCCGGTCCGGTGGACTCTTCCCTCCACCTCACCCCCCCCAAGTCCACCGGGCCGGGATTCTCCACCCCACCGACCCGGCCGAGCCGGGTCAGCGAAGGAGGAAAACGGCGGGAGTCGCTCCCGCCCGCGAGTTCCGGCCCGGTGGACCTTCCCTCCACCTCACCCCCCCCGTCCACCGGCCGGAACCCCCACCCAACCCTCCAGCCACACGAGCCGACCCTCCAATCACACGAGTCGACCCTCCAATCACGCGAGATGCCCCTCCAATCACGGGTGATGCCTCTCCAATCACGCGAGAAGCCCGCCCAGTCACACGAGTTCCGTCCCTGATCACGCGAGAACCGGCTCCCGTCACGCGAGTTCCGCTTCCGATCACGCCGGATCCGCCGCTGATCACGCGACTCACGGTCCCGATCACGCGAGACCGCTCCCCAAGGCTCCGGCCGGTGGCCGCCCCTCGGTCACCGGGCCGGCTCTCCGCCCCGAACGTCCGCCTCCCGCGGCACGTCCCCGACCCCGGTCCCGGGGGATGCTTCCCTCCACCTCACCCCCCTCATCCCCCGGACCGGTCAACGCTGCGGTCCCCGTGCTCCGGCACGGGGACCGCGGCCCAGAAGTCCAGCGGCACCCGCCCGGTACCGCGCCCGGCCGAGTCGAGGAGACGGCCCATCAGCTTGACGCTCCGCAGCGTCACGGCCCGGTCGACGACCTCCAGCCACGGCAGCTTCGCCGCCAGCCCCGCTTCCACGCCCAGGACGTCGTGCGGGGCCGGCAGCCAGACCACCAGCATCAGGTTCGCCGGCCCGGACAGCGCCGCGCACATCCGGACCTCCGGCACCATCGCGAGCGACCGGGCCGTGGTCTCCAGCTTGTCCGGCGGGACCCGCAGCCACAACGTCACCGTGACCGGCGCCGGCGACACCGACCGCGCGATCTCGCACCGGACGCGGATCGCGCCGCGGCCGAGCAGCGCGTCCAGCCGGCGCCGGACGGTCGTCGCCCCGACGCCGAGTTCGCCCGCCAGTGCCGCCGCCGACACCCGTGCGTCCGCGCCGAGCGCCAGGATCAGCGCCCGGTCCGCCGCGTCGAACCGCAGCGGCGCGCGGTTGCGGGCCGGCTTCGCGGACAGGGCTTCGCGTTGCCCCGGCGAGATCGCCCGGACGCGCCAGCGGCTGCCCTCGGTGAACATCCGCGGGGACAACGTCGTCCGCGTCCGCGTCACGCCGGGCAGCGCCGCCACCCGGCCGGCCACGTGCGCCCCGAGTTCCCGCAGGGACGGCGCGACGACGTGGACGAGCAGGTCGCACGGCCCGGCCACGTACTCGACGGTGGCCACGTGGACGTCCGCCGCCAGCGCGAAAGCGACGTCGAGCACCGCACCCGGCTCGCAGTCGACCGAGACGAAGGCCAGGGCCAGCTGCGTGGTCAGTTCCCCGCCGGCGTAGGCGGTCAGCCAGGCGTCGCCGCGTTCGACGAGCGCGTCCCACCGCCGGGCCGCCGTCACCGCGCCCAGGCCCAGCGCGTGGCCGAGCGTCGACCAGGACGCCCGCGGTGCCGCCTGGAGCGCGTCGACCAGTTTGAGGTCCTGCTCGGCCAACATGGCGGATTCTTCGCTCATCAGCCCTCGGATCGGTGGTTCTCGCGACTTTTCCCGGTCATTGTGCTCGACACTCGCATGATCGGCGGATGACGCTGCGATCCGATGCCGCCGCCCTGCTCGACGACCTGGTCGCCCTCCGCCGCGACCTGCACCGCATCCCCGAGATCGGCCTGCTCCTCCCGCGCACCCAGGAACGCGTCCTCACCGCCCTGGACGGCCTGCCGCTCGAAATCACCCTCGGCAAGAACCTCTCGTCGATCACCGCCGTCCTGCGCGGCGGCCGGCCCGGCGGCACCGTCCTGCTGCGCGGCGACATGGACGCGCTCCCGGTCACCGAGGCCAGCGGCGAGGAGTTCACCTCGACCCTCGACGGCGCCATGCACGCTTGCGGCCACGACCTGCACACCGCCGGCCTGGTCGGTGCCGCCCGGCTGCTCGCCGCCCGCAGGCAGGACCTCCCCGGCGACGTCGTGTTCATGTTCCAGCCCGGCGAAGAGGGCTGGGACGGCGCCGGCCACATGATCGACGAAGGCGTGCTGACCGCGTCCGGCAAGCACGTCGACGCCGCTTACGGCCTGCACGTCTCGGCCGCGAGTTACGCGAAGGGCCACTTCGTCGCCCGCCCCGGCACGCTGATGGCCGCCTCGGGCGCGCTGGAAGTCCGCGTGCTCGGCGACGGCGGTCACGGCTCGTCCCCGCACGACGCCCGCGACCCGATCCCGGCGGCCTGCGAGATGGTGACCGCGTTGCAGACGATGGTCACGCGCACCTTCGACGTCTTCGATCCGGTCGTGATCACCGTCGGCTCGTTCCACGCCGGCACCCGGCGCAACATCATCCCGGACGACGCGGTGTTCGAGGCGACGCTGCGGTCGTTCTCCCCGGAGGTCGCCGCGCGGGTGGGGGAGCGCGCGGTGCAGGTCTGCCGCGGCATCGCCCAGGCGCACGGGCTCGACATCGAAGTCACCTACGAACCCGAATACCCCGCGACGGTCAACGACGTCGAGGCGTACGCCTTCGTCGCCGACACGATCCGCGACGTCTTCGGCGCGGAACGCTTCACCGAGATGGCCGATCCGATCACCGGTTCGGAGGACTTTTCCCGTGTCCTGGAACGGGTTCCCGGTGCGTACCTCTTCCTCGGCGCGTGCCCGACCGACCCGGCGGGCGCGCCGGACAACCATTCGCCGCGGGCCCGCTTCGACGACAGCGTGCTCGGCGACGGCGCCGCGCTGCTGGCCGAACTCGCCGTCCGCCGTCTCGCGCTCCTGGCCGGGTGACGCGCGTGCGCAGCTACCACTGGCCCCCGCTGCTGCCCGTCGTCGCCCTGGTCCTGATGCCGTTCCTGCCGTTCGTCAACACCACCGGGCTGTGGCTCGGGCTGCCGCGGATGATCGTCTGGGGCGCGTTCTGGTGCCTCATGTTCACCCCGGCGCTGCTGCTGTCGGAACGCCTGATGCGCGCGGGGGAGGACGACGCATGATCCTCGCCTTCACCCTCGCCGGCATTCTGCTGATCGGCGTGCTCGGCTTCGTCGGCCGGCGCAAACCCGTCGCCGACCTGGCCGAGTGGACCGTCGGCGGCCGCCGCTTCGGCGCCGTGACGATGTGGTTCCTCCAAGCGGGGGAGGTGTTCACCACCTTCACCTTCCTCGGCATGGCCGGCCTCGCCTTCTCCGGCGGCGTCGCGGCGATGTACGCGCTGCCGTACGTGCCGATCGCCTACGTCGTCCTGTTCTTCCTCGCGAAACGCCTGTGGACCCTGGGCAAGGAGCGCGGCTACCTCACGCAGGGCGACTTCCTGGAGGACCGCTACTCCAGCCGGGCGCTCGGGACGCTGTCGGCGGTGCTCGGTGTCGTGTTCGTGCTGCCCTACCTGCAGCTGCAGATCACCGGGCTGGGGCTGATCGTCCGGCTGGTCACCGGCGACAGCGCGTCCGGGACGCTGAGCATGGTGGCCGGCAGCGTGCTGGTGGTCGCGTTCGTGCTGTGGGCCGGCCTGCGCGGCGTCGCGGCGACGTCCTACTTCAAGGACGGCATCATGCTGGTCGCGCTGGTGGTGCTGATCATCGCCGTGCCGGCGCACTTCGCCGGCGGCATCGGGGGTGTGTTCCGCAAGGTCGAACAGCTGCACCCCGAGAAACTGATCATCCACAGTGGACCGAACGACCACGTCTGGTTCGTGACGAGCATGCTGGTCAGCGCGATCGGCGTCGGGCTGATGACGCTGCCGCACTCGTGGCCGGCGCTGATGTCGGCGCGCGACCCGAAGGTGCTGCGGCGCAACTACGCCTGGATGCCGGTGTACGAGCTGTGCCTGCTGCTGCCGATGGTGATCGGGTTCGCGGCGATCCTGGTGGTGCCGAAGAAGAGTGACCCGAACGGCGTATTGCTGTCGCTGTCGAAGGGCGCCTTGCCTGGCTGGGTGACAGGCATCGTCGTGGTCGCCGCGACGGCCACCGCGATGGTCCCGGCGGCCGGGATCCTGATCGGCATCTCGTCGCTGGTGGCGCGCAACATCGCCCGCGTCCGCAGCGGCCGACGGCAGTTCTGGATCAACCACGGCACGGTTGTGCTCGCGAGTACCCTTGCCCTCGTGCTCGGCATCTTCCGGCCGGATCTGCTGGCCAACCTGCTGTTGCTCACCTATTCGGGGTCGGTCCAGCTGGCCCCGGCCAACCTGCTGGGGTTCCTGCGGCGCGTGCCGGTCGGCAAGGGCCCGGTGCTGGCCGGGCTGGTCGCCGGCGAGCTCGTGGTCCTCTGGCTGACCTTTGTGGACACTCATCTCGTCGGCACGGTCAACGTCGGCCTGGCCGGGCTCGGCGCGAACGTCGTCGTGCTCGCCCTGGCCGCGGTGGTGGCGCCGCGACGGACTGCTCTCGTGGAGGCGGCGTGACGCGCACGGTGTTCACCGGCGGCTCGGTGTTCGACGGCACCGGCGCCGACCCGGCCCCGGCCGACGTCGTCGTCGAGCACGGCCGGATCGTCGACGTCGGCACGGACCTCGACGGCGACGAAGGCGTCGACTGCACCGGCACGGTGCTGCTGCCCGGGTTGTTCGACTGCCACGTGCACGTCACGGTGTCGGACATCGGGCTGCTGGCGCGGGTGCAGAAGCCGTTCTCCTATCAGTTCTACGAAGCCGCCCGGAATCTGTGGGCGACCCTCGGGCTGGGCATCACGACGGTCCGCGACGCGGCGGGCGCCGACCTCGGCATCAAGCAGGCGGTGGACGACGGCCTGATCCCGGGGCCGCGGCTGCAGATCTCGGTCGGCCTGATCAGCCCGACCGGCGGCCACGGCGACTCCTGGCACCCGTCCGGGCTGTGCGTGCCGCTGCTGCTGCCGCACCCGGGCCGCCCCGACGCCACGGCCGACGGCCCCGACGAGGTGCGGCGGGTGGCCCGGACGCTGCTGCGCGCGGGCGCCGACGTGCTGAAGGTGTGCACGACGGGCGGCGTGCTGTCCCCGCGTGACGACCCGCGGCACGCGCAGTTCACCCCCGAGGAACTGGACGTCCTGGTCACCGAGGCGGCGATGCAGGGCCGCCCGGTGATGGCGCACGCCCAGGGCGCGGCGGGCATCAAGAACGCGGTCCGCGCGGGCGTGCGGTCGATCGAACATGGCATCTACCTCGACGACGAAGCGATCGAGCTGATGCTCGGCCACGGAACCTGGCTGGTCCCGACGCTGATCGCCCCGGTCAACGTGGTCCGCGCGGCGGACGCGGGCGTCGACCTCCCGGCAGCGGTGGTGGCGAAGGCCCGCGAAGTGGTGGAGGTCCACCGGGACTCGGTCCGCCGCGCGTACGCGGCGGGGGTCCGCATCGCGATGGGCACGGACAGCGGAGTGGGCCCGCACGGCACCAACCTCGAGGAACTGGCCCTGATGGCGGCGTGCGGAATGCCCCCGGGCGACGTCCTGGAGGCAACAACGTCATCGGCGGCGAGGTTGATGGGCCTGGACGGCGAACTGGGGCGGCTGGAGCCGGGGCTGCGGGCGGACGTCGTGGTGGTGGCGGGGGACCCGTACGACTTCCCGGCGCTGGCGTCGAACATCCGGGAAGTCTGGAAGGACGGTATCCGGGTCGTCTGACGCCGTGTCGTCCGTCAGAGCTCGGAGCCGAGCAGGTCCTTCAGCGCCGCGGCGAACTTCGCCGGGTTGCGCTGCGGCGCCAGGTGCGAGCCCGGCAGCTCCGTGAACGGCAACCCCAGTTCCAGCGCCAGGATCTTCGCCGGCTGGTAGTGGTACCGCCCGCGGCTGCCTTCGCCGGCCACCGGGAAGATCTCCGTGCTCGCCTTCCGCAACGCGCGCAGGTCCGGCAGGTAGTCGAAGAACTCCGTCAGCTCGCGGTCGAACAGCCGGATCCAGTCGGCTTCGTGCGGGAGGCGCAGGTTCGGCAGGTTGGGCAGGGCCGCGCCCGCGATCGCGTCCGCGAACCGCGTCACCGCCGCCATCAGCTCGCCCGAGCGGGCCAGCCGGACCTGCTCCGCCGCGGCTTCGAGCCAGCCGCCCGCGTCCGGCATCAGGTGGACCGCCGGGGGTTCGTGCGCGACCAGCGTCGTGACGCGGTCCGGGTGCCGGGCGACGAGGTCCAGGCCGATCAGGGCGCCCGCGCTCGAGCCGAACACGAGAGCCGGGCCGTCCGCCGCGTGGTTCAGGACCGCGAGGGCGTCGTCGGCCTGCAGGGACACCGGGACCGGGCCCGTCGTCGTGTCCGTGCTGCCGAAGTGGCCGCGCCGGTCGTAGGTGATCACGGTGTAGTCCCCGGACAGCTGCTTGGCCAGCGCCCGGTAGGAGTCACCCGAACCGGTGCCGCCGGCGATCAGCAGCAGCGCCGGGCCCTCGCCGCCGCGGCGGACGAGGAGCTCACCGTCCTCCACCGGGCAACGGCTCTCCGAGATCATGCATCGAAGTGAAGCACAAGGGCCGCAACCCAATGTGCGCGGTATGACGGAAACGGCGAACGATCCTGAGCGGGTTTTGCCGTCGACGCGGTGGACGCCCCGCCCGGCTAGAGGCGCTCGATGATCGTCGCGGTCGCCAGTGCGCCGCCGGCGCACATCGTCACCAACGCCGTCGATGCGTCCCTTCGCTCCAGCTCGTGCAACGCCGTCGTCAGGAGCCGGGCTCCCGTGCTGCCCACGGGGTGGCCGAGGGCGATCGCGCCGCCGTTCACGTTCACCCGGGACGGGTCCGGCGAAACCACCTGCTGCCAGGACAACGCCACCGACGCGAACGCCTCGTTCACCTCGAACAGGTCCACGTCACCCACCGTCATCCCGGTGCGGGCGAGCACGCGTTCGGTGGCGCGGATCGGGCCGTCCAGGTGGTAGTACGGCTCGGCGCCGACCAGTGCCTGTGCCACGATCCGGGCCCGTGGGCGCAGGCCCAGCGCCGTCGCGCGGTCCGCGTCCAGCAGGAGCAGGGCCGCCGCGCCGTCGGAAATCTGGGACGACGTGCCCGCTGTGTGGATGCCGTCCTCGACCACCGGCTTGAGGCGGGCCAGGCCTTCGACCGTCGTCTCGCGCAGGCCCTGGTCCCGTGCGACCAGGCGGGTCTCCCCGGTCAGCGAGTCGTCGGAAGACAGCACCGGCGCCTTCACCGGCACGACTTCGCGGTCGAAATGTCCCGCTTCCCACGCTGCCGCGGCCTTCTGCTGCGACAAAGCGCCGAACGCGTCGACGTCGGCGCGCGTCAGCCCGCGGCGGACCGCGATGCGCTCGGCCGCGCCGTACTGGTCGGGCAGGTCGATCGACCACGACGACGGCCGCGGTGACGCGCCGGCGCGGTTCGTGCCCAGGGGGACCCGGCTCATCGCCTCGACGCCGCAGGCGACGCCGGCCTCGATGGCGTCCGCCGCGATCAGGCCGGCGATCAGGTGGGTGGCCTGCTGCGCCGAGCCGCACTGGGCGTCGATCGTCGTCGCGCCCGCCGTCTCGGGCAGGCCCGCGTGCAGCCAGGCCGTCCGCGTGACGTTGTTCGACTGCTCACCGGCCTGCGTGACGCAGCCGCCGATGAGCTGCTCGACCAGCCCCGGGTCGATCCCGGCCCGGTCCAGCAGGGCGAGCTGGGCGGCCCCCAGCAGCTCGGCCGCGTGCAGCCCGGCCAGCAGGCCGCCCCGCTTGCCGATCGGGGTTCGCACGGCTTCGACGATGACCGGCACGCCCATGTCGTCCCCTTCGTCGGGAAACACTGTTCACTGGCCCAAAAACTAGAACAAGTTATTGTTTTGTGCAAGTCCGCCGAGGCTTGTCGCCTTCTTGATCTTTGCCAGGTGAGCGCGCGCTCACCTGGCCTCATCGGTTAAGTAAACGGGTTTCACCGAGGCTCTTCCCTTGGTTAACACCGTATGCTTCAATCCGACCTAGAACGTGTTCCAAGCCGAACCGTGGGAGGCAACGTGGCCGCTCCGCTCATCCCCGCCGGGTTCGACTTCACCGATCCCGATCTCCTCGCAGAACGGCTCCCCGTCGCCGAGTTCGCGGAACTCCGGCGGACTGCCCCGGTGTGGTGGAACCCCCAGAAGCACAACACCGCGGGCTACCGCGACGACGGCTATTGGGTCGTCTCGCGGCACGCGGACGTCAAGGAGGTCTCCCGCGACAGCACGCTGTACTCGTCGCGGGAAAAGACCGCCATCATCCGCTTCGACGAGAACATGACCGAGGACAACCTCGAAGCGAACCGCCTGGTGCTGCTCAACATGGACGCGCCGCAGCACACGAAGCTGCGGCGGATCGTGTCGAAGGGCTTCACCCCGCGGTCCATCTCGAAGCTGGAGGACACGCTGCGCGACCGCGCCGAGCGGATCGTCCACGGGGCGCGGAAGAAGGGTTCGGGCGACTTCGTCACCGACGTCGCGTGCGAGCTGCCGCTGCAGGCGATCGCCGAGCTGATCGGCATCCCGCAGGCCGACCGGCTCAAGATCTTCGACTGGTCCAACCAGATGGTCGCCTACGACGACCCCGAGTACGAGGTCGCGCCGCTGGAGGCGTCCGCCCAGCTCGTCGGGTACGCCTGGAACATGGCCGAGGACCGGCGCAAGTGCCCGATGGACGACATCGCCACGAAGCTCATCCAGGCCGACGTCGACGGGGAATCGCTCGGCTCCGACGAGTTCGGGTTCTTCGTCATCCTGCTCGCCGTCGCCGGCAACGAGACGACGCGCAACGCCATCACCCACGGCATGAAGGCGTTCCTGGACCACCCGGACGAATGGGCGCTGTTCAAGGAGCAGCGGCCGAAGACCGCGCCCGACGAGATCGTCCGCTGGGCCACCCCGATCGTCGCCTTCCAGCGCACCGCCACCCGCGACACCGAGCTCGGCGGCGCGCAGATCCGCAAGGGCGACCGGGTCGGCATGTTCTACAGTTCGGCCAACTTCGACCACGAGGTCTTCGACAACCCGGAGAAGTTCGACATCCTCCGCGAGGACAACCCGCACGTCGGCTTCGGCGGCACGGGTTCGCACTACTGCATCGGCGCGAACCTGGCCCGGCTGGAGATCGACCTGATCTTCAACGCCATCGCCGACGTGATGCCGGACATCACCGAGGCCGCGCCCCCGGTGCGGCTGCGGTCGAGCTGGATCAACGGCATCAAGCACTACCCGGTGAACTACGGCTGAGGAACCCGGCGACGCGGTCCCAGGTGAGCTCGGCCGCGGCCGAGTCGTGCTCGGGGCCGTCCGCGTCGGTGTAGAAGTGGCCGATGCCCGGGTAGGTGTACACCCGGGCATCGGCACCCGACCGGGCCGCGGCTTCGCGCCACGCCGCGACCTGTGCCGGCGGTGCGATCGGGTCGGGGTCGGCGACGTGCACCTGCACCGGCAGGCCCGCGCGGATCCCCGCCGGTAGCGCCCCCAGCGCGTGCAGCAGCACGACGCCGGCGGTGGCGGGCCGGTGCGGCAGCACCGTCTCGACGACGCCGGCGCCCATCGACACGCCGATGAGCACGGTCTCCGCGGGCAGCTCGCGCACCGCGTCGCGGGCTCGCCGCGCGATGGTCTCCCAGCCGACCGCGTCCTTCAGCGCGAAGCCCTCTTCCAGCGTCGACGTCGTCCGGCCGGCGTAAAGGTCGGGGGTGGTGACCCGGTGGCCCGCCTCCCGCAGCCGACCGGCGAAGGCGAGTTCGGTGGGCCGGAGCCCGAGCACGGAGTGGAACACCACGATGTCGGCCATCCGGTGATTCTGCCCGCAGGTGGCATCATGGGGCGATGGCCCCGCGAGCGACCGTGGACGTGGAGTTCGCCGTCCGCGTCACCCGGCCCGGCTCCGCGGCGATCTCGGTCGCCGCGGCGCACGCCGACACCGAGGAACTCACCGTGTCCTGGCACGGCGGGAGCGAACCCGTCGAGTTCGGGCACGGGACCCGGGCCGAGGTCTTCGACCTGCCCGCCGGGGAGCACCGCGTCACCTACCACGCCGAGCGCGTGCTGACCGAGCCCGAACCCGAGCCCGTCACGCTCGCCGACGTCGCCGTGTTCACCCGGCCGAGCCGGTACTGCCCGTCGGACCGGCTCGGCGGGCTCGTCCCGCGGGACCTGAGCAAGCTCCGGAGCACCGAAAAGCAGGTCCACGCCGTCGTCCGGCACGTCAACGAGCGGCTGTCCTATGTGGCCGGTGCGAGCCGCCCCACCGACGACGCCGTCGACACCCTGCTCGCGGGCGAAGGCGTCTGCCGCGACTTCGCGCACGTCTGCATCTCCCTGTGCCGGTTCCTCGACATCCCCGCGCGCTACGTCGGCGTCTACGCGCCCGGGCTGGCGCCGATGGACTTCCACGCCGTCTTCGAGGCCGCCGTCGACGGTCACTGGTACGTCTTCGACGCCACCCGCCTCGCGCCGCGGCAGACCATGCTCCGGATCGCCACCGGCCGCGACGCCGCCGACACCGCGTTCCTCGCCACCCTCGGCTGCGAACTCGACTTCCTCGGCAGCACCGTCTTCGCCACGACGGACGCCGCGCTGCCGGTCGACGACGGGTCGGGACTGGTCGTTCTGGGCTGACCCGCGTGTTGCCTGCGCAAGGACGGCCCCAGCTGGGTAGACAGTCTTCGTGAAGAGTTCCCCGAAGGCGCCGAGCCCCTGGGCCCGGGCGCGCGCCCGGTACCGGTGGCTGGACCACATCGCCCGCGCGACCAACCGCTACATCGACACCGGCGGCTACCACTACGTCGCCTCGATCACCTACTTCAGCCTGCTGTCGCTGGTGCCGCTGCTGATGGTCGCCTCCTCGGTCGCCGGGTTCGTGCTGGCCACCCAGCCGCACCTGCGCAACACCCTGGGGCACGCGATCGTCACCACGCTGCCCGGCGACCTCGGCGGCGAGGTCACCAAACTGCTCACCGGCTTCGTCGACCAGCGGACCAGCGTCGGGGTGCTCGGGCTGGCGATCGGCCTCTACTCCGGCTGGAACTGGATGAACGCCCTGCGGGACTCGCTGACGGCGCTGTGGGGGCAGAACCGGTCGGACCAGTCGCTGCCGCGGCTGATCCTCGTCGACCTGCTCGCGCTGCTCGGCCTGAGCGCGGCGATGCTGGTGTCGTTCACGCTCACCATCTCCGGGACCGCGCTCGGCAGCTACCTGCTCCGGCTGGTCGGCCTCGACGACACGAGCTGGGGGCACCGGCTCGTCTCCGCGTCTTCGGTGCCGCTGTCGCTGGCCGCCGACTGGCTGGTGTTCCTGTGGGTGCTGACCCGGCTGCCGCGGCAGAAGGTCGGCGTGCGCAGCGCGGTCCGCGGCGCGGTCGCCCTCGCCGTCGGGTTCGAGGCGCTGAAGCTGGCCGGCGGGGTCTACCTCCGGTTCATCAGCGACTCGCCGACCGGGATCGCGTTCGGCTGGATCATCGGCCTGATCTTCTTCATCTCGCTGGTCGCGCGGCTGCTCGTGTTCGTCACGGCGTGGACGGCGACCGGCTCGGACGCACCCCCGAAGCCGGTCCAGCCGCCGGCGCCGGTCGTGCTGAAGCCGGTGGTCGTGGTGGACCCGCCGATGGCGGTGCCCGCCACGGTCGGCGTGGTCACCGGCGTCCTCGGCACCCTGCTCGCCGTCCGGTGGCGCCGCTCCCGTCGTGAGTGATAAGGCGAGTTCTAACTCGCCTTATCACTCACGAGCCGGGCTTCTCCGAGCCGACCAGCCACATCGAGAAGTACTGCGAGCCGCCGCCGTAGGCGTGCCCGAGAGCGCGGCGCGCGCCGTCCACCTGGTAGTCCCCGGCCCGGCCCATGACCTGCTTCGCCGCTTCGGAGAACCGGAGCATGCCGGACGCGCCGATCGGGTTGGACGAGAGCACCCCGCCCGACGGATTGCACGGCAGCCGGCCGCCGATCGCCGTCTCGCCCTTCTCGGTGACCTTCCAGCCCTCGCCTTCGGGCGCGAACCCCAGGTTCTCCAGCCACATCGGCTCGAACCACGAGAACGGCACGTAGATCTCGGCGACGTCCACTTCGGACATCGGGTCGGTGATGCCCGCCTCGGCCCACAGCGCGGCCGCGGCCTCGCGCCCGGCCCGGGGGTTCACCTGGTCGCGGCCGGCGAACGTCGTCGGCTCGGTGCGCATCGCCGTCGCGTGGATCCACGCCGCGCCGCCTTCGACCGCGTCCCCGGCGGCCTCGTCACCGAGCACCATCGCGCACGCGCCGTCGGAGGACGGGCACGTCTCGTCGTAGCGGATCGGGTCCCACAGCATCTGCGACGCCCGCACCGACTCGACGGTGATGTCCGGCTGCCGCAGGTGGGCGTACGGGTTGAGCGCGCCGTTGCGCCGGTCCTTCGCCGCGACGATCGCGCCGACGTGCTCGGGCGCGCCCGAGCGGCGGATGTAGGACCGCACGTGCGGCGCGAAGTAGCCGCCCGCGCCGGCCCCGACCGGCATCTGGAACGGCGGCAGGATCGACAGGCCCCACATCGCGTTCGACTCGGACTGCTTCTCGTAGGCCACGGTGAGCACCCGGCGGTGCACGCCCGCCTGGATCAGCGACGCCGCGACCAGGGCTGTCGAGCCGCCCACCGAGCCCGCCGTGTGCACGCGCAGCAGCGGCTTGCCGGTCGCCCCGAGCGAGTCGGCGAGGAACAGCTCGGGCATCATCACGCCCTCGAACAGGTCCGGGGCCTTGCCGAGCACGACGGCATCGATGTCGGCCCACTCCACCTGGGCGTCGGTCATCGCGCGGTCGATCGCCTCGCGCAGCAGGCCCGGCATGGAGACGTCCTGCCGCTTGGCGCGGTGGTGCGTCTGGCCGGTGCCGAGCACGGCGGTGAGCTGCTTGGTCATCGGGCCTCCAGCACGGTCACCAGGTTCTGTTGCAGGGCGGGCCCGCTCGTCGCGTGCGCCACGGCCTTGCGGGATTCGCCGCTGTGGATGCGGGCCGCCGCCTCGCCGATGCGGGCGAGGCCGGCGGAGAACATCGGGTTCGCGGCGAGCGCGCCGCCCGAGGGGTTGAGCTGCACGCCGTCGCCGAGCCCGAGTGCGGTCCGCAGGATGAGCTCCTGGTGCGTGAAGGGTGCGTGCAGCTCGGCGAGGTCGGCGCCGTCGAGGTCGAGCGCCTTCGCCGCGGCCTCGGTCGACGGGCTGCGGGTCAGGTCGCGGGCGCCGAGCACGGGGGAGTCGACGCGGTGCTCGATCCCGGTGATCACCGCGGGCCGTTCGACGATGTCCCGGGCGCGATCCACAGTGGACAGGACGACCACGGCGGCGCCGTCGGTGATCGGGGCGATGTCGTGCCTGCGCAGGGGGTCCGCGAAGTACGGTGCGTCGAGGAGTTCGGTGACGTCCTTGCCCGTACTCCGCGCGGCCACCTCGGCGAGGTCCTTTTCGGACCACAGCCCGGCCTCCAGGCCCAGGCGCGCCTGGATCCCGGCGATCGACACCGAGTCCGGCCACAGCGGGGTGACGACGTACGGGTCAAGCTGCAGGGCGAGCACCCGGCGCAGCTGCCCGGCGCTGGACTTGCCGAAGCCGTAGACGAGCGCGGTCTCGACCTCGCCCATCTTGATCTTCAGCCAGGCTTCGTAGAGCGCCCAGGCGGCGTCCATCTCGACGTGGGACTCGTGGATCGGCGGGAACGCGCCGATCGCGTCGACCGCGGCGATGAACGAGAACGCCCGCCCGGCCAGGTAGTCCGACGAGCCGGAGCACCAGAAGCCGATGTCCTGTTTGGACAGCCCGGTCTGCGCGAAGACCTCGGCGAAGATCGGGACGAGCATCTCCACGCCGTTGGTGGTGCCCGGGGTTTCGCGGACGTTCGGGGCCTGCGCGAAGCCGGCGATCGCGACGTCTGGCATCAGGACCTCACAGGTGGTGGGCGAAGGTTTCGTAAGCCGCGTCGGGCTCACCGGTCGGCTCGAAGTGACTGATGTTCTCCAGCGACGTCCACCACTGCTCGCGCGGCTTCCACGCGGCGCGCACGCGCATGCCCATCTTGACGTCTTCGGCGGCGCAGCCGAGGACGAGGTGCAGGAAGGCGATGTCGGCTCCGTCGAGCAGGATGTACGCGGCGACGTAGGGCGGCTTGATCCGCTGGCCGAGGAACGGGACGTTGACGATGCAGAACGTCGTCACGATGCCGGTGTCGGGCAGCTCGACCTCGTCGGTGGTCGGCACGCCGTCGGTCGGGCAGGCCCCGCGCGGCGGGATGTAGACCTTGCCGCAGGCGGGGCAGCGCTGGCCGATCAGCTTCCCCTCGGCGAGCCCGCGCAGGTAGCGGCTCTCCTCCGGCGACGCCGAGTGCATGTACTTCAGGTGCACCGGCGTGATGATCACGCTGACCGGCGCACCCTCTTCGCGCTCGGCGACCGGGGGCGCGGGTTCGGTCGGGGTGGTGTCTTCGGCGCCGGCCGGGAGGAAGTAGGCGATGTCCCGGATGTGCCCGACGGTCTCCCCGGCCCAGCGGACGCGCACCCGCTGTCCACTGTGGATGTTCTCGGGCGAGCCGGCGTCGACGGCGTGCAGCATGGCGGTGTCGGCCCCGTCGAGCTTGACGAGCGCCCAGGCGAAGGGCCGGTTCAGCGGCTGCCCGTCGAGCGGTTCCGGGCACCACGACCAGGACACGACCGTGCCCTCTTCGCCCACGGGGACGAACTCGCCGAGCGGCTCGGCGGTCACGGGGTCGTACTCGACCGGCGGAACGTGCACCCGGCCGTCACTGCCGCGGATGCCTTCGATGCGGCGGTCGCGCAGCCCGGTGACGAACCGGCCGAGGACGGGTCCGGTGGAGCGGGTGTAGTCGAAGCCGACGTTCAGCGGTGCCGCAAGCGGTGTCTCGGTCACGTCGTTGAGTGAAACATGTTCTTGTTCTACCGACAAGGTTCCTCCACAGGCCGGTCCGATCCACAAGTAACGCGTTCTAGGCCAGCGGCATCAGCGGCCCTGGAAGTCCGGCTTCCGCTTCTCCGAGAACGCCCGCGGCCCCTCCTTGGCGTCCTCCGACGCGAAGACCTCGATCCCGTACTGCGAGTCCAGCTTGAAGGCCTCCTCTTCGTGGAGACCCTCGGTGTCGCGGATCGTCCGCAGGATCGCCCGCACGGCCAGCGGCCCGTTCGCGTTCACCAGCGAAGCCAGCTCAAAAGCGCGCGAGAGCGCGGTTCCGTCCGGGACCACGTGCCCGATCAACCCGATCGCCAACGCCTCCGACGCGGACAAGTGCCGTCCGGTCAGCAGGATGTCCGCGGCCACCGTGTACGGGATCTGGCGCGGCAGCCGCACCGCCGAGCCGCCCATCGGGAACAGGCCCCAGCGGGCCTCCGACACCCCGAACCGGGCCGACTCGCCCGCCACGCGGATGTCCGTGCCCTGCAGGATCTCGGTGCCGCCCGCGATCGCCGGGCCCTCGACCGCCGCGATCAGCGGCTTCGTCAGGCGCCGCCCTTTCAGGAGGCCCGGGATGCGCGAAGGGTCGAACTTGCCCGAGGCGAACGACTCCGACGGCGAGTTGCGGGACATCGACTTGAGGTCCGCGCCTGCGCAGAACGCGCCGCCCGCGCCGGTCAGGATGCAGCTGCGGATCGAGTCGTCGGAGTCGACCCGGTCCCAGGCGTCGACCATGATCGACATCATCTCGCCGGTGATCGCGTTGCGCGCCTCGGGCCGGTTCATCGTGACGACGAGGGTCTGCCCCTCCTGGGACACCAGCGCGTGCGGTTCACCCACGGAAACCTCCTGAAGGAGCAGTGCCATTGCCCGGAACGATAACATGTTCTACTTTGAGGGCGTGGCACTCAACATCGCGGATCTTCTGGAGCACGCCGTCGACGCCGTGCCGGAGCGCGTCGCGGTCGTGTGCGGCGACCGGCAGGTCACCTTCGCCGAACTGGACGCGCGGGCCAACCGGCTCGCCCACCACCTCGCCGCGCACGGCGTGGGACGCGGATCCCACATCGGGGTCTACTCCCGCAACTCGATCGAGGCCCTGGAGGCGATGATCGCGGCGTACAAGCTGCGCGCGATCGCCGTCAACGTCAACTACCGCTACGTGCACGGCGAGCTCGTCTACCTGTTCGACGACGCCGAGCTCGTCGCCCTCGTGCACGAACGCACCTTCGCGGACAAAGTGGCCGCCGTCCTGCCGGAGACGCCGAAACTGAAACACGTTGTCGTGATCGACGACGGCAGTGACGGCGACTACGAGCGGTACGGCGGCGTCGACTACGAGGGTGCCCTCGCGGCGCAGAGCCCCGAGCGCGACTTCGAGGAGCGGAGCAACGACGACCTCTACATCCTCTACACCGGCGGCACCACGGGCTACCCGAAGGGCGTGCTCTGGCGGCAGGAGGACGTCTGGCGGGCCCTCGGCGGCGGGATCAACTTCGTCACCGGCGAGTACGTCCCCGACGAGTGGACGCTCGCCGAGCAGGGCAAGGCGGGCAGCCTGAGCAGGCTGCCCGCCGCGCCGCTCATCCACGGCGCCGCGCAGTGGGCCGCCTTCGGCGCGCTGTTCACCGGCAGCCCGGTGGTGTTCGTGCCGCGGTTCGACGCCCACGAGATCTGGAAGGCCGTGCAGGAGCACAAGGTCCAGGTCCTCACGATCGTCGGCGACGCGATGGCCCGGCCGCTCATCGAAGCCCTGCGCGAGGGCGGCTACGACGTGTCGTCGATCGTTTCGATCTCGAGCCACGCGGCGCTGTTCTCCCAGTCGGTGAAGCAGGAGTTCGTCGAGCTCGTGCCGCACGCCTTCATCACCGACGCGATCGGCTCGTCGGAGAGCGGGTTCACCGGGATCGGCGTGGTGGCCAAGGGCACCGACCACAGCGCGGGCCCGCGGGTCACCTTCGGCCTGGACGCGATCCTGCTCGACGACGACGGCAACGTCGTCGAGAAGAAGCCCGGCGCGATCGGGCTGATCGGCCGCCGCGGGCACGTCCCGCTCGGGTACTACGGCGATCCCGAGAAGAGCAAGAAGATCTTCGTGGAAGTTGACGGCGTCCGGTACGTCGTGCCGGGCGACTACGCCCGTTACGAGGAGGACGGCACCGTCACGCTGCTCGGCCGCGGCTCGCAGTGCGTCAACACCGGCGGCGAGAAGGTCTACCCGGAGGAGGTCGAGGGGGCGCTCAAGTCGCACCCCGACGTCTTCGACGCGCTCGTCATCGGCGTCCCGGACGAACGGCTCGGCCAGCGCGTCGCCGCCGTCGTCCAGCTGCGCGAGGGTGCCGGCGCCGACCTGGCCGGGCTCCAGGAGCACGTCCGCGACCGGATCGCCGGGTACAAGGTGCCGCGGACGGTGTGGCTGGCCGGCGAGATCGGCCGCTCGCCCAGCGGCAAGCCGGATTACCCGTGGGCCCAGCGCTACGCCGCCGAGCACGAACCGGCCACGGCCCAGCCCGTCTGAGGAGGACTCGACAGTGCGGACACCCCTGTGCGACCGGCTCGGCATCGACCTGCCGATCATCGGGTTCACCCCGTCGGAGCACGTCGCCGCGGCGCTCAGCCGCGCCGGCGGGCTCGGCGTGCTCGGCTGCGTGCGGTTCAACGACGCCGCCGAGCTCGACCGGGTGCTCACCTGGATGGACGAGAACACCGGCGGGAAGCCTTACGGCGTCGACATCGTCATGCCGGCGAAGGTGCCCGCGGAGGGCACCCAGGTCGATCTGGCGAAGATGATCCCGGACGGCCACCGCGCGTTCGTCGACCGCGTGCTGAAGGAGCTTTCGGTGCCGCCGCTGCCGGACGACACCGACGAGCGCGCGGGGGTGCTCGGCTGGCTGCACTCGGTCGCCCGGTCGCACGTCGAGGTCGCGCTGAACCACCCGATCAAGCTGATCGCCAACGCGCTCGGCTCGCCGCCGGCGGACGTGATCGGCCAGTGCCACGACCGCGGTGTTCCGGTCGCGGCGCTCGCCGGCAAGGCCGAGCACGCGGTCCGGCACGTCGAGAACGGCGTCGACTTCGTGGTGGCGCAGGGCTACGAGGCCGGCGGGCACACCGGTGAAATCGCGTCCATGGTGCTGGTGCCGGAGATCGTCGACGCCGTCGACGTGCCGGTGCTCGCCGCGGGCGGGATCGGCTCCGGCCGCCAGGTGGCCGCGGCGCTCGCGCTCGGCGCGTCCGGCGTCTGGATGGGCTCGATGTGGCTGGCCACCGAGGAGTACCTGCAGACGATGGGTGAATCGGTGGCGATGCAGCAGGCGCTGGTCGCGGCCTCGTCGTCCGACACCGTGCGGACGCGGATCTACACCGGCAAGCCGGCCCGGCTGCTGAAGACCCGCTGGACCGAGGCGTGGGCCGCGGCCGACGCGCCCGAGCCGTTGCCGATGCCGCTGCAGAACCTGCTGGTTTCCCACGCCCACAACCGGATCCACGCGGCGAACGACCCGAGCGTGGTGTCGATGCCGGTCGGCCAGATCGTCGGCCGGATGAGCCGGGTCCGCCCGGTCGCCGACGTCGTCGCCGAGCTCGTCACCGGCTACGAGGAAGCACTGTCCCGGTTGGACAAGACGCGCTGAACGAACGCGGGAAGGGCCCCCGCCGCGGCGGGGGCCCTTCCTCGTGTGCGAAACCGGTTACAGCGAGGCGGCCGCGGCGGCGATCTTCGCCGCGAACGTGCTCACCTCGGTGTAGACGCCGGGGGCGTGCGGCCGGGCGCAGCCGTCGCCCCAGGACACGATGCCGACCTGGATCCAGGCGTTGTTGGCGTCGCGGCGGAACATCGGGCCGCCGGAGTCGCCCTGGCAGGTGTCGACGCCGCCGGAGGCGAGGTTGCCGGCGCAGATCTCCGCGCTGGGGATCAGGTCGGGGTAGCTGCCGCCCTGGGCGGCGCAGGTGGCGTCGTCGACGAACGGGACGGTCGCCTTCAGCAGGTAGCGCTGCTGGGAGCCGCCCTCGGTCGCCGCGCCCCAGCCCGCCACGGTGAACGTGCCGGAGTTGTACGCCGACGTCGTCGCGATCGGCATCGTCGCCAGCCCGCTGACCGGGCTGGCCAGCTTGATCAGCGCCCAGTCGCCACCGGTCGAGGTGCCGTAGGTGGGGGACTGGTAAACGTAGGTCGAGCGGATCTTCTGCGCGCTGGAGCTCTGCAGGTCGACCACGCCGACGGTGGCGGTGATCGAGGTGTTCGAACCCGTCCGGCTGACGCAGTGCGCCGCGGTCAGGACGATCTGCTTGGTGTAGAGCGCGCCGCCGCAGCCCATGGAAAGCCGGACCATGAACGGGAATTCGCCCTGGGCCGCGCGGGTCCCGCCGACGACGTCGGTGGACGGCGGCTGGGCGGCGGTGGCGATCGCCGGGGTGGCGAACGACGCGGCCGCGGCGACCGCGGCCAGTGCGGTGGTGGCGTTTCTGAGCAGGGTGAACCAGCGCTTGGGAGCCAAGGGGATCAGTCCTTCCAGTGTCCACAGTGGAGACCGTTGCCGTCGGCGGCCCCCCGACTACACCAGGTGGTCGAGACCGGGACAACCGACTTTCTTCGGATCTTTCGGGCAGTTGGGTGATTTCTCACCGGCGGAACCGGCGAACACCATAGGCCGAAGCGCCGAGCAACAACGCGGCGCAGCCGGCCAGTACCGACGGCAGCGGCAGGCTGAACGCCAGCACCACGCACCCGGCCAGCCCCACGACGGCCCGCACCTTCCCGGGCAACGTGAGCGCGGCGGCGTTGGCGATGGCGTAGTAGGTCAGGACGGCGAAGGACGAGAAGCCGATCGCCGACCGCAGGTCGATCGACGCGGCGAGCACCGCGACGACGAGCCCGACGGCGAGCTCGGCCCGGTGCGGCACCTGGTAGCGCGGGTGGACGGCGGCGAGGAACCGGGGGAGGTGGCCGTCGCGGCTCATCGCCAGCGTCGTGCGTGAGACGCCGAGGATGAGCGCGAGCAGCGAGCCGAGCGCCGCCAGCGCCGCGCCGGCGCGGACGACCGGGGCCAGCCACCCCGGGACGGCGGCGGCGATCGGGTCCGGGCTCGCGGCGAGCGCGGCCGGGCCGAGCCGGACGAGCAGCAGCACCGCCAGGGCCGCGTAGACCACCAGGGTGATGCCCAGCGCCAGCGGGATGGCGCGGGGGATGGTCCGGGCCGGGTCGCGGACCTCCTCGCCGAGCGTCGCGAGCCGCGCGTACCCGGCGAAGGCGAAGAAGAGCAGCCCGGCGGCTTCGAGCACGCCCCCGCCGCCGGGCCAGGCGACGAGCGGGCCGCCGGCGGACGGCCCGGCCGCCATCGCCACCCCCGCCGCGGTGAGCACGAGCAGGGTGCACGACACGATCACCCGCGTCGCCAGCGCCGAGCGGTGCACGCCGAAGTAGTTGACGGCGGTGAGCGCGGCGACCACCGCGACCGCGAGCACGCTCCGCCACGGCTGCCCGAGCCCCGGCGCGGCGTAGGCGACGACGGTCAGCGTCATCGCGGCGCAGCTGGCCGTCTTCCCGGTGACGAATCCCCAGCCGGCCAGATATCCCCAGAATTCACCGAGCCTTTCCCGGCCGTAAACGTAGGTCCCGCCGGATTCGGGGTGAATCGCGGCCAGCCGCGCCGACGACATCGCGTTGCAATAGGCGACGACGGCCGCGACGACCAGGGCGATGAGCAGCCCGGCGCCGGCGGCCCGCGCCGCCGGCGCGAACGCGGCGAACACGCCGGCCCCGATCATCGAGCCCAGGCCCAGGAAAACGGCGTCGGCGAGGCCGAGCCGGCGGTTGAGGGCGGTCGGACGCATCCGGGTGATCCTCCAGGTATGAGCCGTGTTGCGCACCACAGCGAACCACGGCGCGCGAGGAACCGAATAGGGTCGATTCCGTGCCCGCCCCTTCGCGTCATGACCGCCTGTCCGCCGACGGCCCCGTGCTCGACGGAATTCCCGAACACGGCCGTGTCCCGCGGTACTACGCGGTCAAGGTCGAGCTGCTGGCGGTGATCGCGGAACTCGGTGAAGGCGCGGCACTGCCCACGGAACGGGAATTGTGCGAACGGTTCGAAGTGTCGAGGGCGACCGTACGGCAGGCGGTGGGGGAGCTGGTGCTCGAGGGCAAGCTCAGCCGCCGCCAGGGCAGCGGGACCTACGTAGCCGGCCCGAAGCTCGTCCAGCCGCTGGCCCTGGTCAGCTACACCGAAGGGCTCCGGCGCCAGGGCATCCGGCCCGGCCGCAACGTCATCACGCTGGAACGCCGGCTCGCCGGCCGCGCGCTGGCCGCCGACCTGCAGGTGACGTCGGACGCCGAAGTGTTCCACCTCGAGCGGGTGCTGCTGGCCGACGAGGAACGCGTCGGGCTGGAGTCGACATACCTCCTCGTCGACCGGTTCCCTCGGCTGCTGGAGGTGTTCGATCCCGCGCAGTCGTTGTACGCGTGCCTGAGCGAGCAGCTCGGCGTGGTGTTCGACGGCGCCGAGGAGCGGGTCGAGACGGTGCTGGCGACGCCGCGGGAGGCGTTGCTCATCGGGACGAACCCGGCGCTGCCGATGCTGCTGATGCACCGGATCTCGTGGGGTCCGGACGGCATGCCGTTCGAGCGGGTGCGTTCCCTCTACCGGGGTGACCGCCTCAGCTTCACGACCCGCCTGGGCCGCAACGACTAACCGCTTGGGTGACGCCTGCTCGGGTCACCCTCGCGGGGGTGGTCCTGCTGGGCCTGGCCCGCGGCCGGGCCGCCCATCGGTGAGCGCGTGCAACCCGGCGGCCCCTCACTTCCGTCTGGCGGGTATGCGTACCACCAAACTGCTGGGCACGGGCCTGCTGCTGCTCACGGTGACGGCCTGCGCGGCGAACTCCGGCGCGGGCGCTCCGGCGGCGAGCGGTTCCGGACCCGAGACACCCACCACGTCGGCGAGCGCGCCCGGGACGGTGACCCCGACCCTGGGCCCACCGCCGTCGCAGACCGTCGGGCGGCCGACCCAGGGCATCGCGCCGGGCGATGACGTCGTCGCCGAGACGCAGGTCGACGCGCGCGGCCTGCCCGAGGGCTACCCGCGCAGTCTCACCCGCAGCCTCGACGGCCGGACGCTGACCCTGCAGGCCGAGGAGGGCGGCTGCCGCCGCGTCTCGGCGCACGTCGGCGACCAGACGGCCCAGCAGGTCGTCGTGCTGGTCGCCGTGATGTCGGCGCCGAAGGGGCAGATGTGCCCGGACTACATCCGGGAGATCAAGGTCCCCCTGGTGCTCGCCGCGCCGCTCGGCACGCGCACGGTCGTCCTCCGCCAAGGCTGACCTCCCGACGCTGGGAGGGCGCCCCGGGGTGCCCGCGGGCGCCCTCCCAGACCACGTCCGGTGCAACCCCGCGGCCCGCCCGTTCCGTCCTTGACGCATGAGGTACTTGGCGAAGATGGTCGGGACAGGCGCGTTCCTGCTGATGGCGACGGCCTGTGCCGGCCAGGACATGCCCACCAACCAGCCGAGGGGCGCCGTTTCCACGGCCCCCGCGGGCAGCTTGTCGGCGTCGACGTCGGCGTCGCCATCGGCGAGTGACCCGGTGGTGCCGCAGCCGACACCCAACCCGCCGGGCAAGCCCCGGCTGACCGTGCCCGAAGGCAGCACCCCGGTGCCGGCGGCCAAGATCGACGCGTCCGCGCTGCCCGCCGGGTTCCCGCGCGAAGTGTGGACGTCCAACGGCGGCACCATCCTCGACATCCGCGCGCAGGAAGGCGGCTGCGGCCACGCGCTCGGCGAGGCGGCCGAGCAGACGGCGGACCACGTCGTCGTCAACCTGAGCGAAACCAAGGCGCAGACCGGGCAGATGTGCACCATGGACATCCGCTACCCGGTGATCTCGGTCGCCCTGGCCGCGCCACTGGACCAGCGCACGGTGGTGCTGAAGACCACGCCGCCGAAGTGAGCCGGGAGCCGGGACCCCGGCCGGGTCCCGGCCGGTCCGGAGTGGACATTCGACGGCCAGTGGTCCGGACCACGAACGGACCGCCGTCGAAGTTGTCGAAAATTGTCAGGGCTCCCGCTGAACCGCCGCCGTGACCGGGCCGTGTCCCCGGGTGAGGTGGCGATCAGAGAGGAGGGGCCCATGCCCCGGTTGAGCAGTGGCAGGCACCGCAAGCAGGCGACCGTCGGATTGGCCGCGTTGCTGGGCGTCGCCGGCGTCACCGCGACCGCCATCGCGCTGAGCAGTCCCGCGGGCAACGCGGCCGAAGCGCCCAAGGAGAACTGCGGTGGGCTCGACACCGCGCTGCAGAACAACCTGAACTTCATCGCGGGCCAGCAGGCGAACCCGGACGCGCAGTCGGCCGCCCGGATCGCCAACCGGCAGGCGGTGGTCGACCTGATCCAGCAGCGGCGCCAGGTGGCGGGCTGCACGGCGAACGTCGCGGCGAACAACGGCCAGGCCGCCGCCGCGCCCGGCAACGCGCCGGGCAAGGCGCAGGCCCCCGGTCAGCAGAAGAAGCAGGAACAACCGGCCGCCGGGGCGGGCGCGGCGGTGGGCCAGGTCGTCTGCCCCGGATCGACCGTGACGCTCTCGGGCGAAGCCGGCGCGCCGGCCGCGTCGAGCAACCAGTTCCCGGCCGGGACGAAGCTGAAGGTCACCAACCTGGACAACTCCAAGTCCACCACGGTCGAGGTGACGTCGGTGTCGGGCAGCTGCACGCTGCTGAACAACGCGGCCTTCGAACAGGTCCGGGAACCCGGCAAGTTCCTCATCCGGCGCGCGCGGATCGAGCGCGTCGGCTGAGGGAGGAGGGGACACCGGCGGCGGGCCGGTGTCCCCTTCCCTTGTCCGCTAACGGAAGCTGATCTGCAGCACCGGATCGCCGGTGCTGGCGAAGAAGTCGTTGCCCTTGTCGTCGATGACGACGAACGCCGGGAAGTCCTCGACCTCGATCTTCCAGACGGCTTCCATGCCGAGCTCGGCGTACTCGAGGACGTCGACCTGCTTGATGCAGTCCTGCGCGAGCCGCGCGGCCGGGCCGCCGATCGAGCCGAGGTAGAACCCGCCGTGCGACTGGCACGCGTTCGTCACCTGCTTCGAGCGGTTTCCCTTGGCCAGCATGACGAGCGAGCCGCCGGCGGCCTGGAACTGCTCGACGTAGGAGTCCATCCGCCCGGCCGTGGTGGGCCCGAACGACCCGGACGCGTAGCCCTCGGGCGTCTTCGCCGGGCCGGCGTAGTAGACCGGGTGGTTCTTGAGGTAGTCCGGCATTTCCTCGCCGGCGTCGAGGCGTTCGGCGATCTTCGCGTGCGCGATGTCCCGGGCGACGACCAGCGGCCCGGTGAGCGAAAGCCGCGTCTTGACGGGCAGCTGCGAAAGCTGCGCCCGGATCTCGGCCATCGGCCGGTTCAGGTCGACGGCGACGACGTCGTCGGAGAGGTCTTCCTCGGTGACGTCGGGCAGGAAGCGGGCGGGATCGCGCTCGAGCTGCTCGATGAAGACGCCGTCGGCGGTGATCTTGGCCTTGGCCTGCCGGTCGGCCGAGCAGGAGACGGCGATGCCGACGGGGCAGCTGGCACCGTGCCGGGGCAGCCGGATGACGCGGACGTCGTGGCAGAAGTACTTCCCGCCGAACTGGGCGCCGATCCCGAACTGGCGGGTCATCTCCAGCACCTGCTGCTCGAGATCGGGGTCGCGGAAGGCGTGCCCGAGCTCGGAGCCCTCCTGCGGCAGGTTGTCGAGGTAGCGCGCGGAGGCGAGCTTGGCGACCTTGAGGTTGAACTCGGCGGACATCCCGCCGACGACGATCGCGAGGTGGTACGGCGGGCAGGCGGCGGTACCGAGGCTGCGCAGCTTCTCGTCGAGGAAGCGCGCGAGCCGCTTCGGGTTCAGGACGGCCTTGGTTTCCTGGTAGAGGAAGGTCTTGTTGGCGCTGCCGCCGCCCTTGGCCATGAAGAGGAACTCGTAGGTCGGGTCGCCGTCTTTGTGGTAGAGCTCGATCTGCGCGGGCAGGTTGGTGCCGGTGTTGCGCTCGTCCCAGAAGTTGACGGGCGCCATCTGCGAGTACCGCAGGTTCAGCTGCTGGTAGGCGTCGAAGATGCCCTCCGAAAGGGCGCGTTCGTCGTCACCACCGGTCAGGACGCCCTCGCCGCGCTTGCCGATGACGATGGCGGTCCCGGTGTCCTGGCACATGGGCAGCACACCGCCGGCGGAGATGGCGGCGTTGCGCAGCAGGTCCATCGCGACGAACCGGTCGTTGCCGCTGGCTTCGGGGTCGTCGACGATCGCCCGCAGCTGCTGCAGGTGTGACGTGCGCAACAGGTGCTGGATGTCGGTGATGGCGGTGCGCGCGAGCGTGGTGAGCGCCTGGGGCTCGATCTTCAGGAAGGTGCGCCCGGCGGCTTCGACCGTCTCGACGCCCTGGTCGGTGACCAGCCGGTATTCGGTGGTGGTGTCCTTGCCCAGCGGGAGGACTTCGGTGTGCTGAAACGTGGTGGACGGCACTGCCAGGCTCCTTTGCCAGCTCCGGGATCGGTCCACCCTACGCAGGCAGGTCGGCAACCGAACAGAAGCACCCGGCCACTGTGGGCCACCCCACGAACCACGACGCACCCCCCGCCCTCCCTGGGGGGCGTGCCCTTGTCCAGCTTATCGGGGGCGCCCGACGAAAAAGCCGGGAAAAGCGGTCGCCCGGGCTTGGTTGTCCACAACACCGCGGGGCTGTGGACAACCAGCCGGCTGTGGTGGCGGGGGAGGCATGGGTGGTCGGTTCGCGCATCTGACCTGTCGGCTGGCGTACCTGGAGAGTCGGGTCGCGAGCCGACCGTCTGTGGGCTTGGCCGGCCGGGTGCGCTGCGGGGGAGCTGGTCGGGAGGCCGGGTCCACCCCGACGGACCCGACCTCCCGGGGAAAGCTCCCGGATGCGTGCACACCCGGTCGCGAGGCCTGCGCCGGCACTTCGAGGCTGTCGTGACGCAGGTCATAAGTCAACGCCGCCGAACGGGTGCTGGCGGAGGGTTGCTACCCAGGTGGGTGAACGGCGAAACCCGGCTTTCGTGGAGAATTTTCCGGCGGGGCCGAACGCCTGGTCACCGGGGGTGCGAAGACACGAAAAAAGGGCGGGTGCCGTTCTGGCACCCGCCCCTGGAGAACTGATCAGCTGGCGTACGCGCGGAGCCGGTCCGCGCGCTCGCCCTGGCGGAGCTTCGACATGACCTCGCGCTCGATCTGGCGGACGCGCTCGCGGGACAGCCCGAAGTGCTTGCCGATCTGGTCGAGCGTGCGCGGCTGGCCGTCGTCGAGGCCGTAGCGCAGGCGGATCACGTGCTGCTCGCGGTCGTCCAGCGTCGCCAGGACACGGCGCAGGTCGTCCTGGAGCAGGCCCGAGATCACGGCGCTCTCCGCGTCCGTCGCCTCGGAGTCCTCGATGAAGTCGCCCAGCGGGGCGTCCTCTTCCGTGCCGACCGGCATGTCCAGGCTTACCGGGTCACGCGAGTGGTCGAGCAGGTCCGAGATCTTGTGCGCCGGGATGCCGGACTCGGCGGCCAGCTCCTCGTGCGTCGCGTCGCGGCCGAGCTGCTGGTGCAGGTCGCGCTTGATGCGGGCCAGCTTGTTCACCTGTTCCACCAGGTGGACCGGCAGCCGGATGGTGCGGCCCTGGTCGGCCATCCCCCTGGTGATGGCCTGGCGGATCCACCAGGTCGCGTAGGTCGAGAACTTGAACCCCTTGGAGTAGTCGAACTTCTCCACCGCGCGGATCAGACCCAGGTTCCCCTCCTGGATCAGGTCGAGCAGCGGCATCCCCCGGCCGGTGTAGCGCTTGGCCAGCGAGACCACCAGGCGGAGGTTGGCCTCCAGCAGGTGGTTCTTCGCCACGTGGCCGTCCCTGATCAGGGCGGCCAGCTCGGTGCGCCGCTTGGCCGTGAGGTCCTCGGCCGTGTCGAGCATGTGCTGGGCGAACACCCCGGCTTCGATCCGCTTCGCCAGCTCGACCTCGTCGGCCGCGCTCAGCAGGGCCGTCTTGCCGATGCCGTTGAGGTAGACGCGGACGAGGTCGGCGGCGGGGCTCTGGGCGTCGAGGTCGGCGTCGGTGAGCGCCCCCACGCTCATCGACGGCTCCTCGGACACCTGAGCCGGGATGCGCTCGCGAATCCCGCGCGACTCGCGTTCGAGAGTCTGGACTGACATTCTGCCTCCCCGGTCACGGGCTGAACGTGCTGCTGCGGTCGTCCACCGGGTGCGTACCCGCGGACCGGGGCCTGTGGAGCCCGGTACGCCGGTCCGGCCGGCTTGGCTGGACATCTGGCACAACGCTCCGGGTTCCCAAAACGTTCCCGGCTCGTCATAGGAGAAGACGGCTGCGGGAGCGATCCGGTTGCTGAACCAATGCTGAGCTTTTGCTGAGAACGTTCCGTGATGGGGGAAACCTGAGAATTCCCTATGAATCCGGCCGGAAACCGAACCGAATCGTAATGGTCTAGACCTCCACGAGAACCGTGAACGGACCGTCGTTGACGCTCGAGACCGCCATCATGGCCCCGAAACGACCCGTCGCGACGGTGGCGCCGCGCCCGCGCAGCTCGGCCACGACGGCGTCCACCAACGGCTCGGCGACCTCCGGCCGGGCGGCCTGCGTCCACGACGGCCGCCGCCCTTTCTTCGTGTCGCCGTAGAGCGTGAACTGGCTCACCACGAGCAACGGCGCATTCGCCGTGGCGCATGATTCCTCGTCGCGCAGCACCCGCAGTTCGTGCAGTTTGCGCGCCATCGTGGCGGCCTTCGCGGCATCGTCGCCGACGTGGATTCCCAGCAGCACAAGCAAACCCGGCTCGTCGATCGCGCCGACGACCTCCCCCTCGACCGTCACGTCCGCCCGCGTGACGCGGGCCGCGACCGCCCTCACCGGTCCGCCGGGACGAGCATGCCGTGGCGGACGAGCTCGCGGACGACGGGCAGCGCGGCGGCCGCCAGCTCCTCGGACGACAGGCCCTGCGCGGCCGCGAGGAGCTCGATCAGGTCCTCCAGCGGCAGCGCACCGCGGCAGCCCGCCAGCAGCCGCGTGGCCAGCTCGTCGACCTCGTGCTGCCAGCCCGGCCCGTCGGTGCGGTGCAGCCGCCGCACGGTCGTCGCCCACCCTTCGTCGCCGGGTGCTTCGACGCTTTCGAGCAGAACCGTGTCCGGCACCACGAACCGGACATCGAGCAAAGAATCACCCGATTCGCGCAGCCATTCCACCCGGTCCAGCCAGCCCGCCGCTTCCGGGCCCAGCGGGTCGTCGTAGGCCTGCCGCAGGTCCTCGCACACCACCGTGGGGGTGCGCCCGGCCGCGCGCCGCAGCGTGACGAACCCGAAGCCGATGCCCCGGACGTCGTTCGCGGCGAACCAGTCCAGCCACGCCGCCGCCTTCGCCCGGCCCTCGGGCGAACGCGGGTCCAGGCCCGCGTCCCGCAGCCACGTGCCGACGTAGAGCGCCGGATCGGCGACGTCCCGCTGCACGAACCAGGCGTCGGTCTCCGCGGGCAGCCAGCGGCTCACCCGGTCGGCCCAGTCTTCGCGCGAGGTGTGCAGCCAGGAGGCGAGCAGGTGGCCGGTGCCGCCGTCGTTGAGGAAGCCCGGCAGCTGCCGCACGACCAGCGCGCTCGCGTCGTCGCCGGCCAGCCCGGAGTCGCGGTAGGTGTAGTCGACCCGCGCCGGGCCCACCACGAACGGCGGATTGCACACGACCTGGTCGAACCGCCGCCGCGCGACCGGCGCGAACCATTCGCCGCGGACCAGCTCGACGTCCAGTTCGTTGAGCCGGAAGGTCGCCGCGGCCAGCGCGAGGGCCCGTGCGGAGACGTCGGTGGCGGTGACGCGCTGCGCGTGCCGGGTCGCGTGCAGCGCCTGGACGCCGTTGCCGGTGCCCAGGTCGAGCAGGGTGCCGACCGGACGGCGGCTCGTCGCGCGGATCAGCGACAGCGACGCGTGGCCGACGCCGAGCACGTGGTCCTCGGGCACGGTGGTGCCCAGCACGTCGGCGTCGAGGTCGGACACGACCCACCACGAGCCTTCCTCGTCACCGTGGGGCCGGATGTCGAGTGCGGCCCGGTAGCCGTCGGCGACGGCCGCCAGCACTCCCGCGGCCACGGCGTCCTCGGGCGAGAGCGGCGCGAAGGCGGCCTTGACGGCGGTCTCCGGCTCGGTGCCGCCCAGCAGGAACAGCCGGATCAGCGTGCCGAGGTCACCGGCGTCCCGGCTCGCGCGTTCGGCCGGCACCGGCTCGCCGCGGCCGAGCGCCGCGTGCGCGGCCCCGCCGAGGGCCGCCACCACGCCGTCGGCGTCGTAGGCGGTGCGCCGGAAGGCCTCGCGCAGCCGCGCGCAGACGTCGTCGGACAGGTCGGGCAATGCGCTTCGCGTGCTCACGGTGGGTAATGCTGCCACGATGGTCCCCGTGACCCTTGAACGCGTCCTCGCCCCGCTCGACGCGGCGCTGCCCGAGCTCGAAGCGCTGTACATCGACCTCCACCGGCACCCGGAGCTCTCCTTCGCCGAGACCCGGACGGCGGCCGAGCTGGCCCGGCGCCTGGAGGCCGATGGCTACGAGGTGCACACCGGGATCGCCGGCACCGGCGTGCTGGGCGTGCTGCGCAACGGCGAGGGGCCGACGGTCCTGCTGCGCGCCGACATCGACGCGCTGCCGGTCGAGGAGAAGACCGGGCTGTCCTACGCCAGCACCGCCCGCGGCACCGACGAGCACGGCAACGACGTCCCGGTCATGCACGCCTGCGGGCACGACATGCACGCCACCTGGCTGTCGGGCGCCGCCGCGCTCCTCGCGAAGGGCCGCGACACGTGGTCCGGCACGCTGCTGGTGGTGTTCCAGCCGGGGGAGGAGAGCGCGGGCGGCGCCGCGGCGATGGTCCGCGACGGCCTGTTCGACGTCGCAGGCAAGCCCGACGTCGTGTTCGGGCAGCACCTGGTGCCCGGCCCGGCCGGCTGGGTGCTCACCCGGCCCGGCGTGATCATGGCCGCCACCGACACGCTGCGCGTCACCCTGCACGGCCGCGGCGGGCACGGCTCGCGCCCCGAGACGACCGTCGACCCGGCCGTGCTGGCCGCGTCGGTGGTGCTCAAGCTGCAGACGATCGTGTCGCGGGAGATCGCCGCCACCGACTCGGCCGTGGTCACCGTCGGTTCGCTGCACGTGGGCACCGCGGCCAACGTGATCGCCGACGACGCCGTCCTGGAGGTCAACGTCCGGTCCTTCGACCAGGCCGTGCGCGAGCGGGTGCTGACCGCGGTCGAACGGATCGTCAACGGCGAGGCGGCCACGGCCGGGGCGCCGAAGCCGCCGGAGATCGAGCGGGCCGGCGCGTACCCGATCACCGAAAACGACGAAGCCGCCAACGCCGCCCTCACCGAGGTCTTCCGGGACCGGTTCGGCGCCGACATCGTGCTGCCGGCCCCGCTGGTCACCGGCAGCGAAGACTTCAGCGAGTTCGGCCGCGCGGCCGGCGTCCCCTCGGTGTTCTGGCTGGTCGGCGGCTACGACCCGCAGACGGTGATCACCGCGATGACCGAGGGCCGGTTCGAGCGCGACATCCCGTCCAACCACTCGCCGCGCTTCGCCCCGGTGCTGCACCCGACGCTGCGCACCGGCATCGAAACCCTCGTCGTCGCCGCGTTGAGCAAGATGCGTCACCCCGGTGTCGGATGAACCGCGCAAGTGGGACGATGGACAGCGGAGGTGGTGCAGTGACCATGCCCGCCAACGACTCGGACCCGGTGCTGATCACCGGGGCGGCCCCGTCGTACGAACAGCAGCTCGCCGCGCGCAAGCGCAAGTACGTGATCATGATGGGCTGCCGCATCCCGTGCCTGATCGCGGCCGGGCTGACCTACCACGTGTGGTGGCTGGCGCTGGGCTTCCTGGCGATCTCGGTGCCGCTGCCGTGGGTCGCGGTGCTGATCGCCAACGACCGCCCGCCCCGCAAGTCCGAGCACGTCTCGACCTACCAGCGCGAGGCGAAGGCGATCGAAGGCACCAGCCACCGCGTCATCGACGGCTGAGCCCTGCCGCGGGTCGTGAGTGGTAAGGCGAGTTAGAACTCGCCTCACCGCTCACGACGGCTGGGGGCCCACCTTCCCGACGGCCAGCGCGCCCAGCCGCGTGCCGTGCCGCAGGATGTCCACAGTGGACTCCCCGGCCAGCCAGCCGGAGAGCACCCCGGCGTCGAAGGCGTCGCCCGCGCCGGTCGAGTCGATGCACTCCGCCTCGACCGCGGGCACGCTGGTGACGCCGCCCGCGTCGACCCAGCTGGCCCCGCCGAGCCCGGCGGTGACGACCACCGCGCCGACCGTCCCGAGCAGCTCCTTCGCCGACGCCGGGTCCGCCGAACCGGTCAGCGCGACCAGCTCTTCGGTGTTCGGCATCAGCAGGTCCACCCCGCGGACGTCGTCGAGGAACGCCGCCGGGTCGGTGATGTGCGCGGCGGCCTGCGGGTCGACCGACGTGGTCAACCCCGCCTCGCGAGCGGCCGCCAGCGCCGCGAGACCGGCCGCGCGCGACGGCGGGTCGAGCAGCACGTACCCCGACAGGTGCAGGTGGCTCGCTCCGGCCAGCGCTTCCGGGGTGACGTCCTCGGGCGCGAACCGCTGGTTCGCGCCGCGGTCGGCCAGCATGCTGCGCTGCCCGGACCCGTCGACCATGACGACGACGCAGCAGGTGGGCGCCTCGGGGTCGACGGCGAACGCGCACCGCACACCCGCCGCCTCCAGCTCGGCCCGGATCAGCCGGCCGCCCGGGTCGTCGCCGATCCGCGCGACCAGTGTGGTTTCCGCGTCCAGTGACCGCAGCCACAGCGCGGTGTTGGCGCCCGCGCCGCCGCCGGTGAAGCGGATCTTCGCGCGGGCGTCGCCGCCGTGCGGCAACGGCTTGTCGTGCCGGGCGATCACGTCCAAAGCCGCGTCGCCGACCACCACGATCCCGCTCATGCCAAAGCCACCGCGACTTCGGTGGCCAGCTTGGCGTTGTTCAGCACCAGCGCCTCGTTCGCGTCGATGCTCACCCCGCCGCTCGCGGTGTGGAAGTGCTCCAGCAGCACCGGCGTGACGTCGGCGCCGTGCACCCCCCGCGCTTCGACGAGCGCGAGGCCCTCGGCGAGCAGCCGGTCGTGCAGCTCTTTGTCCATTTCGGACGCCTCGGGGATCGGGTTCGCCAGCAGGACGCCGGAATTCGCGTACGCGCGGTGAGCGTCGATGACGGCGGCGGCCTGCTTCGGGTCGTCGACCCGCCAGCCGACCTGGTGGCCCGAAGAGCGCAGGTAGAACGCCGGGAAGTCGTCCGTGCGGTAGCCCAGCACCGGCACCGAGTTCGTCTCCAGCACTTCGAGGGTGGCCGGGATGTCGAGCACCGACTTCACCCCGGAGCAGACGACGACGGTCGGCACCTTCGCCAGCACGCCGAGGTCCGCCGAGACGTCCCAGGATTGCGCGGCCCCGACGTGCACACCGCCGAGCCCGCCGGTGGCGAACATCCCGATCCCCGCCGCGGCGGCCAGCGCCGACGTGCTCGCCACGGTCGTCGCGCCCGAGCGGCCGAGGCCGACGGCCGGGCCGAGGTCGCGCAGCGACAGCTTGTCCAGCCCGGCGTCCGGCGCGCAGACGCGCTCGAGTTCGGCGGGGGAGAGGCCGACGACGACCCGCCCGTCGAGCACCGCGATCGTGGCCGGCACGGCACCGCCGTCGCGGACCACGCCTTCGAGCCGGCGGGCGACGTCGAGGTTGCGGCCCGGCGGCAGGCCGTGGGACAGGATGGTGCTCTCCAGCGCGACGACGGGGTGCCCGTCACGCAGCGCCGAGGCGACCTCTTCGTGCAGCGAGAGTGCGGTAGTCACGAGGGACCATCATCGGTGATCGCCCCGCGCGCGGCGCCAGTGGGTCAGCTCGGCGGTCAGGTTGTTCCGGGCGGCGCTCGCCCAGCGTGTCCGGGCGGCTTCGCTGCGGTAGAGCTCGCGTCCGAGCATGCGCTCCAGGACGGCGATACGCCCTTCGCACCAGACGTCGTCGGGGTACTTCGCGTACTCCTCGCGCACTCCGCGGGCGTACGCCGCGTACTGCTCTTCGGACGCTCCGAGGATGGCGAGGTCGGCGTCGAGGAGGGCGGTGGCCAGGAGGTCGTCCGGCGGTGCGTCGTGCCCGATGGTGGCGAGGATCAGGCCTTCGACGCGCTCGACGTGCGCTTCGGCCACCCCGGCCAGGGCTTCGCGGGCCCAGGCGGCGCTGGCGCGTTCGTCGTCGCCGGGCTTCGCGTCGTACACGACGTCGTGCGTCCAGGCCGCGACAGCGACGATCGCGCGGTCCGTTTCCCCGAGGCCCGCCGCCAGCCAGGCGGAGTCGCGCGCGACGGCGGCCGCGTGCTCCAGCGTGTGATAGCGGCGGTGCGGCTCGGCGTAGCGCGCTTCGAGCCGCGGCCAGGCGCCGGGATCGCCCCCGAGCTGGGTGACCGCTTCGGGCAGGAGCATCAGTCGAAGATCCCGCGCGGCCGCGCGACCTGGTCGAGCCAGCCCTCGAGCTGCTGCTCCCAGCGCACGTCCGGCCGCACGGTGAACATCCCGAGGAAGTCCTGGCCGCGGCCGCCGAACCCGCCGGTCTTGCTCACCCGGACCCGCTTGGTGACCTCCAGCACGACGTCCGTGCGCTCGGCCGACGTCAGGAAGGTGACCGCGACCTGGGAGAACGCGCTCACGAAGCGGGGCGAAGGCGCGAAGCGGATCTCCTGGAAGAACGGCAGCTGCTGACTGGCGCCGTCGATCCGCCCCTGCTCCAGGACGGCCTCCCGGAAGATGAAGCCGGTCCGGCTGAGCGCGTCGAGGACCCGCTTCTGCGCCGGGAGCGGCTCGATCGCGACGGCGTCGGCGTCGAACGGATCGCTGACCGCGGCAGCCAGGTCCAGTTCGGCCCGGACACCGACCGCCATGCCGGCGAGCGGCTTGGCGTAGACGCTGGTCACCGGCGTCTCCCAGGGCAGGGTGAGCTCGAACGGCACCCGGATCTGCTGCCCGGCCCGGATGACTTCCCGGCCCACCAGCTGCCGCGAACCGAAGGGGAGGTCTTCGGTCTTGTCCTCGCCCGGCACCTGCACGCGGGCCAGCAGCGTCACCGCGAGCCCCTTGATCTCCTGGTCGACCTCGCCGCCGAGCAGCAGCACCTCGCCGTGCAGCGGACGGCCGGGGGCGGCGGTCCGGTCGAGGAGACGGGCGTCGATCCGCGCCCCGCCCGAGCCGAACGTCGCGAGCACCTTCTGGAACATGCCCGGGATCCTGCCAGGCCGAGGGGCCGATCGCGGAAGGTCCGGCGGGACTCGGGCACAATGGCCGGGTGAGCACCGAGACGCTGACGAAGCCGGAAACCACGCCCGAGGGCACGGACACCACCGACGACGACACGCCGAAGATGTTCCACTACGTGAAGAAGAACAAGATCGCCGAGAGCGCGGTCATGGGCACTCACGTGGTGGCGCTCTGCGGCGAGGTCTTCCCGGTGACGAAGTCGCCGAAGCCCGGGTCGCCGGTCTGCCCGGCCTGCAAGGAGATCTACGACAGTCTCCGCCCGGGGAAGTGAGCCCGGCCTGAACCCCCGGCGGGGTGCACCCGCCGGGGCTTTCTGCTGTCCGGAAACGGACAGGTAGCCGAACAAACGTGAAAAACCTTCATTCGGTGGGTGCGCCGGGTGCGGGAGTGCTGGTAAATCCTCCGTGCCAGGTTCCCTCACCCACCGGAGTCGCACATGCGCAGAACCGGGATCGTGCTCACCCTCGTCGCCCTGCTCGCCGTGGTCTCGCCCGCGCTGGCCCAGGCGGTCACCGGCTGGACGGAGGTCGGCTCCGACAACGCCCGCGCGCTCGACGAGAGCCAGGGCCTCGCCACCATCGTGCGCCCCTCGGGCACCACGATCCGCTACACCGGGGTCGGCACGATCCCGGCCGACCTGAACTCGCAGGGCTGGAACCACGTCGGCGACCCGGGCTCGGCCCAGGGCTGGTACGTCGAGCCCTACCAGCGTGACGACCGCGGCGCGAAGCTCTTCCGCGTCCAGGCCCCGGACGGCTCGTGGGCGAACTACAAGCACAACCTCGAGTCGTGGGAAGCGAACAACAACTCCTTCGCCGCGGTGTCGCCCGACGCGCGCTGGCTGGTGGCGGGGGAGTGGGGCACCATGGACCGGCTCCTGGTGCACCCGATGCCGGGCGTGGTGGCCACGGACCCGGCGCAGAACCTCCCGTACGCGGCGGCGATCCGCCTCGACCACCCGGTCCGCGACGTCCAGGGCTGCGACTTCCAGACCGCGACCCGCCTGCTCTGCGCGTCCGACGACCCCGACGGCAGCCTCTTCGGCACGACCAAGCCGCTGCTCCAGGTCGACCTGGCCGCCCCGCTGGCCGGCTCGGACGTCACCGGCCACGTCACGTCCCTGGGCCAGCTCCCGCTCCGCAGCGGCTGCTCGGGCTCGTTCGAGGTCGAAGGCATCGACTTCGACGAGCGCGACAACACCCTCCGCGTGGTGGTCATGGCCCCGAGCATCTGCATCCTCTGGGACAGCAAGACCTACCGCTTCCGCCAGTGACGCCGACCCGGTGACGGAAGAGTCGACACGCGTGATTGCGGAGCCGGCACCCGTGATTGGAGCGACGACACGCCGGGCCTGCCGTGGCTCCGGCGTGTCGTCCTCCTGATCACGCGTGTCGACCCTCAAATCACGGGTGTCGGCGTTCCGATCACGCGAGTTCCGGGTTCAGGGACTCCGATTCCGGGGCCTGGGCCGGGGTTCGGCGGGCGTCGCGGCGGGTCTTGCGGCGTTCCTTGCAGGACTCGACCATCGTGTAGAGGGTCGGGACCAGGACCAGGGTCAGCAGCGTCGAGCTGACCAGGCCGCCGATCACCACGATCGCCAGGGGCTGGCCGATGAACCCGCCCTGGCCGGTGATGCCCAGTGCCATCGGGACCAGGGCGAAGATCGTCGCCGCCGCGGTCATCAGGATCGGCCGCAGCCGGCGCCGGCCGCCTTCGGTGACGGCGTCGGCGACGCTCATCCCCTCGGCGCGGTACTGGTTGATCAGGTCGATCAGGACGATCGCGTTCGTCACCACGATGCCGACCAGCATCAGCATGCCGATCAGCGACGGCAGGCCGAGCGCGGTGCCGGTGGCCAGCAGCAGCCCGATCGCGCCGGTCGCCGCGAACGGGATCGACACCAGCAGGATCAGCGGCTGGATCAGGCTGCGGAACGTCGCCACCATGATCAGGAACACGATCGCGATGGCCCCGAGCAGCGCCAGGAACAGGTTCGAGAACGCCTCCTGCTGGTCCTGGCTCACGCCGCCCAGCGCGTAGGCCGCGCCGCCGGTGAACGTCAGGCCGTCCAGTTTGGACTTGATGTCCGCGGTGGTCTTGGTCAGGTCGTCCCCGGTGTTCTTGGCGGTCACCGTGGTGCTCAGGTCGCCGCCGGTGCGGTGCACCGACGCCGGTCCGTCCACAGTAGACACCTTGGCCACCTCGTCGAGCCGGACGACGCCGCCCGGGCCCGGGATCGGCAGGCCCTTCACCTGCTCGGCCGTGGCCGGCGCGGTGCCGGCGCGCAGGACGATGTCCGTGCGCTGCCCGTCGACCGGCAGCTGCGTCACCGTGCGCCCGGCGATCGCCTGGTTGGCGATCTGCCCGATCGTGCTCGCCGAGAGCCCGCGCGCGGCGGCCGCGGCGTCGTCCACCTCGACCTGCACCCGCGGCGAACCGACGCTCAGGTCGCTCGAAACCTCGGTCAGCCCGGACACCCCGCGCAGCGCCTGGGCGACCTGGTCGGACGCGGGCTTCAGCGCCGCCTCCGACGGCGCGGTCACCGTCACCGAGACCTGGTCGGAGTTGAACCCGGACGCGTCGGCGCCGATCTTGATCTCGCCCAGCTCGGGCCGCGACGTCAGCTTCGACCGCAGCCGGTCCGACAGCGCGTCGAGGTCGGTGTCCTTGGCGACGGTGACGGAGATGTTCGTCGAGGTGTTGCTGCCGAAGCCGAACGTCCCGCCGCCGCCGATGCTGACCTGGTAGGTCTGCACCGCGGGCTCGGCCGCGAGAGCCTGCTCGACCGCGATGCCCGCCTTTTCCTTCGCCTCGATGCTGGTGCCCGCGGGCAGCTTCTGCGTCATGTTCAGCGTGGTGCCGCCGGACTGGTCCAGGAAGTTCGTGTTGAGCCGCGTCGCGAGCCCGACCGTGCCGGCGAAGATCAGCAGCGCCAGCAGGACGACGGTGAGCCGCCGCCGCGTCGCGAACCGGATCACCGGCAGGTAGGCGCGCTGCAGGATGCTGCGGCGCTCCTTCTCGACGGCCGCTTCGCGCGCCCGCTCCGCTTCGACGGCGTCCGCCGGGACGGCCGGCGGCTTCAGGAACCAGTACGCCAGCACGGGAACCACGGTCAGCGACACGAGCAGCGACGCCAGCAGCGCCACCGTCACCGTGATCGCGAAGGGCGAGAACAGCTCGCCGACGAACCCGCTGACGAACGCGATCGGCACGAACACCGCGACCGTCGTCAGCGTGGAGGACGTGACCGCGCCGGCGACCTCGCGGACGCCGTCGAGCACCGCCCGCTGCTTGGCTTCCCCGTAGTTCAGGTGGCGTTTGATGTTCTCCAGCACGACGATCGAGTCGTCGACCACCCGGCCGATCGCGATGGTCAACGCGCCGAGGGTGAGCAGGTTCAGGGAGAGGTCACCGGTCCACAGCGCGATCAGCGCGACGACCACCGACAGCGGGATCGACACCGCGGTGACCAGGGTGGAGCGCACCGACAGCAGGAAGAGCAGGATCACGACGACCGCGAACGCCAGGCCCAGCAGGCCTTCGACGGTCAGGCCCTGGATCGCGTCCTTGACCGGGGTGCCCTGGTCGAACACCACGTTCAGCTCGGCGCCGGTCTTCTTCGCCAGGTCGGGCAGCTTGTCCCGCACCGACTGGGAGATCGCCACCGCGTTCCCGTTCTCCACCATGGTGACCGAGAGACCGAGGCTGGGCTTGCCGTTGGTGCGCGTGATCGACGTCGGCGGGGCGAAACCCGGTTGCACGTCGGCGACGTCGCCCAGTTTCACCGGACCGCGCGTCGGGGTGCCGGGCCGGGACGCCGAAGCCGCGCTCGGCGTGAGGTAGAGGTTGCGGATCGTGTCCACTGTGGTCTGCCCGCCGCCGACCTGGACCGACAGCGTCTTGTCGCCTTCGGTCAGCGTCCCGGCCGGTACCGCGGCGCCGGCGGTCTGCAGCGTGGTCGCGATGGAAGCCGGGTCGACGCCCGCCGCCGCGAGCTTCGCGTAGTCAAGGGTGATCGTGACGCGCGGCTGCTGCACGCCGCTGACGGTCACCGTGCGGACGCCGTCGATCTTGCGCAGCTCCGGCGCGACCTGGTCGGTCAGCGCGGGCGCGAGCTTCTGCGGGTCCCCGGTGGTGCCCGCGGCGACCAGCACCACCGGCAGGTCGTCGGTGCTGCCCGCGGAGACGGCGGGCTCGGAGTTCTGCGGCAGCCGCGGCCGGACCTGGTTCACGGCCTGCTGGATCTGCTGGACGGCGGCGTCGAGGTCGGTGCCGAACTCGAACTGCGGGAGCACCAGCGAAAGGCCGTCCGACGACGTCGAGTCGATCTTCTTGAGCCCCTTGAGGCCCTGCAGCGCGCCTTCCAGCGGCTCGGTGACCTGCCGGTCGACCGCGTCCGGTGCGGCACCGGCGTACTGCGTGACGATCTTGGCCTGCGGGAACTGCAGGGACGGGAACAGCTGCTGCTTGAGCTGCGGCAGCGCGAAAGCACCGAAGCCGATGATGACCAGCGCGAGCAGGCCGATCAGGCTCCGGTTGCGCAGGCTCAGTCTGGCCAGCACGGACATGACGTGAAAACCCCCTCGGGAATGACGCGACGACCGACGTCTGCGTCAGCGACGGGGGGCAGCGTCCCACGCCCGACCTGAGGAGCGACTCAGTCTGAGGGTGGATTCCGGGTCGTCACTTCGGGTGATCCGCGACCCTGAGCTGCGCTGGGTGCCGGTTCGGGCGCGCTCGGTGACGGCGTGTCCTCTTCGGACCGCTCGGTGTCGTTGGGAGAGCCGTCTTCGGCGCGCGGGCGCCGCAGCGGCGTGGTCGAGCGGTCCCACAGCTTGCGGCCCTCTTCCGAGCGCAGCCGCTCGGACGCGCGTTCCATCTCCAGCCGCCGCCACTTGCGCCGCTGCCGCCGGGTCGCCTTGGCCGGCCACAGTTCCTGGATCGCGCTGTTGAAGTACGCGCCGCCCACCACGGCCAGCCCGATGAAGAACATCAGCAGCAGGAAGGCGATCGGCGCGGCCAGCGCGCCGTAGGTGTAGCCGGTCTTGGTGATCCAGTTCAGGTAGACGCGCAGGCCGACCGAGGACAGCAGGAACACGACCATGGCGAGCACCGCGCCCGGCAGCCCGCGGTGCCACGGCAGTTTCCGCGGCAGCGCGAGCTTGTACAGCGTGGTCAGCGCGAGGGTGATCATCGCCCCGAGCGCGGGGAAGTACAGCGCGCTCACCCACGACGTCACGGTCGGGCGCCAGGCCGCCGGGAAGAACTCGGGCAGCAGGTCCGGGCCGATCGCCAGCAGCGGCAGCCCGACCACCAGGATGACCAGGCCGCACAGGTAGAGCAGGAGCGCGAAGATCCGCTGCCAGACGTCGTTGCGGACGCCGTACTGGTCGTGCGCGACGGTGATCGCGTCCACGAACGACGACATCGCCGACGAACCGGCCCACAGCGAAATCAGGAAGCCGACCGAGACGATCTCGCCCTTGCCGACGGTGAGGATGCTGTTGACGGTCGGCTCGATGATGTCGTGGACCGCGTTCTGGCTGAAGACCGTCCGGCAGAAGCCGATGATCCGGTCGTGCACCGCGGCGACGACGTCCTGCCCGAACCACTCGCCGACGAAGCCCAGGCTGCCCAGCAGGCCGAGCAGCAGGGGCGGCAGCGACAGCGTCTGCCAGAAGGCCGCCTCGGCGGCCTCGGAGAAGATGTTGCCTTCCCATGCCTTGGCGAACGTGCGCGTGACGAGCCGCCACGGCCCCTTGCGGGCCACCTTCGTCGCTGCGGACGGCTGCACCTCACCCATGACGTGTCCAGCATGGTCCATCCGTGCTGATTTGGCTCGTCACACCCCCTGCGGCCGGGCGTGTCGGCGGACGTCACCCGTGCCGGTGCCCGGAACTGTCGGACCCGGCCGGTAGACTCGCTCCAGTGCCCTCACCGCAGTCGCCGACACCGCAGTCGCCTACCACAGTGAGGGTTTTCGCACGTCAACGGCTCAAGCGAGGGGGAGGACCGGCATGACGGAGACGCAGCTCGGGGCGCCTCCCGCGGAGAAGGACTCGACCGCGCGCCCGCTGCGGGCGTGGCAGCGTCGGGCGCTCACCAAGTACCTGACGCAGAAGCCGAAGGACTTCCTCGCGGTGGCGACGCCGGGTGCCGGCAAGACGGTGTTCGGCCTGCGGATCGCCGCCGAACTGCTGAGCGACCGCACGGTCGAGGCGATCACCATCGTCACGCCGACCGAGCACCTCAAGCACCAGTGGGCGGCTTCGGCCGCGGCGGCCGGCATCGCCATCGACTCGAACTTCCGCAACACCACCGGCGTCACGTCGTCGGACTACAACGGCGTCGCGCTGACGTACGCGCAGGTCGCGGCGCACCCGACGCTGCACCGGGTGCGCACGGAGAACCGCAAGACGCTGGTGATCCTCGACGAGATCCACCACGGCGGCGACGCGAAGTCCTGGGGTGACGCGATCCGCGAGGCGTTCACCCCGGCCGTGCGGCGCCTGTCGCTGACCGGGACGCCGTTCCGGTCCGATGACTCGGCCATCCCGTTCGTCACCTACGAGCCGGATTCGGGCGGCTTCCAGCGCAGCAAGGCCGACCACGCGTACGGCTACGCGGACGCGCTGGCCGACGGCGTGGTCCGGCCGGTCGTCTTCCTGGCGTACTCGGGCGAGGCGTCCTGGCGCACGAGCGCGGGCGAGGAGTTCACCGCCCGGCTCGGCGAGCCGCTGACGGCGGAGCAGAACGCCCGGGCGTGGCGCACGGCGCTCGACCCGGCGGGGGAGTGGATCCCGGCGGTGCTGCAGGCCGCCGACACGCGGCTGTCGCAGGTCCGCCAGAGCGTGCCGGACGCGGGCGGCCTGGTGATCGCGACGGACCAGGAGTCGGCGCGGGCGTACGCGAAGATCCTGGAACGCATCTCGGGCGAGATGCCGACGCTGGTGCTCTCGGACGACCCGAAGGCCTCGGGCCGGATCAAGGAGTTTTCCGAGACGAACGAGCGCTGGATCGTGGCGGTCCGGATGGTCTCCGAAGGCGTCGACGTCCCGCGCCTGGCCGTGGGCGTGTACGCCACGAGCGCCTCGACCCCGCTGTTCTTCGCCCAGGCGATCGGCCGGTACGTGCGAGCCCGGAAGAAGGGCGAGACGGCGAGCGTCTTCCTGCCGTCGGTGCCGGTGCTGCTGGAGCTGGCCAGCGAGCTGGAGGCCCAGCGCGACCACGTGCTGGGCAAGCCGCACCGCGAGAAGGAGGGCTGGGAGGACGAGCTCCTGGCCCAGGCCAACCGCACCGAGGACGAGCCGGGCGAGGAGGAGAAGGCGTTCACCTCCCTGGGCGCCTCCGCCGAGCTCGACCAGGTCATCTACGACGGCAACTCGTTCGGCACGGCGGTGTTCTCGGGGTCCGACGAGGAGCAGGAGTACCTGGGCCTGCCGGGCCTGCTGGAGCCGGACCAGGTCCGGGCGCTGCTGCGGAAGCGCCAGGAAGAGCAGATCGCGGACGAGAAGCGCCGGAAGCCCGCCAAGGAGGAGGCGCCGCCGCCGACCGCCCGCCCCCAGTCGGTGAGCGAGCGGCTGGGCGCGCTGCGGAAAGAGCTGAACGCGCTGGTGGGGATGTACCACCACCGGACGAAGAAGCCGCACGGCGCGATCCACAACGAGCTGAGGCGGGTCTGCGGCGGGCCGGTGACGGCCATGGCGACCGTCGAGCAGCTCGAGGAGCGGATCGTCACGCTGCGGTCCTGGTAGGAGCGGCTTCCGGAGCCGGGGAGGGCTCCGCGCCCGGAGCCGGCTCAGGCCGCCGCCCACGGGCGGCCCGGGGCCCGCTCGGTCCGCCGTCCACGGCCGGCCCGGCGCCGCCTCGGCGTCGCCCATGAGGCTGAAGCTCGGCCATCACTGTCCGTTCCCACCGCCCCGACCGGGACCTTCCACGCCCTCGTGACGTTCCGTGCTCGCCAAGTAGCGGAAGCCCTGCCCGTCCGTCCCCGGTCCGATGGCCTCCCGGGCACGATGTCCGGCGAATCCCGCAAGTCGGCGACCAATCCCGGCGCGTGGCCGTGGGTTCGCCACGAGGTCGCGCTCGGTGCACACGACCGGAGCAACGCGGGCGCCTCTTGAAACATCGATGTAACTAACCGTGAGTGCTGGCGATCACATCGTCAGCGGATCTACTCTTTCCGGGCGAGGTTCAGCTCGTGTTGCCGAACCGTGTCCAATTGGTGTCATTTAATCGATCCAGCTATCTTCCCCGCAGCCGCTCAGCGGCATATGTTGTCGCCCACAACATATGCGCGACGGTGCGCCGGGCCTCCCCGGATCGCCGCCTCGCAGGCCCGGAGCACACGCCGAGGGCCGCTCGTCACCAATGCTTGGATCCGGAAGGAACGAGGATGCGCAGCAGAACCCTTACCCTCCTCGCCGCGACGGTGAGCGCCGGCCTGGCGCTGACCGCATGTGGCACCAACAGTTCGAACAGCGGGGGCACGGGGAGCAACTCCGCTTCCGCGTCCGCCCCGGCCGCCGGTGGCGGCGCCAGCGGCAAGGTCGGCGTCATCCTGCCGGAGACCGCCAGCTCGGCCCGCTGGGAAGCCTTCGACAAGCCGATGCTCCAGGCCGCGCTCGCGGCGCAGGGCTTCGACGCCGACGTCCAGAACGCCCAGGGCGACGCCCAGAAGTTCTCGACGCTGGCCGACGGCTTCATCAGCTCCGGCGTCAAGGTCCTGATCATCGCCCCGTCCGACCCGGCCGTCGGTGCCGCCGTCGAGAACAAGGCGAAGACCGCGGGCATCCCGGTCATCAACTACGACCGCCCGAGCCTCGGCGGCAGCGCCGACTACTACGTCTCGTTCGACAACGAGAAGGTCGGCCAGCTGCAGGGCCAGGCCATGGCGGACGCGCTGAAGGACAAGGCCGGCGCGGGTGTCGTCCAGATCGAGGGCGCCCCGACCGACAACAACGCCACGCTGTTCACCAACGGCCAGGACTCCGTCCTCGAACCGCTGTTCTCCTCCGGCAAGCTCAAGCGGATCCAGAAGCAGCCGATCAACGACTGGGACAACCAGCTCGGCGGCACGACGTTCGAGCAGATCTTCCAGGCCAACGCCGGCAAGGTCGACGGTGTCGTCGCGGCGAACGACGGCCTGGCCGGCGCGGTCATCACCATCCTCAAGAAGAACGGCCTGAACGGCAAGATCCCGGTCACCGGCCAGGACGCCACCGCCGACGGCCTGATGGCGGTCATGCGCGGCGAGCAGTACATGACCGTGTTCAAGCCGATCAAGGAAGAGGCCGAGGCGAGCGCCAAGCTGGCCGCCGCGCTGGCCAAGGGTGACAAGGCGGGCGCCGACGCCATCGCCACGGGCAAGCTGCACGACCCGAAGGGCAACCGCGACATCAAGTCCGTGCTGCTGACCCCGACGACGATCCTGGCCAAGGACATCAAGACCGTCGTCACCCAGGGTTACGTGAAGGCGACCGAGATCTGCGGTGGCGACCTCGCCGCCAAGTGCAGCTCGCTCGGCATCTCCTGAGCCCCCGCAGTTCCCCATGAACAGCCGGGCCGGGACGCGCACCCCGACGGCGCGTCCCGGCCCGGTCCCCACCCAGGAGAAAGCCCATCCATGAGTGAGCCCATTCTCGAGATCAAGGGCCTGAACAAGAGCTTCGGCCCGGTCCACGTCCTCCACGACGTGGACTTCGACGTGCGTGCGGGCGAGGTGACCGCGCTGGTCGGCGACAACGGTGCCGGCAAGTCGACCCTCGTCAAGTGCATCGCCGGCATCCACCCGTACGACTCGGGGGCCGTGCGGTTCAACGGGCAGGACGCCCACATCCGCGGCCCGAAGGACGCGGCCGAGCTCGGCATCGAGGTCGTCTACCAGGACCTCGCCCTCGCCGACAACCTCGACATCGTCCAGAACATGTTCCTCGGCCGCGAGCGCGGCAGTTCCTGGAAGCTCGACGAAGCCAGCATGGAGAAGGCCGCCCGCGAAACGCTGGCCTCCCTCTCGGTCCGGACCGTGAAGTCGGTCCGCACGCCGGTCTCCTCGCTGTCCGGTGGCCAGCGGCAGACCGTCGCCATCGCGAAGTCGGTGCTGTGGAACAGCAAGGTCGTCGTGCTCGACGAGCCGACCGCCGCCCTCGGCGTCGCGCAGACCCGGCAGGTGCTGGACCTGGTCCGGCGGCTGGCCGAGCAGGGCCTCGGGGTCGTGCTGATCAGCCACAACATGGCCGACGTGTTCGAGGTCGCCGACCGCATCGCCGTGCTCTACCTCGGCCGGCTCGTCGCCGAGGTGCACACGAAGGACGTCACCCACGGCCAGGTCGTGGAACTGATCACCGCCGGTCGCTCCGGTGACCTCGGCCTGGCCCGGCCCGAAGCCGTGGTCCTGTGAGCGGGAAGAAAGAACCGGAAATGACTGAAACCCCTGCCAAGCACGAGGTCGGCACCCCCGCCGACGCGCTCGCGCAGACCCAGGCCCCCACCGGGGCCATCTCCGACTTCGGCATCGACACGACATCGATGTCAACCGGCGAAGCCATCCGCGACTACTTCGCCCGCCTGCGGGCCGGTGAACTGGGCGCGCTGCCTTCGCTGTTCGGCCTGCTCGTGCTGGTCATCCTGTTCAGCGCGCTGTCGGACAACTTCTTCACGCTGGCCAACATCGCCAACGTGTTCCCGCAGGGCGCGGGCGTCATCATCATCGCGATGGGCATCGTCTTCGTGCTGCTGCTCGGCGAGATCGACCTCGCCGCCGGTGTGGCTTCCGGTACCGCCGCGTCCGTGATGGCCCTGCACTACGTGCACGCCGGCAACCTGCTGGGCTCCTTGGGGACCGGCGTGTTCGTCACGTTCATCGCGGTCCTCGCCGTGGCCATGCTGCTGTCGGCCTACCAGCGGATCTGGGCGGGTGCCGCGCTGTCGCTGATCGGCCTGCTGATCGTCGCGATCGGTGTCCCGGCCAACGCCTGGCTGGAGATCCTGCTGGCGATCTGCGTCGGCACCGCGATCGGCTGCATCACCGGGTTCCTCGTGTCGAAGATCGGCATGCCGTCCTTCGTCGTGACCCTGGCGCTGTTCATCGTGTGGCAGGGCGTCCTGCTGCAGTTCATCGGTGAAGGCGGCACGATCGGCATCAGCAACTCGGACGTCCTGTACAAGATCGCCAACGGCAACCTGAACATCCTGGGCAGCTGGATCTTCTTCCTCGTCGCGGCCGGCGGGTTCGCGGTGATCACGCTGATCAGCCACTTCAAGCGGCTCCAGCGCGGCCTGGTCGTCCAGCCGACGGCGCTGGTGATGGTCAAGGTCGGCGCGCTCGTCGTGCTGTCGGCGGTGGGCACCTGGCTGCTGACGATCGACCGCTCGCCGAACAAGACGGTCGTCACGATCCAGGGTGTCCCGTACGTCATCCCGATCATGCTGGCGCTGCTGGTGGCCGGGACCTACGTGCTCAACCGGACCAAGTACGGCCGGTACGTCTACGCGGTCGGCGGCAACAAGGAAGCCGCCCGCCGCGCCGGTATCGACGTGCCGAAGATCCGCGCGAGCGTGTTCGTCATCGGCTCGGCGATCGCGGCCATCGGCGGCATCGTCGCCGCGTCGAAGGTCGGTTCGGTCAGCCCGCAGTCCGGTGGCCTGAACACGCTGCTGTTCGCGGTCGGTTCGGCCGTCATCGGCGGCACGTCGCTGTTCGGCGGCAAGGGCCGGGTGTCCGACGCCGTGGTCGGTGGCCTCGTGATCGCCGTCGTGATCAACGGCCTCGGCCTGCTCAAGCAGCCGGCCGCAGTGGTCAACATCATCACCGGTCTGGTCCTGCTCCTCGCCGCCACGGTCGACGCGCTGTCCCGGCGCCGCGCGGCTGCGTCGGCGCGCTGAACCAGCATGGGATGATCAAACCCGTGACCAGCTCGCCCGTTGCTCGACCCGACGAGGTGCGCCGGCACAACCGCACGACCCTGCTCCGCCTGCTGCACGTCGGCGGGCCGAGCACCCGGGCGACCCTGGCCGCGGAGCTGGGGCTCAACCGGAGCACGATCAAGACCCTCGTCGACGGGCTCGCCGAAGCCGGTGTCGTCGAGGAGAAGGTGCCGAGGCCGGGACGAGGGGCGGGCCGCCCCTCGCTCCTGGTCCTGCCCCAGCCCCACGCGGCGGTCGTGCTCGCGGTCGACCTGCAGGTCGAGCACGTCGCGATCGCCCTGGTCGGGCTGGGCGGGCAGATCCTGGGCCGCAACAGCTGGAACCTGCGCGGCCGGATGGGCCAGCCCGAGGAGGTCATCACCCACATCATCGAGTCGACGGCCATCCTGGCCGGCGACCTCGACGTGACCCCGGTGGCGGCCGGGGTGTCGGTGCCCGGCGTCGTCCGGCGCGCGGACGGGCACGTGCACGAGGCCCCGAACCTGCGCTGGACGGACGTGGCGCTGGGCGAGCGGCTCGGCGGGGTGCTGCAGATCCCGATCCTGGTCGGGAACGACGCCGAGTTCGGCGCGGTGGCCGAGCACCTGCGCGGGGCCGCCCGCGGGGCGTCCGACATCGTGTACATCTCGGCGGACGTGGGTGTCGGCGGCGGCGTCATCGCCGAAGGCGCTGCGCTGCGCGGCGGCTCCGGGTACGTCGGCGAGATCGGGCACATGGTGATCCGCCCGGACGGCCGCCCCTGCTACTGCGGCAGCAGCGGCTGCTGGGAGACCGAGGTCGGCGAGGCGGCGCTGTGCCGGGCGCTCGGGCTGGCCGAGGACACCGCGCGCGGGGCGATCCTGTTCGAGCTGCGCGAGCTGGGCCGCGACTCCGAGGCGGCGATGACCCGGCTCGCGGAGTTCGCCGAGTGGCTGACGCTGGGGCTGATCAACGTCGTCAACCTGCTGGGGCCGCAGCTGGTGATCCTCGGCGACCTGCTGACGGTGCTCCCGGAGGCGGTGCTGCGGCACGTCGGGACCGAAGTGCGGCGGCGCAGCCTGGTGAGCCGCGCGGTCGGCGGCACACGGATCGTCAGCTCGGCGCTGGGGGCCGACGGGAAGCTGCTGGGCGCCGCCGAGGTGGCCTTCGAAGTGGTGCTGGATTCTGTCTGATTTTCTGTCTGCTTTTGTGTCCGTAATCACTGCGGTTCGCGGCCGTACCGTGATATTCGGCACGCAATCTGCAAGATGCAGAAAGGCGGCCGGTGCCTGTGCGCACCGGCCGCCTCTCGCGTCTGGGTCGTTACCGCTGGATGTCGGCGGACAGTTCCTTGAGCTTGGCCTCGTGCTCGCGAGCGTGGTGCCCGCAGAAGAGCAGTTCGCCGCCTCCGGAGAGAACGGCTCGTACCTGAGCTGCTGCTCCGCACCGGTCACAGCGGTCGGCGGCGGTCAGTTCGGGGCGGGTGAGCGTCGGCGATGTCATGGGGGTCTCCCTCCGTCCCGGCACCGGTCGCCCGGTGCCATCGATCCAGCTACGCCCACTTGGCACTGATGCCGGTGGCGGCGATCGCCTCCGGCTCCGCGTGTTCGTGCTTCCACTGTTCCAGACGTTTCGCGGCTCGCAAGTGTTCCCGCGCCGGTGGGACCTGAGTCACGTCGATTTACCCCGGATGCCGTAACCGCATCCCGCATTCCAGGAGACGAATACCCGGAGAGTTACGTTTTCCGTGCTCAGGCACCATGGGACGGTGAGTACGGTGACTTCGCGGCGACGGCTTTCCGCGGTACCCGCTCCGCTCTTGTTCGTTCTCAGCGGAATTTCGATGTACGCCGGCGCGGCGGTCGCGGTCGAGCTTTTCGGCCACGCGACCCCGGCGGGCGTGGCCTGGCTCCGCTGCCTCGGCGCGGCGGTGGTCCTGCTGGCCTGGCGCCGCCCGGGCCGAGCGGCCTGGCGGGGCAGGCGCCTGCTGCTGGCGATCGTGTTCGGCGTGGTGACGGCGGGCATGAACGTGCTGTTCTACGAGGCGATCGCCCGGCTCCCGCTGGGCACGGCGGTGGCGGTGGAGTTCGCGGGACCGGTGGTGGTGGCGGCCCTGGGTTCCCGCACGCTGCGGGACATCCTGGCGCTGCTGCTGGTGGCGGGGGGCGTGGTGGCGATCGCGGACGTCCGTCTGGGCGGCAGCTTCTGGGGTGTGGTGTTCGCCCTGTCGGCAGCGGCGGCCTGGGCGGCCTACATCCTGCTGGGCAAGAGGGTGGCGGTCGACGGCGACGGCATCGACAGCCTGGCGATCGGCTTCGCGGCGGCGACGCTGGTGCTGTCCCCGCTGGCGGCCGGCACGGGGGAAGTGTGGTCTTCGCCACGGATGCTGCTGCTGGGGATCGGGGTGGGGGTGCTGTCGACGGTGGTCCCGTACGGGCTCGACCAGGTCGTTTTGCGCCGGGTGGGCCAGGCACGCTTCGCGACACTGCTGGCGCTCCTGCCGGTGACGGCTTCGGTGATGGGGTTCTTGCTGCTCGGTCAGGTGCCGGGTGTGGTGGAGGCGGCCGGGACGCTCGCGGTGGTCGGCGGGGTGGCGCTGCGGAGCCGGGAGGCGCCCGTGGGGGCGGAGCCGCCGGGGTGAGGGGGCGACTGAGGGGGTTTGCGCCGGTTCGGCGTGGGCGGAGCCCGCCGAGGTTGTACGCGCCGGTGCTGCGGGCTCTGCCGCGTTGGGGGGCGAGTCTGGCCTGGCGGTGGAACCGCCCGGGGGTTGGGCGAGTCTGGCCTGGCGGTGGAACCCCACGATCCGGCGAGGCCCGCCGCCACCACGGCCGGCTGGGGATGACCGCCGATGACCCAGGTCAACGCGTGAGCCCGGCGAGGGCCGCCGCCACGGCCGGATCGTGATGGCCCTCGCCCCGTCCGCCCGGGATACTTACCCCGGGCGGCAGGGAAGCGGGTGGCCATGACGAAAGCGGCGTCGGCCGCGGCGAAGGACTTCGCCGCCGCCGGAGTGGGTGGTGTCCACCTCGCCTGGGCGGACAACAACGGCATTCCGCGCTCGCGGATCGTGCCCGTTGCCGGGCTCGCCGAGGCCGCCACCCGCGGTGTCGGAGCCACCTCGCTCTTCGCCGTCTTCGACAGCCACGACGCCATCACCTACCGGCACGAAGGCCTCTCGACGCCCTCCGGGGACGTCCGGCTCGTGCCCGTGATCGACCGGCTGCGGCGGCTCGCCGGGCAGCCCGCGCTCGCCTGGGCGCCCGTCCGGCAGCTCACCCGGGATGGCGATCCGTGGCCCTACTGCCAGCGGGCCGTCCTCGAACGGCAGGTCGACGAGGCGGCGCGGCGCGGGCTGGAGTTCCGCGCCGGCTACGAGCTGGAATTCGCCGTCGCTCCCGCCGGCAGCCCCGACATCCTCACCACGCCCGGGCACCCCGGGCCGGCCTACAGCCCGCACGCCCTCGTCGGCCTCGACGGGTTCGTCGCCGCACTCCTGCACGACCTCGACGCCAACGGGCTGCGGATCGGCCAGCTGCACGCCGAGTACGGCGTCGCGCAGCTCGAGCTGTCGCTGGCCGCCACCGACCCGGTGTCCGCCGCCGACGACCAGCTGCTCGCCCGGCAGACCATCCACGCCGCCGCGCGCGTGCACGGGCTCGCCGTCAGCTTCGCGCCGATGATCGGCGTCGGTGCGGCCGGGAACGGCTGGCACCTGCACACCTCCGTCCGCCGCCAGGGCCGCAACCTGCTCGAAAGCGACGAAACCGGGCGCCCCGGCGGCGACGGCGCCGGCTACCTCGCCGGGCTGCTGCGCGACCTGCCGGCCCTGACCGCGGTCACCGCGCCGAGCGTCCCGTCGACGCTGCGGCTGCGCCCCGGCTTCTTCGCCGGCGCCTACGCGTTCTGGGGCGTCGAAAACCGGGAAGCGCCGCTGCGGTACGTCCCCGGCTCGACGCTGCTGGGCGCCGACCACGCGAACGTCGAGCTCAAGACGTCCGACGCCTCGGCCAACCCGTACCTGGCGCTGGCCGTGGTGCTGGCCGCCGGGATGGCCGGCATCGAAGACGCGCCCGCGCTGCCGGAGCCGATCGGTGCGGACCCGGGCGGCTGGCCGGACGGCGACCGCGAAGCCCGCGGGGTGCGGCGGCTGCCGGCGGACACCGCCGCGCAGGACGCCGCGCTCATGGCGTCGCCGCGGATCGCCGGTGTGCTCGGCGACAAGCTGCTGGGCGCCTTCCGGGCGGTGCGGGCGTCCGACGCGGCGTGGGCGGCCGAACGCCCGGCCGAGGAGATCGTCGCCGCCCACCTTTGGCGCTACTGAGAACCCTATTCTGGTCAGGACGGGCCGCCGCTCGTGGTGACGATCGCGCCGGCCGACGGCTCAACGAGGTTCTGAGGGGACCGATGTCTTCGGGGATCGACGGCGGGCAGCTGGACCTGTCCGGGGTGCGGTGGCTCCCGGGCGGCGCCCGGCTGGCCGCGGTGGCCCAGGCGGAACTGCCCCAGAAGGACGGGCTGGCCGCGGCGTTCTGCGGTCTCGCCGCGCTGCGGGCGGCCGGGCTCGACGTGCCCGACCAGGACGCCGTCGCGGCGGCTGCGGGCACGGTCCGCGGCCCCGTCGTGCGCCCGCGCGGCGAGGCCGGGCGGGCCGGGTTCCGGCTGCCGCTGCCGGTCGCCGGGGACCCGGCCGCGGCGGGCACCCGCGTTTCCGGGCTGGCGGCGGCCGCCGGGTCGCTGTCGCACGGTGCGCTCGCGGCGGTGCCGGTGACGGGGGAGTGGACCACCGAGTCGCTCTTCGACCTGCTGGTCGGGCTGTGGGACGTCCCGCGCGTCGCGGTGATCGCCCGGATCGACGGCGCCGAGCTCGGCGCGCACGACACCCCGGAACGCGCGCTGCTCGACTACCTCGACACCGGCGTCCCGCCACTGTGGACGTCCCGCTGGCGCCCGCCCGGCGGTCACTTCGTGCTCCTGGCCGGGATCCGCATCGGCGCCGAAGGGACTCTGCTGTCCGTTGTGGACACTTATCCGTCGTTGGGCGACAACGGGTTGCACGACCAGCCGGTCGAATGGGTGACGGCGGCCCTGGCCGGCCTCGGCGTCCTCGTGGTCGTCGACACCGACCAGGCCGCCGTGGTGCGCGAAGCGGCCCGCGTCGCCGGGCTCAGTCCGTCCTTTTGGGACTGACCGGGGCGTCGGCGGCGAACCGGGAGTGCCGCCGCCCGTAGGCGAAGTAGATCACCAGGCCGATCACCAGCCACACGGCGAACCGGATCCACGTCAGCACGTTGAGGTTGAGCATCAGGTACAGGCACGCCAGCGCCGCGATCACCGGGACGGCGGGCGAGAACGGCACGGTGAACGGCCGGTCCAGGTCGGGACGGCGGCGGCGCAGCACCGGGACCGCCACCGCCACGATGATCATCGCCGAGAGCGCGCCGATGCTCACCATGTCGGCCAGCTCGGAGATCGGGATGAACGCCGCCAGCACGGCGATCAGCACGGCGCCCCCGATGGTCATCCGGTGCGGGGTGCCCCAGCGCGGGTGCGTGGTGCCGAGCGCCTTGGGCAGCAGGCCGTCGCGGCCCATCGCGAAGCCGATCCGCCCGATGGTCACCAGCTCGACCATCATCACCGACGTCAGGCCGGTCACCGCGCCGAGCGAGATCAGCGCGCCCACCCAGTGCTGGCCGACGCGGTCGAACGCGTCCGCCAGCGGGGCGCCGGTGTCGATGTCGGTGAACGGGATCATGCCGGTCAGCACGATCGACACGCCGATGTAGAGCAGCGCGCACACGGCGAGCGCGCCGAGGATGCCGACGCGGAGGTCCTTGCGCGGGTTCAGCGTCTCCTCGCCGAGGTTCGCGAGCGCTTCGAAGCCGGTGTAGGCGAAGAAGACCACGGCGGCCGCGGTGATCATCCCGGCGATGCCGTAGACCGACTGCTCCAGCCCGAGCGCGGCCTGCACGATCGGCTGTTCCAGCACCGACGAACCGCCTTGCGGCGCCTGGGCCGGCGGGATGAACGGCGTCAGGTTCGCGCCCTTGACGAAGAACAGGCCGACCGCGAGCACCAGCACGCAGACCGCGACCTTCACGCACACCAGCAGGTTGGTCAGCCAGGCCGATTCCTTGATGCCCAGCACGGCCACCACGGTCAGCACGGCGATGATCAGCACCGCGCCGACGTTGACCTTCGCGTCCTCGCCGAACCACTCCGGCGACAGCCCGAGCAGGTTCGCCAGGTACCCCGACCAGCCGCGCGAGACCACGGCCGCGCCGAGCGCGAACTCCAGCAGCAGGTCCCAGCCGATGATCCAGGCGAAGATCTCGCCGAGGGTCGCGAAGGCGTAGGTGTAGGCACTCCCGGCCGTCGGGACGCTGGAGGCGAGCTCGGCGTAGCACAGCGCCGCCAGCCCGGCGACGACCGCGCCGAGCACGAACGACAGCGTCACGGCGGGCCCGGCGTGCGTCTTCGCTTCGACGCCGGCGAGGGTGAAGATGCCGGTGCCGATGATGATCCCGACCCCGAACCCGACCAGGTCGCGTCCGCGCAGCCGCCGCTTGAGCTCCCCGGAGTCCTGGCGCGCCAGGACCTCGTCCACGTTCAGCGTTCTCCGCACACCCATGAGGAGAAGTTAGAAGGTCACGGGCCCTCCTGCAGATCGGCCGAGGCCGGCTTTCCGTCCTGCGCGAGGATGGCGGCCTGTACCCGGGAGCGGAGGCCGGGCGTCCCGGCACGTCGGCGGCAGGGCCGGCGAAGAACCCGCAGGCCGGTGCCGGGATCGGGCGCCCAGGCCGGGCGCCGGGGCCGGGCCAGGGGGCTGCCGCTCCCGCCGCGGGCACAGGCCACCGGAGTGACGTCGTCCGGTGCGGATGGCGGGAACGGCCGGGCACCGGAATGCTGGTGCCGTGCCCGAACAGATCCCCGCCCGCAGTGCCCTGCACCAGCTCGCCGACCACCACGGGGTCGCCACCCGGTACGAGAACGCCGACCGGGTCTGGGTGGAGGTGGACGACGATGTCGTCGTCGCCGTCCTCGGCCAGTTCGGTGTCGATGCCACCAGTGACGACGCCATTGCCGCTGCCCTCGGCGCCGCGCGTGAGGCGCCTGCCGCGCTGCCGCCGACGATCGTCGTGCGCGAAGGCACCGCACACCCGCTCGGCGTCGACGCCGAGGTCGTCCTCGAAGACGGGACGCGGCGGCCGGTCGCCGGGGAGCTGCCCGCGGACCTGCCGCTCGGGTGGCACCGGGTCGTCACCGCCGACCAGGACGTCGTGCTCGCCGTCGTGCCGGCGGCGCTTCCGCGGGTGCGGCCCGCCTGGGGGTGGATGCTGCAGCTCTACGCCCTGCACTCGCCCGGGTCGTGGGGCATCGGCGACTACGCCGACCTCGCCACCTTCGCCGCCCGGTCGGCCGCCGAACTGGGGGCCGGGGTGCTGCTGGTCAACCCCGTGCAGGCGATCAGCCCGGCGCACCCCGTCGAACGCTCGCCGTACTCGCCCGCGAGCCGTCGGTTCGCCAACCCCGTCTACCTGCGTGTCACCGCCACCGAGACCTTCGAAAACGCCGACGCCGCGACCCGGGCGGCCGTCGAGTCGCTGGCCCCGGACCGCGAAGGCGAGCTGATCGACTACGACGCCGTCTGGACCGCCAAGCGCGCCGCCCTCGAACTGCTGTGGCCGCACCGCGTCGAAGCGGTGCCCGAAGACGGCGACCTGCAGGACTTCGCCCTCTTCTGCGCCCTCGCCGAGCGGCACGGCGGCGACTGGCGGGACTGGCCCGAAGACCTGCGCGACCCGGCCGGCGCGGCCACCGCGAAGGCGCGCGAAGAGCTGAAAGAGCGCGTCGGCTTCCATGCGTGGCTCCAGCACCTCTGCCGGGTCCAGCTGGAAGGGGCGCGGCAGGCCGCGCGCGAGGCCGGGATGTCCGTCGGGATCGTGCACGACCTGCCGGTCGGGGTGCACCCCGGCGGGGCCGACACGTGGGCGCTCAAGGACGTCTTCGCCGCCGACGTGCGGGTCGGCGCGCCGCCGGACGCCTTCAACCAGCAGGGGCAGGACTGGAACCTGCCGCCGTGGCGGCCGGACAAGCTGGCCGAGGCCGGGTACGCGCCCTTCCGGGACGTCATCCGCGGGGTGCTGCGGTTCGCCGACGGCATCCGCGTCGACCACATCGCCGGCCTGTGGCGGCTGTGGTGGATCCCGCCGGGCGAGCCCGCGCACCGCGGCACGTACGTCCACTACGACGCCGAGGCGATGGTCGGCGTGCTCGCGCTCGAAGCGCACCGGGCCGGCGCGGTGGTCGTGGGCGAAGACCTCGGGACCGTCGAAGAGGTCGTCACCGAAACCATGCACGAACGGGGGATGCTCAGCTCCGCCGTGCTGTGGTTCGAGCGCGACTGGGACGCGCCCGGCCAGCCGTTCACGCCGCCGGGCAGCTGGGACCCCGACGCGATGGCCAGCATTTCGACGCACGACCTGCCGACCGTCTCGGGCTGGCTGCAGAGCGAGCACGTCCGGGTCCGGGCCGAGCTGGGCCTGCTGGACCGCGGGGCCGAAGCCGAGGAACAGGCGGCCGCAGAGGAACGCAAGGCGCTGTTCGAACTGGTTGCGCGCGAAGGGATTCCGGACGGCGACCCGGTCGTCGCGCTGCACACCCTGCTCGCGGAAGCCGCGTCCCGGCTCGTGCTCACCTCGCCGGCCGACGTGACGGGCCAGGTGCGGCAGCCGAATCTGCCCGGAACCGTCGACCAGTACCCTAACTGGCGGATTCGCCTGCCCGTCAGCGTTGACGGCTTTTTCACCGCGAAGGGGGTCCGCGCCGCGGTCGCACCGCTGGCGGCGGCCCGGCCGCTGCCCCGGTAACGACCATCCCGTGGCGTGCGACCCCCGGGTGACACGCGGACGCCACCGGCACGACCCAAGCTCAAGGAGAACCCAGTGCGGCCCTGGCCCGGAACGCCCTACCCGCTCGGCGCCACCTACGACGGAGTCGGGACGAACTTCGCCCTGTTCTCCGAGGTGGCCGAGCGCGTCGAACTGTGCCTGTTCGACGCCGAGGGCAACGAAACGCGGCACGCGCTCGAAGAGGTGGACGGCTTCGTCCACCACGGCTACCTGCTCAACGTCGGCCCCGGCCAGCGCTACGGGTTCCGCGTGCACGGCCCGTACGACCCGAAGCGCGGCCTGCGCTGCAACCCGAACAAGCTGCTCATCGACCCGTACGCGAAGGCCGTCTCGCACGGCGTGAAGTGGGACGAGTCGCTGTTCGGCTACCAGTTCGACAACCCGGACGAGCGCAACGACGACGACAGCGCCGGCCGCGTGCCGTATTCGCTGGTGGCGAACCCGTTCTTCGACTGGGGCAACGACCGCCAGCCGAAGCGGCCGTACAACGAGACGGTCATCTACGAGGCCCACGTCAAGGGCATGACCGTGCACCACCCGTTCGTGCCCGAGGCGCTGCGGGGCACGTACGCCGGTCTCGCGCACCCCGCCGTCGTCGAACACCTGCAGAAACTCGGCGTGACCGCGGTGGAACTGCTGCCGGTGCACCAGTTCGTCACCGACCACGGCCTCGCCGAAAAGGGCCTCACGAACTACTGGGGCTACAACACGATCGGGTACTTCGCGCCCCACGACTCCTACTCGGCGATGCCCGGCGAGGGCGGCCAGGTCCAGGAGTTCAAGGGCATGGTCAAGGCCTTCCACGAAGCCGGGATCGAAGTGATCCTCGACGTGGTTTACAACCACACGGCCGAGGGAAACCACCTCGGGCCGACGCTGTCGATGCGGGGCATCGACAACGAGGCCTACTACCGGCTGGTGGAGGGGGAGCCCGAGTACTACATGGACTACACCGGCACCGGGAACTCCCTCAACGTCCGCAACCCGCACACCCTCCAGCTGATCATGGACTCGCTGCGCTACTGGGTCACCGAGATGCACGTCGACGGCTTCCGCTTCGACCTCGCCTCGGCGCTGGCCCGCGAGTTCTACGACGTCGACCGGCTGTCGACGTTCTTCGACCTGGTGCAGCAGGACCCGATCGTGAGCCAGGTGAAGCTGATCGCCGAGCCGTGGGACGTCGGCCCCGGTGGCTACCAGGTCGGCAACTTCCCGCCGTTGTGGACGGAGTGGAACGGGCAGTTCCGCGACACCGTCCGCGACTTCTGGCGCGGCGAGCCCTCCACGCTGGGCGAGTTCGCCTCCCGGATCACCGGCTCGTCGGACCTCTACCAGGACGACGGCCGACGCCCGTTCGCGTCGATCAACTTCGTCACCGCGCACGACGGCTTCACGCTGCGGGACCTGGTGTCCTACAACGAAAAGCACAACGAGGCCAACGGCGAGGACGGCCGCGACGGCGCCGACGACAACCGGTCGTGGAACTGCGGGGTCGAAGGCGAGACCGACGATCCCGAGGTCCTCGCCCTGCGCGTCCGGCAGCAGCGCAACATGCTCGCCACGCTGCTGCTGTCCCAGGGCGTGCCGATGATCCTGCACGGTGACGAGTTCGGCCGCACCCAGCAGGGCAACAACAACGTCTACTGCCAGGACTCCGAACTGTCCTGGATGGACTGGGAACTGGCCAAGGAGAACGCCGACCTGGTCAAGTTCACCGGCGGGCTCAGCGCGTTCCGGCAGCGGCACCCGGTGTTCCGCCGCCGCCGCTTCTTCCAGGGCGGTCCGGTCGGCAAGGGCGAGAAGCTCGGCGACATCGCCTGGTTCACCCCGGCCGGCGAGGAGATGACCGAGCAGAACTGGGACGACGGCTTCGGCAAGGCCGTCGTCGTCTTCCTCAACGGCAAGGCGATCCCCGACCTCGACCAGCGCGGGATGCCGGTCGAGGACGACTCGTTCCTGCTCGCTTTCAACGCCCACTACGAGGACATCGACGCCACGCTCCCGGGCAACGGCTACGGGGAGAGCTGGACCGTCGTGGTCGACACCGCGACCGGCGAGGTGGAACCCGCCGACGCGAAGCCGATCGACGGCGGCGGCCGGCTCACCCTGCCCGCCCGGTCACTGATCGTGCTGCAACGGACGGAGACGGAATCCGCATGACGGTGCCGGAGTCGACCTACCGGGTGCAGCTGCGCCCGGAGTTCACCTTCGCCGACGCGGCCGGCATCGCCGGCTACCTGCGCGACCTGGGCATCGGCGCGCTGTACGCGTCGCCGGTGCTGGACGCGGCGCCGGGCTCGACGCACGGCTACGACGTCGTCGACCCGACCCGCGCCCGGCCCGCGCTCGGCGGCGAAGGGGCTCGCCAGGAGCTCTCCGCGCTGCTGAAGGAGCTCGGGCTGGGCCTGGTGGTCGACATCGTGCCGAACCACATGTCGGTCGAGGTGCCGAAGGCGAACCGCTGGTGGTGGGACGTGCTGAAGCACGGCCGCGACTCGGAGTACGCGTCCTTCTTCGACATCGACTGGGACCGCGGCCCGCTCGTGCTGCCGGTCCTCGGCGACGACGACGCCGTCGCCGAACTGACCGTCGAAGGCGACGAGCTCGTCTACTACGACCACCGGTTCCCGATCGCGCCCGGCACGGACGGCGGGACGCCGCAGGAGGTCCACGAGCGCCAGCACTACCGCCTGATCGGCTGGCGCCGCGGCAACGCCGAGCTGAACTACCGCCGCTTCTTCGACATCACGACCCTGGCCGCGGTCCGTGTCGAAGACCCGAAGGTGTTCGCCGCGACGCACGGCGAGGTGCTGCGCTGGGTCGCCGACGGCGACGTCACCGGCCTGCGCGTCGACCACCCCGACGGTCTCGCCGACCCGGGCGGCTACTTCCGGCGGCTGCGCGAGAACGCGCCGGACGCCTGGATCGTGGCCGAGAAGATCCTGCATCCCGGCGAGCCGCTGCCGCAGAGCTGGCCGGTCGACGGCACCACCGGCTACGACGCCCTGCGCGAAATCGCCGGCGTCTTCATCGACCCCGCGGGCGAGCCCGACTTCACCGCTCTGGCGAACGAGCTCGGCGTGAAGACCGGCTACCACCGCGTCGAGGCCGAGGCCCGGCGCCTGGTCACCGACCGCATCCTGGTCGCCGAGGTCCGGCGGATCGCCGCGCAGCTGCGGTACACCGACCCGGAACTGGCGCGGCAGGCCGTGGCCGAGACCATGATCGCCTTCCCCGTCTACCGCTCCTACCTGCCCGAAGGCGCGGACCACTGGGCCGCAGCGATCGACGGCGCCCGCCGCGCCCGGCCGGACCTCGCCGAGCCGCTGGCGATGCTCGACGCCGTCATGCGCAAGAACCCCGGCAGCGAGCTGGCCACCCGGCTCCAGCAGACCTCCGGCATGGTCGTGGCCAAGGGCACCGAGGACACGACGTTCTACCGCTACACGCGCTTCGCCGCGCTCAACGAGGTCGGCGGCAACCCGGACCGGTTCGGCCTCGGCGTCGACGAATTCCACCGGCTGGCCGCGGAACGCGAGGCCGGTTACCCGGCGGCGATGACTACGCTCACCACGCACGACACCAAGCGCTCCGAGGACACCCGGGCCCGGATGGCGGTGCTGGCCGAAGTGCCCGGCGAGTTCGCCCGGGCCGTCCGGCGGTGGACCGCCCGGCGGGGCATCGACGAGCCGTCGCTGAACCTGCTGGCCTGGCAGACGCTCGTGTCGACCTGGCCGATCGAGCCCGCCCGGCTGCGGGACTACCTGGACAAGGCGGCCAAGGAGGCCAAGCTCCGGACCAGCTGGACCGACCACGACGAGGCGTTCGAGGCCGACGTCGCCGCCTGGCCCGAGGACGTCGTGAACGACGCCGAGCTGGCCGGGGACGTCGAGGGGTTCGTCCGGCGCATCGAAGGGCCGGGGTACGTGAACTCGCTCGGCCAGAAGCTCGTCCAGCTGACCGCGCCCGGCATCCCGGACGTCTACCAGGGCACGGAGCTGTGGGACTTCTCCCTGGTCGACCCGGACAACCGCCGTCCGGTCGACTACGCGGCCCGCCGCGAAATCCTCGCGCGGGTCACCGACGGCGAACTCCCGGAGGTCGACGCGTCGGGCGCGGCGAAGCTGCTGGTCGTGCACAAGGCACTGAAGCTTCGCCAGGAGCACCCGGCGCTGTTCCGCGGCTACCGGCCGCTGCGCGCCGAGGGCCCGGCCGCGGCCCACTGCCTGGCCTACACGCGCAGCGCGGACCTCGCCGTGGCGGTGACCCGGCTGCCCGTCGGCCTCGAAGCCGGCGGCGGCTGGCGCGACACGGTCCTCCCGCTGCCGGCCGGTGTCTGGACCGACGTCCTGACCGGCCGGGAGGTGACCGGCGACCTGGCCGGGCTGTTCGAGCGGTACCCCGTGGCGTTGCTGGTGCGAGGAGACGTATGAGGTTCAGCGTGTGGGCCCCTTCGGCCCGCCGGGTCCGGGTGAGCGTCGACGCCGGCGTGCACGAGATGACCGCGGGTGACGGCGGCTGGTGGCACGCCGACGCCGACGGCGTCAACTACGCCTTCCTGCTCGACGACGACGAGAAGCCGCTGCCGGACCCGCGCTCGCAGTGGCAGCCGCACGGCGTCCACGCGGAGTCGCGCGTCTACGACCACGGCGAGTTCGCCTGGACCGACGACGCCTGGACCGGGCGGCAGCTGCCCGGCGCCGTGCTCTACGAACTCCACATCGGCACGTTCACCGAAGGCGGCACCTTCGACGCCGCCATCGACCGGCTCGACCACCTCGTCGACCTCGGGATCACGCACGTCGAGCTGCTGCCGGTCAACGCCTTCGACGGCACCGCGGGCTGGGGCTACGACGGCGTCCTCTGGGGCGCGGTCCACGAGCCCTACGGCGGCCCGGACGGGCTCAAGCGGTTCGTCGACGCGGCCCACGCGCGCGGCCTGGCCGTCGTGCTCGACGTCGTCTACAACCACCTCGGGCCGTCCGGCGCCTACCTGGACAAGTTCGGGCCGTACTTCGCCGGCCAGAACGACTGGGGACCCGGCCTCAACCTCGACGGCGCCGGCTCGGACGAGGTCCGCCGGTACGTGATCGACAACGCGCTGAGCTGGCTGCGTGACTTCCACATCGACGCGCTGCGCCTGGACGCCGTGCACGCGCTGCTCGACCGGCGGGCCGTCCACCTGCTCGAACAGCTCGCCACCGAGACCGACGCGCTGTCGGCGGCGCTGAACCGGCCGCTGACGCTGATCGCCGAGTCCGACCTCAACGACCCGCGGCTCGTCACGCCCCGCGAGCGCGGAGGCTACGGCCTGCACGCCCAGTGGTCGGACGACTTCCACCACGCCCTGCGCGTCAAGCTGACCGGCGAGACGACCGGGTACTACACGGACTTCGCCGCGCCGGACGCGGTCGAGCGGGTGCTGCGCGAGGTGTTCTTCCACGCCGGCACGTGGTCGTCGTTCCGGGAGCGGACCCACGGCCGCCCGGTCGACACGCGGACCGTCCCCGGTCACCGCTTCCTCGCCTACCTGCAGAACCACGACCAGATCGGCAACCGCGCGACCGGCGACCGGCTGTCCGCGACGGTCTCGGCCGACCGGCTGGCCTGCGGTGCCGCGGTCCTGTTCTGCTCGCCGTACACGCCGATGGTGTTCATGGGGGAGGAGTGGGCGGCGAGCACGCCGTGGCAGTTCTTCGCCTCCTTCCCGGACCCGGAGCTGGCCGAGGCGGTCCGCACGGGCCGCCGTCGCGAGTTCTCCCGGCACGGCTGGGGCGAATCCGACGTGCCCGACCCGATGGACCCGGCCACGGCCGCACGCTCGCGGCTCGACTGGAGCGAGCCGGAGCGTCCCGGTCACCGGGAGGTGCTGGAGCTCTACCGCGCGTTGATCCGGTTGCGCCGCGAACGGCCGGAGCTGGCCGACCCGTGGGTCGCGGACTCGCGCGTCGACTCCGCGCCGGACGGGTCCTGGCTCGTGCTGCACCGCGGCGGGCTGCGGCTGGCCGTCAACTTCGGCGCCGGCCCGGTGACGCTGCCGCTCGGGGCGACCGTGTCGCTGCTCACGTGGGGCGAGGCCACGGTGGACGGTGGGGCCGCCCACCTGCCCCCGGACACCTTCGTCATCGCCGAAACGACACCCTGACGGCGGTTGCCTCCCGGTAACTCCTCTGGCAGAGCGCGCACGGACCGCCGCTTGTCTGGGACGATTCAGGCATGGCCACACGACCCTCCGCCGACCACGTCCTCGCCGGCCGCCCCTTCCCGCTCGGAGCCCACCCCGAGGCCGGCGGGGTGCGGTTCGCGATCACGTCCGCCGTCGCGGACGCCGTCGAGCTGTGCCTGATCGACGCCGACGGGTCGGAACGCCGGATCGCGCTCACCGAGCGCACCTTCGGCGTCTGGCACGGCCTGGTGCCCGGCGTGACGCCGGGGCAGCGGTACGGCTACCGGATCCACGGCCCGTACGACCCGGGCCGCGGCCTGCGGTGCAACCCGCACAAGCTGCTCGTCGACCCCTACGCCCGGCAGATCACCGGCGGGCTCACCGACCTGGCCGCGGCCCAGGGCTTCACCGGCGACCCGGAGCGCGGGCCGATGTCCACTGTGGACTCCCTGGGCAGCGTGCCGCTGTCGGTCGTCACCTCGCCGGGCGGCCCGGACACCGGGATCAAGCCGGAGGTGCCGTTCGAGGAGGCGGTGGTCTACGAGCTGCACGTCAAGGGCTTCACGCAGCAGCACCCGTTCATCCCGGCGGCGCTGCGCGGCACCTACCTCGGGCTGGCCCACCCGGTGGCGATCGAGTACCTGACCCGGCTCGGCGTCACCTCGGTCGAACTGCTGCCGGTGCACGCGTTCCTCGACGAACCGTCGCTGATGCGGGCCGGGCGGCACAACTACTGGGGCTACTCGCCGCTCGGCTTCTTCGCCCCGCACGCCGCCTACGCGAGCGAGCCGGGCCACGAGGTCGAGGAGTTCCGGCTGATGGTGGCCGCCCTGCACGCGGCGGGCATCGAGGTGATCCTCGACGTCGTGTTCAACCACACCTGCGAGGGCGGGCCGGACGGGCCGACGCTGAGCTTCCGCGGGCTGAACGCGCCGGTGTACTACCTGCACACCGAGCGCGGGCACATGGCCGACATCACCGGCTGCGGCAACACCCTGGAGGCCGGCTCGCCGACCGTGGTCCGGCTGGTGACCGACTCGCTGCGGTACTGGACGCAGGAGATGGGCGTCGACGGCTTCCGGTTCGACCTCGCCAGCACGCTGGGGCGGCCGCGCGGGGGCGCGTTCGACCCGGCGTCGACACTGCTCACCGCGATCACCACCGACCCGGTGCTCTCGCGCTGCAAGCTGATCGCCGAGCCGTGGGACGCCACCGGCGAGGGCTACCGCGTCGGCGGCTTCGGCGCCCAGTGGGCCGAGTGGAACGGCCGCTACCGCGACACGATCCGCGACTTCTGGCGCGGCGCGACCGGCGTCCGCGACCTCGCCTACCGGCTGTCCGGCTCGTCGGACCTGTACGACCACAACCTGCGCCGTCCGTGGCAGTCGATCAACTTCGTCACCGCCCACGACGGCTTCACGCTGCGGGACCTGGTGTCCTACAACGAAAAGCACAACGAGGGCAACGGCGAGGACAACCGCGACGGCACCAACGACAACCGCTCCTGGAACCACGGCGCCGAGGGGGAGACGTCCGACCTGGCGATCCGCGCGCTGCGCGCCCGGCAGGCCCGGAACCTGTTCGCCACGCTGCTGCTGTCCACCGGCACCCCGATGCTCACCGCGGGCGACGAGTTCTGGCGGACCCAGGGCGGCAACAACAACGCCTACTGCCTCGACGACGAGACGTCCTGGCTGGACTGGACACCCGACGACCCCGAGGCCGAGGCCATGCTGGCCTTCGCCCGCCGGGTGGTGCGGCTGCGCGCGAACAGCCCGGCGCTGCGGCAGCCGGAGTTCTTCGAAGGCCGGACCACCCCGACCGGCAAGCCCGACCTGGTCTGGTTCCGCCCGGACGGCGAGGAGTTCGGCGAGAGCGACTGGTTCGAGGACCGGCACACGCTGGGCATGTGGATCGACGGGTCGAACAGCCAGGCCCGCAACCGCGAGGGCGAGCTGGTGCCCGACCACTCGTGGCTGCTCTGGCTGCACGCCGGCGACGCCCCGGCCGAGGTGATCCTGCCGGGCCGCGAGTACGGCGAGACGTTCAAGCCGACCCTGGACACGAGCACCGCCGACGGCAGCCCGGCCAACCCGGGCACCCTGGAGGCGAAGGGCCGGGTGACCCTCCAGTCCCGGTCCCTGCTCCTGCTCCGCGCCCCCCGCCTGGCGGCGGAACCCCACCCCGAACCCTACTGACCCACCCGAACCGGCCGACACGCGTGACCAGAGGGTCGACACGCGTGACCAGAGGGTCGACACGCGTGATCGAAGGGTCGACACGGCGGCCGTGCTCGTGTCGACCCTCCAATCACGCGAGTTGACTTCCCAATCACGCGTGTCGACTCCGCGATCACGCGTGTCGACCCTGGGGACACGGTCGAGTCGTCCGTTGGGGTACGGGTTTCGGCCGTTCGGGTTGGTGTGTCGGCCGGGCGGGACCGGGGGCCGGGCCGGCGGCCGGGCGTAACCTGCCGGACACCTGGCCGGAACTCGTTGCGCCGAAAGCGTTTCACCTGATCCAGTTTGGGTACAGGGATAGAGAACCCTGCCTCGTGGGCGCTTGATCGAGTCAGGCAGACTGTCGCCGTCTGCGTCCAACCGACATATCGAGGGGCGTTGCCCATGACCGGCCGGCTCGGCATCGACGACGTCTCCCCCAGCGTGAGCTGCGGCCGGTATCCGGCCAAAGCCGTTGTGGGGGAACACATCCCGGTCTTCGCGACCGTTTGGCGCGAAGGCCACGACGCCGTCGCGGCCACCGTCGCGTGGCGCGGCCCGGAAGACCGGCTGACGCGCCAGACGCGGATGGTGCCGCGCGGCCCCGACCACCCGGACGAGTTCGCCGCGGTGATCGTCCCCGACACCACCGGCCTGTGGACGTTCCGCATCGACGCGTGGGGCGATCCCTGGGCGACGTGGGAACACGCCGTCGAAGTGAAGGTCGCCGCCGGGCAGGGCCCCGAAGACCTCGCGAACGACATCGAGAACGGTGCCCGGCTGATCGAGCGCGTCTCCCGCCGCCCGGACCGCCGGGGGGAGAAGGCGCTGCTGACCGGCGCGGTGAAGGCCCTGCGCGACGAAGAGCTCAGCCTCGCCGAGCGTGTCGGGCCCGCGCTCTCGCCCGAGGTCCGCCAGGTGATGCACGAGTTCCCGGTGCGGGAGCTGATCACCAAGGGCAAGCCGCACAAGGTGTGGGTGGATCGCCGCCGCGCCGCGTACGGCTCCTGGTACGAGCTGTTCCCCCGCAGCACCGGCGGTCTCGACGCCGAGGGCAAGCCGGTGCACGGCACCTTCACCACCGCCGCGAACGCGCTCGACCGCGTCGCGAAGATGGGCTTCGACGTCGTCTACCTCCCGCCGATTCACCCGATCGGGCGAGTGAACCGCAAGGGGCCGAACAACACGCTCGACGCCAAGCCGGAGGACGTCGGCTCGCCGTGGGCGATCGGCGCCGACGAGGGCGGCCACGACGCCATCCACCCCGACCTCGGCACTTTCGACGACTTCGACGCCTTCGTCGCGCGTGCGGGAGAACTCGGCATGGAGGTGGCGCTCGACTTCGCGCTGCAGGCCGCGCCCGATCACCCGTGGGTGCTCAAGAACCCCGAGTTCTTCACGACCCGCCCGGACGGCTCGATCGCGTACGCGGAGAACCCGCCGAAGAAGTACCAGGACATCTACCCGATCAACTTCGACAACGACCCCAAGGCCGTCTACGAAGAGATGCTGCGGGTCATCACCGTCTGGATCGACCACGGGGTCAAGATCTTCCGGGTCGACAACCCGCACACCAAGCCGCCGGACTTCTGGGCGTGGCTGATCCAGTCGGTCAAGGACGCCCACCCGGACGTGCTGTTCCTGGCCGAGGCGTTCACCCGCCCGGCGCGCCTGTGGGGCCTGGCCCGGCTCGGCTTCACCCAGAGCTACACCTACTTCACCTGGCGCACCGGCAAGCAGGAGCTGATCGACTTCGCGATCGACCTGCGGGAACACTGGCACGAGGGTCGGCCGAACCTGTTCGTCAACACCCCGGACATCCTCCACGAGTCGCTGCAGCGCGGCGGCCCGGGCATGTTCGCGCTGCGGGCGGCGCTGGCGGCGACGATCTCGCCGACGTGGGGCGTCTACTCCGGCTACGAGCTGTTCGAGCACGTCCCGGTCCGCGAAGGCAGCGAGGAGTACCTCGACTCCGAGAAGTACCAGCTTCGCCCGCGCGACTTCGAGCGCGCGCTCGAAGAAGGGCGTTCGCTGGAGCCGTGGCTGGCGAAGCTGAACGCCGTCCGGCGCGCGCACCCGGCGCTGCAGCAGATGCGCACCCTGCACTTCCACCACATCGACAACGACGCGCTGCTGGCCTACTCCAAACAGGACCCGGCCACCGGCGACACCGTGGTCACGGTCGTCACTCTCGACCCGTACGGGCCCCAGGAGGGCACGCTCTGGCTCGACACCGGTGCGCTCGGCTTCGAAGCGCACGAACGGCTCATCGCCCACGACGAGGTCACCGGCGACACCTGGGACTGGGGCCCGGCGAACTACGTCCGGCTCGAGCCCTGGCGAGCGGTCGCGCACGTGGTCTCGGTGAGACGCCGGCTGGCCGGCTGAGGTGGAAGGACAGGGACTCGAGGGACGAGGTGGAACACATGGCGGAAGAAGCCCGGCCCGACGCGGCATTGGGGCTGGAAGGTGTGCCGCACACCGGTGAGGCGATGACCGCCGACGGCATGCTGGTCGAACCGCAGGCCGGGGACTTCCGGTCGGCGCAGCAGGCGCCGAGCAACCCGGAGTGGTTCAAGGGCGCGGTGTTCTACGAAGTGCTGGTGCGCGCGTTCGCCGACTCCAACGGCGACGGCACCGGCGACCTGCGCGGCCTGGCCGGCCGGCTCGACTACCTGGCCTGGCTGGGCATCGACTGCCTGTGGCTGCCGCCGTTCTACGCCTCGCCGCTGCGCGACGGCGGGTACGACATCAGCGACTTCCGCGCGGTGCTGCCGGAGTTCGGGAGCGTCGAGGACTTCGTCTTCCTGCTCAACGAGGCCCACCGGCGGGGCATCCGGGTGATCACCGACCTGGTGCTCAACCACACCTCGGACGCGCACCCGTGGTTCCAGCAGTCCCGCAGCGACCCCGACGGCCCGTACGGCGACTACTACGTGTGGAGCGACGACGACTCCCGCTACGCCGACGCGCGGATCATCTTCGTCGACACCGAGACGTCGAACTGGACCTACGACCCGGTCCGCGGCCAGTTCTACTGGCACCGGTTCTTCTCCCACCAGCCCGACCTGAACTACGAGAACGCCGACGTCCAGAACGCGATGATCGACGTCCTGCGGTTTTGGCTGGACCTGGGCATCGACGGGTTCCGCCTGGACGCCGTGCCGTACCTGTTCGAGCAGGAGGGCACCAACTGCGAGAACTTGCCGCGCACGCACGAGTTCCTCAAGCGCTGCCGCAAGGTCGTCGACGACGAGTACCCGGGCCGGATCCTGTTGGCGGAGGCCAACCAGTGGCCCTCGGACGTCGTCGAGTACTTCGGTGACCCGCAGGTCGGCGGCGACGAGTGCCACATGGCGTTCCACTTCCCGCTGATGCCGCGGATCTTCATGGCCGTCCGGCGCGAGTCGCGGTTCCCGATCTCGGAGATCCTCACCCAGACCCCGGAGATCCCCAGCGGCACGCAGTGGGGCATCTTCCTGCGCAACCACGACGAGCTGACCCTCGAGATGGTCACCGACGAAGAGCGCGACTACATGTACGCGGAGTACGCCAAGGACCCGCGCATGAAGGCCAACATCGGCATCCGCCGCAGGCTCGCGCCGCTGCTGGACAACGACCGCAACCAGCAGGAGCTGTTCACGGCCATGCTGCTGTCGCTCCCCGGTTCGCCCGTTCTGTACTACGGTGACGAGATCGGCATGGGAGACAACATCTGGCTCGGCGACCGCGACGCGGTGCGCACCCCCATGCAGTGGACCCCGGACCGCAACGCCGGGTTCTCTTCCTGCGACCCGGGCCGCATCTACCTGCCGGTGATCATGGACCCGGTGTACGGCTACCAGGGCCTGAACGTCGAGGCGCAGTCGAACAACGCTTCTTCGCTGCTCAACTGGACCCGCCGGATGATCGAGGTGCGCAAGCAGCACCACGCGTTCGCCGAGGGCGAGTTCGTCGACCTCGGCGGCTCCAACCCGAGCGTGCTGGCCTACAAGCGCCAGTGGCGGCGCCCGGACGGCGGCGAAGATGTCGTGCTCTGCGTGAACAACCTCTCCCGGTTCCCGCAGCCGGTGGAGCTGGATCTGTCCGCGCACCGCGGGTGCACGCCGGTGGAGCTCACCGGCGGCGTGCGGTTCCCCAGCATCGGGGACCTGTCGTACCTGCTGACGCTGCCGGGGCACGGCTTCTACTGGTTCCAGCTGACGAGCCCGGGAGACGAAGGCGAAGCGAGGTGAGTCCCTTGTCCGACCCGCGCGAGCTGGTCGACGACCTGACCGAGGACCTGAAGCGCTGGCTGCCGGAGCAGCGCTGGTTCGCCGGCAAGGACCGGCCGGTGACCGGTGTCCGGCGGCTCGGCGTGACCGAGCTGGTTTCCGGTGATCCGCAGTTGCTGCACGTCGTGATCGAGGTCGCCCAAGACGACCGGCGCGAGCCGTACCAGCTGCTGGTGGGCCGGCGGACGCACCCGCCGGAGATCGCCTCGACCAGCTGGATCGGCGCCGTCGGCGACCTCAACGCCTACGAGGCGTCCGGCGACCTCGACGTCACCGGTGTGCTGCTGGACCTGATGGCCCGGGAGGAGCAGGTCGGTGCGCTGATCTTCGAGCACGAGCCCGGGGTGACGCTGGACACCGGCCTGCGGGCCCGGCCGATCACGTCGGAGCAGAGCAACACGTCCCTGGTCTACGGCGGGCAGTACATCCTCAAGCTGTTCCGGAAGCTGACGCCGGGCAAGAACAAGGACCTGCTGCTGCACCGCGCGCTGCAGGGCGTCGGCAGCAAGCACATCGCGCAGCCGCTCGGCTCGATCACCGGCGACCTGGACGGCGAGCCCACCACGGTCGGCATGCTCCAGCAGTTCGTCTCGGACGCGGTCGACGGCTGGGCGATGGCCACCACCAGCGTCCGCGACCTGATGGCGGCGCCGGAACTGCACGCCGGGGAGGTCGGCGGCGACTTCGCCGGCGAGGCCGAGCGGCTCGGGCGGGCCGTCGCCGAGGTGCACGCGGACCTGGCCGAGGCCCTCGGCACCGAACCCGTCGACGCCGACGAGATGGAACGCTCGACGAAGGCGATGCTCGACCGGCTCGACGCGGTCGCCGGCCGGGTGCCGGAGCTGGCGCCGCACGCCCCGAAGCTGCGGGCGGCGTTCGAAAAGCTGCGCACGCTGCCCGCCGACGCGGTGACCATGCAGTACATCCACGGCGACCTGCACCTCGGCCAGGTGCTGCGGACGGTCGGAGGCTGGCTGCTCATCGACTTCGAGGGCGAGCCCGCGGCCCCGGTCGAGGAGCGGCACGCGCTGCGGTCGCCGTTGCGCGACGTCGCGGGCATGCTGAGGTCGTTCGACTACGCGGCCCAGCAGATGCTGGTCGGCCAGCCGGACGAGCCGGCGCTGGCCGAGCGCGCCCACGAATGGTCGGAGCGCAACCGGGCGGCGTTCTGCGAGGGGTACGCCGCCATCGCGGCGGACCCGCGCGACCAAGGCGAGCTGCTGCGCGCCTTCGAACTCGACAAGGCGGTCTACGAGGTGGGCTACGAGCACGCGAACCGGCCGGACTGGCTCGGTGTGCCGCTCGCCTCGATCGCCCGGATCACCAACGGAGGGACGACACCGTGAACGCGGCACCCGAAGGCCTCCCGGCCGCGGCCCCGCCGGCCGCGGACATCGACCGGCTGCTCGCCGGGTCCCACCACGACCCGCACTCGGTGCTGGGCGTGCACGCGGTGGGCAAGGGCTTCGCGGCCCGGGCCCTGCTGCCCGGCGCGAAGGCCGTCACGCTCTGCGCGGGCTCGGACCGCTACCCGATGGAGCCGGTGATCGACGCGCTGTTCGCCGTCGCCGTGCCCGAGCACCCCGGCGACTACCGGCTGGAGATCGAGTACGACGGGCACACCGTCACCGCCGACGACCCGTACCGCTGGCTGCCCACGGTGGGCGAGCTGGACCTGCACCTGATCGGCGAGGGCCGGCACGAGCGGCTGTGGGAGGCGCTCGGCGCCCACGTCCGGTCCTACGAGACGCCGAACGGCGTCGTCGAGGGCACGTCGTTCGCGGTCTGGGCGCCGAACGCCCGCGGCATCCGCGTGATCGGCGACTTCAACGGCTGGGACGGGCGCGGGCACTCGATGCGCTCGCTCGGCTCGTCCGGCGTCTGGGAGCTGTTCGTGCCCGGCGTCGGCGTGGGCACCTGCTACAAGTTCCGGATCCTCGGCGCCGACGGCAACTGGCACGAGAAGGCCGACCCGATGGCGTTCGCCACCGAGCAGCCGCCGGCGACGGCGTCGGTCGTCACCAGCTCCGCGCACCTGTGGTCGGACGAAGACTGGGTCGCGAAGCGTGAGGCCACCCAGTGGATCGCGGCGCCGATGAGCGTCTACGAGGTCCACCTCGGCTCGTGGCGGCCCGGCCTGGACTACCGGGAGCTGGCCGACCAGCTGGGCGACTACCTCGTCGAGACCGGCTTCACCCACGTGGAGCTGCTGCCGGTGTCGGAGCACCCGTTCGGCGGCTCGTGGGGCTACCAGGTGACGTCGTACTACGCGCCGACGTCCCGCTTCGGCTCCCCGGACGACTTCCGCTACTTCGTCGACCGCCTGCACCAGCGGGGGATCGGCGTGCTCGTGGACTGGGTGCCGGCGCACTTCCCGCGCGACGCCTGGGCGCTGGCCAAGTTCGACGGCACCGCACTGTACGAGCACGCGGACCCGCGTCGCGGCGAGCAGCCCGACTGGGGCACGCTCGTGTTCGACTTCGGCCGCAACGAGGTCCGCAACTTCCTCGTCGCCAACGCGCTGTACTGGATCGAGGAGTTCCACCTCGACGGCCTGCGCGTGGACGCCGTCGCGTCGATGCTCTACCTCGACTACTCCCGCAAGGAAGGGGAGTGGCTGCCGAACCAGTACGGCGGCCGCGAGAACCTCGATGCCGTGCGGTTCCTGCAGGAGCTGAACGCGACCGTCTACAAGCGACACCCCGGGATCGTGATGGTCGCGGAGGAGTCGACGGCCTGGCCGGGCGTCACGCGCCCGACCCACCTCGGCGGCCTCGGGTTCGGCTTCAAGTGGAACATGGGCTGGATGCACGACACGCTCCGGTACCTTTCGCACGAGCCGATCCACCGCGCGTACCACCACAACGAGATGACGTTCTCGCTGGTGTACGCGTGGAGCGAGAACTTCGTGCTGCCGCTGTCGCACGACGAAGTGGTGCACGGCAAGGGATCCCTGTGGGGCCGGATGCCGGGCGACGCCTGGAACAAGGCGGCCGGCCTGCGCTCGCTGCTGGCGTTCATGTGGGCGCACCCGGGCAAGCAGCTGCTGTTCATGGGCGGCGAGTTCGGCCAGCCGGGGGAGTGGTCGGAGTCGAAGTCGCTCGACTGGCACCTGATGGACGAGCCGCTGCACCTCGGCGTGTGGGAGCTGCTCCGGTCGCTGAACTCGGTGTACCGGTCGTCGCCGGCGCTTTACAGCCAGGACGCGTCCCCGGACGGCTTCCGCTGGATCGACGCGAACGACTCGAGCGGCAACGTCCTGAGCTTCCTCCGCATCGGCGCCGACGGCTCCCGGCTGGCCTGCGTGGCCAACTTCGCGGGCGTCCCGCACCACGACTACCGAGTGGGCCTGCCGGCGGCGGGCCGTTGGCGGGAGGTCGTCAACACCGACGCGGAGGCGTACGGCGGTTCCGGCGTCGGCAACATGGGCGCGGTGGAGGCCGTCGAGGAGCCGTGGCACGGCCAGCCGGCTTCCGCGGTCCTCCAGCTGCCCCCGGCCGGCGTCCTCTGGCTGGTCGAGGAGACCCCACCGGACCCCGACTTGGCGTGACCCGAGGGTCGACACGCGTGATCCGAAGGTCGACTCGCGTGATTGAGGGGACGACACGGCACTGGCGGCCGGTGGAGCCAGGAAAAAAACCAAGCGCACCACCCAAAACAGGGGAGATAGGGAAAGGGGGGGGGGGGGGGAGGGTGGGGGAGTGTG
>NZ_JBFBBT010000033.1:0-78169 GCF_040682815.1 Amycolatopsis sp. NPDC051102
GCGGTGGTGCTTGTTTTTTTTTTTTGTTTTATAACACCAAAAAAAAACCACCCCCACCCCCCGCGGCAGGCTGCTGAGCGGGGATAGGTCGGATGTCTCTGCCGCTTTCCGGGTGAACTCCTCTGGTCTTTTGGGCACTACTCTGCAAGTATGGCCGCACGCCGCCGCATGATCTCGCCGAAACGTAGTATGAATTCGGAGGATGCTTCATGGACGCAGTGTCCCGGCGGACGGTGCTCCGCTCGGCCTCGGTCCTGGCCGGGGCGGCGGCTTTCGGGGGTCTGTGGGCCCGGGCTGCCCCGCCCGCGCTCGCCGTCGGCGGCAACCCGCACTCCGACGTCGCCGCCGATGCGCGGATGCTCTGGCGGCGGCTGCCGAAGAACTGGCAGGAAGGCCCGTTCCTCGCCAACGGCTACCTCGGCGCCCTGGTCTACGCCGGCGCCACGCCGCAGGTCCTCAAGGTGATGCTGAGCCACACCCAGGTGCAGGACCAGCGCATCCAGTGGGAAGCCGGCATCGGGTTGTCCCGCCTGCCGATCGGCTACCTCACGCTCACCCTGGCCGGCGCGATCACCGCCGTCGACTGGACGCTCGACCTCTACAACGCCGAACTCGGCGGCACCATCACCACGACGCAGGGCTCGGTCGCCTTCTCCGCCGTCGTGCACAACGACCTCGGCGTGCTGCTCGTCTCGCTGACGCCGAGCGCCGGCGAGACGGGGGCCGCCTGGGCGTTCCAGCCCCTGGAGTCGGCCACCACCCGGACCGTCCGCAAGCCGCCCGAATACGTCGCCAACCCGGCACCCGAGCTGGGCGACGGCTACTGCGCGCAGCCGATGCTCGCCGGGGGCGGGTACACCACGGCGTGGCAGGAACGCGCGATCGGCACGCGACGGCTGTTCGCCGCCGCCGTCGCCTACAGCTTCCCGGGCACCACGCACACCGCGGACGCGCGCAACGCCGTCCGGAAAGCGCTTGCCGTGCGTCCGGACGCGCTGCTCGCCCGGCACCGCCGCTGGTGGAACGACTACCACCGGCGCAGCTTCGTTTCGGTGCCCGACAAGCAGGTCCAGCGGTTCTACTGGATCCAGCTGTACAAGATCGCCGCCGCCACGCGCGCGGACGGGCCGGTCGTGTCCGAATGGGGGCCGTGGTTCCCCGAAGTGGGCAACAGCTGGACCGCCGTCTGGTGGAACCTCAACGTCCAGGTCACCTACCCGATCGTCAACAGCACCAACCATCCCGAACTCGACGCCGTCACCGAGACCTTCCGGCGCGACCACGCGAACCTCGAGGTGTCGGTTCCCCCCGCGTACCGCGACGGTGACACCTACGCCCTTTCGCACCCCGGTGACTGGCGGCTGCGCCCCGGCGGCACGCGCTCGGTGGGCGTCCCCGGGACGACGTCCAAGACCGACCAGACCGGGAACCTGCTGTGGGGCCTGCACAACGTCTGGCTGGCCTACCGGCACCACATGGACCGGCGCGTGCTGCGTGACGTCTTGTACCCGACGCTGGCGAAGGCGCTGAACTTCTACCGGCACTTCCTGTTCACCGGCCCGGACGGGTTGCTGCACCTGCCGCTGACCCGGTCGCCGGAGTACGCCGACGCGCCCGACTGCACCTACGACCTGTCGCTCATCCGCTGGGCGGCGCGCACGCTCGTCGACTCCGCCCGGATCCTGTGCCTGGACGAGCCGCGCGTGCCGGTCTGGCGGGAGATCGGCACGAAACTGGTGCCTTACCACGAGGACCCCGCGAACGGCGTGCTGATCGGCGACGGCGTTCCGCTCGCCGCGTCGCACCGGCACTTCTCGCACCTGCTGTGGCTCTACCCGCTGCGGGAGAAGGTCTGGGACACCCCGGGCGACCGCGGCATCATGACGCGGACGTTCGACCACTGGGCCGCCGACCAGTCCGCCTGGCACGGCTACAGCTACGCGGCCGCGTCCTCGATGAAGTCGGTGATGGACGCGCCCGAGGAAGCGTTGCGGTACCTGAAGTTCTTCCTCGACCGGAACGTCGTGGCCGACACCGAGCTGACCGCGAACACGATGTACCGCGAGGGGTCGAACTTCGCCATCGAGAGCCCGATCACCGCCGCCCAGTCCGTTGTGGACATGGTGATGCAGGGCTCCGGCGGCGTGCTCAAGGTGTTCCCGTCGGTGTCGGCGACCTGGCGGGACGCCTCGATCTCCGGGCTGCGTGCGGAAGGTGCGTTCCTGGTGGACGCCTCCCGCCGCGACGGCCGGACGGAGTTCGTCCGCGTGCACAGCGAAGCCGGCGAGCCCCTGGTCCTCCAGCACGGCGTCACCGGGGACGTCGACGTCCGCGACGAGCACGGACGGCGGCTGCCGTGGCGCGCGGCCGGGCCCGGGCGGATCGCGATCGGGCTGCGGCGCGGCGGCACCGCCGTCGTCACCCCGAGCGGCCGGCGGCCGGACTTCGCCCCGTGGGACGTTCCCGCGCTCGGCCCGGCGCCGGCGTGGGGCCTGCCGAGCTGACTGCCGCTTTCGACAAGGAGGTCGGAATGGACATCACCCGCAGAACCGTGCTCGGCGGGGCCGTCGCCGGGCTGGCCGCGGCCGGCTTGGCCCCCGCGTCCGCCGGAGCGGCACCCGGTGGTGACGACTTCGGCTGGGCCGGGTTCCTGGGCGCCGCGGACCTGTACTGGCGGCGGCTGCCGAAGACCTGGTACGAGGGCCCGTTCCTGGGCAACGGGTTCCTCGGCTCCGGCATCTACGCCGAGCCCGGGCAGAACGCGATCCGGTTCAACGTCCAGCACAGCCAGGTGCAGGACCACCGCCCGGAGTTCGGCTCGCTGTTCGGCCTGGCCCGGCTCCCGATCGGGTACTTCACGCTCGAACCGGCCGGCGCGATCACCGCGATCGACTGGCGGATGGACCTGTGGAACGCCGAGCTGACCGGCACGATCACGACCACGGCGGGGAGCCTGAGCCTGCGCGCGATCGTCCACACCGGACAGCCGCTGCTGGCCGTCGAAATCCGGCCGTCCGAAGGGGAACGCGGGTTCAAGTGGGTGTTCCACCCGGCGGTCGCGATCAGCCCGCGTGCCGATCCGGTGTGGAACAAGCCACCGCCCGCCGGGTACACCGCGAACCCGCCGGTCCAGCTGTCGGCCAGTGGTGACGCGCAGCTGGCCGTGCAGCCGCTGCTGGCCGGTGGCGAGCACGTGACCGCCTGGCGCGAGGTGGCCCGCGGCGGCGCGCGGACGCTGTACACGTCGGTGGCGTGGTCGCACCCCGAAAAGACGTCGGCCGCGCGGGCGCTGGGCACGGTCCGGCGGGCGGGGGAATTCGGCGCGCTCACCCAGGACCACCGGCGCTGGTGGCACGACTACTACCGGCGCAGCTTCCTGTCCATTCCGGACACCCGGCTGCAGAGCTTCTACTGGATCCAGCTGTACAAGGTCGCTTCGGCGGCCCGGCGCGAGGCGCCGGTGATGGCGACGTCCGGGCCGTGGCTGGAGAACACGCCGTGGCCGGCGACCTGGTGGAACCTCAACGTCCAGCTCGAATACTGGCTGATCCACGGCTCGAACCACCTGGAGCTGGACGCGGTCAGCTACGCGCTGGAAAAGTACCGGGGCAATCTGGTCAGCCAGGTCGCGCAGCCGTACCAGGCCGATTCGGCGGGGATCCCGCGCACGACCGACATGACGCTGCTCAACGGCGTCTCGAACACCACCAGCGGGTTCCCCGTCGGGATCCCGGGACAGGACACGCCGACGCCGGAGGTCGGCAACCTGACCTGGGCACTGCACAACGTCTGGCTGTCCTACCGGCACACGATGGATCGTCCACTGCTCCGCGACACGCTGTTCCCCCTGCTGCGCCGGGCGATCAACTACTACCTGCACTTCCTCGCGGCGGGTCCCGACGGCAAGCTGCACCTGCCGCCGACGTTCTCGCCCGAGTACGGCGTCAACGCCCCGGACTGCAACTACGACCTCTCGCTGATCCGCTGGGGCTGCAAGACGTTGCTGCAGACCGCGCCGCGTGATCCGCTGGCGCCTCGCTGGCAGAACGTGCTCGCGAACCTCGTCGGCTACCCGGCCGACGTCAACGGCTACATGATCGGGGCCGGCGTGCCGTTCGCGAAGTCGCACCGGCACTATTCGCACCTGCTGCAGATCTACCCGCTCTACGACGTCACCTGGGAGCAGCCGGAGCACCGGCAGATCATCGAGACGTCGCTGAACCACTGGGTCGGCTTCGAAGGTGCCTTGCAGGGCTACACGTTCACCGGGGCCGCGTCGATTTCGGCGCAGATGCTGCGCGGCGACCAGGCCGCGTTCTACCTCGGCGAGCTGCAGCGGCGGTACATCCAGCCGAACACGATGTACAAGGAGTCCGGGCCGGTCATCGAGACGCCGTTGTCGGCGGCGAAGTCCCTGCAGGACATGCTGGTGCAGAGCTGGGGCGGCGTGCTGCGGCTGTTCCCCGCGGTGCCGGCGGCCTGGGGCGACGTCGCGCTGCGGGACTTCCGGACCGAGGGCGCGTTCCTGCTCAGCGCGTCCCGCGCCGGCGGGCGGACGCGCTGGCTGAAGGTGCACAGCGAGGCCGGGGCGCCGTGCGTGCTGCGGCCGGGCATCGACGGTGAACTCGCGGTGACCGACGCGCGCGGCCGGGCCCGGCGCTGGCAGCGGCTGGCCAACGGGGACGTCCAGGTCGAACTCGGGTGCGGCGAGGACGCGTTCGTGTACCGGAAGGGGGATCGGCCCGACTTCGGCGTCCGGCCGGTGACGCCGGGCGGGGCGAGCGCGCCCTGGGGCCTGCCGTGATCCGCGTTTCCGCCCCGGAGCGGCGGTCCTGACGGCAGTATGGTGCTCTCCGACGAGGGGAGCGTGGATGAGCGAGCCGGACGGCAGACCCGGGCCTGGCCAGCAGCCGTACCAGTATTCGCCGTGGCAGCCGCCGGTGCCGCCGAAGCGGTCGTCGGCGACGGCGACCGGGCTGATCGCCGGGTCGGTGGTGGTCGTCGTGGTGATGACGCTGGCCTTCCTGGCCTGGGGCTACCCCGGGTTCCTGCGCACGCCGGACGTCGACGCCGGCGGCGCGTTCTGGCCGGCGCAGACGTCGTCGCGCCCACCGGCGTCCAGCTCGCCGGCGTCGAGCTCGCCGGTGTCGGCCGCGCCCGGCACCGCTTCGGCGATCCCGGGCGAGCGGGCCCCGATGCCGAAGCGGCCGAGGCCGCTGGCCGACCCGGTGACGTGCGCGTTCACCCCCGACCCGGGCTCGCCGGCGCCGAAGAAGGCCACGCTGCCGCCCGACGGCCCGGCGCCGTCGACCGGCACGGTCGGCGCGCAGCTGGCGACGACCGCGGGGGACATCGGGCTGACTCTGGACCGCTCGCTGGCGCCGTGCACCGTGGTCAACTTCCTGAGCCTGGCTCGGCAGGGCTTCTACGACGGCACGTCGTGCCACCGGCTGTCGGTGCTCACCGGCCTGCAGATGTTCCAGTGCGGCGACCCGGTCGGCGACGGCACCGGCGGCCCGGGCTACACGATCCGCGACGAGGTGTTCCCCGAGCTGACCTACGGCCGCGGCGTCCTCGCGATGGCGAAGACGAACGCCCCGGACTCCGGCGGCTCCCAGTTCTTCCTGGTGTTCGGCGAGACGAACATCCCGCCGGAGTACACGGTCTTCGGCAGCATCGACGACCCCGGCCTCGACGTCCTGGACAAGGTCGCCCGCGGCGGAATCGACCCGGCCAAACCAGGCATCGGCGACGGCAGCGGCCCCCCGAAGGTCCCGGTCACCCTCACCCACGTCACCTCTTGACCGTGCGGCAAGGGGCATCACGGTGCAGGTGAGCGACCGGCGGCTTCGCTCAGAGGTCCAGCACCAGGCGGGGTGACCGGGAACGCGACACGCACGGGTACATGCGGCCCGGGGCGGCGCCGATGTCGTCGCGGTGCTCGGGTTCGCCCGCCACGACCAGCACCTCGCAACTGCCGCACACGCCTTCCCGGCACGCCGACGGCACCGGGCGTCCCGCGTGGTCGAGCGCGTCCAGCAGCGACTCGTCCGCCGGGACCTGGATCGTGCCACCGGAGCGGGCGCACACCACCTCGAACGGCGTGTCCGGCCCGAACGTCCGCCGGGTCGGCTCGAAGCGTTCGGTGTGCACCCGCGGGAACACCGCCTCGGCCGCGTCCACCATGGACGCCGGGCCGCAGCAGTAGACCTCCGCGGCCGGGAACTCGCGGGCGAGCGCCGCGAGGTCCGGGCGGCCGAGCCGCACCCGGTCCCCGTACTCCGAAGCCAGTTTCGCGGCGAACGGACGGCCCGCGTACGCCAGCGTCGCCGCCGCCCCGGCCGCGACGGCGGAACGCAGCATCGGCATGATCGGCGTGATCCCGATCCCGCCCGCGACGAACAGGTACTCCGGCGCCGGAACCAGCGGGAAGTGGTTGCGGGGCAGCGAAACCGACAGCGTCCGGCCCGGCCGCAGGAACAGGTGGACGTACTCGGACCCGCCGCGGCTGAGCGGGTCGTGGCGAACCGCGATCCGGTAGGCCGACAGGTCGCCGGGGTCGCCGCACAGCGAATACTGGCGCGTCAGCCAGTTCGGCAGCTCGAGGTCGATGTGCGCGCCCGGCTCCCACGGCGCCAAGGGCCCTTCGTCGCCGCGCAGGACCAGCGAGACGACGTCGTCGGTCACCCGCGAGATGCGCTCCAGGATCGTCTTCTGCATGTCAGTACAGCTTCCGGTAGCCGTCTTCGAGGAGCTGGTCGAGCAGCGCCGGGTCGATGTTCATCTTCTCGGCGGCGATCTCGCCGGCCGAGGGCAGCTCGGCCGCGAGCGCCTGGCTCGCCGGATCCCACAGGCGCGACCGGATCAGCGCGCGGCCGCAGTGGAAGTACACCTCGGCGACGTCGACGACGATCGCCAGCACCGGCGCCTTCGCCTCGGTGCGCATCCGGGCGAGCACGTCCGGATCGTCGGTGACGTAGGCGCTCCCGTTGACCCGCAACGTTTCCCGCATGCCGGGGACGAAGAACAGCAGGCCGACGCCGTCGTTCTCGCCGATGTTGCGGAAGGAGTCGGCGATCTTGTTGCCGGGCCGGTCGGGCAGCGCGAGCGTGCGTTCGTCGAGGACCTTGACGAAGCCGGGGTAGTCGCCGCGGGGCGAGCAGTCGGCGCGGCCCGCCGCGTCCGCGGTCGCCAGCGTCAGGAACGGCGAGTGCGCGATGAAGCGGCGGGCGTGGGTGTCGATGCGGTCGCCGAGCTTGGCCTTGATCATCGCTTCCGGCTCGCCCACCCGGGCCCGCACCTCGGCCGCGGAGACGCGGTTCAGCGTGTTTGTGCTGGTCATGGCACAATTATGAGCAAATACTCAGATCCTGACTACTCGCTTTCCGGGAGGGTGCCGTGACGCCGGACGAGCGCCGCATCCAGCCACGTAAACAGCCGCGCCAGGTCCGCGCCGAGCTGACCCGGCAGCGGATCCTGACCGCGGCTGCTCACGTTTTCGCCGCCCACGGCTACGCCGCCGGCACCACCAACCGCATCGCCGAGCAGGCCGGCGTCTCGATCGGCTCGCTGTACCAGTACTTCCCGAACAAGGACGCGATCCTCGCCGAGCTGCTGACCCGCCACCTCGACGACGGCGCGGCGGCCGCGGCCAAGATCCGGATCGGGGACCTGCCCGGCCCGATCGAGGACATCCTGCGGCTGCTCGTCCGCAGCGCGATCGACTCCCACCTGGACGACCCGCAGCTGCTGCGGCTGCTCAACGAACAGGCGCCGCGGCCGGCCGAGCTGCTGCAGAACGTCGAACGGCTCAAGCGGTACTGGTACGGCTACCTGCAGGAGATCCTCGACGGGCACCCCGAGGTGCGGCTGACCGACACGGCAACGGCGGCCCGGCTCATCTTCACCACCATCGAGCTGGTCGTCCACCAGCTCGCGGCCGAGCACGAGCCGGTGGACAGCGGCAAGCTGGAGCACGAAATGGTCGCGATGCTGACGCGGTACGTCAAGGGGTGAACCGGTAGGTGCCAGTGCATAAGGCCCGGCTCCGCCTCACTGCACCGCTTGTGTGACCAGCGCGGCGATTCTCTTCTCGGCCGCGGGCGTCACCTCGGTGAGCGCGAAGCCGGCCGCCCACATCGTTCCGTCGTCCAGGTTGCCGTGCACGCGCTCGGCCAGGACCCGGTCCGCGGGTGCCATTTCGGAAATCTTCGCGAGCACGTCCTGCTCGGCCTGGACCGCCTTGTCCGCCTGGGAAGCCCGGCGCGCCGCAGTCTTCAGTTCCTTGGCGTGCTCGCGCTGCTCGACGCGGCGCTCGAGCTCGCCGGTGAGGTCGGCTACGCGGGGTTGAACGTCGAGGCCGTCGCCCGGCGCGCCGGGGTCGGGAAGCACACGATCCACCGGCGCTGGCCGTCCATGGCGGCGCTCCTGCTGGACGCGCTCAACCGCGTCTGGACCACCGGCCTCGACTACCACGACACCGGCGACGTCCGGGCGGACCTGCGCGAGCAGTTCCTGCGCTCGGCCCCCCGCGCTCGCCACCCCGCCGATCGGGCCGGTCTACCGGGCGGTGATCGCCGAGGCGCAGGCCGACGAAACCCTGCGCGCCACGCTGCACGACCGGTTCCTGCGGACCGTCGAGCAGCGCACCCTCGACCGGATCAGCCGCGCCCAGGAGGCGGGCGAGCTCGTCGAGGGCGTCGACCTGACCTTCCCGGCCGAGGTGCTGTGCGGCACCCTCTACTACCGCCACCTGCTCTCGACCCGCGCCGTGGACGAGAAAGTGGTCGACGACCTGCTCGACATGTTCATGGCCGCGTACGGCCGCTAGGAGCCGGCCGGTAAGTCAGCGGAGCCGGCGCACGATGGCGGCGATGGTGAGCTCTGCCCGGAACCAGTCCGCTCAGCGGTCCCTGGCCACGAGCGCCGCCTGGGTGCGGCTGGTCACGCCGAGCTTGGCCAGCACGTTGCCGACGTGCACCTTCACCGTCCGCTCGGCCAGCCGCAGCCGGGTCGCTATGTCCTTGTTGGACAGACCTTCGCCGAGCAGCTCCAGCACGTCCCGCTCCCGCGGAGTGAGCGCACCACCGCCGCTCAGTGCCGAGGCCGCCGCCGGGCTCAACGCCGTCACACCCTGGTGCGCCGCCCGGACGGCCGCCGCGAGCTCGTCGCCCGAAGCGTCCTTCAGCACGAACCCCGCCGCGCCCGAGCCGAGCGCTTCGCGGATCTCCCGCGGCCGGCCGACCGTCGTCAGCACCAGTACCCGAGGCGACGAGGGACCGAGCCGGCGCAGGACTTCGAGGCCGTCCATTCCGGGCAGGTACAGGTCGAGCAGCACGACGTCGGCTTCGACCGCCGAAGAAAGCAGCTCCGGGCCGCTCGCGTACTGCGCGACCACGTCGAGATCCGGCTGGGCGCCCAGGATCAGCGCGATCCCCTCGCGCACCAAGGCGTGGTCGTCGACGACCTGAACCCGGATCATGCCCGCACTCTACTGTCGGCCCATGCGTCAGTCTCTCGGCACGACGGCGGCCGTCGCCGCGGTGTTCTTCGCCAGCGGGGCGTGGACGCCGCAGCAGGGGTGGCCGGCGGCCGTGGTCAGCGCGGCCCAGCTCGTCCCGCTGCTGTGGGCCCGCCGCGCGCCGGCTCTCGTGCTCGTGGTGGTGACCCTCGCGACCGCCTGGCACCTGCTGCTCGCCCAGCCGCGCAACACGATGTACGTGCCGGTGCTGCTCGCCCTCCACAGCACGCCCCAGCGGTGGCTCGCGGCCGCGGCGGCGCTCGCCACCGGCGCGGCGGTGTACCCGGCGAAGGGCCCGGTCGACGGCACCCTCCTCGTCGTCACGGTCAGCGCGGTCGCCTGGCTGCTCGGCGCCGAACGCCGTCGCGCGCTCGCCGAGCGGGCCGAGCGCGCGGCGCGGCGGCTGCACGACACGCTCGCCCAGACCACCGCCGTCATGCTCGTGCAGGCCGAGACGCTGCGCGCGGTCGGCGATCTGACCGATGCCGACCGCGAACGCCTCGACACGCTCCTGGCCGCCGGCCGAGGCGCGCTCACCCTCGTCCGCCGCACGCTGGACGACCTGCGCGACGACGTCGAACGCGCTCCCGGCCTCGCCGAGGTGCTGGCCCGGCTCCGCACCGCGGGCCTGGTCCTCGACCGCGACCCGGTGCTGCCCGCGCTGCCGCGCCCGGTGCGCGAGCTGGCCGAGCGGTTCATCGCCGAAACGGCGGTGAACGCCTTGCGCCACAACGGTCCCGGCGTCCGGCTGCGGCTCGACGTCGAAGCGGGCGACCGGGTGACGATCACCGCGCGGAACACGCTCAAGGGAACGTCGCACGGAAGCGGCGGCTACGGGCTGGCCGGGCTCGCGGAGCAGGCCGCGGCGGCCGGGGGAGTGGTGACCCACGGGCCGCGGGACGGCGAGTGGGTCGCCGCCCTCGAACTGCCGGCCGTCCGGGTCGCGCACTGACCGCGGTCAGGGGATCGTGGCCTCGATGTCGGCGAGGTGGGCGGCGATGATCTCTTCGAACGCCGCGCGGCGGTCGGCCCCGAGCGGGCGGACTTCGCGGGCGAAGTGGGCCAATGCGGGGAAGCGTTCGGGGTCGGCGCCCAGCACCGCGACGCGGAACAGCTCCATGCCCTGCTCGTGTTCCTCCGCGGTGACGGTGCTGACGCCGGCCTCGGACGCGATCAGCGCGGCGAAGAGGATCGCGATCCGGTGGTAGCGCGCCGGAATCCGCTCGTCGGGCAGGCCTGACGAGCGCAGGGCCTGCAGCACCTCCTCCATCACCAGCCGGGACCCCGCGCCGGAGGAGGCGTAGCGCCCCCAGACGACGGCGATCTGCGGCTGCTCGCCGAACGCCTCCCGCAGGCGCAGGGCCAACGCGGTCAGGCGCTGCTGCCAGTCGCCTTCGGGGTGGTACCCGGCCATGGCGCCCACGAGGATCCGGTCGGCGAGCGCGCGCAGCAGCTCGGTCTTGGTGCGGAAGTGCCGGTAGAGGCTCGAAGAGTCGGTCCCCAGCTCCGCGGCGAGCTTGCGCACGCTGAACGACTCCGCGTCGCCGCGGCGCAGCAGCTCCGCCGCCGTGTCCAGGATTTCCTCGGTCGTCCAACGCCTTCGGTTCGCCATCTCGTCCCTTCGCCGACCGTCAGCATAGCTTATGCACTTGCTGTTGCACGCACCGCGTGCATAATGAGGACACTTCGTTCCCCGAGAGGAGTTCCCATGGATTTCGCGCAGCTGGACGCCGCCGTCGACGCCGTCCACCGGGCCGGCGTGCCGGGCGTGTTCGCCGAGGTGCGGGCCGGCGACCGGACTTGGCGCGGCGCCGCCGGGCGGGCCGACATCGACACCGGCCTCCCCGTCGCCGCGAGCATGCGTCACCGCGTCGGCAGTGTCACCAAGACGTTCACCGCCGCGGCAGTGCTGCGCCAGGTCGAGGCCGGTCGCATCGGGCTCGACACTCCGATCGGCCACTACCTGCCGCGGCTCGTGCCGGGCGACCGCGGGCGGGCGATCACGGTCCGGATGCTGCTCGGCCACACCAGCGGGCTCGCCGAGTACCTGCCGTACGCCTACCCGAGCCTCAAGGCGTTCCCGGACCTGGCGAACACCCGGCCGGACAGCCTCGACGACCACCGGTTCACGCGGTTCGACCCGGTCGAGCTGATCGAGCTCGGCGTGGGCGCGCCTCCGGTCGGTACCCCCGGCGGCACGCCCGGCGTGTACTCGAACACCAATTACCTGCTGCTCGGCCGGCTCCTGGCGCACGTGACCGGGGGCAGCGCGGAAGCGTGCATCACCCGGGACGTCGTCGACCGCGCCGAGCTGCGGGACACCGGCTTCCCCACCGGGACGCACGTCGAGGGGCCGCATGCGAAGCTTTACGAGTCCTGGTTCGGGATGATCGACCCGCCGCGCGACTACAGCGTCTTCGACATGTCCTGGGTGGGGCCGTCGGCGTCGCTGATCTCGACGGTCGCGGACCTCAACCGGTTCTTCGGGCTGTTGCTGGCCGGCGAAATCGTCTCACCGGCTTCGCTGGCCGAGATGCAGCGCACGGCCCGGATCATTTCCCAGGAAGGCAAGCCGATCGACTACGGGCTCGGCTTGCACCCGGTGGAATCGACGGGCTTTTGGGGGCACGGCGGCACGGTCTGGGGCGGCGGCACGCTGGCGGCGATCCGCGCGGACGGCGGGCGGCGACTGGCGATCGCGGTGAACCTCCAGCGCTGGAACCGGCTCGACGCATCGGGCCGCCCCCAGCCGCATCCCATCGACCAGGCGCTCGCGGCCTTCACCCGGCTGGCGATGGGCGGCTGAGCAGCTGTGACACGGTCACGAACCGGAAGCCGCGCTGTTTGAGCGTGTCGAGGATCGGCCCGATCGCCCGGCGGCTCTGTTCGCGCGAGGCGTACATCGCGTGCAGCACCACGATCGAGCCCGGCCGGACCTGGTCGACGACGACCCGTTCGACGGTGGCGGCGTCCGGGATGCCGTCGGAATCCGGCGCGACATCCCAGGTGATCGTCGTGCGGTGGTGCTGGGCCAGGTAGTGGGGGAGGGCGAAGAGCTTCTTGCCGTTCGGGGGCCGGAAGAGGATTTCGCCGGTGTAGCCGGTGGTCCGGATCAGCGCGTCGGTGGCTTCGACCTCGTCGGCGACCCATGCCGGGGTCACCCCGATCATCCGGTCGTGGGAGAAGCTGTGGTTGCCGATCTCGTGCCCTGCGGCGGCGATGCCGCGGGCGAGGTCCGGGTGTGCGGCGATCTCCCGGCCGATGAGGAAGAAGGTCGCGGGCACCTGACGGCTCTTCAGCGTGTCCAGGATCGCCTGGGTACCGGCGGGATCGGGCCCGTCGTCGAAGGTGAGGGCGACGATCTTCTCGGTGGTGTCGACGCGGTCCACGAGGGTGCCGAAGAACTGGAAGGTCGGCGACTTCGCCACCTCGAACAGCGTGACCGCGCCGGCGAGCACGACCACCAGCGTGCTCGCCACGACGATCGTCCGCTTCCGGGCGCGGCGGGATTTCAGGATCATGGCCGCCACCCTTGGCGGTGGGGCAGGGGCGGGGGAAGCCGCAAAGGTACTAGTACCCGTCAGCATATGTTGACGACCCCTGTGTGTCAGCATATGCTGACGCGGTGAGCCTGACGACCGATCTCGACCACGCCGTGCGCAGTGCCGACCCGGACGTCGCGCTGCGGGCCGTCGCACGGCTGCGGCGGCTCACCGAGCAGCTCGAGGCCGACCAGGTGGCGGCCGCGCGGCGGGCCGGCTGGTCGTGGCAGGACATCGCCGAGCGGCTCGGCGTCACCAAGCAGACGGTGCACCGCAAGCACCGCAGCCGGGAGGGCTGATGTTCCAGGGAGACCACCCCGCGGTGGGGCGGGCGATGAGCCGGGCGTGCGAGCTGGCGCGGGACTTCGGCCACGCGCGGGTCGGCAGCGAACACCTGCTGCTCGCGCTCACCGAAGGGCCGCTGTCGGGGCTCGGCGACGTCGAGCAGGCCGTGCGCCGGGCCGCCCCGGACGGCGCGGGCGCGGCCGCCGACCGGGAAGCACTGGCGGTGCTCGGCGTCGACCTCGGGCCGCTGCCGGGTGTCCTCGCGGACCGGCCGCCTGCCAAGGAGTTCCTGTTTCCGCTGGGCGCGGGCAACGCCCGGCGGCGGTGTGCGCGGGCGGTGTCACGGATCGGCCTGGACGTCCAGGCCGCCTATGGCGCGTCTCTGCGGCTGGCGCTCGCTCGCCGCGAACGCCGGCACCGCGTCGAACACCTCGCCTTGGCACTCGTCGCGCTCGATCCGGGTGCCGAGTGGGTGCTGCGCGCCGCCGGCGCCGACCGTGGGGAGTGGCTCGCGCGACTCGCTTCGGCCTTCCCACCGCCTCGGCGCAACCGGCTGTTGCGGGCCGAACGGCGGGTGGGGTGCCGGTCCCGGTGCCGCGACATCGTGCGCCGCTACCAGCACACGACGGGCCGGGCACCGGTCGCGCCGTCGGCCTTGGCCACGCTGGTGCGCTGACGGCCGCCCCGGGTCGCCAGCGCACCACGGCGGCTCAGAGCGGGTTGAACACCCCCAGGGGTGCGGTGCAGAACGGGCCGCCGACGTACTCGGCCGCCGCTCCCGTCGGGGCGGGCTTCGAGGCCAGCTGGTCCGCGTACACCTCCGCGTCGTCCAGTGACTTGTAGCCCAGTGCCTCCGCCTCGGTCAGCGAGTAGATCCGGCGCGTGTTGTCCGAGACGCCCCAGATCAGCCGGTAGCCCGGCGAGGGCGCCGAAAGGCACGCCTCGAACAGGCGCGCGCCGTCGTCGGGGGAGAGCCACGTCGTCAGGCCGCGGGGGCCCAGCGGCAACGGCGTCTCGAAGCACGAGCCGATGCGGATCACGATGACGTCCATGCCGAAGCGGGAGTGGTACAGGCTTCCCAGCGCCTCGATCGCCGCCTTCGAGACGCCGTAGTACGTGTCCGGGCGCGGTGACGAGTCCGCCGGGAGGTCGGAGTCGATGCGGCGGAAGCCGACCGCGTGGTTGCTCGAGGCCAGGATCACCCGCCGGATTCCCGCCGTCCGGGCCGCCTCCAGGACCGTCTGCGTCCCGTTGATGTTGACGTCGAGAGTGGCTTCCCACGTGTTCTCGCGGCTGTGCCCGCCCAGGTGGATCAGCGCGTCGACGCCTTCGCACGCTTCCGCCATCGCCGCGGCGTCTGTCACCGACGCCGTCACGATCTCTTCCGAGGCGTCCGACGCCGTCTGCGGGGCGACGTCGAGCAGGCGCAGCACGCGGCCTTCACGCCTCAGGCGGGGGCGCATCAGGGTGCCGACGACACCCGCCGACCCGGTGATGAGCACACGCTGGTCCGTCATGGGTTTCCTTTCACTGAGGGCGGCGGCTAGCGGATGCCGGCCCGGCGCAGCTGCTGCCCGAGCTCGGCGGTGGTTTCGGCGAGCAGCTCGCCGACGCGGCGGGCGTCGTCGTCACTCACCTGGGTGATCGGCATCGAGCAGCTGATCGCGTCGGTGCCCGGGATGCGGTAGGGGATCACCGCGGCGACGCACCGCACGCCCAGCGTGCCTTCCTCGACCTCGGCGGCGTACCCGCGCTCGCGCGTCGCGGCGCACTCGGCGTGCAGGCCTTCGAGCGTGGTGATGGTGTTCGGCGTCAGCGCGGTCAGCGTCGCCGGCAGCATCAGCGCCTCGATCTCGTCGTGCGTCAGCTCGGCCAGCAGCGCCTTGCCCAGCGCCGTCGCGTGCGCGGGCAGCGTGCGCCCGACGCGGGAGACGAGGTGCGTCGACCGCTGCGACTCCCGCGTCTCCAGGTAGACGACCTCGGTGCCGTTGCGCCGCGCGAAGTGCGCGGTGAAGCCGGTCTTCTCCCGGATGCGTTCCAGGGCTTCGGTGGCGAACGGGACGACGGCGTCGCGGTCCAGGTACGCCGTGCCGCAGATCAGCGCGCGGACGCCGAGGCGGTAGCGAGCGGTGTTGGTGTCCGCCTCCAGCCAGCCCGCCTCCAGCAGCGTCCGCAGCAGGCCGTGCAGCGACGAGCGCGGGAAGCCGGTGCGCGCATGCAGGTCCGACAGGGACAACCAGACGTCGTTCGCCGCGAAGGTCTCGATGAGGTCGACGGCCCGGCGCGCGGACTTGACGCCCGAGGACTCGGCGGGAGCCCCGTCGGCCACTGCCGGGTTGTCCACCTTCTGCGGCATTTGTGTGCCTCCGTCCGGCCGTTGACTTGTGACTCCGGCCATATTAGCGTCCCGAACAACGTTCTTATGGATGAACATAATCACTATAACAGACTCCGTTCATAGATGTGAACAGTGGCACCACATCGTCGTGGACGCGGAAAGGAGCCTGCGGTGCACGCACTCGACTGGACGATGGTCTGCGCGTACTTCGCGCTGATGGTCGTGATCGGCTGGTGGTCGCACAAACGGGTCAGCGACGTGAAGGACTTCTTCACGGCCGGCGGCAAGATGCCGTGGTGGCTGGCCGGCATCTCGCACCACATGTCCGGTTACAGCGCCGTGCTCTTCGTCGCCTACGCCGGTGTCGCGTACACCAGCGGCATCACCGTGTACTTCTGGGGCTTCGCCAGCATCGGCATCGGGGTGGGCATCGGCAGCTGGCTGTTCGCCGCCCGCTGGAACCGGTTGCGCTCCAAACTCGGCGTCGCCTCGCCGCTGGAGTACCTCGCGAAGCGGTACAACGTGCCGACGCAGCAGGCGCTCGCCTGGAGCGGCAGCCTGCTGAAGATCTTCGACATCGCGGCCAAGTGGTTCGCCGTCGCGACGCTGCTGCACGTCTTCGCCGGCCTGGACTACAACCTCGGCATCCTCATCACCGGCGCGGTCACCCTGGTCTACTGCACCATCGGCGGCCTGTGGGCCGACGCGCTCACCGACTTCGGCCAGTTCGTCATCCAGGCCATCGCCGCGATCGTGATGATCGTCGTCGTCCTCGGCAAGCTGGGCGGGATCTCCGCGCTCTGGACGATGTGGGACAAGCTGCCCGAAAACCACGTGAACCCGGTGACGGCCAAGTACACCACCATCTTCCTGCTCGTCTACGTGCTGGTGAAGACGCTGGAGTACAACGGAGGCATGTGGAACCTGGCGCAGCGGTACATGGCCGCGCCGAACACCCGAGAGGCCAAGCGGGGTGCGCGGCTTTCTTCGGCGCTGTACCTCGTGTGGCCCCTGGTGCTGATGTTCCCGATGTTCGCGGCGCCGCTGCTCATCCCCGGCATCAAGGACCCGACGCAGTCGTACGCGATCATGACGACGACGTTCCTGCCGCCGGGCCTGGTCGGCCTGGTGCTGGCCGGCATCTTCTCGCACACGATGGCGATGGTTTCCTCCGACGCCAACGCGATCTCCGCGGTCATCACCCGCGACATGATCCCGGCGATGTTCCGCCGCACCCGGCAGTGGACCGACGTCCAGGGCCTCAAGGCCGCGCGGATCACCACGGTGGTCTTCGTCGCGCTGACCATGCTCGTGGCCACCCAGGCGCAGAACCTCGGCGGCGTGCTGCAGATCGTCGTCAACTGGGTCGCCGCGCTGATGGGCCCGATCTCGATCCCGCTGCTGCTGGGCATGCTGCCGTGGTTCCGCAAGTGCGGCCCGCGCGCGGCGCTGGTCTCCTGGGCGGGCGGCCTGATCGACTACGCGCTCTGCTACTACGTCTTCAACGCGAACCAGACGGTGCTGATCGCGACGCCGATCCTGGTCTCGCTCGCCCTGTACGCCGGTCTCGGCGTGCTCGCGCCCGAGCGGAGCGCGGCCGCCGATGAGATCGTCGACACCGTGAACGCCGACGACGACGTCGACCGCAAGAGGGAAGGCACGGCCGTGCCCGCCTGACGTCGGCCACCCCCGGCCGCAACCGAAAAAGGACGAGAGAGCAGAAACTGATGGCACAGAACGAGATCGAGCTGGACGGCCTGCTGGCGTTCCCCCTCACCCCGTTCACCGAGGACCTCGAGGTCAACCTCGACGCGCTCGCGGAGAACGTGGAGAGCCACATCGCGGCGGGCGCCGGTGCGCTGTTCGTCGCGTGCGGCACCGGCGAGTTCAGCTCGCTCTCGCCCGCCGAGCACGCCTCGGTGCTCGCCCGGACCCGGGAGGTGGCCGCCGGCCGCGTCCCGGTCTGGGTGGGCGCCGGGGGCGGCGCGGCGTCGGCGCGGGCCGGCGTCGCGGCGGCCCAGGCCGGGGGCGCCGACGGCGTCCTGCTGCTGCCGCCGTACCTCGTTTCCGGGCCGCAGGCGGGTCTGGTCGACTTCGTCCGCTACGCCGTCGGCGACTCGTCGGTGCCGGTGATCGTCTACCACCGCGGCACCGGCGTGTTCGGCGCGCCGGCCGCGGCGTCGCTGCTCGAGATTCCCTCGATCGTGGGCCTCAAGGACGGCTACGGCGACGTCGAGGTGATGACCCGGATCATCACCACCATCCGGTCGCTGGACACCGAGCGGGCGCGGAACTTCCTGTTCTTCAACGGCTTGCCGACCGCGGAGGTCTCCGCCAAGGCGTACGCGGCGATCGGCGTCGCCCGGTACTCCTCGGCGGTGCACTGCTTCGCGCCCGAGATCGCCCACCGCTTCCACCGCGCGCTCGGCGAAGGCGACACGCAGGTGATGGACGCGCTGCTGACCGGGTTCTACCTGCCGCTGGTGGCGCTGCGGGACGAGACGCCCGGGTTCGCGGTGTCCCTGGTGAAGGCCGCCGCCCGGCTGCGCGGGGACAAGGTCGGCCCGGTCCGGCCACCGCTGGTCGAGCCGGCGCCGGAGCAGATCCACCGGCTGGAGAAGGTCGTGGAGGACGGCTTCGGCGCGCTGAAGGGGCTCGGCTGATGAAGATCCTCGACGTGGTGCTGACCCCGGTCGCGTTCGCCGACCCGCCGCTGCTCAACGTCATGGGCGTGCACGAGCCGTTCGCGCTGCGCAGCGTCGTGCAGGTCAAGTGCGAGGACGGCGTCGTCGGGCTCGGCGAGTCTTACGGCGATTCCGCGTTCCTCGGCGAGGTGCGCAAGGTGCTGCCGCAGCTGCGCGGCCACGACGTGTTCGACCTGCCCGGCCTGCAGCGGCTGGTCGCGCAGGCGCTCTCGGACACGGTGCTGACCGACGCGCACGGGCTGATCGGCGGGTTCTCCATCCGCAAGACCGTGGCGAGCGTGTACTCGCTGTTCGAGGTCGCCTGCCTGGACGCGCAGGGCCACTACCTCGGCCGTCCGGTGACCGACCTGCTCGGCGGCAAGGCGCGTGACGCCGTCGAGTTCTCCGCCTACCTGTTCTACAAGTACGGCCGGCACGTCGACGGCCGCGAGGACTCCTGGGGCGAGATCACCACGCCGGAGACGCTGGTCGGGTCGGCGAAGCGGATGATCGACGAGTACGGCTTCCGCTCGATCAAGCTCAAGGGCGGGGTCTACGAGCCCGCGCAGGAAGTCGACGGCGTCCGCGCGCTGGCCGAAGCGTTTTCCGGGCACCCGCTGCGGATCGACCCGAACGGCGCGTGGACGGTCGAGACGAGCATCCGGGTCGCCGCCGAGCTCGACGGCGTCCTCGAATACCTCGAAGACCCCACCCCGGGCATCGACGGCATGGCGCAGGTCGCCGAGCGCGCGTCGATGCCGCTGGCCACCAACATGTGCGTGGTCGACTTCGGCGACGTCGAGCCGGGCTTCCGGGCGCGGGCCATCGGCGTGCTGCTGTCGGACCACCACTTCTGGGGCGGCTTGCGCGCGACGCAGGCGTTGTCGGTGACGTGCGAAAGCTTCGGCGTCGGCCTGTCGATGCACTCCAACAGCCACCTCGGGATCAGCCTGGCCGCGATGGTGCAGGTCGCGGCCGCGACGCCGCACCTGACCTACGCTTGTGACACGCACTGGCCGTGGAAGGTCGAGGACGTCATCGAACCCGGCGTGCTGGAGTTCCGCGAGGGTGCCGTCGCGGTGCCCACGACGCCGGGGCTCGGGATCACCCTCGACGAGGACGCGCTGGCGAAGCTGCACGAGAACTACGTCCGATGTGGACTGACCAAGCGCGACGACGTGACGTACATGCGCCAGTACGTGCCCGGGTTCGAGCCGAACACGGCGAGGTGGTGAGCCGGTGAAGGTGACGGGATACGCCTACCCCTGGGACGTCCTGGAATCCGGGTTCGTTCCGCGGGTCCAGGCGCTCGGCGTCGACGAGGTGGCCGTGGCGCTGTCGTACCACAGCGCCCGCGCGGCGACGCCGTGGTCGCCGTCCCGGACGGCCGTCGTGGCGCGGCACGCGGCGTTCTACCGCCCGGTTTCCGGCGCGTGGGGCACGCTGCGTCCGTCCACTCCGGACTGGGTGCCGTCGGAGGACTCCGGCGGGGACGCCGTCCGGCTGCTCAACGCGGCCGGCGTCCCGGCCGCCGCGTGGATCGTGCTGACCCACAACTCCCAGCTCGGCTACGAGCACCCGGACGTCGTGGTGCGCAACTGCTTCGGCGAGGCGTACCCGTGGGCGCTGTGCCCGTCGCGGCCCGAGGTGCGCGAGTACGCGGCGAAGGTGACCGCGGAGGCCGTCGCGGGCTTGGAGCTGTCGTCGGTGATCCTCGAGGCGTGCGGTCCGCTCGGCGCAGTGCATCAGCACCAGCACGAGAAGACCGACGGTGTGTGGGCGCCCGCGGTGGCCCGGCTGCTGTCGATCTGCTGCTGCGCCGCCTGCGCCGCTTCGTGGGACGTCGACGCGGACACCGTCCGGGCCCAGCTCGTCGAGGAGGTCCGGCGGCTGATCGCGACCGGCGACCTCGGCACCACCGGCGACCGGCTGCCGCCGGACCTGACCCAGATGCTGCTGCGGGCCCGGCAGCGGGCGACCGACGAGCTGCGGGCCGCGGTGTTGGCGACGCTGCCGCCGGGGGTGCGTGTCGTGCTGCACGGCGCGCTCGACCCGTGGGTCACCGGCGCGTTGCCCGGGCTGACGCCGTCCGCGCCCGATGACGTCGACGCGGTCGTATTGTTCGGGTGGGCCCCCGCCACGGGTGCCGAGGCCGTCGCGGCGGCCCGGGAAGCGCTGCCCGAACGCGTGGCGATCGCGAGTTACATCACCGCGGTCGCCGCCGCGCCGGTGCCGGACATCGCCGCGTACGTCGGCGAGCTGGCCAAGGCGGGAGCCGCCGAGCTGCACCTGTACCACCTCGGCTTGGCCGGTCCGGGTCGCTGGCCCGACCTGGAAACGGCCACCGCCGCCGCCCATGAGAACTGAGGAGCTGCTGCACCGATGAGCCAGGCCACTGACGCCGCCACGCTCGAGAAGATCCTGGCGGGGGCCGCCGCGGCCGCCCGCCCCGCCGCCGAGGCGACCCCGGCCGAACGCGCCCGCTGGCTGACCGCGGCCGCCGACGCCCTCGACGCCGCCGCGGGCGAGCTCGTCCCGCTGGCGCACGCCGAGACGCACCTGCCCGAAGCCCCGCGGCTGGCGGGCGAGCTGAAGCGCACGACGTTCCAGCTGCGCCTGTTCGGCGAGGTCCTCACCGACGGCGAGTACCTCGGCGCCACCGTCGACCACGCCGACCCGGACTGGCCGATGGGCCCGCGTCCGGACATCCGCCGGGTGAAGACCGCGATCGGCCCGGTGCTGGTGTTCGCGGCCAGCAACTTCCCGTTCGCCTTCAGCGTCGCCGGCGGCGACACGGCGTCCGCGCTGGCCGCGGGCTGCCCGGTGGTGCTCAAGGCCCACTCCGGGCACCCGGAGCTGTCCGCGCTGACCGGCCGCATCGTCCGCGAAGCCCTGATCGGCGCGGGCGCGCCCGAGGGCATCTTCGACGTGATCTTCGGCCAGGAGGAAGGCGCCACGGCGCTGAAGGACCCGCGGATCGCGGCGGCGTCGTTCACCGGCTCGATCCCGGGCGGGCGCGCGCTGTTCGACATCGCGAACGCGCGGCCGCGGCCGATCCCGTTCTACGGCGAGCTCGGCAGCGTCAACCCGGTCGTGGTGACCGAGGCCGCGATCGCCGCCCGCGGGGAGGCCGTGGCCAAGGGCTACGCCGGGTCGTTCACCCTCGGCGCCGGCCAGTTCTGCACCAAGCCGGGCCTGCTGTTCCTGCCGGAGGACCACGGCCTGACCGACACCTTGCGCGCGGCGCTTTCCGGGGCGGCCGCCCAGCCGATGCTGAACGACCGGATCGCTTCGGGGTACGCCTCCCAGTTGTCGGCGCTGCGGGAGGTCCCGGGCGTGGAGGTGGTGTCTTCGTCGGATTCGTCCTCGCCGGCGTTCACGCCGACGCTGCTGGCGACGACGGGCAAGCAGTTCCTCGAGGGCGGCGACACGGTGCACGAGGAGTGCTTCGGGCCGGCGTCGCTGATCGTCACCTACGCCGACCAGGCGGAGTTGCTGCGCCTGCTCGAGGTGATCGAACCGGGGCTCACCGCCACGATCCACGGCGAGGAGTCCGATGCGGACTGGCTCCGGCCGGTGCTGCCGTCCCTGGCCCGCATCGCCGGCCGGCTGCTGTGGAACGACTGGCCCACCGGGGTGACGGTGAGCTGGGCCCAGCAGCACGGCGGCCCGTACCCGGCCACAACGGCCCCGACGACGACCTCGGTCGGCACGGCGGCGATCGAGCGGTTCCTGCGCCCGATCGCCTGGCAGGGCTTCCCGGACGCCCTGCTGCCCGAACCCCTGCAGGAGGCCAACCCCTGGCAGCTGCCCCGCCGCACCGACGGCTCCCGCTGACCCCGTCGTGAGTGGTAAGGCGAGTTGGAACTCGCCTTACCACTCACGACCTCTTCCGCCGCCGCACAAGTGAATCCCCGTTCCCCCGTAAGCCGAGGATGTCTTCCTGGGAGGCATTGCCATGCCCGTGAACCGGAGAAATGCCCTGCGCGGTGGTGCCCTGGCGGCCGCCTCCACCGTGCTCCTGACCAGACCGGCCTTCGCCGCGAGTGTCGCGCCCGTGGCGAAGGCCGCCAGTCCGGTGCCCGCCGCGACCGCGCCGATCGTCGCCGCGTACCGGCAGCTGCAGACCGGCATCAACCGGCCGTCCCCGGAACGCACCGAGGCGCTCGCCAACCTGGGCCGCGTCGCCAAGGCCTACAACGCGAGCCTGTCCGTCGCCGGCAGCGGCGCTCCACTGTGGACGGACCTGCCGCTCGGCCCGGGCAGTGACTACACCACGTCGATGTACGCGCGGCTGCGCGCGATCGCCGTCGACTGGGGCACCCCGGGCGGTTCCCTGTCCGGTGACCCGGTCGTGCTCGACCGCATCAAAGCGGCCCTCGAACTGATCTACGCGAGCCAGTACAACGAGAACGTCGGCGAAATCGGCAACTGGTACACCTACGAAATCGGTATCCCGTACTACCTGCTGCACACGCTCTCCGTCGTCGCCGACCAGCTCACCGCCGACCAGCTCGCGCGCTACCTCAAGCCGGTCAAGCGGTTCGTCGGCAACCCGAACCTGCGCGCGAACAACGCGTCGGTGGTCGAAACCGGCGCCAACCGCGCGGACAAGGGGCTCATCTCGATCGTCGCGGGCGCGATGCTCGGCGACACCGCGTGGATCAAGACCGGTATCGACGCCCTCACCGACGTCGCCGGCGGTGGCGCCGCGAGCGTCGTCGCCAAACTGGACCGGGCGGCCGGTGACGGCTTCCACGTCGACGGCTCGTTCATCCAGCACGACACCATCCCGTACCCCGGCCACTACGGCATCGTGCTGCTGACCGCGCTCGCCGGCGCCATCCACGTCACGCAGGGCACCGAATACGCGCTGCCGCAGGCGTTGAAGGACAAGATCTACGCGCTGGTCGCGGACAGCTACGCGCCGTTCGTCTACGCGGGCGCGCTGATGGAGCCGGTGCGCGGACGGATGCTGTCGCGCCAGGGCGAGACCGGACACGACATCGGCCACCAGCTCACCGTCGCGACCCTCGTGCTGGCCCGGACGGCGTCCGGCAAGACGAAGACCGACCTCAATTCCCTCGCCGCGAAGTGGATCCACGAGGGCACGTTCGCGCCGTTCCTGAAGATCCCGGACCCGGAGCGGTTCGCGCCCGGCCCGGATCTGGTGGCGACGCCCGGCATCGAATTCGCGCAGGACATGCTGGCGTCGGGCGCGCGCCCGGCCCGGGTCGTGGCGACGCACCGGATCTTCGGCCAGCAGGACCGGATGGTGCACGTCACCGACGACTGGTCGGCGTCACTGGGCGTCAGCTCGACGCGGATTTCGCGCTACGAAGCCATCAACGGCCAGAACCTCAAGGGCTACCACGTCGGCGACGGCGTGCTCTACACGTTCCTGCCGAACGCCAAGGGGCACTACACCGACGCCTACTGGCCGACGGTGGACCCGCTGCTGCTGCCCGGCACGACCGAGCACGCCGGCCCACCCGACCCCAAGTTCGGCGGCGTGCCGGTCGGCCCGAACCCGCACACCGGCGGCGTCCGGTGGGACGCGCGGCACGGCGCCTACGCGTTCGACTTCAAGAACTGGGACGGCTCGCTGGTCGCGAAGAAGTCGTGGTTCTTCACCCCGGCCGGGGTCGTCTGCCTCGGCGCCGGAATCACCGGCACGTCCGGGTATGCGGTGCGCACGACGATCGAGAACCGCAACCTCGGCGAGGGCGGCCGCGGCGCCCTGCTGGCCGACGGCCGGCGAGTGGCCACCGACCTGGGCCAGGCGACGGCGTTGCGTCGCCCGCGCTGGCTGCACCTGGAGGACGTCGGCGGGTACGTGTTGCTCGACGACGCTTCGGTGACGGCGTTGCGCGAAGACCGGACCGGCGCGTGGCGCGACATCGACACCGGCGCCAACACGAAGGGCACCACGACGCCGAACACGCGCCGGTACCAGAAGCTGGTGCTGGAACACGGCGTCAAGCCGACGGACGCGAAGTACGCGTACGCGGTGCTGCCGGGCGCTTCGGTGATCGGCGCGCTCACGGCGCCATTCGGGTGGCGGGTGGTGGCGAACACCTCGGTGGTGCAGGCGATCCGCACCATCGACGGAACGCTGCTGGCGAACTTCTTCGCCGCCGGGTCGGCCGGCGACGTCAGCGTGTCGGGCCCGGCGTCGGTGGCGGTCGGGCGGTGCGGGTTCCGGACCCAGCTCGCGGTGTCGGACCCGACGCAGCTGCAGGACAGCGTCACCGTGACAGTGCGTGGCAAGGCCGTGGTGGTGCCGCTGAAGGGCACGTTCGGCGCGACGAAGGTGCTGCTGGTGTAAGCAGGCCTCCCCGCCGGGCCGGTGCCCCGACCCGGTCCGGCGGGGTCCCCACCTCGGTTAGGCTGCCGGGCATGACCGAACACGTGGACGTCCTGATCGTGGGCGCCGGCCTGTCCGGGATCGGCGCGGCCTGCCGGCTGCAGGAACGGCTGCCGGGCAAGACGTACGCCGTGCTGGAGGCGCGTGACGCGATCGGCGGAACCTGGGACCTCTTCCGGTACCCGGGCATCCGGTCCGACTCGGACATGTTCACCCTCGGTTACCCGTTCCGGCCGTGGAAGGACCCGAAGGCCATCGCCGACGGGCCGTCGATCCTCAGCTACATCCGGTCGACGGCCGAGGCTTTCGGGGTCACCGCTCACATCCGCTTCGGCCACCGCGTCGAGAAGGCGTCGTGGTCGTCACCGGACGCGCGGTGGACGGTCTCGACCGCGCACGACGCCACGTTCACCTGCCGCTTCCTGTACCTGTGCAGCGGTTACTACTCGTACGACTCGGGTCACGTCGTCGACTTCCCGGGCCGCGCGGAGTTCGACGGCGAGATCGTGCACCCGCAGCACTGGCCCGCGTCCCTGGACTACACGGGCAAGCGGGTCGTGGTGATCGGCAGCGGGGCGACGGCGGTGACGCTGGTCCCGGCGCTGGCCTCGACCGCGTCGAAGGTGACGATGCTGCAGCGGTCGCCGTCGTACGTCGTGGCGCGGCCGGGGCACGACGCGCTGGCCGACCGGATCCGCGCGCTGCTGCCGGAAGGGCTCGCCCACCGGGTGGTCCGCGGCAAGAACGTCGTCATGGGGACGCTGTTCTTCCAGCTGATGCGCCGGCTGCCGGGCCGGGCGGCCGCGGCGCTGCGCAAGCGCGTGGCGGCGCAGCTGCCGGCGTCGATCCCGGTGGACCCGCACTTCGTGCCGTCGTACGACCCGTGGGACCAGCGGCTGTGCCTGGTCCCGGACGCGGACCTGTTCCGGGCGCTGCGGTCGGGCAAGGCGGACATCGTGACGGACCGGATCGCGCGGTTCACGCCGTCGGGAGTGGCGCTGGAGTCGGGCCGCTCGCTTCCGGCGGACATCATCGTCACGGCGACGGGCCTCCGGCTGGTGGCGTTCGGCGGGATCGCGCTGACGGTGGACGGGCGGGCGATCGAGCCGGGGGAGCAGCGAGCGTACAAAGGCACGATGTTCGGCGGCGTGCCGAACCTGGCGTGGTGCGTGGGGTACACGAACAGCTCGTGGACGCTGCGGGCGGACCTGGCGTCGCAGTACGTGTGCCGCCTGCTCGCGTACCTGGACCGCACCGGGTACGCGTTCTGCGTGCCGGACCCGGCGTCGGCGGCGGGGGCGGGCCGTCCGCGGCCGATCGTGGACCTGCAGTCGGGGTACATCAAGCGGGCGGCCCCCGGCCTGCCGAAGCAAGGCGGCCGTCGGCCCTGGATGATGCGGCAGAACTACCTGCTGGACCTGGCCGACATGCGGTTCGCCCGCGTCGACGACGGGGTGCTGCGGTTCGGCCGCGCCGGCTGAGGTCAGCCTTCGTGTTCGCGCAGTAGCCGGCGGACCGCGTCGAGGTCGCCTTCGATCGTCACCCGGCCGTCGTCGATGGCTGCGTCGAGGCGGTCAGGCTGTTCGAGCAGGGCGTTCAGCGTCGGAGGATCGGTCCGGATCGCCGCGTCCGGCGCGTCGGGTTCACCCGGCTCGACCGTCAGCCGGCCCGGCTCGGTGCGGACTGTCCACACGCGAGCGTCCAGTTCGACGCGGTAGCACGCGGTGCCGCACGGATGGGCGGAGCCGCGCAGGAACAGCAGCACCGACGTGACGCCGAGTGACGCGGGCCGGGGAAGCGGGATCCGTGCGCCCCACGCGCCCAGCGCCAGCACGACCGGCTCCAGTTCGCGGCCCCAGCCGGTGAGCTCGTAGACCGTCGAGGCGGCCGGGGGTGGCAGCTGCCGGCGCGTCACGACGCCGCGGCCTTCGAGCTCGCGGAGCCGGTCGGTGACCAGGTTCGAGCTGGCGCCGGGCAGCGCGCGGCGGACGTCGGAGAACCGCTGCGGGCCGAGCAGCAGCTCGCGCACCACGAGCAGGGCCCAGCGTTCCCCCACGACGTCCAGGGCGCGGGCGATCGTGCAGGCGTCCCCGTAGCTGCGGCTCGTCGGCATGGTCTTAAGGTACAACTCGGTGGTTGTTTTTAACAACTGGATGGGCGTACGGTCGGCCGGGTCCGGACGTCGACGGAAGGAACGGTCATGGGCCGGCCAGTCGTGCACTTCGAGATCATCGGAACCGACCCGGCGCGGCTGCGCGGGTACTACGGCGAGCTGTTCGGCTGGGCGTTCGACACGTCTGGCCCGGTGTCGGACCAGGTGTCGGAACCGGGCAGCTACGGGTTCGTGGAAACGGACGGCATCCCGGGCGGCGTCGGCGGCGGCGCGGCTTACGAGAGTCACGTGGTGTTCTACGTGGGCGTCCCGGACGTCGCGGCGGCGCTGGCGGAGGCCGAACGCCTCGGCGGCACCCGCCGGATGGGCCCCGACCGCGCCCCGGGGCGCGACCTGGTGGTCGCCCACTTCACCGACCCGGAGGGCAACCTCATCGGCCTGGCGGGCCCGGCCTGACGCAGCTACCCAGGTGCTGAGCGTGCGCCGAGGGGCATCTCGCGTGATCAGAGAGACATCTCGCGTGATTGGAGGGACATCTCGCGTGATTGGAGGGGCATCACGCGTGATTGGAGGGACATCACCCGTGTTTCGCGGGGCATCTCGCGTGATCGGAGGGGGCATCGGCCTGATGTCCGCTCAATCACGAGTGATGCCCGCTCAATCACGAGTGATGTCCGCTCAATCACGAGTGATGTCCGCTCAATCACGAGTGATGCCCGCTCAATCACGCGAGATGCCTGGCCGGTCACGGGTGATGCCCGGCCAATCACGTGCTGCTTGGGGTGTGGCTGGGCCCCGGAACCTGGTGGTTCCGGGGCCCGGTGGTGGCGTGGCTCGGTGGCGGGCCGGCCTTGGTGCGGTGCGGCTGCGTCAGCCTTGGCGGGCCTTCGAGCGGGGGTTGTCCTTGTTGATCACCAGGATCTTCGTCCCCCGGCGGATGACCTGGGCGCCCGGCTGGCGGGCGAGCGAACGGATCGAGCTGCGGACCTTCATGGTGAGCCGTCCTTCCTGCGGGAGTCATCCCGAACAACCGCCCGGCACTCGGTTTCATTCCGCAACTCAGCTGCTCTCGCGGGCCACCCAGCTCTGGAGGTCGTCGCCGCGGATGGCGGCGGCCATCAGGTCCGGGAACTGGTCCGGGGTGCACGCGAACGCCGGGATGCCCAGCTCCGCCAGGGCCGCCGCGTTTTCGTGGTCGTACGAGGGCGCGCCCGAGTCCGACAGGGCCAGCAGCGTCACCACCTGGACCCCCGCGCCGGTCAGTTCGGCGAGGCGGTGCAGCAGCTCGTCTTCGTCGCCGCCCTCGTAGAGGTCGCTGATCAGCACCAGCAGCGTCCGCTCCGGGCGCTCGACCAGGCCCTGGCAGTACGCGATCGCCCGGTTGATGTCCGTGCCGCCGCCCAGCTGGGTGCCGAACAGGACGTCGACCGGGTCGGCCAGGTGCTCGGTGAGGTCCGCGACCTCCGTGTCGAACGCCACGAACGACGTCTTCAACGCCCGCATCGACGCCAGGACCGCGCCGAACAGCCCCGAGTACACCACCGACTCCGCCATCGACCCCGACTGGTCGACGGCCAGGATCACGTCCCGCTGCACCGCCTGCTGCCGCCGGCCGAAGCCGATCAGCTTCTCCGGGACGATCGTGCGCAGGTCGGGGGAGTAGTGCTTGAGGTTCGCGTGGATCGTGCGCGCCCAGTCGACGTCGCCGGGCCGCGGGCGGTGCGTGCGCGACGCCTTGTCCAGCGCGCCCCGGATCGCCGCGCGGGTGCGCTCGGCGAGCCGCTCCTCCAGCTCCGCGACGACCTTGCGGACGACCTCGCGCGCGGTCTCCTTGGTCTCCTCCGGCAGCACGCTGTTCAGCGACAGCAGCGTGCCGACCAGGTGGACGTCCGGCTCGACCGCCGACAGCAGCTCCTTCTCCAGCAGCATCCGGGTGAGCCCGAGCCGATCGACGGCGTCGCGCTGCATGACCTGCACGACCGTGCTGGGGAAGTACCGCCGGATGTCGCCGAGCCAGCGTGCGACCCGCGGGGCCGACGCGCCCAGGTTCGCGCTGCGCGGGCCGCCCGCGGCCTCCTCGTCCGGCTTGTCGTAGAGGGCCGCCAGCACCGCGTCGACCCCACTGTCCTCTTCGGACAGCTGGGCGTCTTCCAGCCCGGTGCCCGGTCCGGCGCCGTCCCCGCCCAGCACCAGCCGCCAGCGCCGCACCCGGTCGGTGTCGGTGTTCATGCTCCCACCCCCAGGAGTGTCGCGAGGACGGGCAGCACGCGCTCGGCCCGGTCCTCGTCCAGTTCGTCGGCCACCGGCACCGCCCGGGCGGCGCCGGTCAGCCCGGCCGCGCGCTGCCCGATCGCGCGTTTTTCCGGCCCGCTGAAGGCGCCGAAAGTGCGGCGCAGCAACGGAAGCACCTCGGTGAAGACGTCGGCGTGGATCGCCGACAGCCACGCGTCGATCACCCGCAGCAGGCCCTCGTCGTGGACCAGCAGCAGGGCACCGCCGTCGAAGAAGCCTTCGACGTACGCCGCGCCCGCCGACGGGACGACCCCCGGCGTGAGCGCCCGGCCCAGCCGCAGCTCGATGTCGAGCGCGTCGAACAGCCCGGCGTCGTGCAGGATCCGGGTGAGCCGGCCGGCCAGCAGCGGCGGCAGCGACGGCCGTTCCGCCAGCCGGGCCAGCGCCGCCAGCCAGCGTTCCTTCGGGTCCTCGCCCAGCAGGGACGTCGCGTCGTGCACGCCGTCGACGAGCGTGGCCAGGCGGGCCGCGGCGTCGTCGTCGATGCCGTGGGCGGCCGGCGGCAGCCCGGCGCAGATCCGGTCCAGCATCCGGTCGGCGACCGCCCGCAGCGCGCCGGTGTCCGTGCCGCGGACGTTGCCGTACCGGGTCGCCCTGGCCAGCGCGGGCAGGGCCGACATCAGCCGGGCGACGTCCGCGTCCGCCGCCGCCCGGGCGTCGAGCGCCGCGAGCGCTTCGGGCAGCGCCTCCGGCAGGTCGGCGAGCAGGCAGTTCTCGACGGCCGTGGTGACCTCGTCCAGCGGTGGCGTGCCCTCGACGGTGCCCCGGACCGCCGCGGTGGCCGCCGACGGCACGGTCGTCCCGTACACCGCCGCCGCGACCAGGTCGACCTCGAACGACGGTTCCCAGGCCAGCGCCCACGTCTCGCGGAACGTGCCCTTGTTCCGCCGTGCCGACGCCTCCCGGCTGCCCCACTCGATGCCGAGGATCCGTAGCCGGTGCAGCAGCTTCGACCGGTCGAGCCCGCCCGGCGTCCGCAGGTCCAGGTCGAGCTCCTTGACGATCGGGTCTTTCTTGAGCCGCAGGCGTTTCGCGGTCGCCGTCAGGTCCGCGGCCAGCGGCGGCTGCGGGACGCTGTCCGGCACCTCGCCGAGCCGTTCGCCGACCACCAGCCGCCGCGTGACGAAGTCGACCTGCACCTCGTCGCCGCCGCACAGCACGGACCGGGTGGCTTCGGTGACCTCGGCGAGCCCGGCCGACGACCGGCCCCGCAGCGTCGCCAGGGTTTCGGCGAGCCGGACCGCCTCGATGACGTGCGCGGTCGAGACCGGCAGGTCCTCCTCCCGCAGCACGGCGGCGACGCCGGCGAGCCAGCGCGCGGTGACATCGCCGGAGGTCGTGAACAGGTGGTGGTACCAGCCCGGCGAGCGGACGCCCGCGCCGTAGCCGCTGGCCGTGGCGAGCCGGCCGTGCGTCCACGGCACCCAGGTGCACGCGACCTTCCGCTTCGGCAGTCCTTTGAGGACGGCTTGGTCGTGCGACGCCGGCGGCAGCGGATCGGCCAGCGCGGGCACGTGCCAGGCGCCGCAGACGACGGCGATGTTCTCGAAGCCGTCCTTGCGGGTGCGGCGCAGCACCGAGCGCATGTGCGCTTCGCGCCGCGCTTCGTTGCCCTGCGGCGGTTTTTCGTCCTCGCGCACCGCGGTCATCGCCTCGGCGATCACCTCGAACGGGCTTTCGGTGTCCCGCCGCGACTCGACGACGTCGTCCCACCAGCGTTCCGGGTCGTCGTAGCCGCCGGCCGAGGCGAGCAGGGCCAGCGGGTCGACCGGCGGCCCGGTGTGCTCGTCCGGCGGCGCCGCGAAGGTGTGCGCGGCCGGGAGGTCGCAGAACCGCACCGGGATCCCGGCCTCGCGGGCGTAGGTGAGGGCCTGCCACTCCGGGCTGAAGACGGCGAACGGCCAGAACGCGGCCCGCGAGACGTCGTCGGTCGCGTAGGCCAGCAACGCGACCGGCGGCTGCATGGCCGGGTCTTCGGCGAGCTCGACCAGGGCGTCGGCCTCGGGCGGACCTTCGATGAGGACGACGTCGGGTTCGAGTTCGGCGAGCCGCGCCGCCACGGCCCGGGCGGATCCCGGGCCGTGGTGGCGGATGCCGAGCAGGTGGGTCGAGGTCAAGAGATCTCCTGACCGGCCCGGTAGAAGTCGGCCCAGCCGTCGCGCTCGCGGACGACGGTCTCCAGGTACTCGATCCAGATCGCGCGGTCGGCCACCGGGTCCTTGACCACCGCGCCGTGGATGCCGGCGGCGATGTCGTGCGGGCGCAGCACGCCGTCGCCGAAGTGGGTGGCCAGGGCGAGGCCGCCGGTCAGCACGCTGATCGCCTCGGCGGTCGACAGGGTGCCGGACGGCGACTTCACCGCCGTGCGGCCGTCTTCGGTGCGGCCGGAGCGCAGCTCGCGGAACACCGTGACCACGCGCCGGATCTCCGCCAGCTCGGCGGCCTCGGCGGGCAGCTGCAGCGACGTGCCCAGCTCGGCGACGCGCCGGCTGACGATCTCGACCTCCGCCTCGGCGCTGTCCGGCAGCGGCAGCACCACCGTGTTGAACCGCCGCCGCAGCGCGCTGGACAGCTCATTGACGCCCTTGTCCCGGTTGTTCGCCGTCGCGATCAGGTTGAAGCCCGGCCGGGCCTGGATCTCCGTGCCCAGCTCCGGGATCGGCAGCGTCTTCTCGGAGAGGATGGTGATCAGCGAATCCTGGACGTCCGCGGGGATGCGCGTCAGCTCCTCCAGGCGGGCGAGCTTGCCGTCCCGCATCGCGTGCACGAGCGGGCTTTCGACCAGCGCGGCGGGGCTCGGGCCCTCGGCGATCAGCCGGGCGTAGTTCCAGCCGTAGCGGATCGACTCCTCCGACGTGCCCGCGGTGCCCTGCACCAGCAGCGTCGAGTCGCCGCTGATGGCGGCCGAGAGGTGTTCGGACACCCACGTCTTCGCCGTGCCGGGCACGCCGAGCAGCAGGAGCGCGCGGTCGGTGGCCAGGGTCGCGACGGCGACCTCGATCAGCCGCCGCGGGCCGACGTACTTCGGGGTGATCACGGTGCCGTCCGGCAGGGTGCCGCCGAGCAGGTACTCGACGACCGCCCAGGGGGAGAGGTTCCAGTTGGGCGGCTTGGCCCGGTCGTCGGCGGCGGCCAGCGCGGCCAGCTCGGCGGCGTGGTCCTGTTCGGCGTGCGGCCGGAGGACGGTGGGGGCGGTCATGCGAGCTCCTCGTACATTTCGCGGCGGAAGTTCAGCGTTTCGGTGAGCGCCCGGCGCCACGGCCCGGCGTCCATGGTCAGGCGGGTGGTGGCCAGCGGATGGCGCAGGCACTCCGGCGGGACCGCGCGGGCGATCACGACGGCGGCGTGCGAGACCAGGCGGTGGTCGTCCTGGCGGGCGATCCAGTCGAGCAGGGCGGTGCCGAGCTCCTTCGTCCACGGCCGGGGCAGCTCGTGCACCAGCCGCGCGAAGGATTCGACGGGCAGCCGGCCGATCAGGTGCCCGACGGTGGCGGCCTGGCTCGCCGGGCTCAGCACGCCGAGCAGCGGCGGGGTGGTGCGCCCGCCGGGGTCGGCGCCGATGAGGGCCTGCGCCCAGGTTTCGTCGCGCTGGCGCAGGGCGGCGGCGGCCCAGGAGTCCCGCAGCACCCCGGCCGGGCAGCCTTCGACGGTCATCCGCGCGACTTCGGCGGGTGGCCCGAACTCGGCCCAGAAGGACAGCGGAGCGGCGGCGACGAGCGTGCGCAGCCGGACGGTGCCGTCGCCGCGCTCGCCGTGGGGCAGGGTGACGGTGAGCACCCGGTTCCGGCGGTGGACCAGCGGCCGCAGCCGTTCGGCCATGCCTTCGCCGTAGCGCGTGCCGGGAATCCGCCCGAGCAGGTCGGCGGCCTGTTCGCGGACGGCGGCGGCGCGATCGGTGAGCGCGGCTTCGAGGAAGGCTTCGTCCTGCGGCCGCACGTGCCCGGCGAGCACGCCGAGGAAGTCGGCCCGGACATCGGCGGGTTCGCTCTTCCACGAGGTGGTGAGGGCTTCCCGGGCGGCATCGGGGTCATCGGCGAGCTTGGCGGCGAGCCAGCGGCGACGCTGGGCGAGGCTGCCGTACTGCCAGACGTCGGCCTGCTCTTCCGCGGGTGCGGAGAGGAAGGCCCAGTCGGGGTTCCGCTGCCCGAGCCAAGCACCGGTCGGCCCGGCGACGACGACGAGCGGGCCCCGCAGCGCAGCCTTGGTCCGGGCGGCTTCGGCGAGCAGCGGCAGGGTTTCCGGCGGGACGCGGTAGCCGGTCCCGGCGACGATGCCGAGCCATTCGAGCAGGAGATCGGGATGACTGGCGGCCAGCAGCCGGCCGAGCCGATCCCGCGCGAGCGGAGGCACGAACGGCCGGTCGTCGGCCGCGGCGACGGGCAGCGGCCGGACGTCGTGCAGCGCGTGCCGGCCGGCACGCCGGTAGGTGGTGAGCACGGCCGCGGCGGTGAGGAGCTGGTCGGCGGGGTCGCCCCGGTCGGCGATCAGGGTCTGGACGGCCGGTGGCTGGGCGGAGGGGTCGAGGGTGCGGCGCCGGGTGCCGAGAAGGGCGGTGCCGACGAGGTCTTCCCAGGCCTTCACGGGCGGACCTCCGGTTCTCGGTTGCGGGGCGGGAAGAGGACATTCACAGCCGCACCGCCCGGTTCTCGTGCCAGCACGTCAGCGGCCTCAGGCCCGCCGGGCTCCACTCGGCCGCCACCGTCAGGGGGCTGCCCGCCGACAACGCCAGCAGGGACCACGGGAACGCGTACGGGACCAGCGGCAGCGCCGTTCCGTCCTTTTCGGACAGACACCAGCCGCCGGGGTGTTCGGCCGGGGTGACGTTCGACAGCAGGACCGGCCAGCGCTCCAGCCACGGGTCCGCCGCCATCGCTCGCGCGTACGCCGCCAGTGCCTCCGCTATCGAGCCGCCCTCGGCCGTGGGGGCGGCGAGGGGGATTCCGCGCTCGGCCACCAGGGCCCGCAGCGGGGCCGCGCCCGGGTAGAACGCCAGCTGCGCCGTCAGCACGTGGCCCGGTGGCAGGGACGCATCCAGGGGACGGCCCGGTGGCGCGAACGACAGCACCAGCGCGTCCCGGCCCGTGCCGAGGCCGCGCAGCCACGTGCGGCGGGTGAGGAGCCGGTCGTTCTCCTCCTCCGCCGCGCCGGTGATCAGCCAGTCGTCTGCGACGCGCTCGCCGCTCTCCAGCACCCGGGCCGTTTCCACCGAAAACCCGAGCCGCGTGCGGACCGTCTCCGCCAACGCCGGCGGCAGTGACTCCAGGCGGGTGGCCGCGTCCGCCAGCAGGTACAGCTGCGACAGCTCGGCCAGCAGCGCCTCCGGCCAGTCGCGGCGGCCGACGATCGACGCCGCCCGGCGCAGGCCGCCGGCGAGGCCGCCTGCCTGGGCGTCGACCATCCGGGCCGCGACCGTGCGCAGCTCTTCGCCGCCGTTGCGCTCGAAGCCCGCGAAGCCCGCGCCGATCCGGTCGGTGAGCCACACCTTCAGCTCCGCGACGCCGCTTTCGACGCGCGCCGCCCGTTCGGAAGCACGCCGCGCGGCCGCCTCCTCGTCCTTCGGGCCCGCTGCCTCCGCGCGTTTCTCCGCCCGCCGCGCGCGGTCGGCGCGTTCGGCCAGCCACGCGTGCACCCATTCGGGCGCCTCGGCCGGGGAAACCCGCCCGGCCGCCCAGAGCAGCAGCAGACCCAGTGCGTGCTTGCACGGGAACTTCCGGCTCGGGCAGGAACACCGGAACGCGGGCTCGGCCAGCTCGACGCACGTCTGGTACGGCTTCTTGCCACTGCCCTGGCAGAAGCCCCACACAGCGTCTTCGGACGCGCCCGCGCCCGTCCACTTCGCCGGCGTGGCCAGCGCCCGGCCCGCCTTCTCCGAAGCGGGATCCGGCGCCAGCCCGGCCACGCGTTCCGCGGTCCACGGCACCGCCGTCACCACCTGTCCCCCCACTGTTCTCCCTCGGTTTCGGGTACCGCTGAAGCATGCCAGCACCCACCGACAATTTCCGAAGGCGAGTATTCTAGTGCTAGAGTACGGCCGTGCTGACGGACGCGGAACTGACAGTGCTCGGCCTGGTGGTCGAGCGGCCCAGGCACGGCTACGAGCTGGACGAGGTCGTCTCCGAACGCGGCATGCGCGACTGGACCGCGCTCGGCTTCAGCTCGATCTACTACGTGCTGGGCAAACTCCGCGACCGCGGCTTGGTCGCCGAGGTCGCGGGGGAACGCGCGCACGTCAAGGCCAAGAAGACGTTCACGGCCACCGAAGCGGGCCGGCAAGCGTGCGCGGCGGCCGCCGAAGCGGCCATCGCGGAGCTGCGCCCGATGCACCAGCCGGTGCTCGTCGGGCTGGCGAACAGTCCCGTCGTCGCACCCGAGCGGCTCGCCGCGGCACTGGCCCAGCGGGCCGAAGCGGTCGCGGAACGGCTGGCCGAGGTGCGGCAGGCGGCCGCGGCGCAGCGGCACGCCCCGCCGTTCGTCCGGGCGATCTTCGACTACTCCATTGCGCAGCTCGAGGCGGAAGCCCGCTGGCTGGAAGGGATGACCTGATGCCGTACGACATCAAGAAAGAACTGAAGCAGCTCTACGCGCCCAAGAACACCGACTGGGCGCTGCTCGACGTCCCCGAGCAGCGGTTCCTCGCCATCGACGGCCGCGGCAACCCGAACACGGCCGACAGCTACAAGAAGGCCGTCGAAGCGCTCTACGCCTTCGCGTACACGATCAAGTTCGCGGCAAAGGAACGCGGCGAGGACTTCGTCGTCGGGCCGCTGGAAGGGCTGTGGTGGGCGGAGGACTACGCGGCTTTCACCGTGCGCGCCAAGGATTCCTGGCAGTGGACGATGCTGATCGCGCTGCCGCCGTGGATCGGTGAAGACGCCGTCGAGGAGGCCCGGGAAACCGTGCGGCGCAAGAAGAAACTCGACGCGCCCGTCCGCTTCGAGAAGCTGCACGAGGGCCGGTGCGCGCAGGTGCTCCACGTCGGCTCGTACGACGACGAGGGCCCGATCCTGGCCCGCCTGCACGACGAATTCCTGGCGGGGCAAGGGCTGAAGGAAGCCGGGCTGCACCACGAGGTCTACCTCGGCGACCCCAGACGCGTCGAGCCCGCGAAGCTGAAGACGGTGATCCGTCAGCCCGTCGGCTGATCGAGGGCGGCGAGGCCGCTTTCCCACCGCGCCCGGCGCTGGGCGGACGTCTGCTCCCACCACGGCTCGCCGCGTTCACCCAGCGCCACCTTCGCCGTCTGGACGCGCGCGCGGTCCTGGACGCGCCGGGCCGCCATCAGGTGCTTCTGCAGCCGGTCGCGGACGTCGGCCGGGATCTCCGGGTCCGTCGCGCGCCACCGGCGGCCGTTGACGACGATGTACCGGCCGTCCGGCGTGTACTCCGGCATCAGTATTCGCTGGTCGCGGGCCAGGTGTCGTCGTGCAGGAGGCGCTTGAGGATCTTGCCCGTGGCGTTGCGGGGCAGGTCGGGCACGAAGTACACGTCCCGCGGCACCGCGAACCGGGCCAGGCGGTGGTGGATGTACTGCCGGATGTCCTCCGCGTGCAGGGACGCGCCCCGCCGCGGGACGACGTAGGCCGCCAGGCGCTGGCCCCACTCCGGGTCCGCCACCCCGACCACCGCCGCGTCGTGCACGCCCGGGAGCGCCACCAGGGCCTCTTCGACCGGGCGGGGGAACACGTTTTCGCCACCGGAGACGATCATCTCGTCGGCGCGGCCGGTGACGAACAGCCGGCCCGCCGCGTCCAGGTAACCGACGTCGCCGCTGGCCATCATGTCCGCCGCGCGGGCCGGGTCGGTGCCGCTCGTGTAGCCCTCGAACAGCATGTCGTTGCCGACGAAGATCTGGCCCTCGCCACCCGGGGGCACCGGCTTGCGGTCCTCGTCGAGGATCGCCAGGCGCGTGCCAAGCGGGCAGCGGCCGGCCGTCGTCGGGGCCGCGCGCAGGTCGGCCGGGTCGGCGATGCTCGCCCAGGACACCTCCGTCGACCCGTAGAAGTTGTAGAGGACGTCGCCGAAGGTGTCCATGAACTGCGTGACGAACGCCCCGGACATCGCCGAGCCGCTGCTGGCCACGATCCGCAGCGACGACAGGTCGTAGCGCGCGCGGACCCGCTCGGGCAGGTCCATGATCCGCTGCAGCATGATCGGGACGGCGAACAGCGCGTCGCACTTCTGCTCGGCGATCGTCCGCAGCGTCTCTTCGGCGTCGAACTTGCGGATCAGCGCCAGCGACGCCCGCAGCGCCATGCCGATCTGCATCGCGGCGAGGCCCCAGGTGTGGAACAGCGGCGCGGCCACCAGCAGCCGGTCGCCGGCGCGCAGCGGGATCCGGTCGAGGATCGCCGCCGCGGTGCCCAGCCCCTTCGGCGTGGGACGGCGGGCGCCCTTCGGCGTCCCGGTGGTGCCGGAGGTGAGCACGATCAGCCGGCCCGGCCGCTCGACCGGCTTCGGGCGGTCGGCGGGCGCGGCCTGGATCAGCTCGTCGACGGTCGGGTAGCCGGCGTCGGCGTCCGGCCAGGTGCTGATCCGGGCGAAGTCGCCCGGGACGTTGGCGATGGTCTGCGCGAACTCGTCGTCGGCCAGCACGGCGGTGGGCTGGTGCTCGGCGAGCACGTCCTTCACCGAGGCCGCGGACAGGCCGGTGTTGAGCAGGATGACGTCGGCGCCGAGCTTGCTGGCGGCGACGAACGACTCGATCATCGCGGCGTGGTTGCGGCACATCAGCGCGATCCGGTCGCGTTCGACGACGCCGAGTTCGCTCAGCGCGTTCGCGAGCCGGTCACTGCGCTCCTGGACCTGGCGGAAGGTGCGCTGGCTGCGTTCGTCGTGCAGGGCGAGCTCGTCGGGGACGCGGGCCGCGGCGGCCTGGTAGCCGCCGGCGACCGTGGCACCCCACTGCGCAAGGGAGTTCAGCTGCCGCGCCAGCTTGTCGGGCCGCCCGGCGCTGAGCACGCCGGCGCGCAGCAGGATGCTCGTGGTGCGCAGCTTGGTGGCCTTGTTGGTCTCGCTGTCGGTGGCGGGATCGTGTTCCCCGGCCAGGTGCAGGTCGAGGCGCCGGGCGAGGGCGCGGACGTCCTTCTTGATCGACGAAACGAGTTCCAGGTGCGACGGCGGCAGCATCATCCGCACGAACAGCTCGGTCTTCCCGCCGGCCAGCGGTCTGAGCTCCAGGGAGACCCAGGTGCCTTCGTCGGGGACCCCGCACCACACGACGTGCTCGCCCGGCCGGTAGACGACGGCCTGCATCTGCGTTTCGAGCATCGGGCCCCGCGCGGGGACGATCCGGATCGCGCCCTTCGGGCCGCGTCCGCGACCGGCCGGCTCCTGGATCTCGCACCAGCTGATCTCCGGCACGAACCGCGAGTACCACTCCGGCGATCCGACGATCTGCCACACCACGTCCGGCGTGTGCCCGACCACGGCACTCGCTTCGACCACATCGTCACGCATTGTCTGCCCTCACCGATATGTGTCACCGAACGCACGTTCAGGTCACGGAGGCGTCACAATAGCAGCAAACGGGTGATCGCGGATACTCCGAACGGCCAGATACCGGTGGGTAACGGACACTCGTAGTGGGTCCTCCGGATGTCCATTGTAGAGGGATTTACGGCGTTCACCGAGCATAGCGGTGCTGCGGTCCGGTTCGGACGGTCCGCGCCAGACCCCGCGGCCGGATGCGGGCCTCTCGAAGGACTCATCCCGGGCTGTCGTGACGTTCCGGACGTTCCGGGACATAACGGGCCACCAGCTCCGAACCCAGGCGGGCCAGCTCGGCCCGCACGGACTCCGGCTCTTCGACGTCGACCAGCGCTCCCCAGCCCGCGAGCTCCTGCGCGATCATGATCGGCGCCGGTGCGGCGACCCGGGCCCGGACGCGGTCGCCGGGCAGCTCGGCCACCAGTTCGCAGTGCCGGCCGAAGCGGTCGCGGAGCACCCCGAAGTGGCGGCGCGCGAGGACCACGTGCGCGCTCAGGAGAGAACGGCGCTCCTCCACCTCCTCGACGACCTCCTGCCACACCCGGGACAGCTCCAGGTCCGACGGGCGGTCGGCGGGGTCGCCGGTCGGGGTGGCCGCGACGATGCGGTCGACGCGGAACGTGCGGCGGCCCTTCGCGGTCCCGGCGACCAGGTACCAGACGTCGTCCTTGTCGACCAGGCCCCACGGGTCCACCAGACGCTCCGACCGCTCGCGTCCGGCGTATGTCAGGCGGACGCGGCTGCGGGCGATGACCGCGTCCCGCAGCAGCGAGACCATCGGCGGGCGGTCCTTGGGGCGCTCGCCCCAGCCCGCCTGGTCGACGACGACCGCGTCCGCTGCGGCCTCCGCCTCCGCGCGGAACGTGCCCGGCAACGCACCCATCAGCTTCCGCAGCGCCGACTTGACCTCCGGGGACCCGGCCGCCGCCGGTCCGGCCAGGAGGAACAGAGCCTGCGCCTCGCGGGCGCTCAGGCCCGAGAGGTCGGTGCGTGCGCCGCCGACGAGCTGCCAGCCGCCGCCGCGGCCCGGCTGCGGGTAGACCGGCACGCCGGCCGCCGAGAGGGCTTCGAGGTCACGGCGGGCCGTCGCTACGGAGATTTCCAGCTCGGCGGCCAGCTCGGCCGCCGTGACGCGGCCGCGGGTCTGCATCAGCAGCAGGGTGGCCACGAGGCGGTCGGCGCGCATGGGGGAAGTGTCGCAAACAAAGTGGTCACTGGATGAGCACTTTTACCCCGCAGGATGGCGTCACATCGATCGAAGAGGGAGCACGACATGCTGCGAGGAATGGCCACCGTCTCGTACTACGCCGACGACCACGCCGCCGCGAAAGCCTGGTACACGGAGTTCCTGGGCCTCGAACCGTACTTCGACGTCCCCGGGTACGCGGAGTTCCGGATCGGCGACTACCGGCACGAACTCGGCATCATCGACCGCCGGTACGCGCCCGCGGCGCCGGACGGACCGGGCGGCGAGATCGTCTTCTGGCACGTCGACGACCTCGAAGCGACGGTCGCCCGTCTCCTCGAGCTGGGCGCGAAGGAGTACGAGCCGATCACCGAGCGGGGACCCGGGTTCGTGACGGCGTCGGTCGTCGACCCCTTCGGCAACGTCCTCGGCGTCATGACGAACGTGCACTATCTCGCGGTGCTGGCGGAACGCTCATGAGCCGGTACGCCTCCTTGACGCACTTTTCGCACCGCTCGTGCCGGGCGGTCTTGCCCGCGGGATCGGTGCCGTAGAAGGGGAAGCAGCCCGCGCCGCAGCTGGCGAAGTAGATCAGGCCGAGCCGCACCTCGCCCCGGCCGACGTAGTGGGCGAGCCGGCGGCGCGGTTCCGGCCCGCACTCGGGGATCCAGCCGTGCGCGGGCAGCCGGGCGGCGGCGATCTCGTCGAGCACGCCGGCGCGGGTGATCAGGTCCGCGCCGAGGCAGGTGAGGCGCTCGCCGAGGTCGCGCAGGCCGTCCGCGCGCAGGGGCGGGCCGGTCAGCCAGGTGACGTCGCCGGGCAGCGTTTCGGCGAGGTCGCGGAGACGGGTCAGGAGGGCGTGGTCCGGGTCCATGACCAGCAGGGAAACCGACGCGGATCCGCGACACCAGCGGACGGGCGGGCGAGCGGGAATGCCGGACCCCGGTGACACAATGCGGTCATGGCAACACCCTTCGCGACACCCCGGGCGAGAGCGCTCGGGTTCGGGCTGCGCACCTGCCGGGAAGCGCGGAACCTCGGCGTGCGGCAGCTGGCCCGGAAGATCGGCGTGCATGCGCAGGAACTGTCCAACTGGGAGTACGGGAAGCGGATCCCCAAGATCGAGCAGGTGGCGCTGCTGATGGGGGCGCTGGTCGTGGAGCCGGGGGAGCGGGCGAGGTTGCTGGAGCTCGCCCGCACCGCCCACGAGCCGAGCTGGCTGGAGAAAGCGGTGCCCGGTGTGGCGGCCCGCGCCTCCAGTTACGCGGAGAACGAGCGTGCGGCATCGGCGATCTTCGATTGGGAGCCCGCGGTGATCCCGGGGCTTTTCCAGACTCCGGACTACATCAGGGCCCTGCTGAGCGGCCAGGAGCAGCCCGAGCGGATCGAGCGGGTCGTGCATGCGCGGATGGCGCGGCGGGAAGTGCTGACGAGGCACCACCCGCTGGACTACCACGTGCTTGTCGGCGAAGGCGCCCTGCGGGCCGAGGTCGGCGGTGCGCCGGTGATGGCGGAGCAGCTTCGGCACGTGCTGCGGGCTGCGATGCGGCGGAACATCCGGCTTCAGGTGCTTCCGGCGCGAGCCACTGCGCAGGCGGTAACCCACAACTTCGGTGTGCTCGAGTTCGATGCGCTCCCGACCATTGTTTTCGTCGAGCTCTACCGGGCGAGCGCCTACCTCTACGATGACGATCAGGTGGCCAGTTACCGCGCGGCGGCGAAGAGCATGGCGGCCCTGGCGATGGATGAGCGGGAGAGTGGCGAGTTCATCCGGGAGGTGATCGCCGACCTGGGAGAGGCAGCATGATCTGGCGGAAATCCAGCTACAGCGCGACTGAAGACAAGTGCGTCGAAGTGGCGCTGGGACCTGCGGCAAAAATCCGCGACACCAAGGACCGCTCCGGCGGCATCCTAGAAATCTCCACCCGATCGTGGGAAGCCTTACTCTCCGCACTGTGTCGCCCGGCCACACTGGATCTTCCTCAGGTGTAGCCCTTCCGCACATAGCTAGCGACCGGCGTCACGCTTACCGTTCCCGTCCATGACCAGCGATCTGGACGGGCGCACCGCCCTCGTCACCGGCGGGGCCGGTGGCATCGGCCTCGCCTGCGTCCGCGCCCTCGGCGCAGCCGGGGCCAAGGTGCACGTCGTCGACTTGGACGCCGAGCGGGCCGAGGCCGCCGCCACCGAGGTCGGGGGGTGGGCGCACGCCGCCGACCTCGCCGACCCCGCCTCCATCGACGCCCTGCCCGCCGAAGTCGACATCCTGGTCAACAACGCCGGCGTCCAGCACGTTGCGCCGATCCAGGACTTCCCGCCCGACCGGTTCGCCCACATCCAGTCGCTGATGGTGACCGCTCCCTTCCTCCTCATCCGGCACACGCTGCCCGCCATGTACGCCCGCGGGTGGGGCCGGATCGTCAACATGTCGAGCGTCCACGGGCTGCGCGCCTCCGCCTTCAAAGCCGCTTACGTCGCCGCCAAACACGGCCTCGAAGGACTCTCGAAGGTCGCCGCGCTCGAAGGGGCCGAACACGGCGTCACCAGCAACTGCGTCAACCCGGGTTACGTCCGGACCCCGCTGGTCGACGGCCAGATCGACGCCCAGGCCGCCGAGCACGACATCCCGCGGGAAGACGTCGTCGCCGAGGTCCTCCTCAAGCGGGCCGCGATCAAGAAGCTCATCGAACCCGAAGACGTCGCTTCCCTGGTGGTGTGGCTGTGCTCGCCGCACGCCGGTCACATCACCGGGGCCTCGATCCCCCTCGATGGCGGTTGGACCGCCGCTTAACCACCCGCCCGACCCGCCCGCCCGCCCGCACAACCACAAGGAAGTGGAGCCCGCAGTGAGCCAACCCCACCGGTCGGCGATCGCCAAGATCGTCGGCGCGAGCCTGATCGGCACCACCATCGAGTGGTACGACTTCTTCCTGTACACCTCGGCCGCCGCCCTCGTCTTCAACAAGCTGTTCTTCCCGACGGCGAACCCGCTCACCGGCACGCTGCTGGCGTTCCTGACCTACGCCGTCGGCTTCCTCGCCCGCCCGGTCGGCGGCCTGGTCTTCGGTCACTTCGGCGACCGGCTCGGCCGGAAGAAGCTGCTGATCGTCAGCCTCACGCTGATGGGCGGCTCGACCTGCCTGATGGGCGTGCTGCCGACGTACGCCACCGCGGGTGTCTTGGCTCCGTTGCTGCTGACGCTGCTGCGGCTCGTCCAGGGCTTCGCGCTCGGCGGGGAGTGGGGCGGGGCCGTCCTGATCGTCTCCGAACACGGTGACGACCGCCGCCGCGGCTTCTGGGCGAGCTGGCCGCAGTGCGGCGCGCCCGGCGGCAACCTGCTGGCCACCGCCGTCCTGGCGATCCTCTCGGCCACCCAGTCCGATGCGGCGTTCCTGTCGTGGGGCTGGCGCGTCCCGTTCCTGCTCTCCGGCGTCCTGCTGCTGATCGGGCTGTGGATCCGGCTGGCCGTCGCGGAGTCGCCGGTCTTCCTCGCCGCCCAGCGCCAGGCCGAGGCGCGCGCCGAGAAGCACGTTCCCGTCGTGGACGTCTTCCGCAACAGCTGGCGGCAGGTGCTGATCACGATCGGCGCGCGGATGGCCGAGAACGTCTCGTACTACGTGATCACCGCGTTCATCCTGGTGTACGTCACGACCGGGCTGCACCTGCCCAAGGGCGTCGGCCTGACCGCGGTGCTCATCGGCTCGGCCGTGCACTTCGTGACGATCCCGGTGTGGGGCGCGCTTTCCGACCGCGTCGGACGGCGTCCGGTGTACATGTTCGGCGCGATCGGGATGGCCCTGTGGGGCTTCGCGTTCTTCGCGCTGCTGGACACGAAGTCGTCGGCGGTGATCGTGCTGGCCACGACCGTCGGGCTGGTGCTGCACGGCGCGATGTACGGGCCGCAGGCCGCGTTCTTCGCCGAGCAGTTCCCGACCCGGGTGCGCTACACCGGCCTGTCGGTCGGCGGGCAGCTGTCGTCGATCGCCGCCGGGGCTGTCGCGCCGCTGATCGCCGTCGCGCTGTTCTCGGCGTGGGGCAGCACCGTGCCGGTGTCGCTGTACGTCGCGGCGATGTGCCTGATCACCGTGGTCGCGCTGCTCTCGGCCCGCGAAACCCGCGGCGAATCGCTGCACGACGACGTCGAGGCGGAGCCGGCGGCCGTTTCGCCCTAGCATGACCGCCGTGACCGCACCCTCGGACGCGCTGCGCCGGCTGCTCGACCTGCTCGCCTCCGGGGCGAGCACCGAGCAGCTGGCGCACGTCGTCGTGGCCGCCCGCGCCGAGGGCGCCCTCGGCGCGGCCGACCTGGCCGCGCTGGCCAGCGCGGGGGAGCTGGCCCTGCGGATCCGGGAAACCCTGGCCGAGCACCGGCGGCGCGAAGCCCAGCTGACGGCGTTGTTCGAGACGGCGAGCGAGCTCGCCGCGCTGTCCGACCCGGACACCGTGCTGCGCTCGATCGTCCGGCGGGCGCGGGCGCTGCTCGGCGTCGACGTCTCGTACCTGAGCCTGAACAACGAGGCCGAAGGCAAGACCTACATCCGGGTCAGCGACGGTTCGGTGTCGGCGGAGTTCCAGCAGATCGTGCTCGGCATGGGCGAGGGGCTCGGCGGGCTGGTCGCGCAGACCGCGCGGCCGTACGCGACTTCGGACTACTTCAACGACGACCGGTTCAAGCACACCCGGCACATCGACTCCGGCGTCCAGGACGAGGGCCTGACCGCGATCCTCGGCGTGCCGCTGGCCATCGGCCCGAAGGTGCTCGGTGTGCTCTTCGCGTCCGACCGTGCCGCGCGGGAGTTCTCCGCCGACGAGGTGGCGCTGCTGTCGTCGCTCGCCGACCACGCGGCGATCGCCCTGGACAGCGCCAACCTCCTCGACCAGACCCGCCGGGCGGTGGCCGAGCTCAACGAGGCCAACGCGACGATGGAACGCGCCGAGGACGCCCACGACCGGCTCACCGACCTCGTGCTGCGCGGGGGCGACCTGCCGGACGTGGCCGACGCCGTCGCCGGTGTGCTGCACGGCGATCTCACGGTGTACGACGCCGACGGCACGCTCCTGGCGAGCTCATCGGCTCCGGTGGCCCTCGACGCGGACGCGCTGGCCGCGGCCCGCGCCGCCGGGCGGGCAGTGTCCACAAAGGACAACTGGGTGTGCGCGGTGCAGGCCGGCCCGGAACTGCTGGGCAGCCTGGTGCTGGCCGGCCGCGCCGGGCTCGGCGACCCGGACCGGCGGCTGTTCGAACGCGCCGGCGTCGTGACGGCGTTGCTGCTGATGCTGCGGCGGTCGGTGGTGCGCGCCGAAGACGAGGTCCGCGGCGAACTGCTGACCGACCTGCTCACCGCCCCCGGCCGCAACCCCCGCGCGCTGCTGGCCCGCGGCCGGCGGCTGGGCATCGACCTGTCGTCGCCGCACGCGGTCCTGGTCGCGCACGCGGACGGCGGCTCGCGGCGGCGCGTGGCGAGCGCGGCCGCCCGGCACGCGACACTGGTCGGGGTGCACGCGGAGGAGGTCGTGCTGCTCGCCGCGGGCGACCCGGACGAGCTGGCCCGCCGCGTCGCGGCCGACCTCGGCTCGGCCACCGGCCGCCCGGTCACGGTGGGCGCGGCGGGCCCGGCGAGCGGCCCGTCGGCGATCGCGGACGCCCACGCGGAGGCCGCGCGCTGCGTCCGCGCGCTGCTGGCGCTCGGCCGGACCGGCGAGGGCGCGGCGATGGCGGGGCTGGGTTTCCTCGGCCAGCTCCTCGGCGACCGCGCGGACCTGGACGCGTTCGTCCGCCGGACGCTCGGGCCTGTCCTGGACTACGACGAGCGCCGCGGCACCGAGCTGGTCGCGACGCTGCGGGCGTACTTCGCGAACGGTTCGCAGCTGGCGCGCACGAAGGACGTGCTGCACGTCCACGTGAACACGGTGGTGCAGCGGCTGGAGCGGGTGGCGTCGCTGCTGGGGGAGGACTGGCAGGCGCCGGACCGCGCGCTGGAGATCCAGCTGGCCCTGCGGCTGCACCGGCTCGGTACACCGCGCTGACTCCGGTTTTGTCGGTGCTCTCCGGTAGCGTGGAAATCGGGGGCGCCCCCGCGGGCTCGGCCGGGCGCCGGTTCGGCCACTTGGCGACTGGGAACCGTTCGATACAACGAGTGACATCCGCCTGTTCGTGACCGACTGCAGTGTGCATCGGACTGGTTCATCCGAGGCGGTGAGCGACATACGTGAGCCTTCTTGGACTTCGGAGAATGTTCTCGTGATCGCTCCTGTCGCCTGGAGGATGAATGGTGCAGCCTGCGCGGCCCAAACCCTTTGCCGGGGTGGTCGAGGTAGTCGATCTTTTGCAGAGTCTCACCAGGCGGCCGCTTTTCGGTGAGGTTCCCGAGGGCGAGTCGAGCCGGCGGTCCGGTCGGCATCGCGGCATTCCGATGGTGTGTCTGGTGCGCGACCTCGAGCACGCCGAGCTGCTGCCGGCGCTCCGGTGGTATTTGCACGAGGCCCGGCCGACGTGCATTCCGCACGCGTTGTACAGCTTCGGGGAAACCGGACAGCAGGACGACATCGAGTCGATCGGGGAAGCGCTGGTGGAGGTCGCGCGCCAGCTGTCCTCCGGCATCATCATCCGCTAGGGCCGGTTTTCGTTCCGCAGGTTCCACCTCGTCTACTGGCTGATGATCCGACGACGCGAACGACCTTTACAGCTCCACCCTCGACGACGACGTCCGGAGACACGCCCGGGAGCTGGGCATGACGGCGGATGAGGTTTCCAACACCCCGGACGGCACCGACGGTGGAACCAAGGCCAACGACATCGCCAACCACGTCTGCGACCAGGCGAACCAGCAGCGCGACCCGGTCAAGGTCGTGTTCTTCGCCGGGCGCCCGGAAGACTTCGACAAACTCCTGGGCGGCTTGAAGTCGGGCAAGTGCGCCCGGAGATCACCTCTCGTTCGCCATCGGCTCTCCCGGCTGCGCAGGGGACAGCGAACTGAACAAGCGCCTCCCCCTCGTCGTGCCGGGTGCCTGCGACAACGGCAACAACCCCTCTCTCGACGGCCACGCCGCGCTGGCCTACGACGCTCTGGCTCTGTTCGCGCACGCGATGCAAGAACTCAAGCCCGTACCGGTCTCGTCGGGCGCGGTCTGGCACGCGATCAGCAACATGCGTGGCGACAACCTCTTCAGCGGTGAGACCGGCGCCATCGACTTCTCCGGCGGTCGGACACCTCTCAACAAGTTCGCGGCGGTGCTCCGGGTCGAGCAAGGCCGCGCACCGAAGCCGGTGGGAACCTGCGGCGTCGCTCACCACCCCACCCAGGACGAGCCGTGGTGCCCGCGGTAGCTCGGTGCGAGTCTTCCGCTAGCACTGCCCGTCGGCCAGGACCCAGTACCCCGGCGACGTCTCGCGCAGGGCGTGCACAGTGAAGGTGTTCCACAGCCCCATGGCCTGGTTCGAGCCGTTCGCGTACGTCTGCCCTGCGCTCTGGTGCGCGCGCCCGGCCTGCGTGTGGGCGTAGTTGCTGGCGCTCACACACGTACCCGACGGCGTGGTCGTGGTCGTGGTGGTCGTCGGCGGCGGGGTGGCCGTCGTCGTGGTGCCGGTTCCCTTGTCCAGGCCGAAGAACACGCCGGTGTAGTAGCTGGAGCAGATGCCGGCGAGGAAGTACGCGCCCGTGCTGCCGCACTGCGTCGGGCCGGTGCCCGGGTCGACCGCGGTGCCGTGGCCCATGCCCGCGATCGAGTACAGCTGCACCTTGTCGGCGTAGTTCGTCAACGTCGTTCCGCCCGGCAGGGACTGCGTGCTCGTCGGCGTCTGGGACACGCCGTGCACCGCGGTCCACTGGTCGCGCAGCTCGGTGCCGTTGACCGGGTAGACCGTGTAGTCGCCGGTGCCCTGCCAGATCGCGACGCGCGGCCACGGGCCGCCGTAGCCCGGGTACTGCGCCTTGATCTTCGCCGCCCACTGGGCCGGCGTCAGGTGCTGGTCGTTCTGCTGGCAGTTCGTCGCTTCGGTGACGCTCGTGGCGCACTGGGCCGGCAGCCCGGCGTTGATCCCGCCGGCAGCGAAGACATCCGGGTACGCCGCGAGCAGGTCGGCGGTCATGCCGCCGCCCGCGGACAGGCCGGTGACGAACACCCGCGAGCGGTCCGAGCCGTGGTCGGCGACCGCCTTGTCCACCATGGACTTCACGGACGCGGCCTCGCCGTTGCCGCGGGTGTCGTCCGCGGTGGAGAACCAGTTGAAGCACTTCAGCGAGTTGTTCGCGGTCGGCTGCTGCGGGAACACGACCTCGAACCGCCAGCGGTCGGCCAGCTCGGGCCAGCCCGAATGGGCGTAGTAGTCCGCGGCGCTCTGCGTGCAGCCGTGCAGCGCGACGACCACCGGACGGCCGGTCTCCAGCCCGGCGGGGGTGTAGCTGTACATCGCCAGCGCCCCGGGGTTGGCGCCGAAGGACGTGGTCTGCACGAGGGAGGACGGCGGCGGATCGGCGGCGGCCACCCCGACGGTGGTGAGCACGGCGGCGGTGATCGCGGCCAGTCCGGCGAAAGCGAGTTTGCGCATGGTGAGTTCCTTCTCGTCGTTGAGAGGGGGCCCCAGCGACGCTAAGACGGCCTCGCCGTCCGGACCATGTGGCTGCCCACCACATCGGCCCGGTGATTAGTGGTGGCCGGCGGGATGGCTTCCGGCCGGCGCACGCGCTTGGGTTCGGACCATCGGAAGCAGCGGAGGTGAACCGTGCGGGGTTGGCTGGTTTGGGTTCTGGCGGGAGCGCTCGCGGCGGCGCTGCCCGCGTCGGCGTCGGCGTCGGCCGGGCGCTGCTCGGTGCACGTGCCCGGGGCCGAAAAGTCCGTGGCCGCGTGCCTGGACGACCTGACGACGACCGGGACCGTCGCGTCCGGGCACACCGTCGAGGCCGACTGGGCGGGCCTGACGTCGGCGGGGCTGCCGACGTACGGCGCGGTGCCCGGCGTGCAGGTCGACGGGTACTTCCCGGACACGTCGACGGCGAACACGAACAACGGCTGGAACCACGACGCCCAGTTCGTGCTGCGCCTGCCGGACCGGTGGAACGGCGGCCTGGTCGTCTCCGGCGCGCCCGGCGTCCGGCGCCAGTACGCGAACGACCGCGCGATCGGCGACCAGGCACTGGCCGAGGGTTACGCGTTCGCCGCGACCGACAAGGGCAACACCGGCGCGGCCTTCTACACCGACGGCGTCCGGCCGGGCGACGCGCTGGCGGAGTGGAATTCCCGCGTCACGCAGCTGACGCTGGCGGCTCGCGCGGCCGCGGCCCGCCACTACGGCCGTCCGGTGGCGAAGACCCTCGCGGCCGGGCTGTCCAACGGCGGGTACCTCGTGCGGTGGCAGCTGGAGAACCGGCCGTGGCTCTACGACGGCGGTGTCGACTGGGAAGGCACGCTCTGGCGGGCCGACGGGCCGAACCTGCTCACGTTCCTGCCCCCGGCGCTGCGCGCGTACCCGGCGTACGCGGCGGGGTCGTCGTCGGCTCATCAGTCCATTTTGGACGCGGGGTTCGCGCCGGGGTCGGAGTTCCTGTGGGACTACCACTACCGCGTTTACTGGGACCTGACCCAGCGCATCTACCGCGAGGAAGTCGACCCGGCGTTCGACGGCGCTTTGCAGGCGGGGACTCCGTTCTGCGCTTCGGGAACGCCGTCCTGCGACGCGGACTACGCGTATTCCTCGCGGCCGGCGTCGGTGGCGCGGGCGGTGGAGCGGATCTCCCTGACCGGGCGGATCGGCAAGCCGCTGCTGACCCTGCACGGCACCCTCGACACGCTGCTGCCGATCACGCGGGATTCCGACGTCTACGACCGGATGATCACGGACGCGGGGCGCGGGGCGCTGCACCGGTACTACCGCGTCGAAGGCGGCAACCACGTCGACGGGCTCGTCGACGCCTTCCCGGACCGGCTGCGCCCGCTGGGCCCGTGCTTCCGCACGGCGTTCGACGCCCTCGGCGGCTGGCTGCGCGGCGTCCGCCCGCCGGCCTCGGCGACCATCGCCCGCCCCGCCGGGGCGACTCCGGCGGAGCTGGCGAAGGCGTGCGACCTGGGCTGAGCACTGCACGGCCGTGAATGCCGCACCGGGAAACCCCGGTGCGGCATTCGCCGCTTTCGGCGGATGCCGGAAAATGCGGTGAACCGCATCGAACCGCGGTCCGTACTACTCAGTGACGGGCTAGGTCCACCTTGCAGCCAAACCCGTGCTGACCTGCCGTTTTGCCGTCCGGATGGTCGACCCCTTTCGGCCGCTTGCGGGAGCGCCGCCCGTCATTCATGATGGGCGACGGGGTCCGTGAAAATTCGTTAAACCCGAATAACCAGGTGTCGGCCATGCTGCGGAAGAACCGTCCGTCCGGAAGTGAACGTCATGCTGCTACCCGCGCCCGGGGCCCCCTGATGGCCGCCGACCTGCCGGGCCTCGCCATCGTGGCCGGCGTGCTGTTGCCCGCTCTCGCCGCCGCCGCGTGGGCGATCGTCCTCGAACGGCGTCCGCGCCGGCCACCGCCCGAGGCCGAGCCCGAACCGGAGCCGGACTTCACCGTCGCCGGCATCCAGACGCGCCTGCGCCGCGAGCACGCGGCGCGACGGCTGGCCGAGGCGGGCACGGTCGCGTTGCCGACCCTGCCGATCCCCGCGCAGACCCGTCGCAAACCCGTCCTGGACCGGCTGCCGCTGCGCGTGGTCGGAACGCTCCCGCCGCCGCGCCCGGCAACGGCGGGCGCCCCGGCGCCGCGGTTCGCCTTCGCACCGCCGGACACGGACCTGATGCGCCGCATCCTCGACGGCCTGCGCAAACTGGACTGACCTTCACGAGCCCAGCGCGGCGGGGGACTCGGCGTCCGGGATCAGCAGCTTCGGCGCGCCCGACCCGTCGGCCGGGACCGACCAGACGTCGGCGTGCCCCGGGCCGCGGGGAACGCCGTAGCCGATCGTGCGGCCGTCCAGCCAGGCCGGCTGGTCGTCGACGCTGCGCGTCTCCGCCAGCGGCGTCACCCTCGATGCCGCCAGGTCGAGCACCGACAACCGCCACCCGCGAGCCGGGTCACCGTCCACGGCGGACTTGAACGCCACCCGCGTCCCGTCCGGGGACAGCGACGGGCACTCGACGTTCTGGCGCAGCGTGCGCACGGTGTGGGCGGCGAAGTCGCCCGCGACCAGGTAGCGGTGGCCGGCCGTCGACATCGTCGCGTAGAAGTGGCGGTCGTCGCGGGTGAACGTCACACCCCAGAAGTTGAGGTCGGCGGCCTGGTACGGCTTGCCGTCCAGCGTCACCGCGTAGTCCTCCAGCGTGCCCGCGAGGTCGCCGGTGGCGGTGTCGAGGATGCCGGCGCGGGTGGAGAACAGGCCGCCGTTGTACGAATCGCCGGTGACGAACACCGTCCACGCGAGCATCCGGCCGCTCGCCGACACCCGAGCCCGGTTCGGCAGCCCGACCAGCGGGATCTCCCGCTGCACGGCCAGCCCGCGGTCGAGCACCGCCAGCTGGTAGGTGGTCAGGTCGCCGTCCTGGCGCAGGCAGAGCCCGGTGCCCCCGGCGGCGTACACCCGCGTGCACGACAGCGGTGACACCGTCCGCGGGCCACCGGGGTCGCCGGCGGCCACCGTGGCGACGTGCCCGCGGTCGGCGTCGGCGGTGCTGCGGAACAGCAGCCGCGGCCCGGGGGCGAGGCTGACCGCGCCGGTCGCGGCGACGTCGTGGCTGCGCGCGCTCGCGAACCCGACGTAGGCCACCGCCGCTCCGGCCAGCACGAGCACCCCGGCGACGGCGATGAGGACCCGGGTCTTCACGCCGTCACCTTCCGCGGGGAGAGCACCGCGAACGTCACGGCGATCGCGACCACGGCGCCACCCGCCGCGACGACGATCGCGCGGTCCGCGCCCCAGAACTGCCACGCCAGTCCGAAGAGGACGGACGAGGTGAAGTAGGCGAGCGCCTGCGCGGTCTGGACGAGCGAGATTCCCGTGGTGCGCAGCGATTCCGGCAGCAGCGGACCGGCCAGGGCCATCAGCACGCCGTCGGTCGCCGCGTAGAACGCGCCGTACAACGCCAGGGCGAGGGCGAACAGCGGCCAGCCGGACACCGGCCCGGCCAGCAGCAGGTAGACCAGCGCCAGTGCGCCGTAGCCGCCGAGTACCACCGGCAGCCGCCCGACCCGGTCGGCCAGCACGCCCAGCGGCGCGGCGAGCAGCAGGTAGCTGAGGTTCGTCCCGACCGCGAGCAGCGGGAACCACCCGGTGGCGATGTCCTCCTTGTGCTGCAGCAGCAGGTAGACGAACCCGTCGCCGACCGTGGCCAGGCCGAGCACGCACGCGGCCACCAGCAGCCGCCGGACACCGCTGCCGCGCAGCAACGCCGCGGCCGCGCGGGGCGAAACCAGGTTCCCCGGAGCCTTCGGCGTCCGGCGGTCGCGGACGAACAGCACCAGCAGCAGGACGCCCATCGCGGCGACGCAGAAGCTGACGACGAACACCGCGTCGAAAGCCTCGGGATCGGCGGCGCCGACCGCGGCCAGCACGGCGAGCGCGACCAGCGGGCCGGCGAACGCCCCCACGCTGTCCATCGCGCGGTGGATGCCGAACGCGCGCCCGAGCAGCGGTTCGGGCGCCGACAGCGTGATCAGCGCGTCCCGCGGCGCGGTCCGGAGGCCCTTGCCGGTGCGGTCGAGGGTGATCACCGCGCCGATCGCGGCCGCCGACGCCCCGGCCGCGAGCAGGCCGAGCTTGGCCACCGCCGAGAGCGCGTAGCCCACGCCGGCCACGACCTTGCGCCGCCGGATGCGGTCGGCGACGTACCCGCCGACGATCCGCAGCAACGCCGTCGCGCCGGTGTAGAGGCCGTCGACCAGGCCGTACGCGGCCGGGCTCAGGTGCAGGCCGAGCACCAGGTACACCGGCAGCACGGCGGTGACCATCTCCGAGGAGACGTCGGTGACCAGGCTGACGGCACCCAGCGCGAAGACGTTCGCGCCGACCGCCGAGAGCTTGCGCCGGGACATCGCCCCAGCATGCTCTCGGCGGCCGATGGTGGACAGGTACACGCGGTTACTGCCAGACGTCGAGGATCGGCGACTTGCTCGCGGCGTTGCCGATGCCGGGCAGGCCGTAGGACGCCTCGATCGTGCGCAGCACGGTGTAGTGGTTGATCGATTCGCTGTAGCTGCCGACCTTGACGTTCGCGCCGGTGAACGTGGTGAAGATCTGGTTGACCGACGTGCCGCTGTCCTCGTCGAAGGTGGTGATCAGCAGGCTGTTGTGCGTCTTGGCCCACTGGGCGTAGGCGTCGAGGTGGTTCTTCAGCCAGGTGTCGCCGGTGCCGATGGAGCAGTCGTGCATGTCGTTGCACATATCGGGCGTCACGAACGAAACGGTCGGCAGCTGGGTGAAGTCGGACGGGAAGCTCGAGAACCGGACGTTGCTCGCGGCCGGGACGTTCGAGAAGTCCACCCAGCTGTTGTGCTTGCGCCGGTAGGTGCCGCTGGAGCAGCCGGTGTAGCCGTCCGAGGGCATGGCTTCGGAGAAGCCCTTGAAGGACTTGCCCGCGTCGAGCAGCTGCCGGCCGAGGTTGGCCTTCGCGCCGAGGTCGGCCGGGCAGGTGTCGTCGGTGACGCCCTGCGTCGCGCCGGAGAAGAGGGCGACGTAGTTCGGCTGGCTCGGGTGGGTGATGGCGAAGGAGTTCGTGAACTTGGCGCTCTGCGAGGCGAGGGTGTTGAAGTAAGGCGCGCTGGAGCTGCCGTTGATCGAGGAGTACTTCTTGTTCTCGAACATCACCAGGACGATGTGATCGAAGGTGGGCACGGTCGACGCGGTCGGCCGGATCGCGGCGGGCTCGTCCGTTCCGGTGACGACGGCCGCGGTGACGACACCGGCTGTGACCAGGGTGGCGGCGGCGAAGGCGGCGAAGATCCGCTTGCGGATCATGGGTCCTCCAACGGTGGCGGGTGAGGGCGCCTCATGATGTCCACGGCAGGGAGCCGGAACGTGCCGTGCCGTCGTCCGGCTCGTGAACACCAGGAAACCTCCGGCGGACAACGGAAAGAGTGGGTTAATGCCTTTCCGGTGTCAACCCCCTTTGGTAGGTGTCCACAATGGCCGGTCAGGGAGCTGGCAGGTCGCTCCCAGCTCCTTCAAAGGAACGAAGCCGACACTCGGTCCCATGGAACCCCTCAGCACCGGTGGCGCGTGGCGTTGCGCGCGGCCCGGCGCCCCGGCTGGCCTGTCGCCTCCCGCTGCTCACCGGCCGCGGTGCGTGCGCCCACCCGGACGGCGCGGCCCGGCTCGCGGCGAGCGCGTTGCAGGTCTTCGACGCGGACGTCCACGCGCACCAGGCAGGCGGCCGGTGCCGGACCCCGGCGGGTGCGGCATGAAGGTGACGGTGGACCCGATCGGCTGCCGCGGGCACGGGCTGTGCGCGGACCTCCTCCCGGAACTGGTGGGGCTCGACGAGTGGGGCTACCCGGTGGTGGCGCGGAGCCCGGTGCCGGCGGAGCTGGTGGCCGACGCCCGCCGCGCGGCCGCGGCGTGCCCGGCGCTGGCGCTGCGGCTGCGGAAGGAGTGAGCGGTAGCCTGCGGCGGTGGAAGACGAGAGTGCCGCGGGGTGGGACGCGATCGAAGCCGCGGTGGCGGCGTACGTCCCGGCGCAGGAGCCGCTGCACTGGGGGACGGGCGCACTGCCCGGCCAGGGCGTCTACGGGATCAGCGCCTACCGCGTCGACGGGCACTGGCTGCTGGTCACCTTCGGCCTGACCGAGCTGTTCGCCAAGGAGAGCGACGACGCCGGCACCAGCGGGTTCGGCTTCGAGCTCACCCTGCGCGTCCCCGCCACCGGTGAGCAGCCCGCGCCCTGGACGCTGACCCTGCTCGACCGGCTCGGCCGGTACGTGTTCTCCACCGGCCAAGTGTTCGCGGCCGGTCACCGCCTGAGCCCGGGCGGCCCGATCACCGGCTCGGCGGACACGCGGCTCACCGCGGTCGCCTTCGCCGACGACCCGGCACTCGGCCCGATCGGCACCCCGCACGGCGCGGTCCGGTTCCTGACCGTCTTCGGCATCACCGAGGACGAGCTGCGCGCTGCGAAGGAAACGAGTACTGCCGACGTGCTGGCGTCCCTGCGGGCCGGCAATCCGTTGCTGGTCACCGATCCCGCGCGGTAATCCGGTCGTGCCGGCGGCGCCGGCCGATTAGCCTTCGGCGCATGGACGGCAAGCTCATCGACCGGCTCCGCGGCGCCCGGCGGATCGCCGCGCTGACCGGCGCGGGCATCTCCACCGCGTCCGGGATCCCCGACTACCGCGGCCCGGAAGGCGTCTGGACGCGCACCCCGGGTGCCGCGAACGCCTTCACCCGCAAGACCTTCATGACCGACCCCGCGGCGCGCCGGGAGTTCTGGCGCACCTACGCGGGGCACGCCGCCTGGCGGGCCGAGCCGAACGCCGCCCACCGCGCGCTGGCCGGACTGGACGGTGCGGGCGTCGCCGTGCGGGTGCTCACCCAGAACGTCGACGGCCTGCACCAGCGGGCCGGGCTCGCCGCGCGGAAGGTCCTCGAACTGCACGGCACCATGCACACCACGCGGTGCACCCGGTGCCCGGAACGGCTCCCGACCACCGAGGTCCTCGCGACGGGCGACCCCGATCCGGCGTGCCCGCGCTGCGGCGGGATCCTGAAGCTCGACGTCGTCCTCTTCGGACAGATGCTGGACGGCGAAGTGCTGGGCCACGCGCGGAATATCGCGGCGGCGAGCGGGATCTTCCTGGCCATCGGCAGTTCGCTGCAGGTGGAGCCCGCGGCGTCGCTGTGCACGCTGGCCGCCGGTTCCGGCGCGACGCTGGTCATCGTCAACCGCGACCCGACGCCGTACGACGACGATGCCGACTTCGTGCTGCGAGACGACATCGAAGCCGTGGTGCCGGAGCTCTGCGCCGCCGTCGCGCAGGCCGGGAGCCGATGATTCGCGAAGCCCGTGACGAGGACTGGCGGGGGATCTGGCCGATCATCCACGACGTCGTCACCGAGCAGCGGACGTTCCCGTACGACCCCGCGACGAGCGAGCGGGACGCGCGCCGGATGTGGCTGCTCGCCCCGCCCGCCCGGGTGGTCGTCGCGGCGGACGGCGAGCGGGTGACGGGCACGGCGAACATGTACGCCAACCGCCCGGGACCGGGCAGCCACGTCGCCTCCGGCAGCCTGATGGTGGCGAGGGAGGCACGCGGTACGGGCGTGGGGCGGGCGCTGGCGGCCGACCTGGTCGCCTGGGCGCGCCGGAGCGGGTTCGCGGCGATCCAGTTCAACGCGGTCGTCGAGGTGAACGTGGCCGCGATCCGGCTCTACGAGAGCCTGGGCTTCGTGACGCTCGGAACGGCGCCCGGCGCGTTCCGCCACCCGTCCGCGGGAGACGTCGGGCTGCGCATCATGTGGCTCGACCTGCGCTGACCCGTGCTCGGCGTTTCGCTTCCCGAAGAATTCTACACGATCGGGTGATTCCGGAATTCGATCAATCCGTCCCTCGATCGGGCGGCGCGGACAGTTCTTCGGCGAAGATCGTGTCGATCTTCCGGCTCGCGGAGCGCAGTTTCGCCGCGGCCGCGACGAGCAGCACCAATGCGGCGGCGGGCACCACCAGCAGCGCGGGCGGCCACCCGAACCCGACGACGGCACCCACGCAGATCAGCGCGATGACCAGGAAGACTGCCCGGCCGGCGACCCGCGGCCACGCGGGACGTGGCTTGGCGTGCCGTCCGCTCGGTGTGCGGAAAACCGGCCGCGCGAGGGCAGCGTGGACACTCATCCAGACCTCCGGGAAATCATCGTCGAACCAGCCGGGAGAGGATTCCCGATGGTGGCACCGTGGAGTGTGTCGGCCCGGACCCGGTTCCGGTTACCTGTCGTTATTGGTTCGAGTCCCGATTCACGAAATCGAATTACCCCTTGTTTCCGCGCGTTTTCGGCACCAGGGCCATTGGACCCGGATCCGCGCGCCGGAGGTCCCGCGCCGCAGGCTCAGGAGTCGCGGCCGGGGCCCTTGCCGTGGGTCTTGCCGGGCGGATCGGCCTTCGGCGGCTTGCCCGCCTTGGGCGCCGGCCGCCCGCCCGACGGCGGGGTCTCGTGGGTCACGGCGGCCGGTTCGAGCGAGGCGGCTTCGCTGGTGCTCGGCTGCGTGCCGGAGCCGCCGGGACCGGGCCGCGGCGCGGGGGTCCCGGACTCGGCCAGGGGCGTGGACGACGAAGGCGGGGAAGTGGCGACCGGCACGTGCGCGGCGGGCGGCTGGACGGGCGAACCGGACCCGGTCTCCTGCTCGATCAGCAGCACGGCGGAGACGGCGGCCACGGCGGCGGCGGTCAACCCGGCCGCGGCGGCCAGCCGCCGGCGCCGCGGCTGCTCGGCCGGGGGATTGACGGCGGCGAGGCCGTGGTGGTGCGTCGGGGCATCGGCCAGGTGGTCCCCGTGACCGGGGCCGGGGGTCGAGGTCGCGGCGGCGCCTGCGCCGGCCAGGCTGGGGTCTGCGGTCGCGTCGGCCCGATCGCGACGCCTCGGGCTGGGAGCCAAGGCGGCGGCGCCTCGAGCCGGGCTGACGGCCGCGGTGGTGTCGTCGTCCGCCGGGCCGGGCCACGCGATCCCGTCGTCCCCGGCTCTCGGGCTGGGCGGCGAACCCGCGTCGTGCTGCACGACCGCCGGGCGGCGGCGCCAACGAGGGCTGCGCGTCCGGCTCCACGGCAGCGTCGGCGGCGGGCTGTGCAGCATGTGCAGCACCTTCGCCGCGGTGGGCCGGTCGGCGGGTTCGCGTTGCGTCATCCGGCGCAGCGTGTACGCCAGGGCCGCCGGCGCGTCGTCCGGGATGCGGGGCGACCGGGTCAGCCTGGCCATCGCCGCCTCGACCATCGTGCCCGAGTACTCGCGCTGGCCCGTCAGGCATTCCAGCAGGATCAGGCCCAGCGCGTAGACGTCCGCGGGCGGCCCCGCCGGCTCGCCCGACACCTGCTCCGGAGCCAGGTACGCCGCCGTGCCGGGGATCAGGCCCGTGCCCGTGATGTGGGTCGCGTCGAGGGCGTGCGCGATGCCGAAGTCGCCGATCAGCGGACCGTCCGCGGACAGGAACACGTTGGCCGGCTTCAGGTCGCGATGCACGATCCGGCGCGCGTGGACGTGGGCCAGCGCCTCCGCCAGCCCGTCGGCCAGCGCCGTCACCTCGGCCGCCGGCATCGGGCCGCTCAGCAGCCGTTCCGCCAGGTTCTCGCCCTCGACCAGCTGCATCACCAGGTAGGTCCGGCCGTGCTCGGTGCCGCTGTCCAGCAGCGCCACCACGCCCGGGTGGCTGATGCTGCCCTGGATCGTCATCTCCCGCAGCCGGCGGCGCTGGTCGAGAGCCACGGCGTCCCGGTCGTAGATCTTGACGGCGACCTCGCGGCCCAGCCGCACGTCGTAGGACCGGTAGACGCGCGCGGTGCCGCCGCTGCCGATCAGCCTGCCGACCTCGTACCGCTCGCCCAGCAGCCCGGGCGGCCGTTCGTCGTCCAGCGCGCTGCGCGGGGTGATCGTGAACTCGCCGAGAGCGTAACGGCTGCACGTCACGTCTTCCCCGTCGCTCGTCGGCGGGCGCCCCGTTCTCCCGGCTTCGTCGGACACGGGCCCCGTGTACCCCGGGCCCGCGAGCGGCAAACGTCGGAAGATCACATCGGGAGTATCGTCCCGGAGCCCGCCAACGTGACAATCAGGGCCGCGCGAACGCGTCCACGCCGGTGAGCTGCGCCGACAGCGTCCACAGGCGCGCGGCCTCCTCGCGGTCGAGCGCGTACCGGCGGACACCCGAGGCGGCGAGGCCCTCGGCCTCGGCCGGCGCGAGCTCCGCCACGTCGCAGTCCTCCAGGTACAGCCCGCCGAGCCCGGCCAGCTGCGGCGACGTCGCGGCCCAGACCGTGGTCGCGGCGCCCTGCTCCGGCGACTTGAACTCGACCAGGTAGTTCCCGGCCTCGTCGATCCAGCCGCGTTCGATCATCTCCTCGCGGGGCAGGTGCCGCTGCAGCGGCGTCATGATGCCGCCGGGGTGCAGCGCGAACGCGTGGACGCCCTTCCCGGCACCCAGCTCATCGAGCCGGACGGCGAAGAGCACGTTCGCGGTCTTGGCCTGCCCGTAGGCCTGCCACTTCTCGTAGCCGTTCTCGAACTGGACGTCGTCCCAGCGGATCGGCGAGTAGTGGTGGCCGCGCGAGGAGAGCGAAACCACGCGGGCGCCCTCGGCGATCGCCGGCCACAGCCGGTTGACCAGCGCGAAGTGGCCGAGGTGGTTGGTGGCGAACTGGGCCTCCCAGCCCGGGCCGACGCGGGTCTCGGGGCAGGCCATGATGCCCGCGTTGGCGATGAAGAGGTCGATCCGCCGTCCGGTCGCCAGGAACCGCTCGGCGAACGCGCGGACGCTCTCGAGGTCGCCCAGGTCCAGCTCGTCGACCTCGACGTTGTCGATGCCGGCGAGCGCGTCCTCGGCGGTGGTGCGGCGGCGGGCCGGGACGACGACGTGGGCGCCGGCGCCGGTCAGCGCGCGGGTGGTTTCGAGGCCGATCCCGGAGTACCCGCCGGTGACGACGGCGAGCTTCCCGGTGAGGTCGACGCCTGCGACGGCTTCGGCGGCCGTGGTGGTGGCGCCGAAGCCCGAACCGATCTTGTGCTGTGCGGTGGTCATGGATCCGACGCTACGAGCTGGAGTGCACTCCAGCGCAAATCGCGCGTCCCGGGCCGAAACGGGGGACAATCGGGGGAGAGGCGCAGCCGACCCAGGAAGGCACTGATGTCCGACTACTACGGGAACCAGCCCCAGGACGTCCGCCCGGGGATCGACGCGCGCCGCCTGTGGGCGGGCGGCGTCGCGACGGCGGTGGTCGCAGCCCTGCTCGCCGTCGTGGGCTTGCTGATCGCGCGGGGGATCTTCGAGGTCGAAGTGCTCGCCCCAAAAGGCGAGGGCGTCTGGGGCAACGCGAGCACCACGACGTACGCGCTGGTCGCCGCCGCGGTGGCCCTGCTCGCCACCGGGCTGATGCACCTGCTGAGCGTGGCGACGCCGGCGCCGTCCCAGTTCTTCGGCTGGATCATGGTGCTCGTCACGCTGATCGCCGTGGTGCTGCCGCTGACGCTCACGGTGACGCCGAGCGCCAAGATCGCCACGGCGGTGATCAACCTGGTGATCGGCCTGGTCATCGCGGCGGTGGTGAACAGCATGGCGGCCAGCGCCCGCACGCTGCACCGGCGCCGCCGGAGCCAGCAGAGCGCGCCGCCGCCGGCGTCCCCGCCGACCCGGCAGCAGTGGACGCAGCAGGACCCGCCGACCCGCTACTACGACCGCTGACCATGGACGTCCGCGAGACCAACCGCCGCGTGATCGAGCAGTTCCGGGCGGGCGGCGAAGTCGACGGAATGCACCGGGACCGGCTGGCCCTGCTCACGACGACGGGCCGGACATCGGGAGAGCCCCGCACGGTCCCGATGATGTACCACCGCGACGGCGACCGGCTGCTGGTGGTGGCGTCCAACATCGGCGCGCCCAGGCACCCGGACTGGTACCTGAACCTGGAGGCGGACTCACGGGTGCGCGTCGAGGTGGACGGCCGTGCTTTCGACGCGGAGGCGCTGCCGCTGCTGGGGGCCGATTATGTGCGGACGTGGACTCAATTGGAGAAGGAGTACCCGTTTCTGGCCGATCACCAGGCGAAGGCGCGGCAGGCGAGGCGGGTGATCCCGATCGTGGAACTGTCCGAAGAGGACTGAGCCGCGTAGCACCTTCGTCCGGTGGAACGACTGAGCTGGTGTGACCGAGGATGCCCCGAACCGGCTGAACGACCTCGAACGCGCGCTGGTGGAGGCAGCGCGGACCGGCGAGAAGCTGGTTTGTGACGGCGCGGATGGCGAGGCGATTCGTGCGCAGGTGCTCCGCGAGCTGCTGCTCGGCAGGTTCGGTCCGGTGGATCCCCGCGGAATCCGGGTGGCCGGCGCCTGGATCACCGGCGTGCTCGATCTCGAAAACGTGACCGCTTGCGCAGGCGCGAAGCTGACCGGATGTCTGTTCGCCGAACCGGTCAGCGCGTGGAACGCTCGCCTGCCGTGGCTGGACCTTTCCCGATCGTGGCTTCCGGGATTCCATGGAGATCTGGTTGAAGTCGAGGCGGGACTGTGGCTGACCGGAACCGTGATCGTCGGCTCCGGCAAGGGCGGCGCGGTCGCCCTTCCCGGTGCTCGTATCAAGGGGTCGCTCAACCTCGACGAAGCGCAAGTCATCAACAGCAGCGGCGCTGCAGTTCGGGCCAACGGGCTCGAAGTAAGCGGAAGTGTGCTGATGTCCGGCGCCGGCCTGACCGGAGCCGGCCGCGGCGCCGTGCAGCTTTTCGGTGCGCATATCGGAGGCAATCTGGTGATGAGAGCCACGAAGATCACCAACGGCACTGGCGCGGCCATCCGGGCCGGTCAGCTGAGGGTCGAGGGAGTTCTCGATTTCAACGGACTCAAAGCCTCCGGTGACAATTTCGGTGGGGCGATTTCCCTTCTCGGTGCCCATGTCGGCGGTGATGCGTCGTTCCTGAACGTCGAAGTCGTCAACCGGGCCGGGTTGGCTCTGGATCTCGAGCATGCACAGGTGGTGGGGAAGGTTTTTCTCGTCCGCTCGACCGTGTGCGCGAATGGGGGAGCCGGCTCGGTTTGCGCGGATCCGGTGTCAATCGACCTGAACGGATTCAAATTCGGCGCCCTGGAGGCTTCACCCGGGCAACCTGTGTCGTGGCGCGACTGGCTTCACCTCATCCGTCATCACACGAAGTCCTATCGGCCTGGGCCGTATCAGGCCCTCGCCAGTGCCGAACGGGATGCAGGGCACGACGGCAATGTCAGAAGGATCCTCATCGCTCAGCAGCAGGACCTCCGCCAGCGTGCCCCGAAGGCCCTGGGGAACTGGCCGACCCGGTGCTTCCACTGGCTTTGGGGAGTGCTGGCGGGATACGGCTACCGCGCACGGCGGACCGCACTGGCGCTGTTTCTCGCGATGGTGGCGGCAGGCGGCCTCGGTGTGTGGGCCGGGCACGTCACCGACGGCGGACATCACGTCGGAGAGCGAGTGAGTTCCTTTAGTTCGCCGTATGGACAGGAATGCACCACGGTGGAGCTCGTGGGACTCGGCCTCGACCGCGGGCTTCCCCTGGCTCCGACGGGGGTTCGCGGCCGCTGTGACCTCAATCCCGACACGAACTCGGCGGCGCTCTTCACCATCGCGATCTGGATCCTCCAGGCCGCGATCTGGGGCCTGGCGACCCTCGCACTCGCCGGTTACACGGGCTTGATCAGAAAGTCCACCTAGACCTCCCGATCAAGCCCGAGGCAACCCGTCCTACTTGCTCGCCACGCGGCGGTACCGGGCCGTCGCCAGTGGCGCGAAGATCGCGATGATCGCCACGCAGCACAGGATTGCGTACAGCGCCGCATGCTCCGCCGGCCAGCCCGTCTGCGCCGGCCCGAACCGGTTGCCGAACAGGTCGCGGGTCGCGTTGATCACCGCCGTGAACGGGTTCCAGTCCGCGATCGCCCGGAGGAACGGGGGCAAGGTTCCCGTCGGGACGAACGCCGACGAAATGAAGCTCAGCGGGAACATCCAGATCAGCCCGGCGCTCTGCGCCACCTCCACGCTGCGGGCCGCCAGGCCGATCAGCGCGCCGACCCAGGACAGGGCCCACGCGAACATCAGCATGACCAGGTACCCCAGCAGGGCGTCCCAGAAGCTGCCGCGGATGCGCCAGCCCACCAGCAGGCCGCACAGCGACATCACGATCAGCGCCACCACGCTGACGACCAGGTCCGACGTCGTGCGGCCGAGGACCACCGCGATGCGGGACATCGGCAGCGAGCGGAACCGGTCGATGATGCCCTTCTGCAGGTCGTTGGCGAAACCGATGACCGTGAACGCCGAGTTGAACGCCACCGTCTGGGCGAAGATCCCGGCGATCAGGAACTCGCGGTACGCCGCGCCGCCCGCTTCGCCGCCGATCGCGTTGCCGAACACGTACGCGAACAGCAGCACGAACATGATCGGCTGCAGGGTCGCCGCCATCAGCCAGTCGGGGTTGCGGCGGACGTTCATCAGGTTGCGCCACGTGACGATGCCGCCGTCGGAAATGCCCTTCGCGAGCGCGTTCATTTCGCCGCCTCCTCAGCCGCAGCACCGTGGCCGGTCAGGGACAGGAAGACGTCGTCCAGCGTCGGCCGGTGCAGGGCGACGTCCTGGACCGCGATGCCCTGGGCGTCGAGCCGGCGCAGCGCCTCGATGAGCGCCTTGGGGCCGGTGTCGACCAGGATCTCGGCCCGTCGCGTGTGGTCGTCGCCGGCCGGCTCGCCGGTGCCGACCTCGCGCAGCACGTCGAGGGTCTTCGGCAGGTCCGCGGCCGAGGCGACGACCAGCTCCAGGCGTTCGCCGCCGATCTGGGCCTTCAGCTCGTCCGCGGTGCCGCGCGCGATCACCCGGCCGTGGTCGATCACCACGATCGAGTCGGCGAGCTGGTCGGCCTCTTCGAGGTACTGGGTGGTCAGCAGCACGGTCGTGCCGTCGGCCACCAGCTCCTTGATGACCGCCCAGGTGTCGAGGCGCCCGCCCGGGTCGAGACCCGTGGTGGGTTCGTCGAGCACGACGACGGTCGGCTCGGCGACCAGCGCGCCCGCCAGGTCGAGGCGGCGGCGCATCCCGCCGGAATACCCCTTCGCCGGCCGGTCGGCGGCCTCCTCCAGGCGGAACCGGGCGAGCAGCTCCCGGGCGCGCGAGCGGGCCGCGGCCTTCTTCCGGCCGTACAGCCGCCCGACCATGTACAGGTTCTCGAACCCGGTGAGGTTCTCGTCGACCGCCGCGTACTGGCCGGACAGCCCGATCCGGCGCCGGACCTGGTCCGGCTCGGTCAGCACGTCGTACCCCGCCACGTGCGCTTCGCCCGTGTCGGGCCGCAGCAGCGTGGTCAGGATGCGGACGGTGGTGGTCTTCCCGGCGCCGTTCGGGCCGAGCAGGCCGAGCACGCGCCCGGCCGGGATTTCGAGGTCCACGCCGTCGAGCGCGCGGGTCGAACCGTAGGTCTTCACGAGCCCGCGCACCCGGACGGCGACGTCCGGCTCCGGCTGAGGCATGTCGGCTCCCCCTTCAGGTGACCCCGACAAGCTAGGCCACGGCGTCCGGTTTGTCCTCCGGGTTTTCCCCGGAGATGCCTCAGTTCGCCGACAGCGTGACGGCGAACTCCGGAGGCGTCCGCAGCGACTGGAACACGACGCAGTAGCGCTCGGTCAGCTTCTTCAGCGTCGCCAGCTGCTCTTCGGAAGCGTCGGTGTCCAGGGCGAACGACAACCGGATGGCGCGGAAGCCGACCGGCGCGTCCTTCGCCACGGCGAGGGTGCCGCGGAAGTCGAGGTCGCCCTCGGCCCGGACGCGCCCGCCGCGGACGGTCAGCCCCAGCGACGTCGCGACGGCCCGCAGCGTCACTCCCGCGCACGCGACCAGTGCTTCGAGCAGCATGTCCCCCGAACAGGCGAGGGTGCCGTCGCCGCCGGTCGCCGGGTGCAGGCCGGCTTCGACGACCGCTCGCCCGGTCTCGACCTTGCAGGAAATTCCGAGGCCGTCGAGCTCGGCGTCGGCGTGCAGGGTGACGAGCGCGCTCTCCGGTCGTTCGCGGTACTTGTCCTTCAGCGGCGCCTGGGTCGCACGCAGTTCCTCGGTGTCCATGCGCCGATTCTGCTCCGGAAACGCAGAAGCGGGGAGGCCGGTTTCCCGGCCTCCCCGCCTCAATCCGCTGGCTTCAGCTCAGGGTGACAGCCACGTCGTCGATGACGAACGAGGTCTGCAGCGAGCTGTCTTCGGTGCCGGTGAACTTCAGCGCCAGGGTGCCGCCGGCGGCCGACGAGACGTCGATCGTCTTGAGCGCGTACCCGGTGCCCTTGTTCAGGTTGGAGTAGCTGCCCAGCGTCGTGCTGCCGTTGGTGACGGTCAGCTTGTCGTAGGCGGTGGTGGTGGTCGTTTCCGCGGTGTCGATGTGCAGGTAGAACGTCAGGCTGGCGTGGCAGCCCGCCGGGATGCTCACCGACTGGGCGATCGACTCGGTGGTCGTCGAGCCGTACCCGTCGAGCCAGGACGAGTAGGTGCCGCCGTGCGCGGCCTCACCCTGCGAACCCCACTGGCCGATGGAACCGGTGGTGCCGGTCCAGCTGCCGCTGCCGGATTCGAAGCCGCCGTTGGCGATCTTCTGGCCGGAGCAGCCGCCGGTGGTGCCGACGGTCCAGCTGAACGACGCCGTGCCGGTCTTGCCGGCCGAGTCCTTCGCCGTCACCGTGACGTTCGAGGTGCCCGCGGTGGTCGCGGTGCCCGAGATCGTGCCGGTGGAGGCGTTGATCGACAGGCCGGCCGGGAGGCCGGTGGCCGACCAGGTGTACGGCGCGGTGCCGCCGGAAGCCGACAGCGGGAGGTTGACCGAAGCGCCGGTCACGGTCGACTGGTTGCCCGGGTTCGAAACGGTGACCGTGCCGGTCGCCGAGCAGGTCGGGTCGGCCGACTGGGCCGGCACGCTGATCGCGTCCCACGCCGCCTTGACGGTGTTGAACTCGGTGCAGCTGCCCGGGAACAGGTTCTTCGCCGCGGTCAGCGTCCAGGTGCGGTACTTCAGGTACGAGCTGCCGGAGGTCTTGAGCAGCATCGCGTTGTAGAAGATCTTGACCGCGTTCTGCACGCCGAGGCCGGTGATCGACGAGTTGTTGCACGTGGTGCTGGTCGGCTGGCCGTTGCTCGGGTTGGTGCCTTCGGCCAGCAGGTAGAACCAGTGGTTGCCGGGGCCGGCGGCCGCGTGCACCTCACCGTTGGGGACGGAGCTGTCGTAGCAGTTCTTGTCGCCCAGTGCCGACGGGTTGTACATGTTGCGGATCGGGCCGGAGCCGACCAGGTTGATCTGCTCGCCGACGAGGAAGTCCGGCTGGTCGTAGGGAGCCGGCTCGTTCGCGAACCACTCGGTCGAGGCGCCGAAGACGTCCGCGACGAACTCCTGCGTGCCGTTGCCGGAGATGCCACCGGGAGTGTGGTCGTCGATGCCGTGGCCGTGCTCGTGCGCGACGACGTCGATCGAGCCGATCCACTGGTTCTGCGAGTTGTGGCCGATCTGGACCTGGCTGCCGTCGTAGTAGGCGTTCTCGTCGGCCAGGCCGACGCGGATCGGCCAGCCGCCGCCGTTGCCGTCGAAGCCGTTGCGGCCCAGCCACTGCGAGAGCATCTTGTTCTCGGTCTGGGCGGCGAACAGCGCGTCGACGCAGCCGGTCTCGCGGCTGGTGGCGTTCCCGTTGCCCCAGAGGTCGTCCGGGCCGCTGAAGGTGGTGTTGTTGGCCGCGTCCTGGCAGGACGTGTTGGTGATGGCCGGGTCCTTCAGCGAGTACGTGCTGCCCGAGTGCGTCGTGTCGAGGTGCACCGGGTTCGGGCCGTTCCAGGCCGAGGTGCCGTCACCGTGCAGGACGTGTTCCTGCGTGTGGAGGACCTTGCCGGTGGCGGCGTCGACGACGACGTCGAGCCGGCTCGGGCCTTCGGCGTCGCGGCCGACGACTGTGCTCTTCCAGGCCAGCGTCGGGGCGCCGAGGGCGTAGACGACCTGCTGGGCCGGGCTGACGCTGTCCACGGCGGACAGCTGCTGCCGCGCGGTGGCTTCCGCGGCGGCCTTGGTCACCTTCGCCCCGGTGGTGGCGAGGTTGATGGTCTGGTCCTGCGCGACGGAGGTACCGAGCACCTGGCCGGTCGAGTCGGTCGCGACCACGAAGTCACCGCCCACCACGGGCAGGCCCTTGTAGCTGCGCTCGTAGGGGATGTACTTCAGCCCGTTGGTCGCGGAAATCGCCTTCTGGGCGGAGAAAACGTCGTCCGCACTGGCGTGCAGCGCGGCGGGCCTGCTCGCCACGAGGCCGGCCGCGGCCGACACGGCCAGGGTCTGGGCGTCCGGGACGGCGCTCGGGGTGGTGGGCTGGGCCTGGGCGGTGGTGGTCGTGCACACCGCGGCGATCAGGGCGCCGCTCGCGGCCAAGACGAATGGACGTCTCAGTTGCATCGAGGGATCTCCTCCGGGCAGGGCGAACCGGCCCGGGGACAAGCCGGGCCGAGAACGGGGACGGTGGGGAAAATGGTGCGGCTTAGCGGAAATCAGGATCCGGTGCGGAAGCCTCGTGAACAAGCGACGAACGTACGGTCTTATTTGGAAGTAGCAATACATCCCAAACAGGACATTTGACGCTATTGGGACCTCGGCTGTCGACTGTCCATTGAGGAATTGATCAGGATCACCGCCGTTCGGGTGATCTTCACTGCGCTTGCGGGGGTCCGGGTGGCGGAGCCCCGGCTCGGGGCGAAGCCCCGCATGTCACCGCCGAGACGACGAAGGCCCCTTCGCCGGGAATCGGCGAAGGGGCCTTCGGTGGTACTGGTGTCAGGCGGTCTTCTCGCGCTTCGGGAGCTTCCAGCCCGGGCGCACGAAGTGGCAGGTGTACCCGTTCGGGATGCGCTGCAGGTAGTCCTGGTGCTCCGGCTCGGCCTCCCAGAAGTCACCCACCGGGCTCACTTCGGTGACGACCTTGCCCGGCCACAGCCCCGACGCGTCGACGTCGGCGATCGTGTCCTCGGCGACCCGCTTCTGCTCGTCGTTCTCGAAGAAGATCGCCGAGCGGTAGCTCAGGCCGATGTCGTTGCCCTGCCGGTTCTTCGTCGTGGGGTCGTGCACCTGGAAGAAGAACTCGAGCAGGTCGCGGAACGTGGTCCGCGCCGGGTCGTAGACCACCTCGATGGCCTCGGCGTGGGTGCCGTGGTTGCGGTAGGTGGCGTTCGGGACGTCGCCGCCGCTGTAACCGACCCGGGTCGAGATCACCCCGGGCTGACGGCGGAACAGCTCCTGCATGCCCCAGAAGCAGCCGCCGGCCAGGACGGCCCTTTCGGTTGACGTGGTCACGGCGTCACTCCTTCTCCTCGTGCGGTGTCACCGACCTGTACAACTTCCCCGGACTCCCGATGATTCCACGCCGGTATTACGGAAGCCTGACGTGACGTGGGACGATGGTCCCGGGACGGGACAGCTCCCGGGAGGCGCCATGCGCGACGACATCGCCCCGGAACGGCCCGGCGGCGTGCTGGTCGTCGAAGTGCGAGGCGAGCTGGACATCGGCTCGGTGCTGCGGTGGACGACGGTGGTCGAAGCCGCCATCTGCGAGCTGCCCGGGCCACACCTGCTGGCCCTGGACCTCGGCATGCTGGAGTTTCTGTCGATCCGCGGCGCCCACGGCGTGGCGGGCGTGTTCGCGCTGTGCCGCGAACACGGGATCGCGGGCTGCCTGATCGCGCAGCCCGGCAGCAACGTGGAGCGGGTGGTCCGGTTCACCGGCCTGGCGGCCCGGGTGCCGGTGTTCGCGGACCGGCTGCTGGCCACCGCCGCCTACCAGCCGGTCGCGGTGCGGTGGCTACCGAGGTGAGACTCAGCGCGGCGCCGGCGTGACGGCTGCCGCGGTGCGGGCGGGGGATTGCGTGAACGTCCAGCGCCGGCCCGTCATGGTGTCGGCCATGCCGGGCGCGCCCAGCTCAGCCGCGGCGAAGGCGCAGCGTCGACCATGCTCGGCCAAGCCGCGCGGTCGTAGCTGCCGACGCCGCTCAGACGGGCTCGCGCACCAGCTCGGCCGCGGCGTCGGCGAACGCGCGCACCCGCGCCGAGGCCGTTCCGGCCGGCCACACGAGCCCCCACTCGAGCCGGGGCGCGTCGGCCATCGGCACGTACGCCACGTCCGGCCGCGGGTAGTAGCGCCGGATGTGGGCGCCGACCGGCAGCACACCAGCGCCCGCGCCGGCCAGGGTGAGCAGCTCCTGCAGGCCGGCTCGCGGCCGCAGGTCCGCGTCCGGGGCGTGCTCGTCGAGCCACGGGTCCGGCAGGGCGCAGCGCAGCACCGTGACCCGGGCCAGGTCCGCGACCGGCACCGCGTCCCACCGGGCGAACGGGTGCCCGGCCGCGACGGCGAGGAAGCGCAGCTCCCGCACCAGCACCGGGCCGGTGACCAGGTCCCGGCCGTCGAGCGGCAGCCCGGCGAGCACGACGTCCACCTCGCCCTCGCGCAGCCAGGGCAGCACCTCGGCCGGGCGCGCCTCCCGGAACTCGACCTCGCAGCCGGGTGCCCGCCGCCGGAACCGCTCGGCCACGCCGGCCAGCAGCTGCCCGCCCGCCGCGTCGCCGAACGCCACGCGCAGCGTCCCGGTCACCCCGCGGCCGGCGTCGACCGCCTTGGCCACCGCCGCCGTGACCGCCGACCAGGCCGGCCGCAGGTCGTCGCGCAGCTGCCGCCCCACCGGCGTCAGCTCGACGCGGCGGCTGGTCCGGGTGAACAGGGGCACGCCGATCCGCCGTTCCAGCTTGCGGATCGTCTGGCTGACCTGCGCGGTGGACACGCGCAGCCGCTCGGCCGTGCGCCCGAAGTGCAGCTCCTCGGCCAGCGCCAGGAACGACTCGAGCTCCCGCGATTCCGGCATGCGCCCGCCCCGATCGTGAACTCCTGCTTGACGATCGTGGCACAGAATCGCGTTGATCGGCTTCGCGGGTCTCAGCAGGCTGGAGCACATGACCGACGAAGGAACCTCGCGCGACCACATCGAGATCGTCGACGCGCTGTACCGCTTCGGCCTCGGCCAGGACCTGAAGGACCGCGAGCTGTTCGCGTCGTCGTTCGCCGCCGACGCCGAGCTGGACTTCCGGCCCGCGGCGGCGCGGTGGGGCGCCCACCCGCCGCTGATGACCGGCCGGGACGCGATCGTGGACACGATCCTGGCGCTGTTCACCGGCCGCGTCGACACGACCCACCAGGTGACCAACCCCCGCGTCACGATCGACGGCGACACCGCCCGCCTCACCGCGCTGGTCGAGGCCCAGCACCTGCTCAGTCCCGGCCACGGCACGCACGCGCTGCTGAAGAACCGCTACGACGTCGGCCTCGTCCGTGACGGCGACCGCTGGGTGATGCGCCGCGTCGTCATCGAAAACGCCTGGTACACCGGCGATCCGGCGGCGATCTTCAGCTGAGGCCGTAGGTCTGCGGGTAGTCCACAGTGCACACGAGCGCGTCGCGGCGGGCCCGCCGGCCGGCCGGGGCGACCAGCGGGCTGGCGGTGTGCAGGAACCGGGCGTCCTCGAACACGATGAGCTGCCCGGGCTCGAGCCGCTGCGTGTGGACCGGGGTTTCCGGGTCTTCGGGCCGGTACAGGGACGTCTCGGCGCCGGTGCCGTCGCGGTCCACGACGTAGACGAAGACGAACTCCTCGCCGTCGGCGTGCGGGCGGGTCACGACGTTGGTGAACGTCCGGAAGATGTTGACGCCGAAGGTGCCCCGCGGCCGCCGCCGGTGTTCCGGCAGCAGGCCCAGCACGGCGCGGATCCACGCTGCGAACAGCGGGTCGCCCGCCACGGGCGTGCGCGCGTACTCACGGCGTCCGGGGCGCCCGCCGCGGTCCTCGATGGCGATCTCGGCGTGCTCGCTCAGCGCCGGGACATCGCCGTCCCACGCGTACTCGACGACGTCCCGCGCGCGCTCCCGGTCGGCGGGGATGTCGCCGGGGTAGCAGCGGAGGACGTCCGGCGTGAAGTACGTGCGCAGCAGGTGCTCGCGCAGGCGCGCGCCCGGCAGGCCCAGCTCGTCGTCCGACACGACGAGGTAGCCGCCGGTGTCGAGCTGCTTGCGGGCCAGGCGGAGGTCTTCACCGGCGGAACCGGGAAGGTCGAAAGCCATGCGTTCGTCCCAACGTGAAGGGAAAGGGTCAGCCGAACTGTTCGGCTTGGATCTCGCGGATCAGGGCGCGGCTTTCGTCGGGCTCGAGGGAGGCGGCGACCAGGGCGTCGTGGTAGCCGCGGTAGTAGGCGACCGTCTCGGCGGTCTCGATGTGCCGGAACCCCGCGTGGGTCTCGATGTGCACGATGTCGCGGTCGAGTTCGTCTTCGAACTCGAAGTAGGCGTACATGCAGCTCATGGAGAACAGCGGCGGCTGCGAGAAGGGGAAGACGCGCAGTTCGATGTTCGGCGCGGTCGAGCGTTCCACGAGGTGGTCGAGCTGGGCGTGCATGATCTCGCGGGAGCCGACGAACTGCCGCAGCGCGGATTCGTGGGTGACCGCGACCAGCTTCAGCGGGTCCATGCCGTCGCGCTCGGCGAGGGCGTGCTTGCGCCGCTCGCGCAGGTCGACGAGCCGGTCGACCTCCTCGGCCGACCACCAGTGCTCGTGGGTGGAGTACTGGGCGCGGGCGTAGTCGGGGGTCTGCAGCAGCACCGGCAGCAGCGGGATCGTGTAGATCCGGGCCACCGTCGCTTCGGTCTCGTACGCGAGGTGCGCGTCGAGCCCGGGGGTCGCCGTGGTCTGCGAGTAGTCGGTCCACCAGCCCTGGCGCCCGGACGCCTTCACCCAGCGCATCAGCCGGTCGGCCAGCTGGGTGTTCTCGATCCCGTAGAAGCGGATCAGGTCGCGGACGTCCCTGGCCTGCGGGCTGCCCTGCGCGTTCTCGAGCCGGGAGAGCTTCGACGTCGAGATCAGCAGCGCCTCGGCCACCTCGTCGAGGGTGCGGCCGGATTCGTCGCGCAGCCCTTTGAGCGTGTCCGCGATCCTGCGGCGCGGCACGATCGGGCCTTGCGTGGCGGCCATGCGGGGGACCTTCGTTCTGGTGGTGGGCCGTTCAGGATGGGAAGCCCGGTCGTGGGTTTCCCACCGCGCCGCGGACGATACCCCCTCCCGCCGGGTTGACGTGGGACGCCCCCGGGGTGGGTTTCCACCGGTGGGCATCCCTCTGACGGACAGCTAGGCCGAACAGGTAGTCCCGCCCTGGGATTTCGCCGTGGGAATTGCAAAGCTGCTCCGCCCAGGCACAGACTTGCAGGGGAGCGGACGGCGCCGAGGGGAAGGGGCCAGGCCATGTTCGTCGTATTGAAATTCGGTGTGCTCGTCCGGGTGCTGGCCGGCGCTGCCGTCGCTGGTTTCCTGGTGTTCCTGCTGGTCGGCGGGCTGACGTCGGGCCCGGCCGGCTCGCCCGCCACCCCGGCGCCGAATCCCGCCGCCGGCGGCAGCGACCTGCTGGCGCGAACCGCGCCCACGCCGTACGTCGTGACCGGCACGGGCAGCGGCCTGAACATCCGGTCCTGTGCGGCGTCGACGTGCCGCCGGGTCGGCTGGGCCAAGGAGGGCGCCACGTTCGCGGCCGAGTGCTGGATGCACGGAACGCCCGCCTCGGGCGACGACCGCTGGCTGCGTGGCACGGCGGGCGGCAGCACGGGCTACGCGGCCGCGCACTTCCTCCGGGGCAGCGGCGCACCGGAGTGCGGGTCCGCGCGCCAGACGTGAAGCCGGTGCGCGGTCACTCGCCGCGCATCGAGCGGCGGATCTCGGCCAGCCGGTCCTTGGCCGCCTGGTCGCGGTCCGCGATCTGCTTGTCGAGGGCTTCGGCCGTGTTCTCCGTGCCGAGGCCGGCGACGTCGGCGGCACCGAGCGACGTGGTGTACCGGTTCTCGATCTTGTCCCGGACGAAGTCGAAGCTGGGCACCCCGCCCTCGCTGTAGTCCGGATCCGGCAGCGGCGGCGCCGGGATCGCGATCGCCGCGGTGGGGGTGTCGTCGACGATCTCGCCCTCGACCACGTTCTGGTCGTCGTGCGGGTTGCTCATCTCCCGACCTTAGCGCCGTTGTGGGCACTCCGGCCGCGACCAGTGGGTAATTCGGCCGTGGGCCGGGCGGGCGCGGTGGGGAATTCTCGACGCGCACAGCCGGTGTCCGGAGGGAGCAGACCATGAGTGCCGGGGCTTACCGCGCCGAAACCGCGGAAATGGGGGCGGTTGTCAGGGCGGTCGAAGACGTCGGTTCGTCCTTCCTTTCGGCGACCCGCGATCTGGAAGGCCTGGTGCTGGACGCGCTGTCCTTCGCCGGGATCGGCAGCGGGGTCGCCGCCGCGAACACGGCGTTGCACTCGACGCTCGGCAGCGCGCTCCAGAAGCTGTTCAGCCTGCTGACGAACGTGAACCAGAACGTCCAGACCGCCGCGGACGGCTACCGCGCCGCCGACTCCGACGTCGCCCAGGCCTACGGCGGCGGGCAGGGCGGTGGCGGCGGCGCCGCTGCGGCCGCCGCCGTGCCGCAGCAGCTCGACCCCCGGGTCGTCGACTCGATCATGCGGTCCGAAGGCGCGACGGGGGAGCAGGGCGGAGTGCCCGAGGCCTACGGCTTCCGGCAGAACATGCACAACGGCTACGACCGGATCATCGCCGCGCGCGAGCAGTACGGGATCGGCAGCGCCGAAGAACGCGCCGTCGTCGCCGACCTGATGACCGCGAACGCGCGCACGGCAGGCGCGCTCAACTTCACCGATCCCGGCACCCAGGCCGCGATCATGTCCGGCGCGCACATGCGCGGCGCCGGCGGCGTCCGGGCCATCCTCAACCACATGGCGGGCGAGGACATCGTGCGCAGCTCGCGCACCCTCGGCGACGCGACCATCCAGCACGTCCAGGGCCTGACGCCGGAGCAGTTCCAGCAGGAGTTCCGCGACGCGCGCGTCGAGTACGACCGCCAGATCTACGGCGCGACCACGACCACCCAGGGTGGCCACACGCAGAACTGGTGGGACCGCTACGGCACCGGCCTGACCCGCCGCTACGACCGGGAACAGGCGGAATTCCTCGGGCTTTCGCAGCCGCAGAACTGATTTGCGGATTCTCCGTGTTCCGCGGGTTCGAAGATCGCCCGGCTGGGCACTCTCTTTGTGTAGCCGAACGACAACGGGAGGCGCACGATGAACCGGAGGATGATCGCACTACTGGGCGGGGTCGCCGCGATGGCGGGGACCGTGGCGTTCGCGGGAACGGCCGAAGCGGCGTCGACGCCGTGCAGTGCCGAAGCGAAGGCCTGCGTCCAGCGCAGTTCGAATACCGCGTGGCTGACCGACGGCGCCGGGAACGTCACCCACGGCGGCGTCCCGATCACGGTGGGGCTGCCTAAGTACCCGACCCCGCTGGGGAAGTTCCACGTGCAGTACAAGGACATCGACCACTACAGCAAGCAGTTCAACGGTCCGATGCCGTACTCGGTGTTCTTCACCACCACCGGGGTCGCGTTCCACCAGGGCAGCCTTAAGGTCAAGTCCCACGGGTGCGTGCACCTTTCGCACGCCGACGCGGTGACGTTCTACAACTCGCTGCACCCGGGTGACGTCGTCGAGGTCGTGCCCTGATCCGTCCGTTGTGGACGGTCGAGCAGCGCGCCGGTGACGGCGCCGAACACCAGGTGGTCCAGGATCTGCGGCCCGCGTGGCAACGCCCGCACGGCGGGGTAGCCGCGGGCCGCGATCCCGAGGTCCAGCGCCGCGATGACGAGTCCGGCGACCGCGCCGCCGCCGGCGCCCAGCCGGTGGCGGCGCGAAACCGCGGCGAGCACGCCGGTCCATCCGGCGGAGACGAAGACGTGCGCGACCAGCCCGGCGGCGACGCCGGGCCGGTCGCGTTTGCCTGGCATAAGGGTGCCGGCCGCGCGGGTGACGGCCAGGACGTCACCACCGGTGACGAGCGCGTGGACAGTCGACGGTATACCGCTCACCACGGCGGCGACGGCGCCCGCGCTCGCGGCTCTCATCCGGCCAGGTACGCGGCCACCCGGATCCGCAGGCCGCGGACGTGGGGGAGCGCGACGGTGAAGGCCCGGGCCGGGCGGTAGCCGGGCCAGGGGTCGCCGTGCGTGCACGGGCCGGCGAAGTACACGAAGCCGTCTTCGTCGTCGTAGCGGCCAGGCGTCCAGACCGTCGCGTCGCCCGCGTTGCGGGCCCGCGCCGCCCAGTACTCGTCGTGCTTCATGACGCGGCGCAGCTGCCCGGCGAACTCCGCCAGTTCGGCTTCCGGCAGGCCCAGACCACGGCCGCTCCACACCCGCGGCATGCGTTCGGGCGTCCGCGCAGGGCTGCCGAAGGTGACCGCGCCGTCGGCGTACCGCCGGCTCCAGCGCGTGTTTTTCGGTGCTGTGATGGCGAAATCGGGTCCGCCGGTGAGTTCCAGCGTCATGGGGGAACGATAGTCGATCAAGCGGGGAGGGGTACCGCCGCGCGGGTGCCGATCATTGCCCAGATAGTGTATACAGTATCCAGTAGCCTGGCTAAGGAGGCCGTCTTGTACACAGTCACCAACCCGGCGACGGGCGAGCTGGTGGACGAGATCCCGAACGCGGCCGACGAGGAGGTCCGCGCCGCGATCGACCGCGTGCACCGCGGCTTCCTGGCCTGGCGCGCCCGCCCGGTCGCCGAGCGCGCCGCGGTGGTGCTGCGGGCGGCGGAGCTGTTCGCGGAGCGCGCCGGCGAGCTGGCCGCGATCATGACGCTGGAGATGGGCAAGCGCATCAACGAGGGCCGCGGCGAAGTCGGCGTCGTCGTCGACATCTTCCGGTACTACGGCGAGCGCGGCCCGGACCTGCTGGCGGACGAGCCCCTGCCGATCCGCGGCGGCGAAGCGGTGCTGACGAAGGAGCCGATCGGGGCGCTGCTGGGGGTCATGCCGTGGAACTTCCCGTGCTACCAGGTGGCCCGCTTCGTGGCACCGAACCTGGTGCTGGGCAACACGATCCTGCTCAAGCACGCATCGATCTGCCCCCGTTCGGCGTCGGCGATCGAGAGCGTGCTGCGGGACGCAGGCGTGCCCGCGGACGCGTACGTGAACGTGTTCGCGTCGAGCCGGCAGGTCCCGTGGATGCTGGCGGACCCGCGCCTGGCGGGGGTGTCGCTGACGGGCAGCGAGCAGGCGGGCATCGCGGTGGCGGCGGAGGCGGGCCGCAACCTCAAGAGGTGCGTCCTGGAACTGGGCGGCTCGGACCCGCTGATCGTGCTGGACACGGACGACCTGGACGAAACGGTCCGGACAACGGCAACGGCCCGGATGCGCAACTGCGGCCAGTCGTGCAACGCGCCCAAGCGCATCATCGTGCTGGCGGAGCTGTACGAGGAGTTCACCGACCGGTTCGCCAAACGCGTGACGGAGTACTACGTCCCAGGAGACCCGGCAGACCCATCGACAACGCTGCCCCCGTTGGCCTCGAAAGCGGCAGCGGACGAGGTGGCGGCCCAGATCCAGGCGGCAATCACGGCGGGAGCGACGTTACGCGCGGGCGGCCACCGCATACCGGGCCCGGGAGCGTACGTGGAGGCAACGGTTTTGACGGACGTGACACCGGAGATGGCGGCGTACCACGAAGAGATCTTCGGCCCGGTGGCGCTGGTGTTCCGCGCGGAGAGCGAGGAGCAGGCGGTGGCGCTGGCGAACGACACACCGTTCGGACTGGGGGCGAGTGTGTTCGGGACCGATCGTGCCCGGGCGGCTCGGGTGGCGCGGGGGATCGAGGCGGGGATGGTTTATGTGAACAAGTCGGGTGGGTCGGAGGCGGATCTGCCTTTTGGGGGCATCAAGCGGTCGGGGATGGGACGGGAGCTGGGGGCTTTGGGGATTGAGGAGTTCATGAACAAGAAACCGATACGCCTCTGACCTGCTGGTTTGTTGCGTTTGGTTCCGCCAGGCCGTCGTCAGGCCGTCTCGGAATCCTGGGCCGTCTGCGGCGGCCGGCGGGGCTTGAACACGCGGTTGGTGGCCGCGCGAGCCCGCTTGTGGCTCGACGGGACGAGGTGGGTGTAGATCCGGAGCGTGTAACCGGGGTCGTGGTGTCCTAGGTACTCGGCGACTTCCTTGATCGACACGCCGTTGGCAAGCATCGTCGAGGCGAAGAAATGCCTCATGGCGTGCATCCCGTCCCGGCGTTCGACGTAGTCGAGTCCCGCACTCGCGAAGGCCGGCCGCCAGGCGTGGTACGCGAAGTTCGACCCCTTGATCACGTTCCCGATCGGCTGCCCCGCGTAGGCGCTGCGCTTGATAACTCGGCCGATCAACACGCGCACGGTCTCCGGCCGGCCACCCGGTTCGAGCCAAGGGAGTGTCAGCGTGACGGGCTCGAAGGTGGCCATGTAGTCGTCGATGTCATCGAGCACGCCTTGCCCGAGCGGCACCACACGGGTCTTGCCGCCCTTGGGCGGTGAGAACACCGGCTGAGTGCCGATCCACCGGATCTGACGCTGAACGTTGACGATCATCTCGTCCCGGTCGACGTCGTCCGGGCTGAACCCGAAGATCTCCATCTGCCGAAGCCCGAGGCCAGCCCCGAGCGGCACCGTGACGGTGTACTCGGCGGGCAGGGCGAGCCGGACCGCGCGGACTCGACTGTCCGGCCACGGGATGACCTTCCGCTGGACAGGCTTGGGCCGCTTGACGCTCTTCGCCCGGCACGGGTTCGCCCGAATCTTCTTGTCGTCGTAGGCGGCCTGGAGGATGGCGGACACGGTGTCGAAGAGCACCGCGCGAGTGGACGCCATCAGGCCGCGACCGCCTTCGCTCTTCGGCCGTTCCAACCAATCGAGCCAGTCACGAATGGTGTCGGTCTTCGCGGCCACCTTGAGCGGCTTGTCCCCGAGGAACGGGAAGATCCCGGTCTTGAGGTGGTTGCTCACGGTCTGCCGGGTCCCCGCGTCGGCGGACTGGCCCTTGCGCCACTGGGCCGTGTAGTCGCGGAACTTCTCTTCGCCGGACTCGGCCGAGATGTACTCACCGGCGAGCACGTCGTGTTGCATCTTGGTCAGGAAGGTCTTGGCCTTCGTGAGTTGCTTGTCCGGGAAGGACTTACTCCGCTCGTTGCCCTCGGGATCGTAGTAGCGGACCTTGTACCGGTCGCCCTTGCCGAACAGTTCGGTCTTCTCGCGGACCGGGTGACCCTTAGGACTCAGTTCAGAATGAGTTTGCGGAGGCAGATTACGGAGCAGGCCAGGCTGAGGATGGCTTGGTGGACGTTGGCTCGTCGTTCGGTGCGGATGCGTAGTCGTCGGAAGTTTTTGAGCCAGGCGAAGGTGCGTTCGACTGGCCAGCGGACTTTGCCGAGGCCGGAGCCGTGTTCGGTGCCGCGGCGGGCGATGAGCGGGGTGATGCCGCGGGCGCGGACCAGGCGGCGGTACTTGTCGTGGTCGTAGCCGCGGTCGGCGTAGAGCCGGCGAGGCCGCTGCAGTGGCTTGCCGACGACGCCGCGGATCGGTGGGATGGCGTCAAGCAGCGGGATCAGCTGGGTGACGTCGTTACGATGGCCGCCGGTGAGTGTGACGGCGAGCGGGGTGCCGTGGGCGTCGGTGATCAGGTGGTGCTTCGAGCCAAGCTTGCGGCGGTCGACCGGGCTGGGTCCGGTGTGGTCCCCCCTTTGAGGGCACGCAGGTGGGTCGAGTCGACCAAGGCTGCGGACAGGTCCAGCAGGCCAGCCGCGC